>NZ_JBAGKE010000001.1:0-877903 GCF_037034165.1 Geodermatophilus sp. FMUSA9-8 | reverse complement strand
ACTAGCCCAGGCGGACCCGCGCGTCCGCCGGCGCCTCGCAGCCCACCAGCAGCCGCCCGCCGACCCGCGTGCACGGGAACAGCGCCACGTGGCCGCCGCCGTCGGGCAGCGGCAGGCCGCCGTCGATCTCGTAGCGGGTGTTGGTGACCTTGCGGCGGGTGCCGTCGTCGGGGCCCTCGGGCGGGGCGTCCGGGCGGACCACCGCGACGACCTCGGTGCAGCCCTCGGGCCAGGTCCACCGCAGCCGGTCGCCGTCGACCGCCGCGCCGGACACCGGCGGCAGCACCACCCACGCGGCGCTGGGGCCCGCGACGGGCACCGGGCCGGTGCGGACGAGGAGGACGTACTCGGTGACCGGTGCCGAGGGCCGGGCGTCGACCGCGAGCCCCGGTCCCATGGCCGGCACGAGCGCGCCGACGGCGTCGGGGTCGGCGACGGCGGTGCCGGGCGCGGGCGGGGACGCGCCGGCGGGCAGCCGGCGCACCTCGGCGGCGGGGACGTCGTGGACCAGCCGGAGCCGGCGGCCGTGGGGGAGGGCGGTGAGCGAGCCGGCGGGCGGCGCCGAGGTGGCGGGGGCCGGCTGCGGCGCGGGGGCCCGGGGCGGCGCGGGGGTCCGGCGGGGCCCGGGGGCCTCGCCCGTGGCCGCCTCCGCGGAGGCGACGCCCAGCCGCGAGGCGACGACGACGTGGCCGGTCACCGGGCCGTAGCCGCCGTCCTCCAGCGACGTGCCGGTCGTCGTGCCGACCACCTGGCGGCCGCCGTCGGGTCGCACCCGCAGCACCCGGTACTCGACCGGGCCGGCCGACGCCGAGGCCGTCCAGCGCACGTCGCGGGCGCCGCCGGGGGCCGGGACGGCGTGCACGCCGGTGGGCGGGGCGACGGGGAGCGCGGCCAGCTCGGCGCGGGCGGCGGGGTGGTCGGCGACGGCGTCGAGGGCGGCCAGCAGCGCGTCCTCCCGGTCGCGGCCGGTGCAGGGCGGGGCGAGGACGGCGTCGGCCAGCGCCAGCGCCTCCCGCGACCGGCGGAGGAGCTCCGCGGCGTCCTCCCCGCCCGGCCCGGGGACGTCGGCGGCGGTGGCGACCAGCTGCTCCAGGGCCGTCGCGGCGGCGGCGTGCCGCCGGGCGGCCAGCGCCGGCCCGACCGTGCGCCAGGCGGCCTCGGCCCGGACGGCGGCGTCGGCCGCCTCGTCACGCACGGCACGGATCGGCGGCAGCAGCTCGCCCGCGGCGGACAGCGCGGCGTCGGCGTGCCGGCGGGCGGCGACGGGCCGCCCGTCCCGCAGCGCGGCGCAGGCGGCGGACACCTCGGCCTGCCAGTCGGCGCGGCCGGGCACGCGGACCGGCGGGGGAGCGGGCACGGCTGCGTCCGACCCGGCCTCCCGGGCCAGCCCGGTGACGACGGCGGCCGCGCGCTGCGGGTCGAGGCCGGCGGCCTGCGCCTCCTGCAGCAGCAGGTGCGCATCGGCGGGGGTGAGCCGGTCCTCGACGAGCACCGCGGACGCGACGCGCGGGCGCAGCGCCGCGCGGACGTCGTCGGCCAGGGCGTCGAGGTAGACGGCGGGGTCGCCGTCGACGAGCAGCGTGCCGACGGCGGCGAGCAGGTCGTCGACGAGGGCGCGGCGCCGGTCGGGGCGGCGCTGCCGGTTGACGACGAGCAGGGCGTCGCGGCGCCGGCGGACCGTCTCGCGGTCGGCGGTCGGCGGCAGCTCGAGCAGCGCGTGCAGGCTGGGCACCCGGGCGCCCTCGATCCGCCCGAGCTCCTCGAGGCCGTCGCGGACCTGCCGCAGCACCACGGCGGCGTCGGCCGGTGCCTCGGATCTCGCCGGGGCCTCGGCGCCGAGCACCCGGTGCCCGCGCAGCCGCGCCTCGAAGGCGGCGTCGTCGAGCCCTGCCGCGGCGGCCATCCCGCGCAGGCCGGCCACCTTGTCGGCCGGCACCCCGCCGAAGCGCTCGGTCAGCCGCTGCAGGGCGGCGTCGAGCTCGGCGTACCGGGCGGCGTCGCGGCGGGCCCGCTCGGCGCGGGTCTGCCCGGCCAGCCACTGCCGCCCGCCGGCGGTGCGCAGCTGCGCGGCGAGGGCGTCGTGCGAGGCGAGCAGCGCGGTGACCAGGCCGCGGTACTTGGGGTGGTCGCGCTGCTTCTGCCAGAACGCCCAGACGGCGTCGACCTGCCGGGCGACGTCGTCGTCGGTCAGCGGTCCGTCCAGCGGGAGGTCGTAGACCTCGAACGGGTCGGTGGCGTCGGCGCCGCCGCGGGCCTCGATGGCGGCGAGGACCCGCTTGCGGTAGCCGTTCCCGTCGAAGGGAGGGAGCACGCGTCAGTCCTGCCGGCGGCGGACCCGGCCCACCTGCGCGCGCTCGCGGGCGACGTCGGCCTGGCTGAGCGCGGCGCCGGTCTCCACGCGCACGGTGAGCGGCCGGTCGGCGAGGCCCTCGTGCAGGGCGGTGAGCTCCAGGATCCCGTCGAAGCCCATCCGCAGCACCACCTGGATCTCGGTGCCGGCGGGGTACCCGGGCGGGATGTCCTCGATGGAGGCCTCGGCGAGCAGCTTGGCGTCCTCCGGCCGCGGCGACTCCGCGCCGCCGCCCTGCTCGACCACCCGGATGGTGACCACCCGCTGGTCGTCGTGGACGGTGCCGAACGAGCGGCGGACGGCGATGGGCAGCCGGTCGTTGCGGTGCACGAGGAAGACGGTGGCCGGCTCGCCGAAGCGGTCCAGCGCCAGGACGCCGAAGCCGCGGGAGACGGTGTTGAGCACCTGGATCTCCACCGTGCGCCGCACCTGCGCCGCGGTGAGCCCGACGGCGTCGCCGAGGCGGGCGCAGGCGGCGTCGACGTCGGCGTCGGCCGCGTACTCCAGCGGCGTGCCGGGGCCGAGCGCGCCGCGGGTGACCAGGTCGGCGGTGAGCAGCCGCTCGAGCTGCTTCTTGCGGCCGTAGACGGCGGCGCCCTTGGCGACGGCGAGGTCGGGGTCGTGCACCTCGGCCGGCACGCCGAGCTCGGCGGTGAGCCGGGCGGCGACGGCGGGCATGCGGGTGGAGCCGCCGACGAGCAGCACCCGGTCGATGCGGTCGACCCCGCGGGCGCGGGCGGCGGCGACGGCGGCGCGGGTGAGCTCCATGGTGCGGTCGAGCAGCCCGGCGGTGAGCCGCTCGAACTCGGCGCGGCTGACCGGGACGTCGGCGCGCCGCCCGTCGTGCTCCACCGGGACGACGACGCCGTCGCGGGCGCTCAGCTCGCGCTTGGCCCGCTCGGCGGCCAGCACGAGGGCCTGCCCGCCGGCGCTGTCGTCGAGCGGGTCCTCGGCGTCGGGGTGCGCGGCCAGGAAGGCGCGGGAGAGGTGGACGGCGAGCTTCTCGTCCCAGTCGGCACCGCCGAGCTCGTGGTCGCCGTCGGTGGCGACGACGGCCAGCCGCCGGTCGGCGAGCTCCACCACCGCGACGTCGACGGTGCCGCCGCCGAGGTCGTAGACGAGCGCGACCTCCTCCAGGTGGTCGGCGGGGCCGGCGCCGTCGAGGCGGGCGAAGCCGTAGGCCAGCGCGGCCGCCGTCGGCTCGTTGATGACGTCGAGGACGGTGAGCCCGGCGTACTCGCCGGCCAGCCGGGTGGCGCGCCGCTCCTCGTCGCCGAAGTAGGCCGGGACGGTGATCACGACGTCCTGGACCGGGCCGGCCGCGCCGAACGCCGTCTCGCTCACCAGGGCCTTGAGCACCAGGCTGCTGACCGCCGGCGCCGACCAGGAGCGGCCGTGGCTGACGAAGCGCCAGGAGCTGTCGCCCATCCGCCGCTTGACCAGCGTGCAGACGTCGTCGGGCTGGGCGCGGGCCAGCACGCGGGCGCGCTCGCCCGTGACGTAGTCGTCGGGGCCGACGAACAGGACGACGCTGGGCAGGGTGCGGTCGCCGTCGAGGAGGGGGACGACCTCCGCGACGCCGTCGTCGCCCACCTGGGCCAGGCAGCTGTAGGTGGTGCCGAGGTCGATGCCGGAGACGGTGGGCGAGGGCAGACGGGCACCGCGGGGCACGGTCCGGAGGATAGCGCCGACCCCTAGGGTCGCAGGGGACGTGTCCGCCGCTCAGAGCGCGGGTCCGCCCGGTCGGGCGACCCGCGGGGAGGCCTCCCTTGGTCGACTACACGAAGCGCCCGAAGGCGCAGCCGCCGCAGCCGGAGACCCCTCCGGCGCCGCCGCAGCCGCCGCCGCACCAGCCCCCGCCGGCCCAGCCGCCGTACGGGGGACAGCCGCAGGGCCAGCCCCCGTACGGAGGTCAGCCGCAGGGCCAGCCCCCGTACCCGCCGCAGGGCCAGCCGCCGTACGGCCAGCCGCCGCAGGCGCCGCCGCCCGGCAGCTACGGGCCGCCGCAGGGCCACCCGCAGGGCGGCTACCCGCCGCCGCAGGGGTACCCGCCCCCGCAGGGTGGCTACCCGCCGCCCCAGGGCTACCCGCCGCCCCAGGGCTACCCGCCGCCGCAGGACCCGTACGGCCAGCAGGCGTACGGCCAGCAGCAGGGGTACCCGCCTCCGCAGCAGCAGCCGCCGGCCCAGCAGGGCGGCGTCAACATGAACAAGGTGTCGCTGACGAAGTCGGCGCCGTCGGTCTCGCTGACCAAGACGGCGGGCACCACCGGCATCCTCCGGGTCAACCTCAACTGGAACTCCCGGCCCGGTGGCGGCGGCGGGGGCGGCGGCTTCCTCAAGCGGCTGGCCTCGGCGGCGGGCGGCGGGGCGATCGACCTCGACCTCGGCTGCCTCTACGAGTACGCCGACGGCTCGAAGGGCGTCATCCAGGCCCTCGGCAACGCCTTCCGCGGGCAGCACACGATGGGCAACGGCGAGTCGATCGTCTGGCTCGACGGCGACGACCGATCCGGCTCCAACAGCGGCGGCGAGAACCTGCTGGTCAACCTGCAGCACACGCAGCTGATCCGCCGGGTCCTCGTGTTCGCGCTCATCTACGAGGGCGTGCCCAACTGGGGCCAGGCCGACGCCGTCGTCACGATGTTCCCGGCCAACGGGCCGCAGATCGAGGTGCGCCTCGACGAGCACGACCCGCGCGCCCGCATCTGCGCGATCGCGATGCTGGAGAACCGGGGCGGGGAGCTCGTCGTCAACCGCGAGGTGCGCTACGTGCACGGCGGCCAGGACGTGCTCGACCGCACCTACGGCTGGGGCATGGACTGGACGCCCGGCCGCAAGTGAGCCGCTGAGCTCCCTCTCCGGGAGCCGTCCCCGTCCTCCGGGGGTCCTGCGGGACCCCCGGAGGACGAGGAACGCCCCAGCGGCGGCCACGGCTCACCAGCCGCGGGCGCGCCACTCCGGGAGCGACGGGCGCTCGGCGCCCAGCGTCGTGTCCTTCCCGTGCCCGGGGTAGACCCACGTGTCGTCGGGCAGGACGGCGAACAGCCGCTGCTCGACGTCGTCGACGAGGCTGGCGAACCGCTCCGGGTCCTGCTGGGTGTTGCCGACGCCGCCCGGGAACAGGCTGTCGCCGGTGAACACGTGCGTGCCGGCGTCCCCGCCGCGCCAGACCAGCGCGATGCTGCCCGGCGTGTGCCCGCGCAGGTGCACCACCTCGAGCACCTGCTCGCCGACCTCCACGGTGTCGCCGTGCGCGACGGTCCGGTCGACGGCCACCGGCAGGTCACCGGCGTCGGCGGCGTGCGCCACCGTCGTCGCCCCGGTGGCGGCGACGACGTCGGGCAGCGCGCGGTGGTGGTCCCAGTGCCCGTGGGTGGTGACGACGGTGCGCAGGTCGGCGTCGCCGATCAGCGCGCGCAGCACGTCGGGCTCGGCGGCCGCGTCGACCAGCAGCGCCTGGCCCGTCGCGGCGTCCTGCAGGAGGTAGGCGTTGTTGGCCATCTCGCTCACCGCGACCTTGCTGATCGTGAGCCCGGGCAGCTCCCGCCGGTCGGCCGGGCCGCCCACCTCGACGTCGCCGGTGTAGGTCATCGGGCCTCCGTTCGAGAACTGTCGCCGCCCGCGGTTACGGTCGCGGTCATGGACGCTAGCGGAGGTCCGGGCGGCGCCCGGGTCGTCGGCCTGCCCGCCACCGTTCTCGCCGCGCGGGTGCGCGCGGGGGAGCTGTCCGCCGTCGACGTGGTGCGCGCGCACCTGGCGCACATCGGCGACGTCGAGCCTCGGGTCGGCGCCTTCCGCGTGGTCCGCGCCGAGGCCGCGCTCGCCGAGGCGGCCGAGGTCGACGCCCGGCCCGACCGCGGGTCGCTCCCGTTCGCCGGCGTCCCGGTCGCGGTGAAGGACAACGTCGGCGTCGCGGGGGAGACGGTCACCGACGGCTGCGCCGCGGCCACCCCGGTCGGCACCGACCACGAGGTCGTCGCCCGGCTCCGCGCCGCCGGCGCCGTCGTCGTCGGCATCACCCGGGTGCCCGAGCTGTGTCTCTACGCGGCCACCGACGGGCCGGGCACGGTCACCCGCAACCCCTGGGACACCGCGCTGTCCCCGGCGGGCAGTTCCGGCGGCAGCGCCGCCGCGGTCGCCGCCGGCATGGTGCCGCTCGCGCACGGCAACGACGGCATGGGCTCGCTGCGGCTGCCCGCCGCCGCCTGCGGCCTGGTCACCCTCAAGCCCGGCCGCGGCGTGCTGCCCGGCGGCATCGGCGCCGACGACTGGTCGGGGATGGCCGTCAACGGCGTGCTCGCCACCACCGTCGACGACGTCGCGCTCGGCACCGCCGTGCTGGCGGGGGAGGACGCGGGGCTCGACTGGTCGGCGTCGCCCGACCCGGGCCGCCCGCTGCGGGTCGCCGTCGGCCGCCGCTCCCCGGTCCCGGGCGCCCGCCCCGACGCCGCCGCCCGCGGCGCGGTCGAGCGCACGGCCCGGCTGCTGCGCGGCGCCGGGCACGTCGTCGTCGAGCGGGACCCGGTGGTCCCGCCGGACGCCGCCGTCGGCGGGATCGCCCGCTGGCTGGCCGGCGCGGAGGACGACGCCGCGTTCCTCGGCCTCGACCGGACGGCGCTGCAGCCGCGCAGCCGCACCCACGCCCGGCTCGGTCGGCTGGTCCGGCGGGCCGGGCTGGTCCGCCCGGCCACGGCCGAGCGCTTCCGCGAGCGGACGACGGCGTTCTTCGCCGAGAACGACCTCGACGTGCTGCTGACGCCGATCACCAACGGCCCGCCGCTGCCCGCGCGGCCCTGGCACGAGCGCGGCTTCCTGGCCAACGTCACGGCCAACGCGCGGTGGGCGCCCTGGGCCTCGCCGTGGAACCTGGCGGGGGTCCCGGCGGTCGTGGTGCCGGTCGGCACGCGCCCGGAGGGGACGCCGCTGGCGGTCCAGCTCGTGGGCCCCCCGGGCAGCGAGACGCGACTACTCTGGCTGGCCGGGGAGCTGGAACGCCGGCAGCCCTGGCGTCGTCACGCGCCGGTCTTCGACCCCGCCGGCGCACCGGCCCCCGCTCCCGCCTGAGCTGCTGTTCCCGGCGGCAACGTCGCCACCGTCACGGATTGCGCACGGGCGGACACGGCGTTGCCCGTATCGACATCTCGACACCACCCCGCAGGGCCCGGCGAGACCGGCCGGCCCGGCTGACCGACAGGGATCACATTGGACCGTCTCGTCGTCCGCGGCGCCCGTGAGCACAACCTCAAGGACGTCCACCTCGACCTGCCCCGCGACGCCCTGATCGTCTTCACCGGGCTGTCGGGGTCGGGCAAGTCGAGCCTGGCGTTCGACACCATCTTCGCGGAGGGTCAGAGGCGCTACGTCGAGTCGCTGTCGGCCTACGCCCGCCAGTTCCTCGGCCAGATGGACAAGCCCGACGTCGACTTCATCGAGGGCCTGTCGCCCGCGGTGTCGATCGACCAGAAGTCGACCAACCGCAACCCGCGGTCGACCGTCGGCACCATCACCGAGGTCTACGACTACCTCCGGCTGCTGTACGCCCGCGCCGGCCAGCCGCACTGCCCCAACTGCGGCAAGCCGATCGCCCGACAGACGCCGCAGCAGATCGTCGACCAGGTGCTCTCGATGGAGGAGGGCACCCGCTTCCAGGTGCTCGCCCCGGTCGTCCGGGCGCGCAAGGGCGAGTACGTCGACCTGTTCAGCTCGCTGCAGACGCAGGGCTTCTCCCGCGTCCGGGTCGACGGCACCATGCACCCGCTGACCGAGCCGCCGAAGCTCAAGAAGCAGGAGAAGCACACGATCGAGGTGATCGTCGACCGGCTGACGGTCAAGGAGAGCGCCAAGCGCCGGCTCACCGACTCGGTGGAGACCGCACTCGGGCTCGCCGGCGGCCTCGTCGTCCTCGACTTCGTCGACCTCCCCGAGGACGACCCGGAGCGGGAGCGCACGTTCTCCGAGCACCTCGCCTGCGTCGACGACGGCCTGTCCTTCGAGGCGCTCGAGCCGCGCAGCTTCTCCTTCAACTCGCCGTTCGGCGCCTGCCCCGAGTGCACCGGCATCGGCACCCGCAAGGAGGTCGACCCCGACCTCGTCGTGCCCGACCCGGAGAAGAGCCTGGCGCAGGGCGCCGTCGCCCCGTGGGCCGGCTCCATGAGCAACGAGTACTTCCAGCGGCTGCTGTCCGGGCTGGCCGACCAGCTCGGCTTCTCCATGGACACCCCGTGGGAGAAGCTCCCCGCCAAGGTCCAGAAGGCCGTGCTGCACGGCTCGCCGGACCAGGTGCACGTGCGCTACAAGAACCGCTACGGCCGCGAGCGCAGCTACTACGCGGCGTTCGAGGGCGTGCTGCCCTTCCTCGAGCGGCGGCACGAGGACACCGACAGCGACTTCATGCGGGACAAGTACGAGGGCTACATGCGCGACGTGCCCTGTCCCGTCTGCCACGGCACCCGGCTCAAGCCTGAGATCCTCGCCGTCAAGCTCAACAGCCGCTCGATCGCCGAGGTCACCGGCCTGTCCATCGGCGAGGCCGCGGACTGGCTGGGCGCCCTCGAGCTCGGCGAGCGCGAGCGGGCCATCGCCGACCGCGTGCTCAAGGAGATCCAGGCGCGGCTGTCGTTCCTCGTCGACGTCGGCCTCGACTACCTCTCCCTCGACCGCCCGGCCGCGACGCTGGCCGGTGGCGAGGCGCAGCGGATCCGGCTGGCCACACAGATCGGGTCGGGCCTGGTCGGCGTCCTGTACGTCCTCGACGAGCCCTCGATCGGGCTGCACCAGCGCGACAACACCCGGCTGATCGAGACGCTGGTCCGGCTGCGCGACATGGGCAACACGCTGATCGTCGTCGAGCACGACGAGGACACGATCAAGACCGCCGACTGGGTGGTCGACATCGGCCCCGGCGCCGGCGAGCACGGCGGCGAGGTGATCGTCAGCGGCACCGTCGACGAGCTGCTGGCCAGCGAGCGCTCGCTGACCGGGCAGTACCTGTCGGGCCGGATGGAGATCACCGTGCCGAAGGTGCGGCGGCAGCCGCAGCCGGGCCGCGAGCTGGTGGTCAAGGGCGCCCGCGAGCACAACCTCAAGGGCGTCGACGTGACGTTCCCGCTCGGCATGCTCGTCGGCGTCACCGGGGTGTCCGGATCGGGCAAGTCCAGCCTGGTCAACGACATCCTCTACACGGTGCTGGCCAACCAGCTCAACCGCGCCCGGATGGTGCCCGGCCGGCACCGCACGGTCACCGGCCTGGAGCACCTGGACAAGGTCGTGCACGTCGACCAGTCGCCGATCGGCCGCACCCCGCGGTCCAACCCGGCCACCTACACCGGCGTGTGGGACCAGGTGCGCAAGCTGTTCGCGCAGACGTCGGAGGCGAAGATCCGCGGCTACCAGCCGGGGCGCTTCTCCTTCAACGTCAAGGGCGGGCGCTGCGAGGCGTGCTCCGGCGACGGCACCCTGAAGATCGAGATGAACTTCCTGCCGGACGTCTACGTCCCGTGCGAGGTGTGCAAGGGCGCCCGGTTCAACCGGGAGACGCTCGAGGTGCACTACAAGGGCAAGACGGTCGCCGAGGTCCTCGACATGCCGATCGAGGAGGCCGCGGACTTCTTCGCGGCGATCCCGGGCATCGCGCGGTACCTGCGGACGCTCACCGACGTCGGCCTGGGCTACGTGCGGCTCGGCCAGCCGGCCACCACGCTGTCCGGCGGCGAGGCGCAGCGCGTCAAGCTGGCCAGCGAGCTGCAGAAGCGGTCCAACGGCCGCAGCGTGTACGTGCTCGACGAGCCGACCACCGGTCTGCACTTCGAGGACATCCGCAAGCTGCTCATGGTGCTGCAGGGCCTGGTCGACAAGGGCAACTCGGTGATCGTCATCGAGCACAACCTCGACGTCATCAAGAGTGCCGACTGGCTGATCGACATGGGCCCCGAGGGCGGGTTCCGCGGCGGCACGGTGGTGGCCGAGGGGCCGCCGGAGTTCGTGGCGTCGATCCCGGAGTCGCACACCGGCCGGTACCTGGTGCCGCTGCTCGACCCGGCGGCGGTCGAGGCGGCCGCCGCCGGGCCGAAGAAGCGGGCCACGCGCAAGCGCGCAAGCTGACCGGGACCCCGGGGATGCGCATCGGCGAGGTGCGGGTCGACGCCGTCGCGGACGGGACGTTCGTCGCCCGCCCGAGCTACTTCGGCGCCGACGTGCCGGCCGGTGCGCACCCCGAGGTCTTCGACCGCGACGGCGCTGCGTGGCTGCCGATCGGCTGCTTCGTGGTGCGCACCGGCGACCGGGTCGTCCTGGTCGACGCCGGGCTCGGCCCGGAGGTGCAGCAGCTGCCCGACCGGATGCTGCTCGCCGGCGGACAGCTGCCCACCGGCCTGCGGGCGCTCGGCGTGCACCCCGACGACGTCACCGACGTGGTGGTCACGCACCTCCACGCCGACCACGTCGGCTGGCTGTTCGGGCTCGACGCCGAGCCGGTCTTCGGCGGCGCCACCGTGTGGTTCGGCGCCGGCGACCGGACGCACTTCGTCGACGGCCCGGGGGAGATGGCCGGGCACGTCCGCGACGGGTTCCGCCGGTGGGCCGGGACGCCGCTGCTCCGCGAGCTGTCGGAGGACGTCGCTGTCGCGCCGGGGATCGACGCCGTCCTGACGCCCGGGCACACGCCGGGGCACCTGTCCGTCGCGGTGACCTCCGGCGACGAGCGGCTCCTGCTCCTCGGCGACGCCATCACCTGCCCGGTGCAGCTCGCCGAGCCGGGGTGGCGCTCGATGGGCGACGTCGACGCCGCGCTCGCCGACCGCACCCGGCGCAGGCTGTGGCAGGCGCTGGCCGGCCCGCGGACGCTCGGCGTGGGCGCGCACTTCCCGCGGCTCGCAGAGGGCCGCGTCGATCCGGACCGGCGGTGGGCGCAGGCGGGCTGACGTCCCGCCGGGTCAGCGCCTCCGGCGGCCGATGACCACCCCGCCGGCCACGGCACCGGCGACGGCGACCGCCCCGACGCCGGGCAGCAGCCAGCCGGGGGTGCCGCCGTCCTCGGCTGCCCCGTCGGCCGCGTCGGCCGCCCGGTCGGCCGCCTCAGTCCGCTCCGCGGTGCGCGTGGCCGCGCTCGGCTCGGCGCTCTCGGGAGCCGGCGTGGTGCTTGGAAAGGCCGGCGCCGGGGTGGGCGAGGGCGTCACCGCGACCGGTGGCGCGTGCTCGAAGGCGAAGGTGCCGTCGAGGGCGTGGCCGTCGTCGGACACGGCCGACCAGGTGACGGTGTGCCGCCCGGCCGCGGTCAGCGCGACCGGCGCGATGAGGACGGCACCGTCGTGGGCGACCGGTCCCGTACCGACCGGGGAGCCGTCGGGTCCGGTGACGGTCACGTCGCCGCCGAGGATGCTCGCGCTGAAGGTCAGGGTGACCGCCTGCGGCGTGCTGGTGACGGTGCTGTCGGCGGCGGGGTCGGTGGTCCGTAGGCCCGTGTGCGCGGAGGCGGTGCCGGGCGCGACCAGCAGCAGCCCGAGCCCGAGCAGCAGGGCGGCGGCCAGCCGCGGGAGCGAGGGAGCGGGACGGGCGGCGAGCGGTGGCACGGGATCTCCAGGTCTGCAGGCGTCACGTCCTTGGTCGTCCACTGCGCCGCCGGGGTTCCCGGCGGACCTCAGTAGGGCGGCGGCTCCGTGCTCGCGGTGAGGCCGCTGGGCGTGGTGACGGTGAGGGTGCCGTCGGGGTGGAGCGTGTGGGTCCAGCCGGGTGCCTGGTGCTTGCCGCGGTGGTGGCCGGTGCAGAAGCCGGTGAGGTTGGCGGCGGTGGTGGCGCCGAGCGGCCAGGGGGTGGCGTGGTCGAGTTCGCCGCGCTTGGGCACGGGTCGGCGGCAGCCGGGGAAGCGGCAGCGGCGGTCGCGGGCGCGGACGTGCCGGTCGAGGGCGGCGCCCGGGCGGTAGCGGTCGGTCCCGCCGGGAGCTCCGACTCCGGTGCCGGCGCGGGTGGCGCGGCGCAGCTTCGGTAGGTCGGTGAGGGCGAGCAGGGCGCCGGTGAGGGCGTCGGTGACGGCGACCCGCGGCCTGTCGGCCAGCCCGCCGCCGGCGGTGCGGCCGAGCAGGTCGGCCAGGTCGAGCCGGGCGTCGTCGGTGGCCGCCGTGAGCGCGGTGATCGCGTCGGCCGCTGCGGTCACGCGGCCGGCCGGGCTGTCCGCCCAGGCGCCCTCATCACTCGCGTCAGCGCGCTCGGCGGTGGCCACCAGGCGGCGGGCACGCCCGATCGCCTGATCGGCGTCGAGCAGCGCGGCGCCGGCGTCGTTCACGGCAGCGTCAGCGCGGGCCCACCAGCCGTCGGGCTGGGGTGAGCCGGCGTTGTCGGGCGGCGGGTCCGGGTCGTGGTCGGCCCGGTCGTCGGGATCGAGATCGTCCCGGTGGTCGGGATCGGGGTCGTCCCGGGGTGGCGCCCAGCCGGGTGGTGGCCAGGGCTCGTCGTCGTGGGCGGGGTCGAGGTCGGCGTAGAGCTCGCCGGTGGCGACCCGGCGTTCGATCTCCGCCCACCAGGCTGCGTCGGCCTCCAGTTCGGCGAGGTGCTGGGCGACGGCGGCGTCGCTGAGGCCGCGCAGCGGGTCCTCGCCCTTGACCAGGCTGACACCCTCGGCCGTGCCGGGGGCCGCGGTGCGCAGGGCCGTGGTGTCCTCGGCCGTGGCGTCCGCGGCGGCGCCCTCGGCGGAGGCGGGTCCCTCGGCGGCGGTGCCGTCCGCTGCGGGGTCGCCCGTCTCCACGGGCGCTGGTCCCTCACCCGCGGCGGTGACCTCAACGGTGACCTCGGCGGTGACCTCGGCGGTGTCCGTGCCGGTCGGCGCGGAGTCCTCGGGCACGGCGTCCTCGGCGGGTGCCGCGGCATCCTCAGCGGCGGTGATGCGGGCGCCGGTGAGGGCGGCGAGCAGGGCGCGGACGACCTCGGCGGGGACGACCTGCCCGTCGATCTCGCACGGCTGGTCACCACCCAACAGCGCACCGACCGGAGCGACCACGTTGAGCACCACCTGCACCGGCGACAGCCCGTTCTCCCCGGGCCGCAGCACCAGGTCGAGCAGGGCGTCGGCCTTCTTCTGCCCGCGGGTGCGCCCGTCGTCGGGCAGCGCGTCGGCGTACGCGCCCAGCGCCGCCATCAGCGCCGCCGCCTCGGGCGTCGTGAGCAGCGCGGAGACGACCGCGATGCCGTCGCAGGAGTCGGGCCGGCACGACAGCCCGCGGCGCGTGATGGCGCGCGCGAGGTCGTCGGCGGCGGAGCGGGCCTTGCGCTTGAGCACCTCGCGCCGCGCCTTGTCCCGCAGCTGCGCCGGCGTGCACACCGCGCCGCGGCGGGCGGACCAGGCCAGCAGGTCCCGCTCCAGCGCGGCGCGCACCGTGTCGTCGGCGACCGGCGCCACGTGGTCGACCATCGCGGCCACGTGCCCGCCGTGGACGGCACCGGACTCCAGCGCATCGAGGGTGGCCGGGAGCCGGTGGACCAGGGTGAGGGAGGTGGTCAGCAGGTTCTCCGCCGCCGTCGAGGTCAGCGACAGGGCGATCGACAGCTCCTGGGTGGCCCACTCGCTCACCGACCGCAGTAGTTCCGGCCGCGCCGCCCACCGGTCAGCCGCCATCGCCCCGCGCGTGCCCTGCGGACGGTCGACCGAGGACGGCCGCGAGAGCGCGAACGCCGCCACCGCCCGGTACCGCAGCGCTGACCGCCGCGACACCTCCTGGTCACACGCCTGCACCAGCGCCAGCGGACCCCGCGCCCACCCCACCGGCGGCGCGGGCGCCACACCGGTCAGCACGTCGTCCACACCCGGGAACCTACGGGGCACCACTGACAGAAACTGCAGGTCAGCGGCGGGGCACCGTCACCCGATCGGGTGACCGGACAGAGGGTCGCCCGGTCGGGTGGACCGTCAGGATCGCGGCAGCGGAGCCGCGAAACGGACGGATCCGGTGCACCCTGGGCACGTGACACCGGACCGAACAGCCATCGCGGCCGGCACCCGTCTCCTCTGCGGCCGGCCGCGGTCCTGCTGGCCCCGCCGGATGCACCCCGACGCCGCCGCGGACGCCCTGCACGCCGTCGAGGTGCACCGCAGCGCCGAGGAACTCACCGGTGAGCCCGAGGTCGCGCTGTGCGGCGTCATCGTCGCCGTCCACGACGAGCCGTGGCCGCCGGACGCCGCCGAGCGGTGCCCGGAGTGCGACCGCCTCACGGGGTGAAGCGGTACCCCATCCCCGGCTCGGTGCGCAGGTAGCGCGGCGCCGAGGGGTCCGGCTCGAGCTTGCGCCGCAGCTGGTTGAGGTAGACCCGCAGGTAGTGCGTCTCCCGCTCGTACGCCGGCCCCCACACCGACTGCAGCAGCTGCCGCTGGCCCACCAGCCGCCCGGGTGAGCGCACCAGCTCGGCGAGCAGCGCCCACTCGGTGGGCGTCAGCCGCACCGGGACGCCGTCCACGGTCACCTGGCGGGCCGCCAGGTCGACGGTGAAGTGCCCGGTGACGACGACCGGCTCGTCCGGGCCCGAGGAGCCGCGCCGCAGCAGCGCCCGCAGCCGGGCCAGCAGCTCGCCCATGTCGAAGGGCTTGGTCACGTAGTCGTCGGCTCCGGCGTCGAGGGCGCGGACCTTGTCGGTGCTGTCCGCCCGCGCCGAGAGCACCAGCACCGGCCCGGCGAACCACGGCCGCAGCCCGGCGAGCACCTCGGTGCCGTCGAGGTCGGGCAGCCCCAGGTCCAGCACGACGACGTCGGGGTGTGCCGACGCCGCCTCCCGCAGCGCCGCCGCGCCGTCGGAGGCGAGCACCACCTCGTACCCGGCCGCGCGCAGCGTGATCCGCAGGGCGCGGGCGAGTTGGGGGTCGTCGTCGACGACGAGCACCCGGCTCACGCGGGCACCGGGGACGGCACGGCCGCCGCCGGCAGCGACACCACCATCGTCAGCCCGCCGCCCGGGGTGTCCTCGGCGACCAGCGTGCCGCCCATCGCCTCGGTCAGGCCCCGCGCGACGGCGAGGCCGAGACCCACGCCCTGCCCGCGCGGGGAGTCGCCGAGCCGCTGGAACGGCGCGAACACCCGCTCCCGGTCGGCCGCCGGGACGCCGGGCCCGCGGTCGGCGACGCGCAGCTCCACCCGGTCGCCGAGCGCGTCGGCGCGCACGGTCACCGGCCCGGTGGGGGCGTGGCGCACCGCGTTGCCGGCCAGGTTGGCCACCACCCGCTCGAGCAGCCCCGGGTCGGCGAGCGCGGGCGGCAGGTCGGCCGGCCACCCGCAGGTCACCCGCGAGCGGTCCTCCAGCTCGTCCAGCGCCCGGGCCACGACGGCGGGCAGGTCGGTCGGCGCGAGCGCGGGGCTGACCACCCCGGCCTGGAGGCGGCTCATGTCGAGCAGGTCGTCGACGAGCGCGGTCAGCCGGTCGGCCGACTCGTCCACCGTCTCCACCAGCTCCGCGCGGTCGTCGTCGGTGAGTGCGAGCCCGCTGCGCAGCGCCGAGGACGCCGCCTTGATCCCGGCCAGCGGCGTGCGCAGGTCGTGGCTCACCGCGGTCAGGAGCGCGCGCCGCATCCCGTCGCCGGCGGCCAGCCGGTCGGCCTCGGCCGCCTGCGCGGCGAGCCGGCCCTGCTGCAGCGCCACCGCCGCCTGCTCGGCGACGGCGACCAGCAGCCGCCGGTCGGCCGCGGGCAGCACCCGCCCGCACCAGCGCAGCACCAGCCCGTCGGTCACGGCGACCTCGTCGACGGCGGTCCCCTCCGGCCGGCCGCACGTGCCCACGACCGAGCCGCGCTCGACCATCGTCACCGACGCCAGCCCGAAGCCCTCGCGGATCCGCTCCAGCAGGGAGGGCAGGTCGCCGTAGCCCTCCAGCACCGCCCGGGACAGCGACGCGAGCATCGCCGTCTCCGCGCGGGAGCGCGCCGCCGCCGTGGCCCGCCGGGCCGAGCGGTCGACCACCGTGGCCACCGCGACCGCCACGACGAGGCCGCCGCCGAGCGCCAGCACGTCGTCCGGGCTCGTCACGGTCAGCCGGCCGGTGGGGGAGACGAAGAACCAGTTCTCCGCGAGCCCCCCGAGCACCGCCGCGGCGAGCGCCGGCCACAGCCCGCCGACCAGCGCCACCGCGAGCACGAGCAGCAGGAAGGCGAGCAGCACCAGCGGCAGCGACACCGCGCTCCCGGCGGCCAGGCACAGCGCGGTCAGCACCGGCACGCCGGCGAGCGCCAGCGCCGCGCCCAGCCACCGGCGGCGCGCCGTCAGCGCGCCGGTCAGCGGCGGCAGCCGCCAGCCGCGGGACCCGGCGGCGGCGTGCGTCACGATGTGGACGTCGATGTCGCCGGCGTCGGTGACCACCGACCCGCCGATGCCGCGGCGCAGCGCCCGCGCCCACCGCGAGCGCCGCGAGGTGCCGACGACGAGCTGGGTGGCGTCGGCGCCGCGGGCGAACTCCAGCAGCGCCGCCGCGACGTCGTCGCCGACCACCTGGTGCCAGCTGCCGCCGAGGCTCTCGGTGAGCTCGCGCAGGCCGCGCAGCGCCGTCGGCGAGGCACCGGTGAGCCCGTCGGTGGCGACGACGTGGACGGCGAGCAGCTCCCCACCCGAGCGGCGGGCCACCCGCGCGGCCCGGCGCACCAGCGTCTCGCTCTCCGGCCCGCCGGTCAGCGCGACGACGACCCGCTCCCGGGCCTCCCACACGGCGTCGATGGCGTGCTCCGCGCGGTAGCGGCGCAGCCCCTCGTCGACCCGGTCGGCCAGCCACAACAGCGCCAGCTCGCGCAGCGCGGTCAGGTTGCCGACCCGGAAGTAGTTGCCGAGCGCCGCGTCGACCCGCTCGGCCGGGTAGACGTTGCCGTGCGCCATGCGCCGCCGCAGCGCCTCCGGCGACATGTCGACCAGCTCCACCTGGTCGGCGCGGCGCACCACCGCGTCGGGCACCGTCTCCTGCTGCACGACGCCGGTGATCGACGCGACGACGTCGGTGAGGCTCTCCAGGTGCTGGACGTTCACCGTGGTCAGCACGCTGACGCCGGCGGCGAGCAGCTCCTCGACGTCCTGCCAGCGCTTCTCGTGCCGCGAGCCGGGCGCGTTGGTGTGCGCCAGCTCGTCGACGACGACCACCTCGGGGCGGCGGGCGAGCACCGCGTCGACGTCGAGCTCCTCCAGCACGACGCCGCGGTGCGCCACCCGCCGGCGGGGGAGCACCTCCAGGCCCGCGAGCTGCTCGGCGGTGCGCGGCCGGCCGTGCGTCTCGACCAACCCGACGACGACGTCCGCGCCCCGCTCTGCCCGCCGGTGCGCCTCGCCGAGCACGGCGAAGGTCTTGCCCACGCCGGGCGCCGCGCCCAGGTAGACCCGCAACGTCCCGCGACTCACGGCGCCCATGATCACCCTCGACGGCGGGGGAGCGGCGCCGGCCGGCGTCAGGATCGCGTCAAGACCGCGACCTGAGACCCTGCGATGCTGCCCCGCGTGACCCGGGCGAGCGAGGACTCCAACCGGCGGATGCTCCGGGCGCGCGACGAGATGGACCGCTCCTACGCCGAGCCGCTCGACGTCCCGACGCTGGCGCGGATCGCGCACGTCACCGAGGCGCACTTCATCCGCACCTTCAAGGCCACCTTCGGCGAGACGCCCAACCGCTACCTGCAGCGCCGCCGCGTCGAGCGGGCGATGTTCCTGCTGCGCACCACCGACCGCAGCGTCACCGACGTCTGCATGGCCGTCGGGTTCGCCAGCCTCGGCACGTTCAGCCGGGTGTTCGCGGAGATCGTGGGGGAGCCGCCGAGCGTGTACCGGCGGCGCGGCCCGCTCGCGCCGGTGCCGAGCTGCTTCGGCATGCGCTGGCTGCGCCCGAGCGAGAGGACAGCAGTTCCGGAGAAGCCCGGCGACGACGCCCGCCCCTAGCGTCCTGCCCATGCTGACCTCCATCTCGATCACCTCCCTCTACGTCCTCGACCAGGACCAGGCGCTGGACTTCTACGTCGGCAAGCTCGGCTTCCAGGTGCAGACCGACCAGCAGTTCGGGCCGATGCGCTTCCTCACCGTCGCGCTGCCCGGCGACCCCGGCCACGCCGTCCTCCTGGAGCTGCCCGCCCCGCCGTCGATCAGCCCGGAGATCGCCGAGACCGTGCGCGACCTGGTCACCAAGGGCGCCGGCGGCGGGCACCTGTTCTTCACCACCGACGACGCGCACAAGACCCACGCCACGCTCAAGGAGCGGGGCGTCGACCTGCCGGAGGAGCCGGTCGTGCAGCCCTACGGCATCGACTTCGGCCTGCGCGACCCGTTCGGCAACTCCGTCCGCATCGCGCAGATGACGCCGCCGCCCGGCGCCTGAGGCCCGCCGGCCGGGCCCGTCAGGACGCCGTCAAGGTCCGCGGGCCCGGCCGTCAAGGAGCCGTCAACGAACGGCGGTCCCCCTCCGGCGCGCTCCTAGCGTCGCCGCCCGGTGCGGACGACGACGGGTCGCCCGCTCGGACATGATCGGGGGATCGACGTCGTGGGCGACGTGCTCCACATCGCGCTGACACCGGCCGTCTTCGGCCTGCTGGCGCTCGCGCTGCGCGGACTGGGACGCCGGTGACCGGGGCCGGGGTCGAGGCCTGGGTCGGCCTGGCCGTGGCGGCCGGGCTGGTCCTCTACCTGCTGGCCGCCCTGCTCTTCCCGGAGCGGTTCTGATGGGCGACACCGCGGCGGGCTGGCTGCAGGCCGCCGTCCTGGGCGCCGCGCTGGCGCTCGCGCACCGGCCGCTCGGCGACTGGATGGCCCGCGTCTTCACCAGCCAGACGCACGGGCGCGCCGAGCGGCTGGTGTACCGGGCGGTCGGGGTGGACCCCGCGGCCGAGCAGCGCTGGCCGGTGTACGCGCGCAGCGTGCTCGCGTTCTCCGCGGCCGGCGTCCTGCTCCTCTACGGCCTGCAGCGGGTGCAGCAGTGGCTGCCGCTGAGCAACGGCATGGCCGCGGTGGGGCCGTCGTCGGCCTGGAACACCGCGGTCAGCTTCGTCACCAACACGAACTGGCAGGGCTACGCCGGCGAGTCGACCATGGGCTCCCTGGTCCAGATGGCCGGGCTGGCCGTGCAGAACTTCGTGTCGGCCGCCGTCGGCATCGCGGTCGCCGTCGCCCTCGTGCGCGGCTTCGCCCGCACCCGCACCGACCGCCTGGGCAACGCCTGGGTGGACATCACCCGGGCCGTCGGCCGCCTGCTGCTGCCGCTGTCGGTCGTCGGCGCCCTCGTGCTCGTGCTCGGCGGCGTGGTGCAGGACCTCTCGGCGGGCACCGAGGCCACGACGCTCGCCGGCGCGACCCAACACCTCCCGAGCGGCCCGGTGGCCTCGCAGGAGGTCATCAAGCAGCTCGGCACCAACGGCGGCGGCTTCTTCAACGCCAACTCCGCGCACCCCTTCGAGGGCCCGGCCGCCTGGACCTCGCTGTTCTCGGTCTTCCTCATGCTGGTGATCCCGTTCAGCCTGCCGCGCACCTTCGGCCGGATGGTCGGCGACCGGCGGCAGGGCCTGGCGATCGTCGGCGTCTTGGCGGGCCTGGCCGCCGCGTCCCTGGCGCTCACCACCTGGGCGCAGGCCCGGGCCGGCGGCGCGGCGCTGCAGCTGGCCGGAGCCGCCACCGAGGGCCAGGAGGTGCGCTTCGGCGGGCCGCTGTCGGCGCTGTTCGGGGCGGCCACCACGCTCACCTCGACCGGGGCGGTCACCTCGCTGCACGACTCCTGGACACCGGCCGGCGGTGGGCTCGTGCTGGTCAACATGATGCTGGGTGAGATCGCGCCCGGCGGGGTCGGCTCGGGGCTCTACGGCATGCTCGTGCTCGCCGTCGTCGCGGTGTTCGTGGCCGGCCTCATGGTCGGGCGGACGCCGGAGTACCTCGGCAAGAAGCTCGGCCGCCGCGAGATGACCCTCGCCTCGCTGTACATCCTGGCCACGCCGGCCGTCGTCCTCGTCGGCACCGCCGTCGCCGTCGGCACCGACGCCGGCCGCGCCGGGATGCTCGGCGCCGGGCCGCACGGGCTCACCGAGGTGCTCTACGCCTTCACCTCCGCCGGCAACAACAACGGGTCGGCCTTCGCCGGGCTCTCGGCGAACACGCCCTTCTACAACACCGCCCTGGGCCTGGCGATGGCGTTCGGCCGGTTCCTGCCGGTCCTGCTCGTCCTCGCCCTGGCCGGCCGCCTCGCCGCCCAGGGCCGGACCCCGGTCACCGCCGGGACGCTGCCGACGCACGACCCGCTGTTCGTGGGCCTGCTCGCCGTCACCGTGCTCGTGGTCGTCGGGCTCACCTACTTCCCCGCCCTGTCCCTGGGGCCGTTCGCCGAAGGACTGTCATGACCACCGCACTGGACCGCGCGCCGGTCCGCACCCCCGGGCCGCGCGCGCCGCGGCGCTCCCGGATCGAGTGGGGCCCCACCCTGGCCGGGGCGCTGCGCAAGCTGGACCCGCGGGCGCTGGTCCGCCAGCCCGTCGTGTTCGTCGTGTGGGTCGGCTCGGTGTCCTCCACCGTGCTGGCCGTCCTCGACCCCTCGGTGTTCGGCTGGCTGGTCACCGTCTGGCTGTGGCTCACGGTGCTGTTCGCCAACGCCGCCGAGGCGGTCGCCGAGGGGCGAGGCAAGGCCCAGGCGGCCACGTTGCGCAGGGCCCGCACCACCACCGTCGCGCACCTCCTCGACGGCACGGAGGTGGCCGCGGCCGACCTGCGCCCCGGCACGCGGGTGGTCGTCACCGCCGGGCAGGTCGTCCCCGGTGACGGCGACGTCGTCGAGGGGATCGCCAGCGTCGACGAGTCGGCCGTCACCGGCGAGTGCGCGCCGGTCATCCGCGAGTCCGGCGGCGACCGCTCGGCGGTCACCGGCGGCACCACGGTGCTGTCGGACCGGATCGTCGTGGAGATCACCAGCCGGCCGGGGGAGACCTTCGTCGACCGGATGATCGCCCTGGTCGAGGGCGCGCAGCGGCAGCGGACGCCGAACGAGGCCGCCCTCACCATCCTGCTTAGCGCGCTGACCATCGCCTTCCTGCTCGCCGTCGTCACCCTGCAGCCGCTGGCGCTCTACAGCGGCGCCGGACAGTCGGTCACCGTGCTCATCGCGCTCGTCGTCTGCCTGATCCCGACGACGATCGGGGCGCTGCTGTCGGCCATCGGCATCGCCGGCATGGACCGGCTGGTGCAGCGCAACGTGCTCGCGACGAGCGGGCGCGCCGTGGAGGCCGCCGGCGACGTGGACACCCTGCTGCTCGACAAGACCGGCACCATCACGCTCGGCAACCGGCAGGCGGCGGAGTTCGTCCCGGCCGTCGGGGTCACCGAGGAGGAGATGGCCGACGCCGCGCAGCTCGCCTCGCTGGCCGACGAGACCCCCGAGGGGCGCAGCGTCGTCGTCCTCGCCAAGCGCCGCTACGGGCTGCGCGGCCGCGACGACCTGCGCGGCGCGGACTTCGTGCCGTTCACCGCGCAGACCCGGATGAGCGGCGTCGACCTGCCCGACGGGCGGCGGCTGCGCAAGGGCGCGGCCGGCGCGGTGACGGCGTGGGTGCGCGCGCTCGGCGGCGCCGTGCCGCCCGGGGTCGGCGAGGTCGTCGACGGCGTCTCCGCCTCGGGCGGCACCCCGCTCGTCCTGGCCGAGGACGGCCCCGCCGGCGCCCGCGTCCTCGGCGTCGTCCACCTCAAGGACGTCGTCAAGGACGGCATGCGCGAGCGGTTCGCCGAGCTGCGCCGCATGGGGATCCGCACCGTGATGATCACCGGCGACAACGAGCGGACCGCCCGGGCGATCGCGGCGGAGGCCGGCATCGACGACGTCCTCGCCGAGGCCACCCCCGAGGACAAGCTGGCCCTGATCAGGCGGGAGCAGGGGGGCGGCCGGCTCGTCGCGATGACCGGCGACGGCACCAACGACGCCCCCGCGCTCGCCCAGGCCGACGTCGGCGTCGCGATGAACACCGGGACGACCGCGGCCAAGGAGGCCGGCAACATGGTCGACCTCGACTCCGACCCGACGAAGCTCATCGAGATCGTCGAGATCGGCAAGCAGCTGCTCGTCACCCGCGGCTCGCTGACCACCTTCTCCATCGCCAACGACCTGGCGAAGTACTTCGCGATCATCCCGGCGATGTTCGCCGGCGCCTTCCCGGGCCTCGACGCCCTCGACGTGATGCGGCTGGCCCTGCGCGGCGTCCGGTACCGCCCGGCCCCGGCCGAGGCGGTCCTGCGCCGCAACCTGCTGGTCTACGGCGTCGGCGGCGTGGTCGCGCCCTTCGCCGGGATCAAGCTCCTCGACCTGCTCGTCTCCCTCGTCCCCGGGATCGCCTGATGTCCCCCCGCGTGCTCCTCGCCGCCGTCCGGGCCCTGCTCGTCGCCACCGTCGTCCTCGGCCTGGCCTACCCCCTGCTCGTCACCGGCATCGCCCAGCTGGTCGCCCCCGGCCGCGCCGGCGGCTCCCTCGTGACCGTGGACGGCGAGATCGTCGGCTCCGCGCTCGTCGGCCAGGCGGCCACCGACGCCGACGGCGACCCGCTGCCGCAGTACTTCCAGGCCCGCCCGTCGGTGTCCGGGTACGACGGCGCCGCCTCCGGCGGGTCCAACCTCGGCCCGAACGCGCCCGAGCTCGTCGCGCTGGTGCGGGAGCGGCGCGCCGCGGTGGCCGCGTTCGAGGGCGCCGACCCGGCCGACGTGCCGCCCGACGCGCTGACCGCCTCCGCCTCCGGCCTCGACCCCGACATCTCGCCGGCGTACGCCGCGATCCAGGTGCGGCGGGTGGCCGAGGCCCGCGGCGTCCCGGCGGAGGAGGTGCAGGCGCTGGTCGACGACGCCACCGCCGGGCGCGACCTCGGCTTCATCGGGGCGCCGCACGTCCGGGTCCTGCCGCTCAACCTCGCGTTGGACCGCAAGTTCGGCCGGGTCTAGCGTCCGGTGTGACCGCCGCCACCGCCCCGAGGGGAGGCCGCCCGTGCCGCTGAGCCGGAGGTCGTTCCTCGCCGGGGCGGTGGCCGCGCCGGCGCTGGCGGCCGCCGCCGGGGCCCTGGGCGGCTGCGCCGGCACGGTGGTGCAGCCCGGCGACCTGTCCCGGCTGCGGGTCATGGCGCCGGCGAGCCCGGGCGGCGGCTGGGACACGACCGCCCGCGTGCTGCAGCGGGTGATCCAGAGCAGCGGCCTGGCCCGCAACGTGCAGGTGTTCAACGTCGAGGGCGCCGGCGGCACGATCGGCCTCGGCCAGCTGTCGCGGGAGACCGACGACGCGCTGCTCATGATGATGGGCCTGGTCATGGTGGGCGCCGTCGACACCAACGACTCCGCCACCCGCCTGACCGACGTCACCCCGATCGCCCGGCTGATCGGCGAGACCGAGCTGATCGTGGCGCCGCCGGACGCGCCCTACACCGACATCCAGGGCTTCGTGGAGGCCTGGGCCGCCGACCCGGCGGGCACCCCGATCGCCGGCG
This sequence comes from Geodermatophilus sp. FMUSA9-8, assembly GCF_037034165.1. NCBI lineage: Bacteria > Bacillati > Actinomycetota > Actinomycetes > Geodermatophilales > Geodermatophilaceae > Geodermatophilus > Geodermatophilus sp. FMUSA9-8. The sequence continues at coordinate 854,133 of NZ_JBAGKE010000001.1, read as the reverse complement.
GCTCGGCCGGCGGCACCGACCAGATCCTCGCCGGCCTGCTCGCGCAGGCGGCCGGCATCGACCCCGCCCAGGTCAACTACATCGCCTACTCCGGCGGCGGCGAGTCCCTGGCGGCCCTGCTCGGCGGCCAGGTCGCCGCCGGCATCTCCGGCACCGCCGACTACGGCGAACAGGTGCGCACCGGCGACCTGGTCGGCCTCGCCGTGTCGACGGCGGAGCGCTCCCCGCAGGTGCCCGACGTCCCCACGCTGGTCGAGTCCGGCTTCGACGTCGAGGTCGACAACTGGCGCGGCCTCATGGCCCGGCCCGGCATGTCCGCGGGCGCCCGCGACGACCTGATCGCCCTCGTCCAGGACACCCACGACACCGAGGAGTGGGCGCAGGCGCTGGAGGACAACGGCTGGGACGACCTGCTGCTGACCGGCGACGAGTACGGCGAGTTCCTCGTCGAGGAGGAGCAGCGGGTGCTGGCGATCCTGCGGGAGATCGGGCTGGTCCAGTGAGTGTGTCGCCCGACCCCGACGTGTCCACGACCGACGCCACGGGGTCGCACGCCGCGGCCGAGCACCGGCACCCGCCGCGGCCGCGCACGGGGATCAGCCGCGGCGAGCTGGCCATGGTGGTGCTGCTCGGGGCGCTGGGCGTCTACCTCCTGCTCGACGCCGCGAACATCGCCGTCCCGGGTTCCGCGAACACCATCGGTCCGCGCTTCTTCCCCTACCTGGTCGGCGGCGTCGTGCTGGCCACCGCGCTGGCGCTCGGGTTCCGGGTGCTGCGCGGCGACCGGGGGCCCTCCGACGAGAGCGAGGACATCGACCCCGACGCCCCGACGTCGTGGGCGAACGTGGGCGTCATCGTCGTCGGCTTCCTCGCCCACGCGCTACTGATCAACGTCGTGGGCTGGCCGCTCGCGGTCACGCTGATGTTCGCGCTGGTGGCCTGGGCGCTCGGGGCGCGCGGCGTCGTCCGGCCGCTGCTCACCGGCGGCGTGCTGTCGGTCGTCGTCTGGCTGGTGTTCGTCAAGGCGCTCGACGTCGCGCTGCCCGGCGGGATCCTGCTCGAGCTCGCGACGGACTGGTTCTGATGGGCGCCCTCGGCGACCTGGCCGGCGGCCTCGCCGACGCCCTCGCCCCGGTCAACCTGCTCTTCGCGCTGCTGGGGGTGCTGCTCGGCACGGCGGTCGGCGTGCTCCCCGGCATCGGCCCGGCCATGACCGTCGCGCTGCTGCTGCCGATCACCTACGCGCTGGAGCCCACGGCGGCACTGATCCTGTTCGCCGGCATCTACTACGGCGGCATGTACGGCGGGTCGACGACGTCGATCCTACTCAACACCCCCGGCGAGTCCAGCTCGATCATGACCGCGCTCGAGGGCAACGCGATGGCCAAGTCCGGTCGCGGGGCCGCCGCGCTGGCCACCGCCGCGCTCGGCTCGTTCGTCGCCGGCACGATCGCCACGCTGCTGCTGGCCCTCGTCGCGCCGACCGTCGTCGACCTGGTCATCGGCATCACCGCCGCCGACTACTTCGCCCTCACCGTGCTGGCCTTCGTCGCCGTGGCCACCGTGCTCGGCTCGTCGCCGCTGCGCGGGCTGGCCTCCCTCGGCGTCGGCCTGTACCTCGGCCTCGTCGGCACCGACGTGCTCACCGGGCAGGAGCGGTTCACCCTCGGCATCCCGCAGCTGTCCGACGGCATCGACGTCGTCGTGGTCGCCGTCGCGCTGTTCGCCGTGGGGGAGGCGCTGTACGTCGCGTCCCGGCTGCGGCGGGGCCCGGTGCAGGTGATGGCCGCCTCCGGGCCCTGGTTCACCCGCCGCGACCTGCGCCGCTCGGTGGGCCCGTGGCTGCGCGGGACGGCGCTGGGCTTCCCGCTGGGCGCGCTGCCCGCCGGCGGCGCGGAGATCCCGACGTTCCTCTCCTACGCCACCGAGCGGAAGCTCACCAAGCACCCCGAGGAGTTCGGCCGCGGCGCCATCGAGGGCGTCGCCGGGCCCGAGGCGGCCAACAACGCCGCCGCCGCGGGCGTGCTGGTGCCGCTGCTCACCCTCGGCCTGCCCACCTCGGCCACCGCGGCGATCATCCTGGTCGCGTTCCAGAGCTACGGCATCCAGCCCGGGCCGACGCTGCTGTCCACCGAGTCCACCCTGGTCTGGACGCTGATCGCGGCGCTGCTCGTCGGCAACCTCATGCTGCTGGTCCTCAACCTGCCGCTGGCCCGCGTGTGGGTGCAGGTGCTGCGCGTCCCGCGGCCCTACCTCTACGCCGGGATCCTGCTGTTCGCCTCGCTCGGCTGCTACGCGGTCAACGCCGACCCGCTGGACCTGGTGCTGCTGCTGGTGCTCGGCCTGCTCGGCTTCGCCATGCGCCGCTACGGCTGGCCGGTCGCGCCGGCGATCGTCGGGCTCATCCTCGGCCCGGTCGCCGAGACCAACCTGCGGCGCGCGCTGGCCATCAGCAGCGGCGACCTCGGCGTGCTGCTCGACACCTGGTTCAGCCGGATCGTGCTCGGCCTGGCCCTGGCGGCCCTCGTCGTGCCGATCGTGCTCCGCGCGGTGCGCGGCCGGCGGGCCACGCCGGAGGAGGTCCAGGCGGGGGAGGGGCTGCGGCACCGCGAGAGCGTCGGCGCGAGCCCGGGTGAGGAGGAGCGGTGACCCAGCAGCAGCCGGTGGTCGTGGTGGGGCACGTGCCCACCCCGCGCGGGCGGGCCGCCCTCGAGCACGCCCTCGCCGAGGCCGAGCGGCGCGGCGCGCGGCTGGTGGTGATCAACAGCAGCCGCGGCGACGCCCTCGTCGACGAGGAGTACCTGCAGGGCGACCCGCTGCGCCGGCTGCACGACGAGCTCACCGTCTCCGGCGTCCCCTTCGAGCTGCGCCAGCCGATCGGCCGCGACGTCGCCGAGGAGCTGGCCGACGCCGTCGCCGAGACCGCCGCGGAGGTGCTCGTCATCGGCCTGCGCCGGCGCAGCGCCGTCGGGAAGCTGCTGATGGGCAGCGCGGCGCAGCGGATCCTGCTCACCGTCGAGTGCCCGGTCCTCGCCGTGAAGGGACCGCCCGCGACCACCACTTGAGCGGAACCGGCCCCGGGCCGTATCGTCCGTGTGACGGACGTCACGCCGTCGGACCGGCGTGGCGGTGCCTCGACGAGGGAGACGCCCATGAGCGCGCTCACGCCCGACTGCGACCCCGACCTCGCGCACTGCGGCCAGCCCCGGTCCGGGCACGGCATGACCTCCACGCTCGTGCTCGTCGGCCTGGTCACCCTCGGCGCGCTCGCCGTCACCGGCGGGGCGGTGCCCGGCGTGGTGGCCGTCCTGGCCGGGGGTGTCGGGCTCATGGCGGCGGTGGCGCTCACCGCGCGCGTCGTCCGTCTCGGCCAGCGCGCCGTCGCCGCCGTGCACCTGCCCGCGCTGCACCGGTCGCGCCCCGTCGGCTGACCCGTCCCTCTGGCGCCCGGCCCGCCCGGGCGGCAGGGTGCGGTGCGTGACCGCACCCACCTACACCGAGGCGGCCGACGGCGCCCGGCTCGCCGAGCGCCGCTGGACCCCCGACGGCGAGGTCCGCGCCGTGCTCCAGGTCGTCCACGGCCTGTCCGAGCACGCCGGCCGCTACGCGCGGCTCGCCGCCGCGCTCACCGCCCGCGGCATCGCGGTCGGCGCGCTCGACCAGCGCGGCCACGGGCTCACCGCCGCCTCCACCGGCCCGGGCGGCTTCGGCCCCGGCGCGGGCAGCGACGCCGTCCTCGACGACGTCCGGCGGCTCGGCGAGCGCCTGGCCGGGGACCACCCGGGCGTCCCGCGGTTCCTCCTCGGCCACTCACTGGGCTCGGTCGTCGCGCTGGCCTCCGCCGAGCGCGACGGCGAGGTCCTCGACGGGCTGGTGCTCTCCGGGCCGATCGGCGTCGCGCCCCACTTCGCCGCGGCCGCCGAGCAGCTCGAGGCCGCCGTCGCCGCCGGGATGGGCGAGCAGCCGATGGACGCCCTGACCGCCTTCAACGCGCCGTTCGAGCCGGCCCGCACGCCGTACGACTGGCTGTCCCGCGACCCCGCCGAGGTGGACGCCTACCTGGCCGACCCGCTCTGCGGCGACGACGTCCCGCCCACGTACGCCTACGGCGCGGAGATGTTCGCGCTGGCCGCGCGCGTGGCGACCGAGGAGGCCGTGGCCGGGCTGCCCGACGGGCTGCCGGTGCTGCTGCTGGCCGGACAGCGCGACCCGGTGGGCGGGGAGGACGCCGCCCAGGTGGCCGCGCTCGCCGACCTCGTGCGCGGCCGCGGGCACGACGTGGACCTGCGCGTCTACCCCGACGCCCGCCACGAGGTGTTCAACGAGACCAACCGGGACGAGGTGACCGCCGACCTGCTCGCCTGGCTCGAGGCGCGCCTGGCCTGAGCGGGAGGAGCCGAATCACACCGGTGGAGTTCCCCGGCGGACCGTCGGCGTGTCCACCTAGTGTGGAGGTGTGCCCGACCCGTCCACCTACCGACCGGCGGTCGGCTCGATCCCGGAGAGCCCGGGGGTCTACAAGTTCCGCGACCCCAACGGGCGGGTCATCTACGTCGGCAAGGCCAAGAGCCTGCGGCAGCGGCTCAACAGCTACTTCGCCGACGTCGCCGGGCTGCACCCGCGCACCCGGCAGATGGTCACGACGGCGGCCGGCGTGGAGTGGACCGTCGTCGGCACCGAGGTCGAGGCCCTCCAGCTCGAGTACAACTGGATCAAGGAGTTCGACCCCCGCTTCAACGTCCGCTACCGCGACGACAAGAGCTACCCGTCGCTGGCCGTGACGCTGAACGAGGAGTACCCGCGGCTGCAGGTGATGCGCGGGCCGAAGAAGAAGGGCGTCCGCTACTTCGGCCCCTACGCCCACGCCTGGGCCATCCGCGAGACCCTCGACACGCTCACCCGCGTCTTCCCCGCCCGCACCTGCTCCAACGGCGTCTTCAAGCGCGCCGGGCAGATCGGCCGGCCCTGCCTGCTCGGCTACATCGGCAAGTGCGCCGCCCCCTGCGTGGGCCGGGTCAGCGCCGAGGAGCACCGCGCGATCGTCGACGACTTCTGCGACTTCATGGCCGGCCGCACCGACCTCATGGTCAAGCGCCTCGAGCGCGAGATGGCCGAGGCCGCCGAGGCCATGGAGTACGAGCGGGCCGCCCGGCTGCGCGACGACCTCGGCGCGCTCAAGCGGGCCCTGGAGAAGCAGGCCGTCGTCCTCGGCGACGGCACCGACGCCGACGTCGTCGCCTTCGCGCAGGACGAGCTCGAGGCCGCCGTCCAGGTCTTCCACGTCCGCGGCGGCCGGGTGCGCGGCCAGCGCGGCTGGATCATCGACAAGGTCGAGGAGGTCACCACCGGCGAGCTGGTGGAGCAGTTCCTCCTGCAGGTGTACGGCGGCGTCGACGAGCAGACGGGGGTCACCGAGGGCGGCGAGACGGTGCCCCGGGAGGTGCTCGTCCCCGAGCTGCCCGACGACGCCGACGTCTACGAGGAGCTGCTCACCGAGCTCCGCGGCTCGCGGGTCTCGCTGCGGGTGCCGCAGCGCGGCGACAAGCGCAGCCTGCTGGAGACCGTCGAGCGCAACGCCAAGGAGGCCTTCGCCCGGCACCGGGTCAAGCGCTCCAGCGACCTCACCGCCCGGTCCCTGGCGCTCTCGGAGCTGCAGGAGGCGCTCGAGCTGCCCGAGGCGCCGCTGCGGATCGAGTGCATCGACGTCAGCCACGTGCAGCAGACCAACGTCGTCGCCTCGATGGTGGTGTTCGAGGACGGGCTGGCGAAGAAGTCCGACTACCGGCGGTTCTCCGTCAAGCACGGCACCGACGACACCGCGGCCATGGCCGAGGTCGTCCGCCGCCGCTTCGCCCGGCACCTGGAGGAGGAGGCCGACCGCCGCGACGAGCAGGGCGTCGCCGCCGAGGAGGGCCGGCCCCGCCGGTTCGCCTACCCGCCGAACCTTCTCGTCGTCGACGGCGGCGCCCCGCAGGTGGCCGCCGCGGCCCGGTCGCTGGACGAGCTCGGCATCGTCGACGTCGCCGTGTGCGGGCTGGCCAAGCGCATGGAGGAGGTGTGGCTGCCCGGCGAGTCCGACCCGGTGATCCTGCCGCGCACCTCCGAGGCGCTGTACCTGCTGCAGCGGGTGCGCGACGAGGCCCACCGGTTCGCGATCACCTACCACCGGCAGAAGCGGTCCGTCAGCATGCTGGTCTCGCTGTTGGACGACGTCCCGGGTCTCGGGGAGACGCGGCGGAAGGCGCTGATGAAGCAGTTCGGGTCGCTCAAGCGGCTGCGCGCGGCCACGGTCGACGAGCTCGTGGCCGTGCCCGGCATCGGCCGGCGCACCGCCGAGGCGGTGCTGGCGGCGGTGGCCGAGCCCGCTGAGGGGAAGACCGCCGACGACGCCGCGGCCGACGACGCCGGGGCGGACGCCGCGCCGGCCGAGGTGGTCGTGGAGAGCACCACGGCGCCCGCCGGCCCGGCCGAGCGGGGCACGCCCAGCCCCGGGGCCGGCGCCACCGCCGAGGTCGGCCGGGTCGCCTCGTGAGCGAGCAGCAGCCGACCGGACCGGACGTCCCGGCGCCGACCGGCGAGACGGCCGCGCGCGAGGGCCAGGCCGGCCCGCAGGCCGACGTCCCCGCCGGCCTCGACGCCGCCAGCACCGAGACACCGCCCGTCGAGGTCGTCGTCGTCACCGGCCTGTCCGGCGCCGGCAAGAACAGCGCCGGGCGGGTGCTGGAGGACCTCGGCTGGTACGTCGTCGACAACCTGCCGCCGGCGCTGCTGCTGCCGATGGTCGAGCTCGGTGCGCGCGGCGACGTCCGCCGGTTCGCCGCCGTCGTCGACGTCCGCAGCCGGGCCTTCTCCAGCGACCTGCTGGAGGCCATCCGGGTGCTCGCCGAGGCCGGCCACCGGCCGCGCGTGGTGTACGTGCACGCCCGCGACGAGGTGCTCGTGCGGCGCTACGAGTCCAACCGGCGCGAGCACCCGCTGCAGGGCTCGGGCCGGATCCTCGACGGCATCACCGCCGAGCGGGCGCTGGTCGCCGGCATCGCCGGCGAGGCCGACCTGTGGGTCGACACCAGCGACCTCAACGTGCACCAGCTGCGGGCGACGCTGGAGAACGCCTTCGCCCGCGAGGGCCGCACCCCGCCGCTGACGGCGACCGTGCTGAGCTTCGGCTTCAAGTACGGCCTGCCGCTGGACGCCGACCTCGTCGTCGACGCCCGGTTCCTGCCCAACCCGCACTGGCTGCCCGAGCTGCGCCCGCACACCGGCCAGGACCCCGACGTGCGCGACTACGTGCTCGGCCAGTCCGACGCCGGGCCGTTCCTCGACCGCTACACCGAGGTGCTGCGGCTGCTCATCCCCGGCTACCGGCGCGAGGGCAAGCGCTACCTGACGCTGGCGGTCGGCTGCACCGGCGGCAAGCACCGCAGCGTCGCCATCGCCGAGGAGTTCGCCCGCCGGCTGGCCGCCGACGGCATCGACGCGGTCGCGCGCCACCGCGACCTGGGCCGCGAGTAGTGGCGGGGCACAGCACGGCGCCCGGGTCCGGCGGCCCGAGGGTCGTCGCCTTCGGCGGCGGTCACGGCCTCGCGGCGGCGCTCGCCGCCTGGCGCCGGATCACCCCCGAGCTGACGGCCGTGGTCACCGTCGCCGACGACGGCGGCTCGTCCGGCCGGATCCGCCGGGAGATGCCCGTGCTGCCGCCCGGCGACCTGCGCATGGCGCTCGCGGCGCTGGCCGACGACGACCGCGCCGAGATGGCCCGGCTGCTGCAGCACCGCCTCGGCGGCACCGGCGTGCTCGCCGGGCACCCCGTGGGCAACCTCGTGCTCACCGGCCTGGTCGAGCTCCACGGCGGCGACACCGTGCGCGCCCTCGACACCGTCTGCGAGCTGCTCGGCGCCCGTGGCCGGGTGCTGCCGATGGCCGACGTGCCGCTCGACCTCGTCGCCCGCGTGGAGACCGTCGACCCCGACGACCCCGCGCGCACCCGCACGATCCGCGGCCAGGTGGCGATCGCCGGCACGCCGGGCCGGGTGCGCGACATCCTCGTCTCCCCGTCCGACCCGCCGGTGCACCCCGACGTGCTCGCCGCCATCGCCGCGGCCGACGTCGTGTCGCTGGGCCCCGGCTCCTGGTACACCTCGGTGCTGCCGCACCTGCTCGTGCCGCGGCTGCGCGCCGCGCTGGCGGCCAGCAGTGCCCGGGTGGTGGTCGTGCTCAACCTGGAGCCGCAGCCGGGGGAGACCGACGGCTTCTCGCCGGAGGAGCACCTGCGCGTGCTGCAGGCGCATCTCGGCGGAGTGGCGCTGCACACCGTGATCGCGGATGTTGACTCAGTGGTTGACCGCTGTGGTCTCCTGTCTGCGGCGCGCGCGTGCGGCGCCGAGCTCGTGCTGGCCCCGGTCGCCGAGCACGGTGGCGCACCCCGCCACGACCCCGCGCGGCTGGCGGCAGCGCTGGCCCCGGTGGTCGTCGCGGGGGACGGGGTAGGGGTCCCGGCCGGTGCGCCGGGACCGGATGGACCCGGACCGTTCGAGGGGGAGAGGTGACGCCGAGCATGGCGCCGCAGCAGAGGGGGTGGTCGTCGTGGCGATGACGGCCATGGTCAAGGACGAGCTGTCGCGGGTGGAGTGCACACGCACCTCCGAGCGCAAGGCCGAGGTCACGGCGCTGCTGCGCTTCTCCGGGGGGCTGCACATCGTGGGCGGCCGGGTGGTGATCGAGGCGGAGCTGGACACCGGCTCGGTCGCCCGCCGGCTGCGCCGCGACATCAGCGAGGTGTACGGCTACACCAGCGGGGTCAGCGTGCTCGCCGGCGGCAACATCCGCCGCGGGGTGCGGTACCTGGTCCGCATCGCCAAGCACGGCGAGGGCCTGGCCCGCCAGACCGGGCTGGTCGACCAGCGCGGGCGGCCGGTGCGCGGCCTGCCGCCGTCGGTGGTGTCGGGCAGCATCAACGACGCCGAGGCCGCCTGGCGCGGCGCGTTCCTCGCCCACGGCTCGCTCACCGAGCCGGGCCGCTCGTCCTCGCTCGAGGTCACCTGCCCGGGCCCGGAGGCCGCCATGGCGCTGGTCGGCGCCGCCCGCCGGCTCGGCATCGCCGCCAAGGCCCGCGAGGTGCGCGGGGCCGACCGCGTGGTCGTCCGCGACGGCGACGCGATCAGCGCGCTGCTCACCCGCATGGGCGCGCACGACGCGGTGCTGGCCTGGGAGGAGCGGCGGATGCGCCGCGAGGTCCGCGCCACCGCGAACCGGCTGGCCAACTTCGACGACGCCAACCTGCGCCGCTCGGCGCGGGCGGCGGTCGCGGCCAGCGCGCGGGTCGAGCGGGCGATGGAGATCCTCGCCGGCGACGCCCCCGAGCACCTGCTGGTCGCCGGGCGGCTGCGGCTCGAGCACGGCCAGGCCTCGCTGGAGGAGCTCGGTCAGCGGGCCGACCCGCCGATGACCAAGGACGCCGTTGCCGGGCGCATAAGGCGTCTCCTGGCGATGGCCGACAAGCGGGCCAAGGACCTCGGCATCCCCGACACGGAGTCGGTCGTCACCGACGACATGCTCGCCCAGTAATCGAAGGACCACCCTTCCCCCACGCCTCGCAGGCTCGGCGCGGGACCCTGAAGGGCGGCCGTTCCAGTACGTCACCAGGGGGCGCCCTCCGCTGTCGCGGGGGGCGCCCCGTCGTCACTCCCGGGGGTGAGGCCCCGCCCGCCCCGCTGCAGGCCGCGCCCGCCGCCGCCGATGCGCGGGGGAGAGGCCGCCGTCCCGGTGTGCCCGGTACGGGAGCGGAGGCGGCATGACCGCGGGGAGCTGGGCCGTCGTCTTCGGCTGCGCCACGCTGGTCGCCGTCGGCACCGGGGTGCTGGCCTGGCGCCGGCGGCGGCGCACCCCCGCCGCGACCGCGCTCGCGGCCACGATGACCGGCGTCGCCGCCTGGTCGGCCGCCGACGCGCTGGTCTACACGCTCGGCACCGAGACCGCGCACCGCCTCTACCCACCGGTCCTGCTCGCCTCCGTCGGGCTGGTCGTCGTCGGCACCTGGGTGCTGGCCCGGACCGTCGCCGACCCGTCCTGGCGCCCGGCCCGCCGGACGGCGCTGCTGCTTGCGGTCGAGCCGCTGGTCCTCGTCGTGGCCGCCGCGCTGCCGGCCACCCGGGACCTGGTGATGGCCGACCTGAGCGCGGCCGACGGCGCCGGGGAGTCCCGGGTGACCTTCGGGCCGCTGTTCCTGGCCCACACCGCCTACTCCTACGTCCTCGTCGCCGTCGCCTACACGCACCTGGTCCGCTGCTTCCGCCGCGTCACCGGGGTCCTGCGGCGGCAGGTCGCCGTCCTGCTCGGCTCGGCGGTGCTCTCCACCGTGGGCAACGTGGTGGCCGTCGCCTCGGGGCTCGACGGCTCCGGCACCGACGTCACCCCGCTGTTCTTCCTCGTCACCGGGCTGGTCGACTGCTGGGCCATCTTCCGCGGCGGCCTGCTGCGCCTGGTGCCCGTCGCCCGCGACCAGGTCGTCGACACCGTCCCCGACGCCGTGCTCGTGGTCGACCCCGCCGGCCTGCTCATCGACGTCAACCCGGCCGCCGACCGGATGCTGCGCGAGCTGCGGCCCGAGATCGAGGGCGAGCTGGTCGGCCGGCCCCTCCACGACGTCGCCGGCCCCCGGGCGGTCGGGGTGCTGCTCAGCACCGAGCGCCGCGACGGCCACCGCGTCGCCGAGGTCCGGCCGGGCGTGTGGCTCGACGTCCGCGACTCCGCCGTCAGCGACCCGCGCGGGCGGCCGCTCGGCCGCATCCTCGTCGTCCGCGACGTCAGCGAGCAGCAGGAGCGCCAGGCCGCCGTCGAGCGGCTCAACCGGCAGCTCGCCGAGCAGGTGGAGGTCATCGAGCGGCTGCGCGCCGAGCTCGCCGAGGAGGCCGTCCGCGACCCGCTCACCGGCCTGCACAACCGCCGCCACCTCGACCGTGCGCTCGGCGCGGGCCTCGCCGCCCGGCCGCGCACCGGCGAGCTGTCGCTCCTGGTCGTCGACGTCGACCACTTCAAGCGGGTCAACGACCGCCTCGGCCACGCCGCGGGCGACGCCGTGCTCACCGCCGTCGCCGGCACCCTCGCCGGCGCCGTCCGCGAGGGCGACACCGCCGCCCGGCTCGGTGGCGAGGAGTTCGTGCTCGTCCTGCCCGGCGCCGGCCGGGAGCAGGCGCTGGCCCGCGCCGAGCGGATCCGCCGCACCGTGGCCGCCACCCCGCACGACGTCGACGGCGGGCCGGTCACGGTCACGGTCAGCATCGGCGTCGCCGTCTGCCCCGCCGACGGCGCGAGCGCGGCCACCCTGCTCGAGGCCGCCGACCGCGCGCTCTACACGGCCAAGGCCACCGGCCGCGACCGCGTCGTCGCCGCCGGCCCCGCCGCGTTCGTCCCCGCGCCGGCGTCGCCCGCGGACGGCGGGGCGCAGCTCGTTCCCGGAGGCTGAGACTCGTCCGGACACCCGCGTGCCGTGGCCGATAGGGTCGTCGCCGACGGAGCCGCGCGCCGCGCGGCCGACGCACGCGACGGTGCCGGACGGCACCGCGGATCCGTGGAGGTCAGCAGTGACGGTACGGGTGGGGATCAACGGGTTCGGCCGGATCGGCCGCAACTTCTGGCGGGCGGCCGCGGCCAGCGGCAAGGACATCGAGATCGTGGCGGTCAACGACCTGACCAGCAACGAGGTCCTCGCCCACCTCCTCAAGTACGACAGCATCCTGGGCGTCCTCGGCGAGGACGTCGCCGCCGACGGCGAGGGCATCAAGATCGGTGGCAGCACCATGAAGGTGCTGTCCGAGCGCGACCCGGCGAACCTGCCGTGGGGCGACCTGGGCGTCGACGTCGTCGTCGAGTCCACCGGCTTCTTCACCAAGGCCGACGACGCCCGCAAGCACGTCGACGCGGGCGGGGCCAAGAAGGTCGTCATCTCGGCGCCGGCCACCGGCGACGACCTGACCATCGTCATGGGCGTCAACCACGACAAGTACGACGGCAGCCAGACGATCATCAGCAACGCGTCCTGCACCACGAACTGCCTCGCGCCGCTGGCCAAGGTGCTCAACGACAGCTTCGGCATCGAGCGCGGCCTGATGACCACGATCCACGCCTACACCGCCGACCAGAACCTGCAGGACGGCCCGCACAAGGACCTGCGCCGCGCCCGCGCCGCCGCCCTCAACATGGTGCCCACCAGCACCGGTGCGGCGAAGGCCATCGGCCTGGTGCTGCCGGAGCTCAAGGGCAAGCTCGACGGCTACGCCGTCCGCGTCCCGGTGCCCACTGGCTCGGCCACCGACCTCACCGTGCAGCTGTCCCGCGAGGTGCCGGCCGACGAGATCGACGCCGCCTACCGGGAGGCCGCCGCGGGCCCGCTCGCCGGCATCCTCAAGTACACCGACGCGCCGATCGTCTCCTCCGACATCGTCACCGACCCGGCCAGCTGCATCTACGACAGCCAGCTGACCAAGGTCTTCGGCCCGATGGCCAAGGTGCTCGGCTGGTACGACAACGAGTGGGGCTACTCCAACCGCCTGGTCGACTCCGTCGAGCTCGTGGGCCGCTCCCTCTGATGGCACGCTCCCTCGACGACCTGCTCGCCGAGGGGGTCTCGGGTCGGCGCGTGCTCGTGCGCGCCGACCTGAACGTGCCCCTCGACAAGCAGACCCGGGCGATCACCGACGACGGGCGCATCCGGGCCAGCCTGCCGACGCTGCAGGCGCTGCGCGAGGCCGGCGCCCGCGTCGTCGTCGCGGCGCACCTCGGCCGGCCCAAGGGCGCGCCCGACCCGAAGTACTCGCTGGCCCCGGTCGCCGCGCGGCTCGGCGAGCTGCTCGGCACCGAGGTCCCGCTGGCCGCCGACGTCGCCGGCGACGACGCCGTCGCGCGGGCCGGTGCCCTCGGCGACGGCGACGTCCTCCTGCTGGAGAACGTGCGCTTCGAGGCCGCCGAGACGAGCAAGGACGACGCCGAGCGCGGCGCGCTGGCCGACCGGCTCGCCGCGCTGGCCGACGTCTACGTCGACGACGCGTTCGGCGCGGTGCACCGCAAGCACGCGTCGGTCTACGACGTCGCCCTGCGGCTGCCGCACGTGGCCGGCCGGCTGGTCGCCGCCGAGCTCGAGGTGCTCACCCGGCTGACCACCGACCCCGAGCGGCCCTACGTGGTCGTGCTCGGCGGCTCCAAGGTCAGCGACAAGCTCGCGGTCATCGAGGCGCTGCTGCCGAAGGTCGACCGGCTGCTCGTCGGCGGCGGGATGTGCTTCACCTTCCTCGCCGCGCAGGGCCACGGCGTCGGCACCTCGCTGCTGGAGGCCGACCAGGTCGACACCTGCCGCCGGCTGCTCGCCGAGGCGGGCGAGCGCATCGTGCTGCCCGTCGACGTCGTCGCGGCCAGCGCGTTCAGCGCCGACGCCGAGACCTCCGTCGTCGAGGTGGACGCCATCCCCGACGACCGGATGGGCCTCGACGTCGGCCCGCGCACCGTCGAGGCGTTCGGCCGCGAGCTCGCCGACGCGCGCACGGTGTTCTGGAACGGCCCGATGGGCGTCTTCGAGCTGGCGCCCTTCCAGGCCGGCACCCGCGGCGTGGCCGAGGCCGTCGCCGCCGTCGACGGGCTGTCGGTGGTGGGCGGCGGGGACTCCGCGGCCGCCGTCCGGCAGCTCGGACTCGACGAGTCCGCCTACGGGCACATCAGCACCGGCGGCGGCGCGTCCCTGGAGTACCTCGAGGGCCGGGAGCTCCCGGGCCTCACGGTGCTCGCCGACCGGGGCGAGGGCTGATGGCGCGACGGCAGCAGCCGGCTCCGCGCCGGGAGGGCCGCCGCCCGCTCATCGCGGGCAACTGGAAGATGCACATGACGCACCTGGAGGCCATCGGCCTGGTGCAGAAGCTCGTCTTCAGCCTCACCGAGCAGGAGCTCGACGCCGCCGAGGTCGTCGTGCTCCCGCCGTTCACCGCGCTGCGCAGCGTGCAGACGTTGGTCAACGGCGACCAGCTCGCGGTCGGCTACGGCGCGCAGGACCTCTCGGCGAACGACTCCGGCGCCTACACCGGCGAGGTCAGCGGCGCGATGCTCGCCGCGCTGGCCTGCGGCTTCGTCGTCGTCGGCCACTCCGAGCGGCGCGCGCTGCACGGCGAGGACGACGCCACGGTGGCCGCCAAGGTGCGGGCCGCGCTGCGGCACGGCCTCACGCCGATCCTGTGCGTCGGGGAGGGCCTCGACGTCCGCCGCGCCGGCCGGCACGTCCCGCACACCACCGCCCAGCTCGACGCCGCCCTCGAGGGGCTGGACGCCGGGCAGGTGGAGCAGGTCGTCGTCGCGTACGAGCCCGTGTGGGCCATCGGGACCGGCGAGGTCGCCACCCCCGACGACGCCCAGGAGGTGTGCGCCGCACTCCGGTCGCGCCTCGACGGGCGTTTCGGAGCGGCCACGGCCGCCGTCGTCCGTATCCTCTACGGCGGGTCGGTGAAGGCCGCCAACACGGCCGGGATCCTGGCCGGGCCGGACGTCGACGGTGCACTCGTCGGAGGCGCGAGCCTCGACGCCGACGAGTTCGCGCGGATCTGTCGGACCGCCGCCGGGAGCAGCTGAGCAGCAGCCCCGGCGGCCGAGCGGGGGTGGGGTGGGTGGGCAGCACGCTGCAGCGACCGCCCCGGTCCTCCCGGCTGCCGGGGTGGCTCACCGGCACCGCCGGCCGCGTCCTCGGCCTGGCGCTGGTCGTCCTCCTCGTGGTCGCCGTCGCGGTCAGCTGCAGCGGCGGCGGGGACGGCGACGCCGGCGTCCCCGTCCTCGGTGACGGGCCCGACGCCGGCGTGCAGGACGTGCGCTCGCCGTCGGAGGAGACCGGCGGCACCCTGCGCGTGGTCGCGGGGGAGATCGACAGCCTCGACCCGCAGCGCTCCTACCGGCCGGGCGTGTGGAACCTCATGCGGCTCTACGCCCGCACGCTGGTCACCTACTCCTCCGAGCCCGGCGCCACCGCCGACCTCGCGCCCGACCTCGCCACCGACCTCGGCAGCACCCCCGACGGCGGCCTGACCTGGACGTTCACCCTCCGGCAGGGCGCGCGGTTCGAGAACGGCCGGGCGATCACCTCCCGCGACGTCAAGTACGGCATCGAGCGGTCCTTCGCCTCCGACGTCATCGTCGGCGGGCCCACCTACACCGTCGAGCTGCTCGACGACCCGGCCAACCCCTACGCCGGGCCCTACCAGGACGAGGACCCGGCGAAGCTCTCGCTGGCCGCGATCGAGACCCCCGACGACGCGACGATCGTCTTCCGGCTGCGCACCGCGCGCCCCGACTTCCCCTACGTCCTGGCGCTGCCCTCGAGCAGCCCGGTGCCGATCGAGGACGACACGGGTGCCGCCTACGGCGCCGACCCCGTCTCCTCCGGCCCGTACGCGGTCACCACCGTCGACGCCGAGACCGGCATCGTGCTCGACCGCAACCCGCAGTGGGACCCGGCCACCGACGAGGTGCGCACCGCGCTGCCCGACCGCGTCGTCGTCCGCACCGGGCTGTCGAGCCTGGAGCGCGACCAGGCCCTGCTCGCCGGCTCCGCCGACCTGGACATCTCCGGCTCCGGCGTCCACCTCGCCACCGGCGCGCGGCTCGCCGAGGGGGCCGGGGGAGAGGTGCCGCTGACCGACCGGGTCGACGACGTCCCCAGCGGCGCCGTCCGGCTGCTGGCGCTGCCCACCGACGTCGCCCCGATGACCGACCCGAACTGCCGCGCCGCGGTGGCCGCCGCGATCGACCGCACCGCCGTGCAGGAGGTCGCCGGCGGCCCGGAGCGCGCGGTGCGCACCTCGCGGCTGTGGCCGGCCGCGCTGCCCGCCGGCCCCGAGGAGGAGGACCCGGGCGCCGACGTCGCCGCGGCGCGCGAGGCCCTGGCCGCCTGCGGGCAGCCCGACGGCTTCAGCACCGTCCTCGCGGTGCCCGACGCGGAGGCCAGCGTGGCGGTGGCCGAGACCGTCGCGACCCAGCTCGCCGAGGTCGGCATCACCGCCGAGGTGCGCCCGCTGCCGGCGGCCAGCTTCTACGCCACCGACGTCGGCAGCCCCGACAACGTGGCGCGCAACGGCTACGGCATCGTGCTGGCCACCTGGACCGCCGACTTCCCGACGCCGGGCTCGTTCCTCGTGCCGCTGGTCGACGGCCGCTCGGTGAGCCTGGTCGGCAACACCAACTACGCGCGGCTCACCGACCCGGCCCTGTCGGCCGCCGTCGACGCCGCCCGCGCCGCGTCCGACCCCGCGGCCGACCCCGCGGCCGCCGCCACCGCCTGGCGCGACGTCGCCACGGCCGCCCGGGCCACCGGCGCCTACGTGCCGCTCGTGGAGTCCCGCGTGCAGCTGCTGGCGGGCCAGCGGCTGCGCAACGCCGTCGTCATGCGCCCCTACGTGGGCTACGACCTGGCCACCGCTGGCGTGCGCTGACCGGAGGCCGGGAGGCCACCGGTTACGCTGGTGCCATGGTCGAGCTCGTCCTCAACGTGCTGCTGGTCCTCACCAGCGTGCTGCTCGTGGTGCTGATCCTGCTGCACCGGGGCAAGGGCGGCGGCCTGTCCTCGATGTTCGGCGGCGCCGTCTCCTCCCAGCTGGCCGGCTCCTCGGTGGTCGAGAAGAACCTCAACCGCCTGACGGTCTTCACCGGCGTCATCTGGGTGGTCTGCATCGTGACCCTGGGGATCCTGCTCAAGGTCTGACGAAGGACCCCGGCGCCCCCCGCCGCTCGCACGCTCGCAGCGGGCCCCTGCGCCGGGGCCGCTCCGGTCTCTCACTGCCGCCGCGAAATCGTGATCGAGGGAACACCCCCGAGGCCATAGACTGCGCGGGCGGTGCGTCCCGCACCGCGTGCAGCACGGTCCTGAGGGGGGCGCTCGTGGCTGGTGGGAACGCGATCCGGGGTACGCGGGTCGGTGCGGGTCCGATGGGAGAGGCCGAGCGCGGCGAGGCAGCTCCGCGACTGCGGATCGGCTACTGGTGCAGCCAGGGCCACGAGACGCGGGTGGCCTTCGCCGCCGACGCCGAGGTGCCCGAGCTGTGGGACTGCCCGCGCTGCGGCCTCCCCGCCGGCCAGGACTCGGCGGCGCCGCCCCCGGCACCGCGCACCGAGCCCTACAAAACCCACCTCGCCTACGTGCGCGAGCGGCGCAGCGACGCCGACGGCGACGCCCTCCTCGAGGAGGCCCTCGCCAAGCTCCGGGCCCGCCGCGGCGCCTAGGGACGGGTGCCCGGCGCCGCCCGCGGGCGGCGCCGGGCACCCGTCCCTACTCCCCGGCTCCGGGGAGCTGCCCGGCCGCGCCGGCGTCGAGCAGCCAGCGCGTGGCCTGCCGTCCGCGGACGCCCGCGGCCGGGATCTCGCTGCGGTCGGCGCCGCCCAGGGCCCGCGCCACCGCCTCCGCCTTGCCCTCCCCGGACACCAGCAGCCAGACCTCCTCGGCGGCGCTGATCGCGGAGAAGCCCAGGCTCACCCGGGTCGGCGGCGGCTTCGGGCAGTCGCGCACCGCCACCACCGGTCGTTCGTCGGCGACGGCGGGGGAGCCGGGGAAGATCGACGCCACGTGCCCCTCGGGGCCCATCCCCAGCAGCAGCACGTCGAAGCGCGGCAGCGGGCCGTCGGCGCCGGCGTCGCGGGCGGCGTCGGCCAGCGTCCCGGCGTACCACTCGGCCGCCTCCTCGGGCTCGGCGAAGCCGGCGTCGGAGGCGGGCATCGCGCGCACCCGGCCGGCCGGCACGCCGACCCGGTCGAGCAGCGCCTCGCGGGCGCCCTTCTCGTTGCGCTCGTCGTCGTCGGCGGGGACGAAGCGCTCGTCGCCCCACCAGACGTCGACGGCGGTCCAGTCCACGTCCTGACCGGGCGCGGGCTCCTGCGCCAGCTCCGCCACGTGCCGCAGCACCGCGGTGCCGACGCCGCCGCCGGTGAGCACGACCGACGCCGTCCCGTGCACCGCCTGGGCGGCGGCCAGCCGTGCCACCAGCGCCGAGGCCGCGGCCCGCGCCAGCATCTCGGCGTCGGGCTCGACCACGACGTCGGGCACCGGGCCCTCGGTGGTCTCCGCCAGCCGCTCGACGATCCGGTCGCCGGGGGTGAGGGTCACCGGACCGCCCCGGACTCGGCCTCGGGCTGCTCCGGCTGGTCCTCGGGCGCCGTCGGGTCGGGGACGTCGTGCTCGCCGTGCTCGGCCACCTCGTCGGCGCCCTCGGAGTCGGCGGGGACGGTCGGCGCCTCGCCGTGCGGGCTGCCGTCGCCGACCTGCGCGGCCGGGGCCGCGGCGCCGTGCGGCTCCGCCGGGTCGACCCAGACGTGTGAGCGCACCGAGGCGCGGCCGGCCAGCCCGCCGACGCCGGTGGTGACCTCCAGCGCCTCGGCGTAGGGCTCGTCGGGGTCCAGACGCCGCAGCTCCTCGCCGAGCAGGTCGCCCAGCGAGCGGTCGGGCAGCGCCATCGTGGCGTCGGAGCGGTAGGGCTGGCTGATCACCGCGCCGCCGCGGCGGTCGGCGTGCACCCGCACCTCCTCGTCCTGGTCGAGCTGCAGCACCACCGAGTCGATGCCGCTCGGACCCGAGTGACGGGCGGACGGCACGACCTCCAGCCGGGCGCCCGACCGCGACTCGACCCAGCCGGCCAGCAGCTGGGCGGTGGCCGCGCCCGGGTCGCCCTCGATCCGGCCGCCGAGCACCCGGATGGCGTCCCCGCGGCGGCCGTGGACCGAGTCCAGCGCCGAGGTGAGCGTGGCGCGCCAGCCGGTGGCGCGCGTCCAGGCCAGGTCGGTGTCACCCGGGGCGTAGTCCTGCGCCCGGGTGCGCAGCGCGGCGAGCTGGTCGGCCGCCGAGGCGCTGTCGGTGATCCGCCGGTCGGCGATCACGGCGAGGGCGTCGGTGGTCAGCCGCGACGGCGGGTCGCTGTGCCACCAGGTGACCACCGGGGCGTCGGCGGCCAGCAGCGGCAGCACGACCGACTCCGCGTGCAGCGCGAGCCGGCCGTACATGCGCATGACCACGGCCTCGCCGGGGCCCAGGCGCCCGCCGATCGTCACCTCGGCGTCCAGGCGGGGGACCGGCGCGTCGATCTGCCGGCGCACCACGACCAGGATCCGGCAGGGGTGCTGCTCGGACGCCCCGGCCGCGGCCTCCTCGGCCTCGGCGACCCGGGCCTCGTCGGCGACGACGACCAGGGTCAGCGCGACGCCGGAGAGCACCGCGCCGCCGGTCCGCCGCTGGGCGGCCAGCTCCTTCACCACGGCCGAGCCGGTGGTGTCCCACAGGGTCGTCACGGGGTTCCCTCCTGTCGGGTGCCGCTCACGGACGCCGCCACCGGCGGCCCTCGGCGGCGAGCATGTCGTCGGCCGCGCGCGGCCCCCACTCGCCGGCCCGGTAGGGCTCCGGTGTGGTCCCGGCCCAGAACTCCTCGAGCGGGTCGATGACCGCCCAGGAGGCCTCGACCTCGGCGTTGCGCGGGAACAGCGTGGCGTCGCCCAGCAGCACGTCGAGCAGCAGCCGCTCGTAGGCCTCGGGGCTGGTCTCGGTGAACTGCTCGCCGTAGAGGAAGTCCATGGACACGTCCCGGACCTCCATCACGCTGCCGGGCACCTTCGAGCCGAACTTGAGGGTCACGCCCTCGTCGGGCTGCACGCGCACGACGAGCTGGTTGTTGCCCAGCTCCTCGGTGTCGGTGTCGGCGAAGGGCAGGTGCGGGGCCCGCTTGAACACCAGCGCGATCTCGGTGACCCGGCGGGGCAGCCGCTTGCCGGTGCGCAGGTAGAACGGGACGCCGGCCCAGCGGCGGGTCTCCACGCCGAGGCGGACGGCGGCGTAGGTCTCGGTGAGCGACTCGTCGTCGACCCCCTCCTCCTGCCGGTAGCCCTTGGCCCGCTGCCCGGCCAGCCAGCCCTGCTCGTACTGGCCGCGCACGGCGAAGCGGCGCATGTCCTCCGGCAGCGACACCGCGCGCAGCACCTTGAGCTTCTCGGTGCGGATCTCGTCGGCGGAGAACTCGACCGGCTCCTCCATGGCGGTGAGCGCCAGGAGCTGGAGCAGGTGGTTCTGCAGCACGTCGCGGGCGGCGCCGGTCTTCTCGTAGAAGCCCGCACGGCCGCCGATGCCGACGTCCTCGGCCATGGTGATCTGCACCGAGTCGACGTGGTGGCCGTTCCAGACCGGCTCGAACAGCTCGTTGGCGAACCGCAGCGCCATCAGGTTCTGGACGGTCTCCTTGCCCAGGTAGTGGTCGATGCGGAAGACGTCCTCGGCGCTGAAGACCGAGTCGACCAGCTCGTTGAGCTCGCGGCTGGAGGCGAGGTCGGTGCCGAAGGGCTTCTCGACGACGACGCGGCGCCACCGGTCCGGCGTGCTCTCGGCCATGCCGGTGCGCTCCATCTGCTTGAGCACGACCGGGAACATCGCCGGCGGGATGGAGAGGTAGAACGCGGCGTTGCCGCCGATGCCGTGGCTGCTCTCGAGGTCGCCGAGCGCCGCGGCGAGCTCGTCGAAGGCGTTGTCGTCGTCGAAGGAGCCCTGCACGAAGCGGACGCTGCCCGCCAGCCGCTCCCACACCTCTTCCCGCCACGGGGTGCGGGCGGCGTTGCGGGCGGCGTCGCGGGCGAGCTCGGCGAAGTCCTGGTCGCCCCAGTCCCGGCGGGCGAAGCCGAGCAGGGCGAAGTTGGTGGGGAGCAGGCCGCGGTTGGCCAGGTCGTACACCGCGGGGAGCAGCTTCTTGCGGGCCAGGTCGCCGGTGATGCCGAAGACGACGAGCGCGCAGGGCTCCGGGACGCGGGGCAGCCGCCGGTCCCGCGGGTCGCGCAGCGGGTTGGGGATCATGTGCCCTCCTGTGGGGGACGCAGCCGCCCGGCCGGCACCGGTGTGCCGGCCGGGCGGACTGTCAGCCGAGCGCGTCGAAGGAGCGTGCGTCGAGGGGGTGCCGGGGCAGCAGCGTCACGCCTTGTCCTGGAGCTCGCTCTTCACCGAGGCGGTGAGCTCGTCCCAGGAGTCGACGAACTTCTGCACGCCCTCCTCCTCGAGGACGCGGAAGACGTCGTCGAGGTCCACGCCGGCGTCCGCGACGGACTTCATCACCGCGGCCGCGTCGTCGTAGGTCTGCTGCACCGGGGTGCCCGCGGCGCCGTGGTCGGCGTAGGCCTGCAGCGTCTTCTCCGGCATCGTGTTGACGGTGCCGGGGGCGATGAGCTCGCTGACGTAGAGGGTGTCCGGGAGGGACGGGTCCTTGACGCCGGTCGAGGCCCACAGCGGCCGCTGCGGGCGGGCGCCCTTGGCCTCCAGGGCCTTCCAGCGGTCGGAGGAGAAGACCTCCTCGTAGGCCTGGTAGGCCAGCTGGGCGTTGGCGAGCGCCGCCTTGCCCTTGAGCTGGTCGGCGCCGGCCTTCTCCAGCCGCTTGTCGATCTCGGTGTCCACGCGGGAGACGAAGAACGACGCGACCGAGGCGATCTCGGTCAGGTCGGCGTCGGCGTCGTCGGCCAGCCGCTGCTCCAGGCCGGAGAGGTAGGCGTCCATGACGGCGCGGTACCGCTCGAGGCTGAAGATGAGGGTGACGTTGACGCTGATGCCCCGGGCGATCGACGTCGTGATGGCCGCCAGGCCCGCCTCGGTGGCCGGGATCTTGATGAACAGGTTCGGCCGGTCGACGAGCCACCACAGGTGGGCCGCCTCCGCGGCCGTCGCGTCGGTGTCGTGGGCCAGGCCCGGCGCCACCTCCAGCGACACGCGGCCGTCGCCGGGCTGCCGCTGCGCGACCGGGGCGAGCAGGTCGCAGGCGTCGCGGACGTCGGCGGCGGTGATGGTCCGCAGCGCCTCCTCGACGCTGACCTTGCGCACGGCGAGGGCGTGCACCTGGTCGTCGTAGGAGTCCGACCCGCTGATCGCCGCGGCGAAGATCGTCGGGTTGGTGGTGACGCCGACGACGGAGCGCTCGTCGACCAGCGACTGCAGGTTGCCGCTGCGGATGCGGTCGCGCGAGAGGTCGTCGAGCCAGACGGCGACGCCCGCCTGCGACAGCTGCGCCAGGTTCTCGTTCTGTGCCATGTCAGTGCCTTCCGTTGGAACCGGGCCGGGGCCTCAGCGGTCGCCGGTGGGGTGGGGGAGCCCGCCGGTGGCTGCAACCGGGCCGGCGGGGACGGCGTTCCCGGAGCGGGCGGCCTCGATGCTCTCCCGGGCGGCGGCGACGACGGCCTCGTCGGTCAGGCCGAACTCCTCGTAGAGCACCGAGTAGGCGGCGCTGGCGCCGTAGTGGGTCAGGCCCACGATGCGGCCGGCGTCGCCGACGAACTCGCGCCAGCCCAGCGGCACGCCGGCCTCGACGCTGACGCGGGCGCGGACCGAGGGCGGGAGCACCTCGTCCTTGTACGCCTGGTCCTGGTCGGCGAACCACTCGACGCACGGCACGCTGACCACGCGGGTGGGGACCCCGTCGGCCTCCAGCCGCTCCCGGGCGGCGACGGCGATCTGCACCTCCGAGCCGGTGCCCAGCAGGATCACCTCGGGCTGCCCGTTCGAGGCGTCGGCCAGCACGTAGGCGCCGCGCGCGGCGCCCTCCGCGGAGGCGAACTCGCCGCGGTCGAACACCGGCAGGTTCTGCCGCGACAGCAGGATGCCGGCGGGCCGGTCGTTGTTCTCGAGGATCGTGCGCCAGGCGACCGAGACCTCGTTGGCGTCGGCCGGGCGGACGACGTCGAGGCCCGGGATCGCGCGCAGCGCGGCGAAGTGCTCGATCGGCTGGTGGGTCGGGCCGTCCTCGCCCAGGCCGATCGAGTCGTGCGTCCACACGTAGGTGACCGGCAGCTGCATGAGCGCGGCCAGGCGGACGGCGCCGCGCATGTAGTCGCTGAAGGTGAGGAACGTGCCGCCGTAGACGCGGGTGCCGCCGTGCAGCGCGATGCCGTTCATGATCGCGCCCATGGCGTGCTCGCGGACGCCGAAGTGCAGGGTGCGGCCGTAGGGGCCGCCGCTCCACATCTTGGTCTGGCGGTCGGCGGGCAGGAACGACGGCTCGCCCTCGACGGCGGTGTTGTTGCTCTCCGCGAGGTCGGCCGACCCACCCCACAGCTCCGGCAGCGCCGGGTAGAGCGCGGCGAGCACCTTGCCCGAGGCCTTGCGGGTGGCCACGCCCTTGGGGTCGGCGTCGAAGGTGGGCAGCACGTCGGCCCAGCCCTCGGGCAGTCGGCGCTCGCGCATGCGGGCCAGCAGGTCGGCGCCCTCCGGGTCGGCCTGCGCCCAGGCGTCGAAGCGCTGCTGCCACTCGGCGTGCGCCTGCCGGCCCTTCTCGACGACGGAGCGGGCGTGGGCGAGGACGTCGTCGTCGACCTGGAAGGTGCGCTCGGGGTCGAAGCCGAGGACCTCCTTGGTGGCGCGCACCTCGTCGTCGCCGAGCGCCGAGCCGTGGGAGGCGCCGGTGTTCTGCTTGTTCGGGGCGGGCCAGGCGATGATCGTCCGAAGCACGATGATCGACGGGCGCGAGGTCTCGGCCTTGGCCGCGGCGAACGCGGCGTCGATCGCGGCCAGGTCCTCGCCGTCGTCGACGCGCTGGACGTGCCAGCCGTAGGCCTCGTAGCGCTTGCCGACGTCCTCGGTGAAGGCGACGGTCGTGTCGTCCTCGATGGAGATCCGGTTGTCGTCGTAGACGAGGACCAGGTTGCCGAGCTGCTGGGTGCCGGCCAGCGACGAGGCCTCGCCGCTGACGCCCTCCTCCAGGTCGCCGTCGGAGGCGAAGGCCCAGATGGTGTGGTCGAACAGGCTCTCGCCCTCGGGGGCGTCGGGGTCGAGCAGGCCGCGCTCGCGGCGGGCGGCCATGGCCATGCCGACGGCGTTGCCCACGCCCTGGCCGAGCGGGCCGGTGGTGGTCTCGACGCCCGGGGTGTGGTTGACCTCCGGGTGGCCCGGGGTCTTCGAGCCCCAGGTGCGCAGCGCCTGCAGGTCCTCGACCTCCAGGCCGTAGCCGGACAGGAACAGCTGCACGTAGAGCGTCAGGCTGGAGTGGCCCATCGAGAGCACGAAGCGGTCGCGGGCGACCCAGTTCGGGTCGGTCGGGTCGTGCTGCAGCCACTTGTGGAAGAGCAGGTAGGCGGTGGGCGCCATGCTCATCGCGGTGCCGGGGTGGCCGTTGCCGACCTTCTGCACCGCGTCCATCGCGAGGACGCGCGCGGTGTCGATCGCCCGGCGGTCGAGGTCGCCGAGGTCCTCCGGCAGCGTGGGGTGCGGCTGGCGCGGGTCGCCGGTGGGCGCGTCGGTGGCGGCCTCGGCCGGGGCCTCGGACTCCGTGCTCCTGGTGTCGCTGCTCATGTCGGGCGCTGTCTCCTCGAGGATCGGCCGTTGCGGGGCCGTCCGGGGACCGGTGTCCCGTGCTCCCGGGCGGGCGACGCGGGCGCGGTGGTCGGCTGGGCCCGGGTGTCCCCGGGGCGGCGATGGCCCGAGACCCTCCGTCGTCGGCGACGGCCCTACCCGCTGTCCGCGCGGCGTCAACGTGATCAGACCCTAGTCATCCCGCCCGGTCCAGGGCGTGCCCGAGGGCTACAGTGGGTCCGTTCATCCACGGTTCGAAGGGACCCCCGTGCTGTCTTCGTGCCCGGTGGTGCCCTGCTGCCCGTGCGCGCACGCGGTCGAGGCCACCAGGTGACGGCGCTCGCCGAGCGACCGGCCGTCTCCGCCCGCCGGCTCTCCGGCCTGGTGGGTGCCTACGTCGCGCTGACCAAGCCCAAGCTCGTCGAGCTGCTGCTCGTCACCACGCTGCCGGCGATGATGATGGCCGCCGACGGCTGGCCGTCCTGGCGGCTCGTGGGCGCCACGATGGTCGGCGGGATGTTCGCCGCGGGCGCGGCCAACGTCGTCAACTGCTGGTACGACCGCGACATCGACCGGCTCATGTCGCGCACCGCGAACCGGCCCATCCCGTCGGGCGTGGTGTCGCCGCGGGCGGCGCTGGTGTTCGGCCTGGTGCTCGCCGCGGCGTCGCTGACCCTGCTCTGGGTGGCCACCACGCCGCTGGCCACCGCGCTGGCCGCCGTCGCGATCCTGGCCTACTCCGTCGTCTACACGATGGTGCTCAAGCGCCGGACCCGGCACAACACGGTGTTCGGGGCGTTCCCGGGCGCGGCGCCGGTGCTCATCGGCTGGGCCGCGGTGACCGGCTCGCTCGACTGGCCGGCGCTGGCCTTCTTCGCCGTCGTCTTCTGCTGGCAGATGCCGCACTTCTGGGCGCTGGCCAGCCGTTTCCGCGAGGACTACGCCCGCGCGGGCGTCCCGATGCTGTCGGTGGTCGCGGGGCCGGAGAGCGTCGGCCGGCAGTCGGTCGCGTGGGCCTGGGCGACCCTCGGTGCCACCCTGCTCATGGGGTCGATCACGCCGGTCCTCGACTGGGCCTTCGCCATCGGCGGCGGGCTGCTCGGCGCCTGGTACGTGGCCGAGTCCCACCAGTGGCTCGACCGCATCCGCGCCGGCGTGCCCGACCGGCCGATGAGGCTGTTCTCGGTGTCGATCACGCACATGACGCTGCTGTCGATCGCCATCGCCATCGACGTCCTCGTCTGACCTCCCGCTCCGCCGCGAGCCCGGACCCGCCTGGGGTCCGGGCTCGCCGGCCACCGGGGCGCCGTCGTGTCCCGGCTCGCGGCGCGTCGGAATCCGGTCACGAGCCGTGCCGCCGTGCCGGGGAGCGCGGCCACGACGGCGGCGGCGGCGCCCGCAGGCCCGGCGGGGGAGTAGACCGGCCCTCCGGTGCGCGGCGGTTCCGGGTGACGACCCGTCACCCCGCCGCGCCGCGGGGGACCGCCTCGGGAGAGGGACCACCGTGGGGACTCCACGACGCGTGATCGGTGCCGGCGCCGCACTGCTGCTCCTGGGGGTGGCCGCGCCCGGCGCGGCAGGCGCGGCACCGCCGGCTGCCACGGTCCGGCCCCAGCTGCTCGTGACGGGCCTGGACGGCGGCTCGGGCAGCGCCATCGGACCGGGCGGCGACCTGTACGTGACCGAACCCGTCTCCGGCGAGCTGACCCGCATCGACCGCCGCACCGGCGCGGCCACTCCGGTCGCGGACTGCCTGCCGCCCCTGCTGCCGGCCGTCGGCCCGGGCGGGGCGATGGACGTCGACTTCCTGGGCGGCACCGCCTACGTCCTGGTCACGCTCGTCGGCGCCGACCTCGGCGGGGACGACGTCGTCGGCCTGTACCGCGTCGACGGCCCGCACACCTGCACCGTCGTCGCCGACATCGGTACCTGGTCGCAGGCGAACCCACCGGAGGGCTTCGAGATCGAGGTCCCCACCGGCGTCCAGTACGCGATGGAGTCCTGGCACGGCGGCTTCCTCGTCACCGACGGACACCACAACCGGGTGCTGCACGTGACCCTCGACGGCGGGGTGAGGGAGGTCCTGGCCCTCGGCAACGTCGTCCCGACGGGCCTCGACGCCTCCGGGCACCGGGTCCTGCTCGCGCTGGCCGGGCCGGTCCCGCACCTGCCGGAGAACGGCCGGGTGGTCGCCTTCCGGCCGGGGGACGACGACGTCCGCGAGGTCGCCTCGGGTGCGCGGCTGCTGGTCGACGTCGAGCGCGGCCGGGGCGGCGTCCTCGCCCTGTCGCAGGGCGAGTTCACCGAGGGCAACATCGAGGGCTCACCGGCCGACCCGGACACCGGGCAGCTGCTGCGGGTCACCCGGGACGGCGGCCTCGCGCCGGTGGCCGGGCCGTTCGACCGACCGACGTCGATGGAGGTCGTCGGCCGGACCGCCTACGTCGTCACGCTGGACGGCGAGGTCTGGACCGCGCGCCTGCACGGCTGACGCCGGGGAGCGAAGTGCGCCGGGAGGTCGTCATCCGGGGTGCGGTGACGACCGCCCGGCGCTCCTCACCGGCCCGGCGGGTCGG
Organism: Geodermatophilus sp. FMUSA9-8; assembly: GCF_037034165.1. NCBI lineage: Bacteria > Bacillati > Actinomycetota > Actinomycetes > Geodermatophilales > Geodermatophilaceae > Geodermatophilus > Geodermatophilus sp. FMUSA9-8. The sequence continues at coordinate 827,250 of NZ_JBAGKE010000001.1, read as the reverse complement.
CGGGCGGCGGCCCGCCGGCGGGCCGGGTCAGCGGGCGGCGGCTCAGCGGGCGGCGGGGACCTGGGTGGAGGGGGCGTCCAGCGGCTGCTCGCTGGCCGGGCCGCGGACCGACCAGACCAGCCGCGCCGTGAACACCGTGGTGAGCACCGCGCCGAGCATGTGCAGCAGCACGAGCGCCACCGGCAGGTGCGTGAAGTACTGGACGAAGCCGACGACGCCCTGCAGCAGCTGCACGACCAGCAGGTCGCGGGCGGCCCGGCGCACGCGGCCCGGGGCGTCGGTGGCGTACAGGGCCACGAGCAGGGCGATCGTCAGGCCGACGAGCAGGAAGACCGCGTCGGCGTGCAGCTGGCTCACGGTCTCCGGGTCGAAGCCCATCCGGTCGCCGGTCGGCACGTCGTCGTCGTCCACGTCGCCGCTGTGCGGCCCGGAGCCGGTGACGATCGTGCCGAGCACCAGCACGACGCCGGTCACCGCGGCGATCCCGCCGACCAGCAGGGCGAACGGGCGGCGCACCAGCGGCTGCCCCACGCCCGGCTCCCGGGAGCGCAGCCACAGCACCGTCGCCAGCGCCACGAGCACGGTCGACACGAGGAAGTGGACGGCGACCGTCCACGGGTTCAGCCCGGTCAGCACCGTGACGCCGCCGATGGCCGCCTGCACCGGGATGCCCAGGAAGGTGAGGACCGCCAGCGGGCGCAGGTCGCGCCGGACCGAGCGCCACACCGCGACCAGCGTGGCCACCGCGACGGCGGTCAGCACGAAGGTGAGCAGCCGGTTGCCGAACTCGATCAGGCCGTGGCCGGCCATCTCCGGCGTGGTGACGAAGCTCTCCTCGGTGCACCGCGGCCAGGTGGGGCAGCCGAGTCCCGAGCCGGTCAGCCGGACCACCCCGCCGGTGACGACGATCGCGCCGTTGGCGACCACGTTGGCCAGCGCCAGGCGGCTGATGACGGCGGGGGAGAACGAGCGGGGCAGGACCTGCACGGCCCGATGCTAGCCGCGCCGGGCGGGCCGCCCGGTTCGCTCAGGGCGGACCGGAGCGGGGAAGCGGCGGGCCCGCGTCCGCGCTGGACAGGACGCAGGCGGCGGGGACGCCGTCCTGGTGTCGGTGCGCCGGTACCGGTACCGCCTCCGCGGGTACCGGAGCCCCACCGACCTCCCCGACTCCCCTTGGACGTGAGGTATGACCAGCCCGTTCTTCCCGGGCCCCTACGGGAGCCCGTTCGACGACTTCTTCTCCCGGTACCTCGGCGGCGAGCAGCGCGCGCCGCGGCAGCGGGTCGACATCACGCAGTTCCTCAGCCAGCAGGCCCGCGAGCTGGTGAACGCCGCGGCGCACCAGGCCGTGGCCACCGGCAGCGCCGACCTCGACACCGAGCACCTGCTGTGGGCGATGACCGCCGACGAGAGCACCCGCACCCTGCTGGCGCGCTCGGGCACCGACCCCGACCGGCTGCGCGCCGCCCTCGACGAGCAGCTTCGCCGCGGCGAGCCCCTCGACGAGGCGCCCTCGCTCACCCCGGCCGCCAAGCGGGCGCTGCTCGACGCGCACCGCGTCTCGCGCGCCCTCGGCTCGACCTACATCGGCCCGGAGCACCTGCTGTTCGCCCTCGCGGTGAACCCGGAGTCGCCCGGCGGGCGGGTGCTGCGCGAGCGCGGCGTCACCCCCGAGGCGCTGCAGCAGGCGGCCACCGGCGGCGGCGCCCCCGGCGGCGGGCGGCCCGGCCAGGGCGGGGCGGGGCCGTCGGCACCGTCGAGCACCCCGACCCTCGACGAGTACGGCCGCGACCTCACCGCGATGGCCCGCAACGGCCAGATCGACCCGGTGATCGGCCGCGAGTCCGAGATCGAGCAGACCGTCGAGGTCCTCTCCCGGCGCCGCAAGAACAACCCGGTGCTCATCGGCGAGGCCGGCGTCGGCAAGACCGCGATCGTCGAGGGCATCGCCGCCCAGATCGTCGAGGGCGACGTGCCCGAGACGCTGCGTGGCAAGCGCCTCGTCGAGCTCGACCTCACCGGCCTGGTGGCCGGCACCCGCTACCGCGGCGACTTCGAGGAGCGGCTGAAGAAGGTCATGGACGAGATCCGCGAGCACTCCGACGAGGTGATCGTCTTCATCGACGAGCTGCACACCGTCGTCGGCGCGGGTGCGTCCGAGGGCTCCGGCGGCGCGGGCAACATGCTCAAGCCGGCCCTGGCCCGCGGCGAGCTGCACATCGTCGGCGCGACGACGCTCGACGAGTACCGGCGCAACATCGAGAAGGACGCCGCGCTCGAGCGCCGCTTCCAGCCGATCCTCGTGTCCGAGCCGACGGTCGAGGACACGGTGCAGATCCTCTGCGGCCTGCGGGACCGCTACGAGGCCCACCACCAGGTGCGCTTCACCGACGACGCCGTCCGGGCCGCCGTCGAGCTGTCCGACCGCTACGTGACCGACCGGCACCTGCCGGACAAGGCGATCGACCTCATCGACCAGGCTGGAGCCCGGGTGCGCCGGCGGGTGAAGACCCCGCCGACCGACCTGCGCGGCCTCGAGCAGGAGGTCGACCGGCTGCAGCGGGAGAAGGACCAGGCGGTCGCGGCCGAGCAGTACGAGCGCGCCTCCGAGCTGCGCGACCAGCTCACGGCGGCGCAGGCCCGCCTCGAGGAGGCGCGCGGCGGCGGCCGGCCCGGGGTGCCCGAGGTCGGCGTCGACGACATCGCCGAGGTCGTCTCGCGGCAGACCGGCATCCCGGTCGCCCAGCTGACCCAGGAGGAGATGCAGCGGCTGCTGGCCCTGGAGGAGCACCTGCACCAGCGGGTGGTCGGCCAGGACGACGCCGTGTCCGTCGTCTCCGAGGCGGTCCGGCGCTCCCGCGTCGGCCTCGGAGACCCCGACCGGCCGATCGGCAGCTTCCTGTTCCTCGGCCCCACCGGCGTCGGCAAGACCGAGCTGGCCCGGGCCCTGGCCGAGGCGCTGTTCGGCGACGAGGACCGGATGGTCCGGCTGGACATGAGCGAGTTCCAGGAGCGGCACACCGTCAGCCGCCTGGTCGGCTCCCCGCCCGGCTACGTCGGCTACGAGGACGCCGGCCAGCTCACCGAGGCGGTCCGCCGCCGGCCCTACTCGGTGGTGCTGCTCGACGAGATCGAGAAGGCGCACCCCGACGTCTTCAACACCCTGCTGCAGGTGCTCGACGACGGCCGGCTCACCGACTCCCAGGGCCGCACGGTCGACTTCACGAACACCGTGCTGGTGATGACCAGCAACCTGGGGTCGGAGCTGATCCAGGGCCGCAACGCCCCGCTCGGCTTCGGCACCGGGGACGCCGCGGCGGCCGACGCCGGGCTGCGCGAGCGGCTCATGCGGCGGCTGCGGGAGTCCTTCCGGCCGGAGTTCCTCAACCGGATCGACGAGATCGTGGTCTTCCAGCAGCTGGAGAGCGAGCAGCTGCAGCAGATCACCCGGCTGCTGCTCGACGAGACGCGGCGCCGGCTGGCGGCCCAGGACATCACGGTGGAGTTCACCGACGACGCCGTCGCCTGGCTCGCCGACCGCGGGTACGAGCCGCAGTTCGGCGCCCGCCCGCTGCGCCGGGCCATCCAGCGGGAGGTCGACAACGCCCTCGCCCGGCTGCTGCTCGACGGCCGCGTCGGCCCCGGCCGGACCGTCGTCGTCGACGCCCGGGACGGCGCGCTCGACCTCCGCGTCGAGGAGGAGGCCGTCCCGGCCGGCCAGGCCTGACGACCCGCTGGTGATCTGCCTCACCCGGCCCCTGACCTGCGCGGTCAGGGGCCGGGTGACTTAGGGCGGCCTTCCTTGCGGGCGTCCGGAAATAGGACACAATCGTGTTGTGGAAACCAGCGCGGGACAGGCGGGGGCGGTGCGGGCCGACGACGTCCGCACCCGTGACCGCGTGACCGCGCTGCTGCTCGAGCACGGTCCGCAGACAGCGAGCGAGCTGGCCGCGCGGCTGGGCGTGAGCCCCGCCGCCGTCCGCCGTCACCTCGACGCGCTCGCCGCCCGCGGGGGCGTGGAGGAGCGGGCGGCGCCCGGCACGCAGCGGGGGAGGGGCCGGCCCGCCCGGCGCTTCCACCTCACCGACGCCGGCCGCTCGGGCTTCGCGCACGCCTACGACGACCTGGCGCTCACCGCGCTGCGGTACGTCGCCGCCTCGGGCGGGCCCGACGCCGTCCGCGCCGTGGCCGAGGCGCAGCTCGCGGGCCTGGAGCGGCGGGCCTCCGACGCCGTCGCCCGCACCAGCGGGGCGCCGGTCGAGCGGGCCCGGGCCCTGGCCGGGGCGCTGACCGCCGAGGGCTACGCTGCCTCGGCCTCCGCGATCGCCAGCGGCGGGCAGCTGTGCCAGCACCACTGCCCGGTGGCGCACGTGGCCGCGGAGTTCCCGCAGCTGTGCGAGGCCGAGACCGCGGTGATCGGCCGGCTCGTGGGTACCCACGTGCAGCGGCTGGCGACGATCGCCCACGGCGACGGCGTCTGCACCACCCACATCCCCGGGCCGCCCCGCGGCGTCCGGGACCACACCCGCGCGGGGAACAGATCGACCCCCGCGAGCCCTGTACCCGGTGAGCGAGCAGCGCGGGTCCCGCGCACCGCCCCGTCCACCAGCACCGCACGCAGCACCCCCACGAGCGACCGGGAGAGGACGCCCGCATGACCAGCACCCAGCAGCCGGTGACCGGCACGCCGCTGACGCAGGACGAGCAGATCGAGCAGCTCGGCCGCTACCAGTACGGCTGGGCCGACGCCGACGTCGCCGGGGCCTCCGCCCGCCGCGGCCTGGACGAGGACGTCGTCCGGGACATCTCGGCGCGCAAGAACGAGCCCGAGTGGATGCTCGAGCGCCGCCTCAAGGCGCTCAAGCTCTTCGACCGCAAGCCGATGCCCGACTGGGGCTCGGACCTGTCGGGGATCGACTTCCAGAACATCAAGTACTTCGTGCGCTCGACCGAGGCCCAGGCGACCTCGTGGGACGAGCTGCCCGAGGACATCAAGAACACCTACGACAAGCTGGGCATCCCCGAGGCGGAGAAGCAGCGGCTGATCGCCGGCGTCGCGGCCCAGTACGAGTCCGAGGTCGTCTACCACAAGATCCGCGAGGACCTCGAGGAGCAGGGCGTCCTCTTCCTGGACACCGACACCGCCCTCAAGGAGCACGAGGACCTCTTCAAGGAGTACTTCGGCTCGGTCATCCCGTCCGGCGACAACAAGTTCGCCGCGCTGAACACCGCGACCTGGTCCGGTGGCTCGTTCATCTACGTGCCGAAGGGCGTGCACGTCGAGATCCCGCTGCAGGCCTACTTCCGGATCAACACCGAGAACATGGGCCAGTTCGAGCGGACGCTGATCATCGTCGACGAGGGCGCCTACGTGCACTACGTCGAGGGCTGCACCGCGCCGATCTACAAGTCGGACTCGCTGCACTCCGCGGTCGTCGAGATCATCGTCAAGAAGAACGCGCGCTGCCGGTACACGACCATCCAGAACTGGTCGAACAACGTCTACAACCTGGTCACCAAGCGGGCGATCGCCCACGAGGGCGCGACCATGGAGTGGATCGACGGCAACCTCGGCTCCAAGGTCACCATGAAGTACCCGGCCGTCTGGATGACCGGCGAGCACGCCAAGGGCGAGGTCCTGTCCATCGCCTTCGCGGGCGAGGGCCAGCACCAGGACGCCGGCGCCAAGATGGTGCACGCGGCCCCGAACACCTCCTCGACCATCGTGTCGAAGTCGGTGGCCCGCGGCGGCGGCCGCACCTCCTACCGCGGCCTCGTGCAGATCGACGAGGGCGCCCACGGCTCGAAGTCGACGGTCAAGTGCGACGCGCTGCTCGTCGACACCATCAGCCGGTCGGACACCTACCCCTACGTCGACGTCCGCGAGGACGACGTCGCCATGGGCCACGAGGCGACCGTCTCCCGGGTCAGCGAGGACCAGCTCTTCTACCTGATGAGCCGCGGCCTGTCCGAGGACGAGGCGATGGCGATGGTCGTGCGCGGCTTCGTCGAGCCGATCGCCCGCGAGCTGCCCATGGAGTACGCCCTCGAGCTCAACCGGCTCATCGAGCTGCAGATGGAAGGTGCCGTCGGCTGATGACCGACCCGAACACCCCCAGCACCACCGGTCTGACCACGGAGTCCGCCACCCTCGCCGGCGAGCTGTTCGGCGAGGGGGTGGGCACCCAGGCGGGCCCGCCTGCGGTCCCCGCGGCCGGCACCGGCACCGCCGGGCAGGCCGCCCCCGGGGCGCACTCGCACGGCGGCACCACCCCGACCGGCTCGCCGGCCGAGCGCTTCACCTCGACCGACCCCGACGCCTTCGGCGCGGTCACCGGCCGCGAGGAGGAGTGGCGGTTCACCCCGATGCGCCGCGTCCGCGCGCTGCTCGACGGCGCCGCGTCCGACGCGCACCTGGCCTGGACGACCGACCTGCCCGAGGGCGCCGAGCTCACCAGCGTCGACGCCGACGACCCGCTGCTCAAGGGCCTGCCCGAGCCGGTCGACCGGCTCGCCGCGCTCGCCCGCCAGCGCAGCGGTGGTGCCGCGGTGGTCCGGGTGGCCGCCGAGGCGCAGCTCGACCGCCCGCTCACCCTGGGCCTGGCCGGCACCGGGAGCCCGGACGACCTGGGTGACGTCGTGTGGGGCCAGCTCGTCGTCGAGGTCGGCGCGTTCGCGAAGGCGACCGTCGTCCTCGACCACACGGGCCTCGCCCGCTACGCCGGCGGCGTGTCCGTGCTCGTCGGCGACGGCGCGCAGGTGACCGTCGTGTCCGTGCAGGACTGGGCGCCCGGCGCGGTGCACGGCGGCCAGTTCGACGCCGTCGTCGGCCGCGACGCGAGCTACAAGCAGGTCGTGGTCACCCTCGGCGGCGACCTCGTCCGGCTGGTCAGCAACGTGCAGTACGCCGGTCCCGGCGGCACCGCGGAGCTCTTCGGCGTCTACTTCTCCGACGAGACGCAGCACCAGGAGCACCGGCTCTGGGTCGACCACGCCGTCCCGAACTGCACCAGCAACGTGCTCTACAAGGGCGCGCTGCAGGGCGAGGGCGCGCGCACGGTGTGGGTCGGGGACGTCCGGATCCGCCCGGCCGCCACCGGCACCGACACCTACGAGCTCAACCGCAACCTGGTGCTCACCGACGGCGCCCGCGCCGACTCGGTGCCCAACCTGGAGATCGAGACCGGCGAGATCGTCGGCGCCGGCCACGCCAGCGCCACCGGCCGGTTCGACGACGAGCAGCTGTTCTACCTCTGCTCGCGCGGCATCGACGCCGAGACCGCCCGCCGCCTGGTCGTGCGCGGCTTCTTCGCCGACGTCGTCCAGCACATCGGCGTCGACGCGCTGCAGGACCGGCTCATGCGCTCCATCGAGACGCGCCTGGGCGCCCTGCCCGGCCTCGACGAGCAGCCGGTCGAGGTGGCCTGACCGATGGCGTTCGAGCGGGTCTGCGGCCTCTCCGAGGTCCCCGAGGACGGCGCGCTGCGCGTCGAGCTCGCCGACGTCGACGTCGCCGTCGTCCGGTTCGAGGGGCAGGTCTACGCGCTGCAGGACCTCTGCTCCCACGCCGAGGTGCCCCTGTCCGAGGGCGACGTCGAGACCTTCGACGGCGCCCCCACGATCGAGTGCTGGCTGCACGGGTCCTGCTTCGACCTGCGCACCGGCGAGCCCACCAACCTGCCGGCCACCGAGCCGGTCGACGTCTACCCGGTGCGCGTGGAGGGGGAGGACGTGCTCGTCGACATCGACGCCGACGGCCGCCTGCCCCTGGCGTCCGGCAACTGAGGAGCGAGAGAAGAAGTGTCGGTTCTGGAGATCCGCGACCTGCACGTCACGGTCGGTGAGGGCGACGACGTCAAGGAGATCCTCCGCGGCGTCGACCTGACCGTCCGGTCGGGCGAGACCCACGCGATCATGGGCCCCAACGGGTCGGGCAAGTCCACGCTCGCCTACTCGATCGCCGGGCACCCGAAGTACACGATCACCGGCGGCACGGTGACCCTCGACGGCGAGGACGTCCTCGCGATGAGCGTCGACGAGCGCGCCCGCGCCGGCCTGTTCCTGGCCATGCAGTACCCGGTCGAGGTCCCCGGCGTCTCGGTGTCGAACTTCCTGCGCACCGCCGCCACCGCCGTCAAGGGCGAGGCGCCGAAGCTGCGCACCTGGGTCAAGGACGTCCGCGAGGAGATGTCGGCCCTGGAGATGGACCCGGCGTTCGCCGAGCGCAACGTCAACGAGGGCTTCTCCGGCGGTGAGAAGAAGCGCCACGAGATCCTGCAGATGCGGCTGCTCAAGCCGAAGATGGCGATCCTCGACGAGACCGACTCCGGCCTCGACGTCGACGCCCTGCGCGTCGTCTCCGAGGGCGTCAACCGCACCCGCGCCGAGGGCGAGGTCGGCGTCCTGCTGATCACGCACTACACGCGGATCCTGCGCTACATCCAGCCGGACTTCGTGCACGTGTTCGTGGGCGGCCGCGTCGTCGACGAGGGCGGCAAGGAGCTGGCCGACAAGCTCGAGGCCGAGGGTTACGCGGCCTACGTGAAGGACTCGAAGGAGACCGCGAAGGCATGACCCAGACCGTCTCGCGTCCCGGTGCCGGGGCGCACACGCCCCTGCCACTGGACGTCGAGGCGATCCGGGCGGACTTCCCGATCCTGTCGCGCACCGTGCGCGACGGGAAGCGGCTGGTCTACCTCGACTCCGGGGCCACCTCGCAGAAGCCCCGCAGCGTCCTCGACGCCGAGCGGGACTTCTACGAGAACCACAACGCCGCCCCGCACCGCGGCGCCCACCAGCTCGCCGAGGAGGCCACCGGCCTCTACGAGGCGGCCCGGGCGAAGATCGCCGGGTTCATCGGTGCCGCCGTCGAGGAGGTCGTGTTCACCCGCAACACGACCGACGCGGTCAACACCGTCGCGTACGCACTGTCCAACGCCGCCACGGCCAAGGAGCCGTCCTTCCGCCGGTACGCCGTCGGCCAGGGCGACGAGATCGTCGTGACCGAGATGGAGCACCACGCGAACCTGGTGCCCTGGCAGCAGCTGTGCGAGCGCACCGGCGCCACCCTGCGGTGGCTCGGGCTCACCGACGACGGCCGGCTCGACCTCTCCGACCTCGACACCGTGGTCACCGAGCGGACCAAGCTGGTCGCGGTCACCCAGCAGTCGAACATCCTCGGCACGATCAACCCGCTCGAGCCGATCGCGGCCCGGGCGCGGGAGGTCGGCGCGCTGGTGCTGGTCGACGGCGCCCAGTCGGTGCCGCACCAGCCGGTCGACGTCGCCGCGCTCGGCGCGGACTTCCTCGTGTTCTCCGGCCACAAGATGCTCGGGCCCACCGGCGTCGGCGTGCTGTGGGGCCGCTACGACGTCCTCGACGCGCTGCCGCCGTTCATGACGGGCGGCTCGATGATCGAGGTCGTGCGGATGGAGGGCAGCACCTTCATGCCGCCGCCGCAGCGCTTCGAGGCCGGCGTCCCGATGACCGCGCAGGTCGTGGGCCTCGGTGCCGCCGTCGACTACCTGCAGGCGCTCGGCATGGACAAGGTGCAGGCGCACGAGGAGGCGCTCACCGCCTACGCCCTCGAGCAGCTGCAGGCGATCCCGGGCGTCACGGTGATCGGCCCGCCGGACACCGTCGCCCGCGGCGGCGCGGTCTCCTTCACCGTGGAGGGCATCCACCCGCACGACGTCGGCCAGGTCCTCGACGACCTCGGCATCGCCGTCCGGGTGGGCCACCACTGCGCGTGGCCGGTCGTCCGCCGCTACGGCGTGCCGGCCACCACCCGGGCCACCTTCTACGTGCACACCGGCTACGACGACGTCGACGCGCTCGTGGAAGGTGTGCGGGCCGCGCAGCGTTTCTTCGGAGTGACGCCGGAGGAGGCAACCGCCTGATGCAGCTGCAGTCGATGTACCAGGACATCATCCTGGACCACTACCGGAACCCCCACGGGCGCGGGCTGCGCGACCCGTTCGAGGCCGAGGTGCACCACGTCAACCCGACCTGCGGGGACGAGGTGACGCTGCGGGTGCACCTCGACGGCGAGACGATCGCCGACGTGTCCTACGAGGGCATGGGCTGCTCGATCAGCCAGGCCTCGGTCTCGGCGATGTACGACCTCGTCGTCGGCCGGTCGGTCACCGACGCACTCGCCACCGGCGACTCGTTCATGACGCTCATGCAGTCCAAGGGCGACACCACCGTGGCCGAGGGCCTGGAGGACGAGCTCGAGGACGCGATCGCCTTCGCCGGGGTGTCGAAGTACCCCGCCCGCATCAAGTGCGCCCTGATGAGCTGGATGGCCCTCAAGGACGCCTCGGCCCGCGCGCTGGCCGCGACCCCCGCTGGAGGACAGGCATGAGCGAGACCACCGAGCCCACCACCGGGCTCCCCACCGAGCCCGCCGCCGGATCCACCGCCGACGCGACCCCGGAGCTGCCGCCGTACAAGTCGGCGCTGCTGGAGGACGTCGAGGAGGCCATGCGCGATGTCGTCGACCCCGAGCTGGGTGTGAACGTCGTCGACCTGGGCCTCGTCTACGGCATCGACGTCGACGACGACAACGTGGCGATCCTGGACATGACGCTGACCTCGGCGGCCTGCCCGCTGACCGACGTCATCGAGGACCAGGCGCGCCAGGCGCTCACCGGCGGCCCCGGCCCCGGCCTCGTCGACGACATCCGGATCAACTGGGTCTGGATGCCGCCGTGGGGCCCGGACAAGATCACCGACGACGGGCGCGAGCAGCTGCGCGCGCTCGGCTTCCGGGTCTGAACGGCAGCCTCGCCGATCTCCTCACTCGTCTCGCCGGCGGGGACGACCCGCCGGCCGACGCGAGCGTCGTGACACTGCCCGCGCCCCCCGGGGCGCGGGCAGTCGTCGTCGGTGGGACGGCGTGGCACGTGGTGGCCGCCGACGTCGACCCGGACTGGGTGACCGCGCGGACGGCGCACGACCCGCTCGCCGCGCCGCTGGGCGCCCGGTTCCTCGCCGCGCTGGCGGACCGCACCGGCGTCGAGCCGGGCGTGGTCGACGCGGTCCTGGTGGCGCCCGCGCCGGCCGCCGCGGGGCCGGGGATCGAGCTGGTGCCGGCCGAGGTCGACCACCCGCGCGTGGACCGCGCGCTGCTGCACCGCACCGACGTGCGCGCGTGGACGACGCCCGACGGGTGCGCCGTGCTGGTGCTCGGCCGCGGGGTGGCCCGGCGCTGGGAGGTCAGCGTGGAGGTCGACCCGGCCGCCCGCGGGCGCGGGCTGGGCACCGCGCTGGTGGCCGCCGCGCCGTCACTGGTGCCCGGCGGGGCGCCGCTGTGGGCGCAGGTGGCGCCGGCCAACACCGCCTCGCTGCGCGCCTTCCTCGGCGCGGGCTACCGGCCGGTGGGCGCCGAGTGCCTGTTCGGCTCCTGATCCTCAGCGCATCTCCGACAGCCGCGCCCCGAAGCCCGCGACCGGCCGCAGCTCCCGCCGCGCGCCGAGCGCCAGCAGCACCGCGCCCACCGCGAGCGCGGCCACGACCGGCAGCGGCAGCGCGAGGACGGCGAGCCCCGCGGCCAGCGCCACCGCGGTGACCGCACCGGTGAGCAGGGGCGCCCGCACCGCCGTGCGGGCGCCGAGCGCCATGGCGACCGCCGCGGCCACCAGCACGAGCACCGGCCGCAGCGCGCCCGGCGCGAGGACCGCCGCGACCGTCGACGGCGCGGCCGCCACCACCAGGCCCGGGCCCCACGCCGGCCAGGACGGCCCGTCGAGCAGCCGCGGGCCGGCGGCCAGCCACAGCCCCGCGGCGGCCGGCAGGATCCAGGCCTCGAGCGCGGGCGCGCCGGTCAGCGCGGCTCCGGTCCACGCGGCGGCCACCAGCTCCGCCGCGCCCGTGCGCCAGACCGCCCGCTCCTCCCGCTCGTCCCCCCGCGCGCGGGTGAGGAACGCCGCCCAGCCACAGGTCAGCGCGCCCTGCACGGCCAGGTGCACGGCGAGCGCGCCCCAGTCGGCGCGGGCGGCGACCACGACGAGGGCGGCCGCCGCCGCGAGCGCGCCGACCGTGCCGGTGGGCCCGCGCAGGTCGGCGGCCATGCCGGGGCGCGCCGCCAGCGTGACGGCGTAGAGGCCGGTCAGCGCCGCCGCGGAGGCGCCCGGGGAGAGCAGCCCCGCCGGGATCGCCAGCAGCGCGGCCCCCGCCAGGCACGCGACGGCCGAGGGCACCGCCTGCGGGCGCTCGTCGCGGCGCACCGCGGCGACCCCGGCGGCGGGCAGCGCGGTGAGCACCAGGAGCACGACCAGCGCCTGCCACCGCGCGGCCGCGACCAGCTGGGCCACCGCCGCCACCACGAGGACGCCCCCGGCGGCGTACGCGGCGGGCAGCAGCAGCCCGCGGCGCCAGCCGGTCAGCAGCGCGGCGGCGACGCTCATCAGCAGCACGCCGAGCCAGCCGGCCAGCGGCAGCGGCACGGGGCCGTCGGTGGACAGCGCCGCCGCGACCGCCCCGCCCGCGACCAGCCCGCTGACCACCGGCACCAGCCGCAGCGGCCCGAGGAGCGGCTCGACCGCCCGCTCCAGCCGGACCGGCAGGAGCGCGGCCGCCGTGGCGGCGGTGAGCGCGGCCGACACCCAGCGGGCCGGACCCTCCGCGCCGGCCGCGGTGACCAGCCCGCCGGTCACGCCCGCGGCGAACCACGGCGCGGTGGTGACCAGGGCGACGCGGGCCAGCGGCCGCCGCGCGGTGAGGGCCACCGCGAGCCCGGCCAGCGTGACGCCGAGCAGCAGCGCGGTGCGGGGCACCCCGGCGGGCGCCAGGTCCACCGAGCGGAGGGCGGCCACCTGCACGGCGGCCCACGCCGCGAGCGGCCAGCTCAGCGGGCGGGGGAGCAGCACCCGCAGGCAGACGAACACGCCCGCCACGACCAGCGCCCCGAGCGGTCCGCCCTCCAGCGGCCGGTCGCCGGACGCGGCGCCGGTGAGGGCCAGCGCCGCCGCGGCCGCCGCGCACGCCTCCTCCGTGCTGCGCAGCCGCGTGCGGGCGGCCCAGGCCGAGGCACACCCGGCGACCAGGGCCAGCAGCAGCAGCCCGAGGCGGGCGGCCCCACCGGCCAGCGACGGCCCGGCCAGGCCGGCCGCCACGAGCAGCACCACCCCGACGCCGAGCAGCACCTGCGGCGGGCGCAGCCGGGTCTCCAGAGACGGGGCGACCGTCCCCGCGGGCATGGGCGCCGGCGGGCCGGCGTAGGGGAGCGGTGGCGGCGGTGCACCGGTCATCGCCGTCCCCCTCCGCTCGCCCTGCGCTCCCCACGCTAGGGGCAGGTCAGCGCATCTGCGCGACCCAGGCCACCGCCTCCCGCGCCTGCTGGCGGCGCCGCTCGTAGGTGGCGCCGACGACGAGGAGCAGCAGCCCCGCGGTGGCCAGCGTGACCCAGCGGGGGACCAGCGGCGCGTAGGGCGCCAGCCGGCCGAGCACCACCAGGACCAGCGCCCCGGCCCCCACGAGGAAGGGCGCCTGCCGGTGGGTGAGCGCGCCGCCGACGGTCAGCCCGGCCGCGGCGGCCACCACCAGCGCCAGCCGGAGCGCCGTCGGCTCGTCGACCACCACCACCGCCGAGGGCAGCAGCGCGACGGCCACCGCCGGGCCCTCGGCCGCCCACGACGCGGCGCCGGTGCGCAGCGCCGGGACGGCGAGGAGCAGCAGTCCCGCGGCAGCGGGCAGCGTGTAGACCTCCGGCGTGGTGATCTCGGCGCCCGCCGCAGCGATCCAGCCGGCCGCGACCAGGTCGGCCACCGCCAGCACGGCCACCGGGCGGCGCCGCGCGACGACCGCGTAGCAGCCCGCCGCCGCGCCGACGACGGCGAGGTCGACCGCCGTCTGCCCCCAGGCGCCGGCCTCCACGGTGACCAGGCCCGCGACCGCGCCGGCCAGCGTCCCGGTGACCGCCGCGGCCCACTCCTCGGGGTGCCCGGCGCGCAGCGCGGCGACCGCGAAGGCGGCGGCGCCGACGAGCGCGACCAGCAGCGCGGCGGGCACCGCGCCGAGCAGGCCGCCCTCCCACGCGACCAGCGCGGCGAGGGCCGGGGCGGCGAGCGCGGCCGCCGTGGCGGCCGGCCGGAGCGCGTGCCGCTGCACGGCCGCGAGGCCGGCCGGCACCGCCGCGGCGAGCACGAGCAGCGCGAGGGGCGCGTTCTGGCCCCCGTCGGCCAGCACCGCGGCGCCGCCACCGGCCAGCACGGCGCCGGCCGCCGGCAGCGCGCCCGCGAGCGGGCCGGTCACCGGTGCCGGCGCCGCCGCGGTGAGCAGCACCAGGCCGAGCCCACCGGCCAGCACGGTGCCCACGAGGCCGGCGCCGGTGAGCGATCCGGTCAGCGCGAGGGCCGCGACGCCCGCCGCGACCGGAGCCGTGACGCCCGGCTCCGGCAGGCGCGGTGCGAGCCGCGGCTCGCGCAGCAGGGCGACCGCGCCGCCCGCGGCGAGGGCGAGGGCCGCGGTGGCGGTCCACGAGCCGGCCGGGTCGCCGGACCAGGCCAGCGGGACGCCGAGCAGGACCCCCGCCGCGGCGACGAGAGCGGCGAACACGGTGGCGACCCGGTGCAGTTCCAGGCGCAGGACCAGCAGCAGGGCGACGTCGAGCAGCGCCGTGCCGAGCAGCACGGCGACCGCCGCGGGCGCCTGGCCCAGCCCGCCGGGCAGCAGCAGCCAGCCGGCCGGCTGGACCGCGAGCAGCGCGACGAGCGGCCACGTGGCGGTGCTGCGGGTGGCCCGGCCGGCGGCCAGGGCGACCGCCGCGACGGCGACGCACGACAGCCCGGCCCACAGCCGCAGCGGCACCGCGTCGGCGCCGCCCAGCCCCAGCGCGTGCGCGGCGGCCAGGTCGACGGCGAGCAGCGCCGAGCCGGCGGCGGCCAGCGCCTCCTCGGTGGCCCGCAGCCCGCGCCGCGCCGCCCACGCCGACGTCGCCACCGCGGCCGCGGTGACCGTGGCCATCACCGCGGCCTGGAAGCCGACGCCCAGCCGGGTCCAGGCAAACGCGACGAACGCCACGCCCGCCGCGACCACCAGCAGGGCGCCCAGGCCGAGCAGCACCTGCTGCGGACTGAGCCGGCGCCGCGGGGGAGGAGGTGCCAGGGGGCCCGCCGCGGCCGGGACGTGCGGCGGGAGGTGCGGGGGCGCCGGGGGGAACGGCACCGGCGGGACGGGTCCCGGCCGGCGGACGGCCGGGAACACGACCGGCGGCGGCGCCGTCACGGGCGGCGGCACCGGCGCGGGCGTCGTCGCCGGGCGGGCCGACGCGCGCAGCGTGGCGAGCAGCGCGTCCCGCTCGCGGGCGAACTCGTCGATCGTGGCACCCATCCGGGCCACCACCACGGCGGCCTGCGCCACCGCCGGCAGCCCGCAGGCGGGGCACGCCGCGGGCGCCGGGACGGCCGGGGTGCCGCAGACGGGACAGGGCGGTGCCCAGGTCGGCGTGCTCATGCCCGGATGGTGACCTGCTCCCGGCGTCCGCGGAACCGATCTCACCCCGGCTGTGGACACGGAGAGCTGCTGTGGACGTCACCCGGCAATCCGCTCGGGATCCGTCCGCGGAGCGCCTACCCTGGGATCAGTGATCACGACGACCGGCCTGGAGCTGCGCGCCGGCGCCCGCATCCTGCTGAGCGACATCAGCCTGCGGGTGCAGGCCGGCGACCGCATCGGCCTGGTCGGGCGCAACGGCGCCGGCAAGACCACCACGCTCACCACGCTCTCCGGCGAGCGGCTGCCGCACGCGGGCAAGGTGGACGTCACCGGCGAGATCGGCTACCTGCCGCAGGACCCGCGCAGCGGCGACCTCGACATCACCGCCACCGACCGGGTGCTCTCCGGCCGCGGCCTCGACAGCCTCAAGGCGCAGCTGGTCAAGGCCCAGGTGGCCATGGCCGAGCCCGCCGACGACGCCGAGCGCGACCGCGCGGTGCGCCGCTACGGCCGGCTCGAGGACCAGTTCGCCGCGCTCGGCGGGTACGCCGCGGAGAGCGACGCCGCCCGCATCTGCACCGCGCTCGGCCTGCCCGACCGGGTCATGGGCCAGCCGCTGCGCACCCTGTCCGGCGGCCAGCGGCGCCGCGTCGAGCTCGCCCGCATCCTGTTCTCCGACGCCGAGACGCTGCTGCTCGACGAGCCGACGAACCACCTCGACGCCGACTCGATCGCCTGGCTCAAGACGTTCCTCGCGTCGCACAAGGGCGGCCTGATCGTCATCAGCCACGACGTCGAGTTGCTGGACGCCGTCGTCAACAAGGTGTGGCACCTCGATGCCAACCGGGCCACGGTCGACGTCTACAACCTGGGCTGGAAGGCCTACCTCGCCCAGCGCGAGACCGACGAGCGCCGCCGCAGGCAGGAGCGCGCCAACACCGAGCGCAAGATCGACGCGCTGAGCGCGCAGGCGGACAAGATGCGCGCCAAGGCCACCAAGGCCAAGGCCGCGCAGAGCATGGACAAGCGGGCCGCCCGGCTGGCCTCCGGCCTGGAGGCGGTGCGCCAGCAGGACCGGGTGGCCAAGCTGAGGTTCCCGACGCCGTCGCCGTGCGGGAAGACGCCGCTCACCGCCCAGGGCCTGTCCAAGACCTACGGCTCGCTCGAGGTGTTCACCGACGTCGACCTCGCCGTCGACCGGGGCACGCGGGTCGTCGTCCTCGGCCTCAACGGCGCCGGGAAGACGACGCTGCTGCGGATGCTGGCCGGCACCGAGATGCCCGACACCGGCGAGGTCCGGCCCGGGCACGGCCTGCGCGTCGGGTACTACGCCCAGGAGCACGAGACCCTCGACATGGACCGGTCGCTGCTGGAGAACATGCGCTCGGCCGCGCCCGACAGCACCGACACCGAGCTGCGGCGGATCCTCGGCGCCTTCCTCTTCTCCGGCGACACCGTCGACCAGCGGACGGGCACCCTGTCCGGCGGTGAGCGCACCCGGCTGGCCATGGCGACGCTCGTCGTCTCCGGCGCCAACGTGCTGCTGCTCGACGAGCCGACCAACAACCTCGACCCGGCCAGCCGCGAGCAGGTGCTCGAGGCGCTGCGCACCTACACCGGCGCGATCGTGCTGGTCACCCACGACGAGGGCGCCGTCCGCGCGCTCGACCCGGACAAGGTGATCCTGCTGCCCGACGGCACCGAGGACGCCTGGAGCGAGGACCTCGCCGACCTCGTCGAGTTGGCCTGACGAGCCGCCCTGCGGGGACGGCGGACCGGTCGCGGGGCCGGAGGCTCCCGACCGGGACGCCGTGGCAGGGCTCAGCGCCACCGGGGGACGGCTCCTGGCCGCGGTGCGGTCCGGTAGGACCGCGATGACGCCGCGCCGTAGAAGTTGTCATTCGCGTGGCCGGGTCGCCGGGGCTGGGTGATCATCAGTCCGGGAGGCCGGCGTCACGGGGACGGCGGCACCACGCGGACCAGCACCGGGCACGCCGGCTCCGGCCGGCGCGACGGCGGCGACGGAGGGGAGTCATGGCCGACTCGAGCACGGCGGACCTGGGCAAGGGCAAGCGGATCACCGGGGGCGACCGCACGTCCCTCGCGGACGAGCTGAAGAAGCGCTACGACGGCGGGGAGAGCATCCGCTCCCTGGCCACCTCGACCAACCGGTCCTACGGGTTCGTGCACCGGCTCCTGTCGGAGTCCGGTGCCACCCTGCGGAGCCGTGGCGGCGCCAACCGGAACAGCAAGAAGACCGCGTGACGGCGGCCGACGCCGACGGCTGGGTCCGCACCCGCCGGGACGGCGCCGTCCTCACCGTCACGCTCGACCGGCCCGACCAGCTCAACGCCCAGACGCCGGCCACGTGGGCGGCGCTCCGGGCGGTCGGCGACTCCCTCGACGACGACGTCCGCGTCGTCGTCGTGCGGGGCGAGGGCCGATCCTTCTCCGCCGGGCTCGACCGCAGCCTGTTCAGCACCGACCCGTCGACGCCCGGTGGGCTCGGCCAGCTGAGCGGGCTGGGCGCCGACGGGGCGCAGGAGCGCATCCGGGGGTACCAGGCCGGCTTCCGCTGGCTGCGGTCACCCGGGATCGTCTCCATCGCGGCGGTGCAGGGCCACGCGATCGGGGCGGGCGCGCAGCTGGCGCTGGCCTGCGACCTGCGGGTGCTGACCGACGACGCCTCGATCCGGCTCCCCGAGGCGACGCTGGGGCTCGTGCCCGACCTGACCGGCACCAGCACGCTGGCCGAGCTCGTCGGCTACGCGCGGGCGCTGGAGGTGTGCGTGACCGGGCGGCCGGTACCGGCGGCGGAGGCGCTGTCGTGGGGGCTGGCGAACGTCGTCGTTCCCGCGGCGGAGCTCGACGGCGCGGTGGCCACCCTGGCCGCGGCGGTCACCGCCCCGCCGGCGGGCGCCGTCCGGGAGACCGCGGCGCTGGTGCGCGCGGCGGTCCGCAACGACCCGGACACCCAGGACGCCGCCGAGCGGGCGGCCCAGGTGCGCCGGCTCACCGAGCTCGCCGGCGGCTGAGCGACCGGAACAGCGGGGGACCGGTGGCTGTTGACGCTGCCGCCGGTCCCCCGTCCCCGGCAGAGGAGGTCACCGCATGAGCAGTCCCATGACCTCCATGGCGGCGATGCGGTCGTTCCGCCGCGACCCGTCGGTCACCTCGCGCGAGCTGCCCAAGGGCACCGTCCGCCGCATCCTCGGCATCGCCCGGCCCTACCGCCGGGAGCTCACCGGGTTCCTGCTGCTGGTGGTGCTGTCCTCGGTCATCGGCGTGGTCACCCCGCTGCTGGCCGGCGACATCGTCAACCGCATCGCCCGGCTCGACGGCACCGCGGGCGGCGTCGTGCGGATCGCCCTGTTCATCGCCGGTCTCGCCGTCGTCGACGCGTTCATCTCGGTGGCCACCCGCTGGTATTCCGCGCGGATCGGCGAGGGCGTCATCTACGACCTGCGCGCCCGCGTCTTCGAGCACGTGCAGCGCATGCCGGTCGCGTTCTTCACCCGCACGCAGACCGGCGCGCTGGTCAGCCGCCTGAACAATGACGTCGTCGGGGCGCAGCAGGCGTTCACCTCGACCCTGTCCGGCGTCGTGTCCAACGTGATCGGCCTGGTGCTCACCGCCGGCGTCATGTTCACGCTGTCGTGGCAGATCACCCTGCTGTCGCTGGTCATGGTGCCGCTGTTCGTGCTGCCCGCCCGCCGCATCGGCCGGCGGCTGCAGGAGATCACCAGGGAGTCCTACGGGCTCAACGCGTCGATGAACGCGACGATGACCGAGCGGTTCAACGTCGCGGGCGCCCTGCTGGTCAAGCTGTTCGGCCGGCCCGACGCCGAGGCCGAGAGCTTCCGCGGCCGCGCCGCCCGGGTGCGCGACATCGGCGTCCTGTCGGCCATGTACGGCCGCACCTTCTTCACCGCGCTCACCCTCGTCGCGGCGCTGGCCACCGCGCTCGTCTACGGCCTCGGCGGGTGGCTTGCCTTCGACGGGTCGCTGTCGCCGGGCGACGTCGTCGCGCTGGCCCTGTTGCTGTCGCGGCTGTACGGGCCGCTGACCGCGCTGTCCAACGTCCGGGTCGACGTGATGAGCGCGATGGTCAGCTTCGACCGCGTCTTCGAGGTGCTCGACCTGCCGCCGATGATCGCCGAGGCGCCCGACGCCGTCCCGGTGCCCGCCGAGGACCGGTCGGTCGAGTTCGACGGCGTCTCGTTCAGCTACCCGGCCGCCGCCGACGTGTCGCTCGCGTCGCTGGAGGACGTGTCGCTGCCCGAGCACGGCGGGCCGACGGCGGTGCTGCACGACGTGTCCTTCCGCGTCGAGCCCGGGCAGATGGTCGCGCTGGTCGGGCACTCCGGAGCCGGGAAGTCGACGGTCGTCAACCTGGTGCCGCGGCTCTACGACGTCACCGGCGGTGCCGTGCGGGTCGGCGGGGTCGACGTCCGGCAGGCCACGCTCGCCTCGCTGCGCGACGCGATCGGCGTCGTCAGCCAGGACGCGCACCTGTTCCACGACACCATCCGCGCCAACCTGCTCTACGCGCGGCCCGACGCCACCGAGGAGCAGCTGTGGTCGGCGCTGACCGGCGCCCGGATCGCCGCGCTGGTCGCCTCGCTGCCCGACGGCCTGGACACCGTCGTCGGCGACCGCGGCTACCGGCTCTCGGGCGGGGAGAAGCAGCGGCTGGCGATCGCCCGGGTCCTGCTCAAGGCGCCGGGGATCGTCATCCTCGACGAGGCGACCGCGCACCTGGACAGCGAGTCGGAGGTGGCGGTGCAGCACGCGCTGGACACCGCGCTGGCCGGCCGGACGTCGCTGGTCATCGCCCACCGGCTGTCCACGATCCGCAGCGCCGACCAGATCCTCGTGGTCGACGACGGTCGCGTCGTGGAGTCGGGCACTCACGAGGAGTTGCTGGCGCTCGGGCGGCGCTACGCCGACCTCTACCGGACCCAGTTCGCCGACGGCGAGCGTCGAACGGTCCCCGTCGCGTAGCAACTAGCGTTCCTCCTGCCCCAGCTGCACCAGGAGGAGTTCCGTGACGTCCGCCCACCCGCACGACGCCCAGATCCGCGCGCTCTACGCCGCGTTCATCGAGGGCTGGAACCAGCGCAGCGGGGCGGCGGTCGCCGCGGTGTTCGCCGACGACGGCGACATGGTCGGCTACGACGGCACCACGGTGGGCGGCCGGCTGTCGATCGCGTCGGACCTGCGGCGCGTCTTCGGCAGCCACCCGACCGCCCGGTACGTGGCGCTGGTCCGGTCGGTGCGCGCGGTGGCCGGCGGCGTCGCGGTGCTGCAAGCGCACGCCGGGATGATCCCGCCCGGCGAGGACGACATCGACCCGGGGCTGCACAGCATCCACACGCTGGTCGCCGTCGACGAGGGCGGCGGGCGCTGGAAGACGACGCTGTTCCAGGCGACGCCGGCCGCCTGGCTGGGCCGCCGCGACGCCCGCGACGCCCTCACCGCCGAGCTGCGCGGGCTGCTGGCCGCACCGCGGTGAGCGTGCTCGTGCGGGCCGCCGACCTGCTGGCCGGCCCGCGCCCGGTGCTGCTCGACGTCCGCTGGGCGCTCGGCGACCCGCACGGCCGCGAGCGCTACCGGACCGGTCACCTGCCGGGCGCGGTGTTCGTCGACCTGGACACCGAGCTGGCCGCGCCGGCCTCCGCCGCGGAGGGCCGGCACCCGCTGCCGGCGCTCGCCGACCTGCAGGCCGCGGCCCGGCGGTGGGGCATCCGGTCCGGTGACGCCGTCGTCGCCTACGACGCCACCGGCGGGCTCGCCGCGGCGCGGGCCTGGTGGCTGCTGCGCTGGGGCGGGCTGGCCGACGTGCGGCTTCTCGACGGCGGCCTCGGCGCGTGGGTGGCCGCGGGCGGGGAGCTGGAGACCGGCGACGTCGTCCCGGAGCCCGGCGACGTGGTGCTGACCGGCGGCGGCATGCCCACGCTGACCGCCGACGAGGCGGCCGCGCTGCCCGCCTCCGGCGGCGTGCTGCTCGACGCCCGCGCCCCCGAGCGCTACCGCGGCGAGGTGGAGCCGGTGGACCCGCGGGCCGGGCACGTGCCCGGCGCGGTGAGCGCGCCGACCGCGGCGAACCTGGCGCCCGACGGGACCTTCCGCGCCGACCTCGCCGGCCGGTTCGCCGCGCTCGGGGTGCGGCCGGGGACCCGGGTCGCCGTCTACTGCGGCTCGGGCGTCACCGCCGCCCACGAGGTGGCCGCGCTCGCGGAGGCCGGGATCGAGGCGGCGCTGTGGCCGGGCTCGTGGTCGCAGTGGTCGGCCGATCCGTCCCGCCCCGCGGCGACGGGGCCCGATCCCGGCTGAGAGCGCCGCCCGGGTCGGGGCCGGCTACTCAGGCTCGCCGAGGAGGGCCTCGAGCGCCGGGCGCATGAGCCGCTCGATGTCCTCGGGCGCGGCGTCGCCGAGCCCGGGCAACTCCAGCGCGTAGCGGCCCAGCGCCATGCCGGCGATGCACGACATCAGCAGGGCCGCCTTGAGCTCGGCGTCGGGCCCGCCGATCGTGCGCGACAGGTCGCCGATGACCGCGCACATCACCTCGTCCCGCATGATGCGCTTCGCCTCGTGGTGGGTGAGGAAGTTGCGCAGGAGCGTGACGGCGGCCTCGCGGTCCGGCGTGGACTCGAACTTGGCCAGCAGGTCCCGCAGGACGGCGGCCGGGATCTCCGCGCGCGGCGCCGTGCGGGCCGTCCCCCCGGTGTGGGCGCCCTCCATCGCCGCGGCGAAGAGGCCCTCCTTGTTGCCGAAGTACTGCATCACCAGGGCGGGGTCGACCCCCGCCAGGCCGGCGACGGCACGGATCGTCGTCCGCTCGAAGCCCTCCTCGGCGAACAGGCAGCGGGCCTGCTGGAGGATCACCGACTCCGTCCGGCGGCGGCGTTCCTCGCGCGACACGGGCTCGGCACCGGCTGTGGTCACGGATTCACTCTACAGACGTTGACCATCTCCGGCAGTCGCTCTACGGTCGTTGAGTCGTCGCTCCACGAGCGTTGAGCCATCGTCAGGAGTCCTCGTGACCGCCACCGCCTCGCCTCCCGGGCCAGGTCCCCTCAGCCATCCCGACGGGCGGGAGGTCCGCAAGGGCCTCGCCCTCGCCGTCCTCGCCATCAGCCAGCTCATGGTCGTGCTCGACGTGTCGATCGTGAACGTCGCGCTCCCCGACATCGCGGTCGCCCTGGGCGTCGCGAGCCAGGCCGACCTGTCCTGGATCGTCACCGGCTACACCCTCACCTTCGGCGGCTTCCTGCTGCTCGGCGGGAAGCTGGCCGACCGGCTCGGCCGCCGCCGGGTCTTCGTCATCGGCACGGCCCTGTTCGCCGTCGCCTCCCTGCTCGGCGGTCTCGCCGGCGACCTCGGTCTGCTCGTCGGCGCGCGGCTGCTGCAGGGCCTCGCGGGCGCGCTCATGGCGCCGTCGGCCCTGTCGCTGCTCACCGTCGTCTTCGCGGAGGGCCGGGAGCGCAACCGGGCACTCGGAATCTGGGCCGCCATCTCCGCCGGCGGGGCCGCGATCGGCCTCATCCTGGGCGGGGTCCTCACCGAGTACGCCAGCTGGCGCTGGGTGCTCTTCGTCAACGTCCCCGTCGCCGTCCTGGCCGTCGTCGGGGCGCTGCGGGTGGTCCCGGAGAGCCGCGACGCCCGCGCCCGCGGCTTCGACGTCCCCGGTGCCCTCCTGGTCACCGGCGGCCTCGTCGCCCTGGTCTACGCACTGGTGAAGGGCAACGACTTCGGCTGGTCGTCCGGGCAGACGATCGGGATGCTCGCCCTGGCGGTCGCGCTGCTGGGTGCCTTCGTCGTCGTGCAGCGCCGGTCGGCCGACCCGCTCGTCGACTTCCGGCTCTTCCGGTCGCGCTCCGTGCTGGGCGCCGACCTCGGCGCGCTGTTCGTGGGCGCCGGCATCTTCGCGGTCTTCTTCTTCCTCGTGCTGTGGATGCAGCAGGTCAACGGCTGGTCCCCGCTGCGCGCGGGGTTCGCCTTCCTCCCGATGACCGTCGCGATCGTCGTCGGCGCCGGCATCGCCTCGCAGCTGCTCGGGCGGGTCGGTCCCCGGCCGCTGCTCGTCGGCGGCCCGGCGCTGGCCGCGGCCGGCATGCTCGTCCTGGGCCTGCGGCTGGACCCCACCGCGTCCTACCTCACGATCGTGCTGCCCTCGCTGGTGACGGTCGCCCTCGGCATGGGCCTGACGTTCGTGGCGCTGACCAGCGCGGCGGTCGCCGGTGTCCCGCAGGAGGACGCGGGCGTGGCCAGCGCGCTGCTCAACGCCGGGCAGCAGGTCGGCGGGGCCCTCGGGCTGGCCATCCTGACCGCGGTGAGCGTGGCGCGCACCGAGGCCGTCGCCCCCGCGGGGCCGCCCACGACGCCGGGGTACGTCTCCGCGGTCGTCGAGGGCTGGGGGATCGGCTTCGTCGTCGCGGCCGGCTTCCTCGCCGCGGCCGCCGTCGTGAGCGCGACCCTCGTGCGGGTGTCGCGGCGGGAGGCCGCCGAGGCGCTCGCCGTCGCCGGGGCCGTCGGCTAGCGAGCCCCCGGTCCCCGCGTCCCGGGCCGCCTCCCACCCCGGGAGGCGGCCCGGTGGCGTCAGCCGAGGGCGGCGTCGTAGCGGTCGAGCAGGACCGCGGCGATGCGCGCGTCGGGCAGCAGGGGAGCGGTGACCAGGTCGGCACCGGCCTCGGCGAGCTTGCCGTGGAAGTGCCCGGGCGCCAGCAGGTAGGAGGCGACGACGACCCGCTCGGCGCCGGCCCGCCGCGCGGCGGCCACCGCGTCGGCGACCGGGGGCTGCGCGGCCGAGCCGTAGCCGGTGGTCACCGGGCCCGCCCAGGAGCGCTGCAGCAGGTCGGCGGTGTCCTCGACGTCGGCGACCGAGCGCGGGTCGCTCGACCCGGCCGCGGCCAGCACGACGGCGGTCAGCGGGTCGCGCGGGTCGGCGCCGGCCTCGGCCAGCCGGTCGGCGAGCACCGCGGCCAGCCGCGGGTCGGGCCCCAGCGGGCGGGCGGCGACGGCGGACTCGTGCGCGGCCACCGCACCCGCGATGTCGACGTGCACGTGGTAGCCGCCGGACAGCAGCAGCGGGACGACGACGGCCGGCCGTTCCTCCGCGGCGAGTCCGGCGACCACGTCGACGACGGTCGGCGGCTGCACGTCGACGAAGGCCGCCGTCGTGACCAGGCCGGGACGCAGCCGGCGCGCGGCGAGCGCCAGCTCGGCCACCAGCCGGCGCCCGGTGGGGTTGCGGGTGCCGTGCGCGCACGCGACGAGGACGGGGCCGTCGGCCGGAGCGTCCGGGACGGCGGTCACGGGGTGCGGAGGACGCCGCCGTCGACGGCGACCATCGTGCCCGTGACGTAACTCGCGGCGGGGGAGAGCAGGAAGGCCGCCACCCGGCCGAACTCCTCGGGCTGGCCGACGCGGCGCAGCGGGATGCTCCGCTCGGTGCGGGCCCGCGCGGCGGCCGGGTCCCCGGAGGCGGCCTCGATCTCGGTGATCCGGTCGGTGGCGATGGTGCCCGGCATCAGCCCGAGCACCCGGATCCCGCGCGGGCCCAGCTCGTCGGACAGCGCCTTCGCCGTCATGGCCAGGCCGGGACGCAGGCCGTTGGAGATCGCGAGGGACCCGATCGGCTGGCGCACCGACGTCGAGAGCACGAAGCCGATGACGGCGCCGGCGGACAGGTGCGGCACCAGCGCCCGCACCAGCCGCAGCGGGCCGAGCAGCACGCTGTCGACGGCGGCGCGCCAGGCGTCCTCCGGCGTGTCCAGCACGCTGCCCGGCGCGGGGCCGCCGACGCTGACCAGCAGGCCGTCGACCGTGCCGAGCCGCTCGCGCGCCGTCGTCACCAGGTGCTCGGCGGCACCGGGGTCGGCGAGGTCGGCCACCGCCCCGGACGCGCCGTCGCCCAACGCGGCGACGGCGGCGTCCACGGAGGAGGCGGAGCGTGAGCTGACGAGGACGCGCGCCCCGTCGGCGACGAGGGCCCGGGCGGTCGCCAGGCCCAGCCCCCGGCTCGCGCCGGTGAGCAGGTACCCGCGACCGCCCAGGCCCAGGTCCATCGGGGGATCAGCCCTGCCGCAGCGAGCGGAGGACGTACTGCATGATCCCGCCGTTGCGGTAGTAGTTCGCCTCGCCGGGGGTGTCGATGCGGACGCGGGCGTCGAACTCGACGTCCCCGGCCTTCACCTTCACGGTGCGCGGGGTCTCGCCGTCGTTGAGGGCGGTGATCCCGGTGATCGTGAACTCCTCGTCACCGGTCAGGCCGAGCGACTCCCGGTCCTGGCCCTCGGGGAACTGCAGCGGCAGCACGCCCATGCCGATGAGGTTGGAGCGGTGGATCCGCTCGTAGCTCTCGGCGATGACCGCCTTGACGCCGAGCAGCGCCGTCCCCTTCGCCGCCCAGTCGCGCGACGAGCCCGAGCCGTACTCCTTGCCGGCCAGCACGACCAGGGGGATGCCCTGCTCCTGGTAGGCCTGCGAGGCGTCGTAGATCGTCGTCGTCTCGCCGGTCAGGTGGTTCTTGGTGACGCCACCCTCGGTGCCGGGCACCAGCTGGTTGCGCAGCCGGATGTTGGCGAAGGTGCCGCGGATCATCACCTCGTGGTTCCCGCGCCGGGAGCCGTAGGAGTTGAAGTCGCGGCGCTGCACGCCGTGCTCGGACAGGTACTTCCCGGCGGGGCTGTCGGCCTTGATCGAGCCGGCGGGGGAGATGTGGTCGGTGGTCACCGAGTCGCCGAGCACCGCCAGGGTGCGGGCGCCGGTGATGTCCTGGACCGGGGCCGGCTGGTCCTGCATGCCCTCGAAGTACGGGGGCTTGCGGACGTAGGTGCTCTGCGCGTCCCACTCGAAGGTGTCGCCGGTGGGCGTGGGCAGCGCCTGCCACTGCTCGGTGCCGGCGAAGACGTCGGCGTAGTCGTTGCTGAACATCTCCGCCGAGACGGCCTCGTCGATGACCCGCTGCACCTCGTGCGGCGAGGGCCAGATGTCGTGCAGGAAGACGTCGTTGCCGTCGGCGTCCTGGCCCAGCGGGTCGTTGTTGAGGTCGACGTCCATCGAGCCGGCCAGCGCGTAGGCGATGACCAGCGGCGGGGAGGCCAGGTAGTTCATCTTGACGTCGGGGTTGATCCGGCCCTCGAAGTTGCGGTTGCCCGACAGCACCGAGACGACGGCGAGGTCGGCCTCGTTGACCGCCTTGCTGACCGGCTCCGGCAGCGGGCCCGAGTTGCCGATGCAGGTGGTGCAGCCGTAGCCGACCAGGTAGAAGCCGAGCTTCTCCAGGTACGGGGTGAGCTGCGCCTTCTCGTAGTAGTCGGTGACGACCTTCGACCCGGGGGCCAGCGTCGTCTTCACCCACGGCTTGGTGGTCAGGCCCCGCTCGACGGCGTTCTTCGCCAGCAGCGCGGCGCCGATCATCACCGACGGGTTGGACGTGTTGGTGCACGAGGTGATCGCCGCGATCACGACGGAGCCGTGGTCGACGAACGTCTCGGTGCCGTCCTCCATGACGACGCGGGTCCGCTTCGAGGGGCGGCCGGAGACCGGGTCGTCCTCGTAGTGGTGCGGCTGGCCGGCGGTGCCGTTGCCGCCCTCGCTGCCCGGGGCCGGGGTGGCCGGGTCGGAGGCCGGGAAGGACTCCGACGACGCCTCGTCGACGCGGGACTCGACGCCGAAGGGCTGGGTGTTCTGCGGGACGCCCGGCTTGCGGTCGTCGCCGCCGGTCTCGTCGGCCGAGACGTAGTCGGCGAGCGCCGCGCGGAAGGCGTGCTTGGCGTCGGTGATCGCGACCCGGTCCTGCGGGCGCTTCGGGCCGGCGATGGAGGGGACGACCGTCGACAGGTCGAGCTCGAGGTACTCGGAGAAGGCGATCTCGCGCGACGGGTCGTGCCAGAGGCCCTGCTCCTTCGCGTAGGCCTCGACGAGCGCGACCTGCTCCTCCGAGCGGCCGGTGAGCCGCAGGTAGGCGGTGGTCTCCTCGTCGATGGGGAACATCGCCGCAGTGGAGCCGAACTCCGGGCTCATGTTGCCGATCGTGGCGCGGTTGGCCAGCGGCACCGCGGAGACGCCCTCGCCGTAGAACTCGACGAACTTCCCGACGACGCCGTGCTGGCGCAGCATCTCGGTGATCGTGAGGACCAGGTCGGTGGCGGTGGAGCCGTCGGGCAGCTCGCCGGTGAGCTTGAAGCCCACGACGCGCGGGATGAGCATCGACACCGGCTGGCCGAGCATCGCGGCCTCGGCCTCGATGCCGCCGACGCCCCAGCCCAGGACGCCCAGGCCGTTGACCATCGTGGTGTGCGAGTCGGTGCCGACGCAGGTGTCGGGGTAGGCGACGACGCGGTCGCCCTCCTGGCGCGGGAAGACCACGCGGGCCAGGTGCTCGATGTTGACCTGGTGGACGATGCCGGTGCCCGGGGGGACGACCTTGAAGTCGTCGAACGCGCCCTGGCCCCAGCGCAGGAACTGGTAGCGCTCGCCGTTGCGCTCGTACTCGATCTCGACGTTGCGCTCGAAGCTCTCCGGGGTGCCGAAGACGTCGGCGATGACGGAGTGGTCGATGACCAGCTCGGCCGGGGCGAGCGGGTTGATCTTGTTCGGGTCGCCGCCGAGGTCGGCCATCGCCTCGCGCATCGTGGCGAGGTCGACGATGCAGGGGACGCCGGTGAAGTCCTGCATGACCACGCGGGCCGGGGTGAACTGGATCTCCTGGTCGGGCTCGGCCGACGGGTCCCAGTTCGCCAGCGCCCGGATGTGGTCGGCCGTGATGTCGGCGCCGTCCTCGGTGCGCAGCAGGTTCTCGAGCAGGACCTTCAGGGAGAAGGGGAGCTTGCCTGCGCCCTCGACCGCGTCGAGCCGGTAGATGTCGTAGTCGGTGCCGTCGACGCTGAGCGTCGACCGGGCCCCGAAGCTGTCCTTGCTGGCTGCCACTGCTTGCGCCTCACCCTCGAGAGTCCATCGGGCTTGAATGCCACCCTCCATCATCCCAGGTGGCGCGCGCGGGCCGCTGGGAAGGCGACCCTTCCCTCACCCGGTGACCTGTGTCTCACGGCGGACGGGCCGGTCCCGGCACGATCAGGCCGCCTGATCGTGCCGCGTCCTGGCTCACGGCCGGCGGTGAGCCAGGACGCGCGGAGGTGAGCCAGGACGCGCGGAGGTGAGCCCGCCTGATCGTGCGCGGGGGCGGCGGGCGGGCGGCGTGCCTACCGTGGGCGCGTGACCGGCGCCGTCCCCGACCCGCTGCCCGGCTGGCTCGCCGAGGCCCGGCGGGTCACCGTGCTCACCGGCGCCGGGATCTCCACCGACAGCGGCATCCCCGACTACCGCGGCCCGAACGGCGTCTGGACCCGCGACCCCGACGCCGAGAAGCTCGTGACGCTGTCCTACTACGTCGCCGACCCGGGGATCCGCCGGAAGGCGTGGCGGATGCGTGCCGAGATGCGGGCCGCCGACGTCGCCCCGAACGCCGGGCACCGGGCGCTGGCGCGACTGGGGGAGCAGGGCCGGCTGCACGCGCTGCTCACCCAGAACGTCGACGGGCTGCACCAGGCCGCCGGCTCCCCGCCGGGCACCGTGCTCGAGCTGCACGGCACGGTGCACGCCGTCGAGTGCCTGTCCTGCGGCGACCGCACGTCGATGGACGACGCCCTGGCCCGCCTCGACGCCGGCGAGGACGACCCGGCCTGCCGGGTCTGCGGCGGGATCCTCAAGTCGGCGACCGTCAGCTTCGGGCAGGCGCTCGACGAGCGGGTGCTGGGCGCCGCGGCCGAGGCGGCCGCCGACTGCGACGTCTTCCTCGCCGTCGGCACCTCGCTCGTCGTGCACCCCGTGGCCGGGCTGGTGGAGGTCGCCGCCGCGCACGGCGCCCGGGTCGTCATCGTCAACGCCGAGCCCACGCCCTACGACGACCTCGCCGACCTCGTCGTCCGCGAGCCCATCTCGACGGCGCTGCCGCGACTGCTGGGGACGGTGTGACCCGCGCCGACCTCGAGGCCCGCTACCGCGAGCTGGTGCTGCACGAGCTGCCGCGGCGGGCGCGCGAGGGGCGCTGGGTGGTCACCAACGACCACTGCTTCGGCCGGATCGTGCTCGACCACGCGGTCGGCGGGCGCTGGTACGACGTCCTCGACCGCCGCCGCTCGCCGGCCTTCGCCCAGCTGTCCGACGACCAGCTCGCCGGGGCGGTCGCGATGGCCGAGCGGGTGCTCGCCGAGGGCGACCCGCTGCTGCGCGAGCTCGACGCGCGGAGCCTGGCCTGGCGCGGCAAGCCGCCGAAGACGACGCCGACGCCGACGACGACGCCGACGACGACGCCGCGGAAGACGACGACGCGACGGTGACCCTCCTCGTCGTCCACCTGGCGCTGACCGCCGCCTACGCCGGGTTCCAGTGGACCGTGCGGGCGCTGGTCTACCCGCAGTTCGCGCAGGTGCCGGCCGGGGCGTTCCCCGCCTACGAGAAGGCGCACCAGCGGCGGGTCACCGCCGTCGTCGGGCCGCTGTTCGCCGGGCAGGGCGTCACGGTGCTGTGGCTGCTCGCGGCCCGCCCGGCCGGCGCGCCGGTGCCCGGGGTGGTCGCCGCCGCCGTCTGCCTGGGGGTCGTCCTGGGGGTCACCGGACTGCTGGCGGTGCCGCTGCACCGGCACCTGGCGCAGGGGTTCGACCGGGCGGTGCTCGCCCGGCTGCTGCGGGTGGACACCGTCCGCGCGCTGGCCGCGACGGCGGGCACGGCCGTGGCCGCGTGGCTGGTGCTCGCCAGCGGATAGCGTGACCCCGACCACGTCGAGCGGCCGACCGCGGTCGGCCCTGGCCACCCGGGAGCCCGGCATGCGCGTGCCCCTGACCACCCGCGACTTCCTCGACCGCGCCGAGCTCGTCTACGGCGACCGGGTCGGGATCGTCGACGAGCCGGACCAGCCGGCCCCGCCGCTGGGGGAGGTGAGCTGGCGCGACGTCGCCCGCCGCGGCCGCGCGCTGCAGGCCGGGCTCGACGCCCTGGGCGTGGGGGAGGGCGAGCGGGTGGCGGTCGTCAGCCACAACGCCGCCCGGCTGCTGGAGGTCCTGCTCGCCGTGCCGTCGTCGGGGCGGGTGGCGGTGCCGGTGAACTTCCGGCTCAACCCCGAGGAGGTGTCCTACATCGTCGGGCACTCCGGCGCGCGGGTGCTGCTGGTCGACCCGGAGCTGGAGACCTCGCTCAAGGGCGTGCAGGCCGAGCACCGCTTCGGCACCGGCGAGGAGTACGAGCAGCTGCTGGCCTTCGACGCCGAGCCGCGGCCGTGGGCCGAGCCCGACGAGGACGCCACCGCCACGATCAACTACACGAGCGGCACGACGGCGCGGCCCAAGGGCGTGCAGATGACCCACCGCAACATCTGGGTGAACGCGGTCACCTTCGGCATGCACATGCAGGTCAGCGACCGCGACGTCTACCTGCACACGCTGCCGATGTTCCACTGCAACGGCTGGGGCCTGCCGTACACGATGGCCGGCGTCGGGGCCCGCCAGGTGGTGCTGCGCAAGGTCGACGGCGCGGAGATCCTGCGCCGGGTCGAGCGGCACGGCGTGACGATGATGTCCGGCGCGCCCGCGGTGTGGAACGCCGTCCTCGACGCCGCCGCCGACTGGGACGGCGAGGTCCCGGGCCGCGACCGGGTGCGCATCGTCGTCGCCGGGGCCCCGCCGCCGTCGCGCACCATCGCCCGCGTGGAGGCCGAGCTGGGCTGGGA
The DNA here is from genome assembly GCF_037034165.1 of Geodermatophilus sp. FMUSA9-8. Taxonomy (NCBI): domain Bacteria; kingdom Bacillati; phylum Actinomycetota; class Actinomycetes; order Geodermatophilales; family Geodermatophilaceae; genus Geodermatophilus; species Geodermatophilus sp. FMUSA9-8. The sequence continues at coordinate 796,082 of NZ_JBAGKE010000001.1, read as the reverse complement.
GTTCAACCAGATCTACGGCCTCACCGAGACCGCGCCGCTGCTCACCGTCAACCGGCCGCGCGCGGAGTTCGACGACCTCGACCCCGAGGAGCGGGCGAAGCGGCTGTCGCGGGCCGGGGTCCCGGCGCTGGGCACCCGGATCGAGATCAGCGAGTCGGGGGAGGTCCTCGCCCGCGGCAACACCGTGCTCGCCGGCTACTGGGAGAACCCCGACGCCTCCGCCGAGGCGCTGGAGGGCGGCTGGTTCCACACCGGCGACGGCGGCAGCGTGGACGACGGCGGCTACCTCACGATCTCCGACCGCAAGAAGGACGTGATCATCACCGGCGGGGAGAACGTGTCCTCGATCGAGGTGGAGGACGCCGTGTTCAGCCACCCGGCGGTCGCGGAGGTCGCCGTCATCGGCATCCCCGACGAGAAGTGGGGCGAGCTGGTCACCGCCCTCGTCGTGCTCGCCGAGGGGGAGACGGCGACGGCGGAGGAGATCATCGCCCACTGCCGCACCCGGTTGGCCGGCTACAAGGCGCCCAAGCGGGTCGAGTTCCGCGACGAGCTCGCTCGCACCGCCACCGGCAAGATCCAGAAGTTCAAGCTGCGCGAGCCGTTCTGGTCCTCCACCGGCGGCCGCCAGGTGAACTGAGGCCTCCCCCCTCGGGGGGAGATCCCCCGCAGATCCCTCCGGAGGTCACCCGGGCCGGTCGATGACCGGCCTGGGTGGCGTCCGGTCCCGGGCGCCCGCACAGCGAGCGCCGGCCGGCGAGCCGGCGCACCGGGAGGGGTCGGCACGTGGGAACGGGTACGCGCACGCGACATCACCACTGGGCTCTCCGCGCCGCCGGCTCGGCGGTCGCCGGGCTGGTCGTCCTGGGCCTGACCCCGGGCACCGCGTCCGCCGCCCCGAGCGACGCCGAGATCGCCGCCGCCGAGGCCGAGCGGGTCGCCGCCGAGCAGCAGGTCGGCGTGCTGAGCGCCCAGCTCGCGCAGGCCGAGGCCGCCGCGGAGACGGCGCACCAGAACGCGCAGATCGCGCTGCAGGACTACGAGGAGACACAGGCCGCCTACGAGGCCGCCCGCGCCGCCGCCGACGCCGCCACGGCCGCCGCCGCGCAGGCCGACGCCGACGTCGCCGTGGGCCGCGCGCAGGTCGCCGACTACGCCCGCACGACCTACATCCAGGGCACCACCGCCCCCGGCGCCGCCGCGCTCATGTCGGCCGACGGCCCCGCCCAGCTCATCGAGCGCGCCGCGCTGCTCGAGGCCGCCGGCAGCCACCGCGTCGACGTCGTCGGCGAGCTCGAGGTGCTGCAGCAGCAGGCGGTCGCCGCGCAGCAGCAGGCGCAGGTCGCCTCCGCGCAGGCCGAGACGCTGCAGGTCGAGGCCGCCGTCACGCTGGCCGGCGCGCAGGCGCAGGAGTCCGCCGCCCGCGAGCAGCGCGCCGCCGTCGCCGAGCAGCGCGACGCCGTCGCCGCCCAGGCGCAGGCCGCGGGTCTGGAGGTCGCGCAGCTGGAGGCCGAGCAGGCCGCCGCCGAGGCCGCCGCCCAGGCCGCCGCGCGCGCCGCAGCGGCGCGGGCCACCACCGCCCGCCCGGCACCCGCGCCGGCGCCGCAGACCGCCGCGCCGCAGACCGCCGCGCCGACCACGCCGTCCCGCTCGTCCTCCTCGGGGTCGTCGTCCGGCTCGTCGTCGTCGGGCTCGTCGTCGTCGGGGTCGTCCTCCTCGGGCAACCCGACGCCGCCGCCGGCCACCACCGCCGGTGCGCCCTCGGCGTCGGCGGTGGAGACCGCGATCGACGCGGCGATGTCGCAGCAGGGCCTGCCCTACAGCTGGGGCGGCGGCGGGGCCAACGGTCCGGGCTACGGCATCCCGCCGGACACCCGCATCTGGGGCTTCGACTGCTCGGGCCTCACCGAGTACGCCTACGCGCAGGCCGGCATCCGGATCGGCGGCACCAGCCGCGACCAGTGGTGGCGCTTCCGCGGCTCCACGGTGGCCCGCGCCGACCTGCGTCCCGGCGACCTGGTCTTCTGGGGCTCGGGCAGCTCGTACACGTCGATCTACCACGTCGCGCTCTACATCGGGAACGGCCGGGTGGTCCACGCCCCGCAGAGCGGCGACGTCGTCCGGACCGGCTCCATGTGGTTCGGCAGCGACTACTTCGGCGCGGTCCGTCCGACCGCCTGAGGGAGCAGGCTTCCCGGGCCGGGAGGGGGACACCGGCCGGGGGAGGAGTGGGGCGTCGGGCAGCCACGGGGGGAGCTGCCCGACGCACCGCCCACGCTAGCAGCCGAGAGGCGCCCGGTGCAGGGGGACGCACCGGGCGCCTCCGCGCGTCCGGGGGCGGCGGCGTGTCCGGGCGGACGCGCCGCGCGGGGCGCCGCACGGCCGATCCGGACGGCTTGCCAGGTCGGGGTGGGACACTGGCGCCGGGACGGGCGAGCGGCCCGTCACCGGCCTCCCCGGGACCCCGACGACGGGTGCCCGGCGGCCGCGGACCGGCATCCAGGGAGCCCCGTGACCACCGCCGCCAGCACCCCTCTCGACGAGCCCGCGGGCGCGTCCGCCGCGAGCGGAGCTCCGGTGCCCCCGTCGGCCGACGCCGCGCGGCTGGAGCGGGTCCTGTTCGAGATCAAGCGGGTCATCGTCGGCCAGGACCGGCTGGTCGAGCGGATGCTGGTGGCGCTGCTGGCCCGCGGTCACGTGCTGCTCGAGGGCGTGCCCGGCGTCGCGAAGACCCTCGCCGTCGAGACGCTGGCGCGGGTCGTCGGCGGGCAGTTCGCCCGCCTGCAGTTCACCCCCGACCTGGTGCCCGCCGACATCCTCGGCACCCGCATCTACAAGGCCGGCCAGGACGCCTTCGACACCGAGCTCGGCCCGGTGTTCGCCAACTTCGTGCTCACCGACGAGATCAACCGCGCGCCGGCGAAGGTGCAGTCGGCGCTGCTGGAGGTCATGGCGGAGCGGCAGGTGTCCATCGGCGGCGTCACGCACAAGCTGCCCGACCCGTTCCTCGTGCTCGCCACGCAGAACCCGATCGAGTCCGAGGGCGTGTACCCGCTGCCCGAGGCCCAGCGCGACCGCTTCCTCATGAAGGTGCTCGTGGACTACCCGAGCCCGGAGGAGGAGCGCGAGATCATCTACCGGATGGGCTCGACGCCGCCGGTGGCCGAGACCGTCCTCGGCCCCGACGACCTGCGCCGCATGCAGCGCACCGCCTCCCAGGTGTTCGTGCACCACGCGCTGGTCGACTACGTCGTGCGGCTCGTCGTCGCCACCCGCCAGCCGCGCGACCACGGCATGGACGACGTCGCCTCCTGGGTGTCCTACGGCGCCAGCCCGCGCGCGTCCCTCGGCCTGATCGCCGCCAGCCGCGCGCTCGCCCTGGTCCGCGGCCGCGACTACGTGCTGCCGCAGGACGTCCTCGACGTCACCGCCGACGTGCTGCGCCACCGCCTCGTGCTCTCCTACGACGCGCTGGCCGACGGCGTGCCCGCCGACCACGTCGTCAAGCGGATCCTGCAGACCGTGCCGCTGCCGCAGGTCACCCCGCGCCAGCGCGCCGGCGGCTTCGGGCCGGCCGCGCCCGGCGGCCCGCAGGTGCCCCCGCCCGGGGCGGCGCAGTACGGGCCGCCGCAGGGCGCGCCGCAGTACGGCCCGCCGTTCCCGCCGCCCGTCCCGCCGAACGGCCAGCCCGGCCGTCCTCTCGGCCAGGCGCCCGGCCAGGCGCAGAACGGCCAGCCCGGTCCCGGCGCGCCCGCCGGCAACGGGCACGCCCCGGGCACCCCGCAGGCGTGATCCTCCGGCGCGGCCGGGCGCGGGCGGCGGAGGCCGCCCCCGACGGCGCGGACGGCGGCACGGCGACCGCGACCGACCCCGGGACGGCGGGCGCGACCCCCGGCTCGGGCACCCCCGGCTCGGGCATCGACCCCCGGGACGGCGACGGCTCCCCGCCGCACTTCGGCGAGGGCCCGGCCGACGTCCTGCTGCAGCGGCTCGAGCTCACCGTCCGGCGGCGGCTCGACGGGCTGCTGCAGGGCGACCACCTGGGCCTGGTCCCCGGGTCGGGCACCGAGGCCGGCGACTCGCGCACCTACCACCCGGGCGACGACGTCCGGCGGATGGACTGGCCGGTCACCGCCCGCACCCAGGTGCCGCACGTGCGCGAGACGATCGCCGACCGCGAGCTGGAGACGTGGGCGGTGGTCGACCTGTCGGCCAGCCTCGACTTCGGCACGGGCCTGTGCGACAAGCGCGACCTGGCCATCGCCGGGCTCGCCGCGGTCAGCCACCTGACCGTGCGGGGCGGCAACCGGCTCGGCGCCGTCGTGACCACCGGCGAGCGGGTCGACCGCTATCCGGCGCAGCCCGGCCGGCTCGCGGCCGACCGGCTGCTGCGCGCCGTCGTCGCCACCCCGCGGGCGTCCACCGGCCGCCGCGGCGACCTCGCCGCGGCCCTGGAGACCCTGCGCCGCCCGCCGCGCCGCCGCGGGCTGGTCGTCGTGGTCAGCGACTTCCTCGGGTCGGACGCGGGGCAGACCGCCGACTGGGAGCGGCCGCTGCGCGGGCTCGGCACCCGGCACGAGCTGCTCGCCATCGAGGTGGTCGACCCGCGCGAGCTCGAGCTGCCCGACGTCGGCCTGCTCACCGTCCGCGACCCCGAGTCCGGCCAGACGCTCGAGGTGCCCACCGGCGACCCCGAGTTCCGGGCCCGCTACGCCGCCGGAGCCGCCGAGCAGCGGCGGGCCATCGCCGCCGGCCTGCGCCGCGCGGGTGCCGGGCACCTGCAGCTGCGCACCGACCGCGACTGGCTGATGGACGTCGTCCGTTTCGTCGCCGACCGCCGGCGCGCCGGCAGCGGCGGGGCCTCGCGGTGAGCGCCCCGCACCCCAGGAGGGCCCGCCCGTGAGTTTCCAGTCACCACTGTGGCTGATCGCCCTCGTCCCCGTCGTCGCCCTGGCGGCGCTGTACGTGGTGAAGCAGCTGCGCCGGCGGGTGTACGCCGCCCGGTTCTCCCAGACGGGGCTCGCCGCGAGCCTGCTGCCCAAGCGGGCCGGGTGGGTGCGCCACGTCGCGTTCGGGCTGACGCTCGCCTCGCTGCTCGGGCTGGTGCTGTCGCTCGCGCAGCCGAGCACCGAGGTGCGGGTGCCGCGGGAGACCGCCACCGTCGTCCTGGCCCTCGACGTGTCGCTGTCGATGCAGGCCGAGGACATCGAGCCCAGCCGGTTCGAGGCGATGAAGGACGCCGCCAGCGACTTCGTCGACATCCTCCCCGAGCGGATCAACCTCGGGCTGGTGTCGTTCTCGGGCACCGCGTCGACGCTGGTGACCCCGACGACCGACCGCGACCAGGTGCGCGGCGCCATCGCCAACCTGGAGCTGTCGGAGGCGACGGCGATCGGCGAGGCGATCTTCACCTCGCTGACCGCGATCAGCACCTTCCAGTCGACCCTCGACGTCGGCTCGGAGGAGGCGCTGCCCCCGGCGCGGATCCTGCTGCTGTCCGACGGCTACAACACCGTCGGCCGGGAGAACACCCAGGCGATCTCCGCGGCGCAGGAGGCCGGGGTGCCGGTGTCGACGATCGCGTTCGGCACCGACTACGGCTCCATCGACATCGGCGGCGAGCGGACGCCGGTGCCGATCGACCGCGAGGCGCTGCGGCTGATCGCCGACGAGACCGGCGGGCAGTACAACGAGGCCCGCACCCGCGCCGAGCTCGAGGCGGTCTACGACGACCTGGGCAGCCAGATCGGCTACACCACCGAGCCGCAGGACGTCTCCTACTGGTTCGTGCGGGTGGCCACCCTGCTGCTCGCCTGCGGCCTCGGCCTCGCGGCCTGGCGGCTGCAGCGCCTGTTCTGACCACGCCCCGGCCGCGCACGCACGAGGGGCCCCGGACCAGCAGGTCCGGGGCCCCTCGCGTGCGTCAGGAGGTCAGACGCTGAAGCCGCGCTGGCGGCGCACCAGCTTCTTCAGCATGAGGACCGTCTGCAGGATCGTGAGCAGGTACAGGACCGGCCAGCCGATCGACAGGATCGCCGACTGCACGCCGATGCTCTGCTGGCTCCAGGCGAAGATCAGCACCGCGAAGGTGACCGCCGCGCAGACCGCCGGCATGACGTAGGCCGACCCGCGGCCGCGCTCGGCCGCCGCCTGCGCCGCCCAGTTGTCCTTCTCCACGCGGGCGAAGAACTGCACCCACGCGGTGACGAAGTGGCCCATCCGCACCCACATGTAGAGCTCGGCGGGCGCCACCAGGGCGGCGTAGAGCAGGTCCGTGGCGCTCTTGTCGTGCATCGCCAGCGCGATCCGCAGGTTCAGCAGCGTCGCCACCGCCGGCGGGATCAGCCAGATCGGGTTGAACACGAACGCGTCGATCGACAGCGCCGCCGCCAGCAGCAGCAGGAAGCCCATGCGGGCGGCGATGTTGAAGACCATCGAGATGTTCTCGTACCAGCGCAGCCGCAGGTTCGGGTGCAGCGGCTGGCCCTTGCTGTCGCCGCGCTGGCCGGGCCACAGCAGGTCGATGCCGCCGAAGTTCCACTTCACCTGCTGGCCGTGCAGCGCGCGCAGGGTGGTCATCGGCCCCACGAACGCGCGGGCCCGGGCGCTGATCTTCGTGCTGAAGCCCGCGTCCTTGATCTGCAGCGAGAGTTTGGAGTCCTCGACCTCCGAGTCGCGCACCCACGGGGCGGACTGGTGGTGGCGGTACATGACGGCCTCCAGCGCGCGGACGCTGAAGAGGCTGCACTGGCCGCCGAGGACGGCCATGTTCCGGCCGCGGACGAGGTTGTCCATGTTGAAGCCGGCGAACTGCGCGCGCTGGCCGGCGACGAGGAACTTCGCCATCGCGCCGTGCACCTTGGACTTGTCGAAGGTGTAGATGGCCGACAGCCCGCCGATGCGCGGGTCGGTGACCATCTCCTTCTCCAGCCACTCGACGCAGCGCCGGTCGAGGGTGGTGTCGCCGTCGACGCCGAGGATGTAGTCGTAGCCACGGCTGACGAAGTAGCCGTAGTTGAGCGCGCCGACCTTCTTGTCGGGGTTCTCGCCGATGTCGTGCACGTGCACGGTGGTCCGGTACGTCTCGCCCTTGACCACGCGGGTGTGCTCGCCGACGAACTGGCCGGCGATCTCCGGGGTGTCGTCGTCGGTGTTGTTGATGACGACGTGGATCACGTCCGGCGGCCGGGTCTGCGACAGCAGCGAGGTGAGGACGTCGGCGATCGTCGACTCCTCGTTGTAGGCCGGGATGACGCAGCTGATGGTGGCGTGGCGCAGCGCCTCGGCGCTGTCCTGCGGGCCGCCGAACTCGGCGGGCACCAGCGAGCTGATGTCGGGGATCTGCTGACCGCCGCGGGCGAGCAGCTGCACGCGGTCGGTGGACCGCCGCATGCCGTGGACGACGAGCTGGGTCACGAGGGGTCCTCCTGCAGGAGCGGCAGCTCGAGGGTGTCGAGCACGGTCTGGCGGAAGTAGCGCTGGGCGCCGGGCTCGGTCTCGACCAGCAGGTCGAACTGCACCGTGACCGTCAGCGACGTCGCTGCCGGGGTGGCCTCGGTGAGGGTGAGCGCGGTGGTGTAGCTGAACGGCGGCATGAGCGCGAACTCGCCCCGGTCCTCGGCGGCGAGGAGGCGGGCGGTGCCGTCGTCGGTCGTGGCGGCGAAGCGGGTGACGAGGACCTCGGTCTCGTCGTCCCCGCCCTCGACGTGCGCGGCGATCTGGATGGTCTTGTCCTGGGCCGCGGTCCAGGTGGTGGCCTGGTCGGCGGTCCAGTAGTCGACGACGACGGTGCGGTCGCCGGCCGGCAGCGCGCGGGTGAGCGATCCCGCGTCGAGGTCGCCGGTGGGCCGCACCGGCGTGGGGACGGCGACCTCGTCGGTCGTCGCCGTCTCCTCGGCCGGCGTCTCGTCGGCGGGCTCGTCGGTGGGCTCGGCGGCCTCGGTGGTCTCCGCGGCGGCGCCGAGGCCGGGGCTCATGCTGACGTCGGGCCACTCGCAGCCGGTGAGGCCGGTCGCGCCGAGCGCGAAGGCGGCCGCGCGGGCACGGGGTGTCGGTCGGGACACGGTCTCCCCTGGACGATCCGGGTGATCGCCGGGGTCCGGGCGACGTTGCACACCCCCAGCAGTGGTCACCGACGACGTTAGGGAGGGGATAGCGGAACGGTGTAGTGGTCGTGACCCGTCGGGGGGAGACGCGCCACCGCCCGGAGGGGTGGGCCCTCCGGGCGGTGACGGTGCGTGAGGTGCGGTGTCAGCGGGTCGGGTCGAGGACCAGCTTGCCGGTGGTGCGGCGGGACAGGATGTCCTGGTGCGCCTCGCGGACGGCGGACAGCGGGTAGCGGCCGCCGCCGACCGGCGTCAGCGCGCCGTCGGCGGTGAGCTGCAGCAGGTCGCTCATCGCGTCGTCGAGCATGGCCGGGCGGCTGAAGCAGTGCGCCAGCCAGAAGCCGATGACGCCGCGGCTGGTGCCCATGAGCGACGGCGGCTGCACGGCCTTCGGCGGGCGCCGGCCGGCCATGCCGTAGGCGACGAGCCGGCCGAAGGGCGCCAGCGCGGAGAACGAGCCGTCGAAGACGTTGCCGCCGGTCATCTCGAGGACGACGTCGACCCGCCTGCCGCCGTTGGCCTCGCGCAGCGCCGCGGTGAAGGTCTTCGGGTCGTCGTCGGCGAGCGCGGGGTCGACGGTGGCGTCGGCGCCGAGCTCCTCGGCCAGCGCCCGCTTCTCGGGGCTGGACGCGGTGGCGATGACTCGCCCGGCGCCCCACCGCTTGGCCAGCTGCACGGCCAGCGACCCGACTCCGCCGGCGCCGGCGATGACGACCACCGACTCGCCCGCGGCCAGGTGCGCGCTGGTCCTGAGCAGGTGCCAGGCGGTGGTGCCCTGCAGCACGAGGGCGAGGGCCTGCTCGTCGGTGACGGCGTCGGGCACCGGCCAGGTCAGCCGCGGGCTGCCGACGACCTTCTCGGCGTACCCGCCGCCCTCCACCAGCCCGACCACGCGCTCGCCGCCACCGGCGGGGCGGCCGACGAACTCCGCCCCCGGTACCAGCGGCAGCGTCTGCGGGGCGAGGTAGCTGTCCTCGGTCTGGTGGGTGTCGGCGTAGTTCACGCCGGCGGCACTCACCTCGTAGAGCTGCTGACCGTCGCCGGGGACGGGGTCGGGGAGGTCGACGACGTTGAGGACCTCGGGGCCGCCGAACTCGGTGATCTGGACTGCGCGCATGAGGGTGAGGCTATGACCTGCCCACCCCCGGACGTCGGCCCGGCCGGTCCCGTCGGCCGCCGGGGTGCTCGGCCGCGGCGCGGTGGTCAGCGGCCGGTGAGCCGCTGCAGCCGGGTGGTCAGGGCGGCCCGCCGGTCGGCGTTGCCGTGCAGGTCCACGTACCGCTGCCCGAAGCCGGCCAGCAGCGTGTCGTCCAGCCGGCGCACGGCGCCCGGGGGATAGCGGTAGTCCATCCGGGCGGTGATGCCGCGGTCGTCGACGCCGCGCAGCACCTCGCCGAGCTCCACCAGGCTGGTCACGCCGAGTTCGAGCAGCAGGCCGGAGATCCAGGTGTAGTGGTCCGGGCGCGACCAGCCGGCGTCGGAGTACTGCCCGGCCAGGAACGCGGCCAGTTCCCGGGGCGCGATCCGAGGGTCGTCGGGGTCGACGTCGTCGGCCCCGTCGCCGGGCACCGGTGCCCGGAGGCGCTCGCGGATCGCGGTGAACTGCTGATCGGCCAGCTCCAGCAACCCGGCGGCCAGGGTGAACCGGCGGTCGAACTCAGGAGCGTGCTCGTCCGGCACCGTGCCCTTGTAGCGGATGTCGTGCTCGAACTCGGCCCACGCGTGCTGAAGCACCGTGCGCACCTGCACCTGCACCACACGCCCGACCAGCTCCGGCAGCTCGGCCGCCCGGCCACGGTCCACGCTGATCAGCAGGTGCCGGCTGGAGTAACCGAACCGGCCCTGCTGCGCGGTCCGCCGCCCCATGTCGAGGTCGTCGATCACCCGCACCTGCGCGGCCAGCAGCTCGGCGACCGCCTCCACGTCGCTCTGCACGTAGGTGATCACCCGCACGCCGATCTGGTCGGTGATCTCCCGCATCGGGTCCGGGTACGCAGGCACGCCGTCGACCGTGCGGGCCGCCTTCTCCGCGAACGAGGCGATGGTCTTGGTCCGCCCGGTCACCGACAGGTAGTTGATCCCGGCCTCGTCGAGCACCCCGGTGACGAGCGCCAGTGCCTGCTCCCCGGCGACCAGGGTCTCGGGCCGCCCGTCGGCGTACGCCTGGATGGCCTGCTGCACCGGGTCGGGCGCCGGTGCGGTGCCCCGGCGGCCGGGCTGCAGGTCCGGCGGCAGGGTCGGCGTCACGATGGCGCCGCCGGCCGCGTCGCCGTAGGTGGTCACCTCGTCCGGGCGCCGGACGGCGATCCATCCCACGTAGGCGCACACCACGGCGTCGACCTGGTCCTCCGCCACCCGCAGCTCGCTCTTGCGGGTGGCGGCCTGCACCTGCCGGCGCAGCGCGGCGAACGGTGCCCCGAGATCGAGCTCGACCACCGCGCTCAGCAGGTCGATGAGGACGAGCAGCTCGGCGCGCATCTGCTCGAGCGTCCGACCCGGCTTGTTCTTGTACTTCAACGTGCGGCCCAGCCGGAACAGCGCCACCGTCGCCGCGTGCGGGTAGACCTCGATCGCCCGGCGGTCCCGGCCCGAGCGGGGGTCGAGGTCCAGCTTCAGGCGCCGGCCGATCCGCCCGCCGCGGGTGTCACCATCGGCGAACTCGGGCTTGCCGGTGTTCGTCGGGTGCGCCCCGGCCTCGAACCTCGCGAAGTCGGCGTTGAGCGCCCGCTCGGCGGACCGGTTCCCGGTGGCGTTGGTGACCACCAGCGGGGCGTCGATCGCCACGATGCACGGGCCGGCGGTGAACGGGGCCAGCGCGGTCTCGATCTCCTCGTCGGTGCGCACCGCGCTGACGTGCACCAGCCGGCCGGCGTCGTCCAGCACGGCGAGGCCGGTGGGTTGCCTGAGCCCCCAGGCGAGGTCGATCCCGATGTGCCGCACGGGGTCAGCCTGCCCTGCCCCGTACCCCGGCGCGGCTCGTCCCGCGAGATCCGACCGGCGTGTGCAGGTGCCGGCCCCGCGGGCCGTCAGGTCAGTTGCGAGACAGCCGGTGGTGGGTGTCGGCGTGGTCCACGCCGGCCGCGCCCACCCCGTGGAGCTGCTGACCGTCGCCGGGAACGGGGTCGGGGAGGTCGCCGACGGGTGCGGGTCAGACGGGGGACGTGACGCCCGTGAGCTCCTCGGACACCGCCCACAGCCGGCGCTGGGCGGCGAGGTCGTAGGACTGCGGGCTGGAGGTGACCAGGCGCGGGTTTCCGCGGACCTCGCCGCGGCCGCCCGGCCCGTAGTACTGCCCGCCGAGCACGGCCGGGTCGGTCGCGGCCCGCAGCGTCGGCAGCGCGCCCATGGCCGGCGGCTGGGTGACTAGCGGGGCCAGCAGCTCCACCGGCGCCCGCAGCGCGGTGGGGGAGTTGCGCACCAGCTCGGTGTCGGCCACCCCCGGGTGCGCGGCCACCGCGACGGTGCTCGCGCCGCGGGCCGCGAGCCGGCGCTGCAGCTCGTAGGTGAACATCAGGTTGGCCAGCTTCGACTGCCCGTACGCGCCGACCCGCGAGTACGAGCGCTCCCACTGGAGGTCGTCGAAGTGGATCGCGGCGCGGATGCGGTGGCCGACGCTGCTCACCGTGACCACGCGCGAACCGGGCACGGGCAGCAGCCGGTCGAGGAGCAGGCCCGTGAGCGCGAAGTGCCCCAGGTGGTTGGTGCCGAACTGCAGCTCGAAGCCGTCCCGCGTCGTCTGCCGCGGGGTGTACATCACGCCGGCGTTGTTGACGAGCAGGTCGATCCGCGGGTGCGCCTCGCGCAGGGCCGCCGCGGCGTCGCGGACTGAGTCCAGCGACGTGAGGTCCAGGCGCTGCACGGTGACGTCCCCGGTCATGCGGGCCGCCGCCCGGGTGCCCTTGTCGACGTCGCGCACCGCCAGCACCACGGTGGCGCCGCGCGCGGCGAGGGCGTCGGCGGTCGCGAACCCGAGGCCGGTGTTGGCGCCGGTCACGACCGCCACGCGGCCGTGCTGGTCCGGGATGTCGTGCGCCGTCCAGGTCGTGCCCATGTCGTCCTCCTGTAGAGACCGTCGGTCTGTTGTGAGGAAGACGCTAAGAGACCACTGGTCCGCTGTCAAGAGACCGGCGGTCTGGAAAGTGCTATCGTCCGGCGGTGACCTTCCAGCGGGCCCGCAGCGAGGAGCAGCGCGAGATCCGGCGCCGGGCGATCCTCGACGCCGCGGCCGCCATGCTCGACGAGATGCCCGTGGCCGACCTGAGCCTCAACGAGCTGAGCCGCCGGGTCGGCCTGGCGAAGTCCAACGTGCTGCGCTACTTCGACTCCCGCGAGGGCGTGCTGCTCGAGCTGATGGACGCCGTGCTGCAGGACTGGCTCGCGCAGCTGGCCGGCGACCTCGCGGCCGGGATCGACGCGGGCTCCCCGCTGGTGCGGCGCGCCGAGCAGCTGTCCGCGGTGCTCGCCCGGTCCCTGGCGGAGCGGCCGGTGCTGTGCGACCTGGCCGGGGCGCAGGGCGGCGTCCTGGAGCGCAACGTCACCGCCGACGTCGTCCGGCGCCACAAGCGCACGGCCCTCACCCGGCTCGCCGCCGGCGCCGACCTCCTGCGCCGGTACGTGCCCGAGCTCGGCGAGGCCGCGGAGGTGTTCTGCTTCCACGCGCTGGTCCTGGCCGGCGCCCTGGCCCCCTACAGCTCGCCGCCGCCCGGCGTGCGGGCCGCCTACGAAGCGGAACCGGAGCTCGCCGTCCTGCACGCGGACCTGCGGGACTCCCTGCAGCGGGCGATCCGGACCCTGCTCCTCGGAGCCGTGCCGCGCGACTGACGCCGGGGCACCGACGCGGGACGGCCGGCCTGCGCTCGGCGGGCCGGCCGTCCTCGACCGCGTCAGGCGGTCTGCGTCTCCCGGCGGGGGAGCACCCAGTCCGGCCGCACCCAGTGGCAGGTGTAGCCCCACGGGTACTTCTGCAGGTAGTCCTGGTGCTCCTCCTCGGCCTCCCAGAACGGGCCGGCCGGCTCGACCTCCGTCACGACCTTGCCGGGCCACAGGCCGGAGGCGTCGACGTCGGCGATGGTGTCGAGGGCGACCTGGCGCTGCTGCTCGCTGGTGAAGTAGATCGCCGAGCGGTAGCTGCGGCCCACGTCGTTGCCCTGCCGGTCGACCGTCGTCGGGTCGTGGATCTGGAAGAAGAACTCCAGGATCTGCCGGTAGGAGATGACGGAGGGGTCGAAGACGATCTCGACCGCCTCGGCGTGGTCCCCGTGGTTGCGGTAGGTGGCGTTCGGGGTGTCGCCGCCGGAGTACCCGACGCGGGTGGAGAGCACCCCCGGGCGCTTGCGCAGCAGGTCCTGCGCGCCCCAGAAGCAGCCGCCGGCGAGGATCGCGGTCTCGGTGGTCACGTGTTGCCTCCCTGTCTGGTCCTGCATCCCGCGCAACTCCGCGGACCGGGCCCGTGTTCCGCCCGGCTCCCGTCGGCCGGGAGCCGGGCGGGCGGCGGGCGTCAGGAGCGGATGAACTCGAGCAGGTCGGCGTTGATGGTCCCGGCCTGCGTGGTCGGCATGCCGTGCGGGAAGCCGGCGTAGGTCTTGAGCGTGCCGTTCTGCAGCAGCTCCGCCGACAGCGGCGCGGAGTCCTCGTACGGCACGACCTGGTCGTCGTCGCCGTGCATCACCAGCACGGGGACGGTGATCTTCCTCAGGTCGTCGGTGAAGTCCGTCTGGGAGAAGGCGACGACGCCGTCGTAGTGGGCCTTGGCGCCGCCCATCATCCCCTGCCGCCACCAGTTGGCGATGATCGCCTCGACCGGCTCGACGCCGTCCCGGTTGAAGCCGTAGAACGGCCCCGACGGCAGGTCGCGGTAGAACGCGGAGCGGTTCGTGGCCACCTGGGTCTGGATGTCGTCGAAGACGCTCTTGGGCAGTCCGCCGGGATTGGCGTCGGTCCGCACCATGATCGGCGGGACGGCGCTGATCAGTGCGGCCTTCGCGACGCGGTCCTCCCCGTGCCGGGCGAGGTAGTGGACGACCTCGCCCCCGCCGGTCGAGTGGCCCACGTGCACGGCCTCGCGCAGGTCGAGGTGGGCGGTGAGCGCGGCCAGGTCGTCGGCGTAGTGGTCCATGTCGTGCCCGTCGCTCGTCTGGGTCGAGCGGCCGTGCCCCCGGCGGTCGTGGGCGATCACGCGGTAGCCCTGCGCCAGGAAGAACATCAACTGCGCGTCCCAGTCGTCGGCCGACAGCGGCCAGCCGTGGCTGAAGACGATCGGCTGACCGGTGCCCCAGTCCTTGTAGAAGATCTCGGTGCCGTCGTCGGTGGTGAGGGTGGGCACGGGGCGCCTCCGTCGGTCTCGGGAAGGGGGAGCGCTGCCGGACGCGGTCCGGAGCGGCCCCATCCCAGTGGAGCGGGGTGTTCCGCGGGGGGCCGGCGCGGGTCGATCAGGTGAACTGCGGCATGTCCTGGCGCCGTGTCACCCGGCGGCGCCCGCCCGTCCGGCCAGGCCCTCCGCGCGGGTGCGGAGCGCCTCGTTCATCGCCGTGAACCCGGCTCCGGTCTGCCGCAGCGTGCCCGCGACCAGCGGCACCAGGACGCCGCGGAACACCTCCCGCTGCAGCGGGTCCGTGCCGCCGTCGGCGCGCGGCGTCAGCGTGAACGAGTGGGTGCCGTCGAACAGGCCGGGCAGGCCCAGCCGGCCGAGCCACGCCAGCTCCCGCTCCTCCTCGACGGCGGTGACGGTGGGGCGGAACGTCATCCCGCGGCCGCCGGGCGGGACGATGCGCACCCGCAGCCGCTGCCCCACCCGCAGCTGCCCGGACAGCTCGGGGATGAACGGGTTCCAGGTGCCGTAGGCGGCGGTGTCGGTGAGGACCCGCCAGACGACGGCGGGCGGCGCGGCGACGGTCGTGGCGGCGCGGAGCTCTCGCACGGTGCACTCCAGGGGGAGGGGGCGGCGCCGGCCATCCTGACCGACGGTGCCGGGGGAGCCGACGTCGTCCGGCGTGGGGCGGTCAGGCGCCGAGGGCTCCGGGCCGGTCCGCCGGGGTGGCCCCGTCGCCGGACAGGGCCCAGCCGGCCAGCAGGTCCAGCGCCTGCCGCGACGAGGTCCCGGCCTCGGTCGTGTACACGAACAGCGTCTGGCCGGGGTCGCCGGGGAACGTGAGCGTCTCGTACTGCACGGTCAGCTCCCCGGCCATCGGGTGGCGCAGCCGCTTGCTGCCGGACGTGCGCTGGTGCACCCGGTGCTCGGTCCACCAGCGGCGGAACTCGGGCTCGCGGCGGTCAGCTCGGCGACGAGCTCCTCGGCGGCCCGGTCGCCGGAGGCGGTGCCCAGGTCCAGGCGCAGGTTCTCGACCGCGGCCCGGGCCTGGGTCTCCCAGTCGACGAACAGCGCCCGCGCGTCGTCGTCGAGCAGCAGCCAGCGGGCGTAATTCCGCTCGCGGGGGCGCATCCGCTCGAAGTCGGCGAACAGCGCGCGGGCCATGCGGTTGCTCGCCAGCACGTCGGTGCGCCGTCCGAGGACCAGCGCGGGCTGGGTGCCGAGCGCGTCGAGGAACTGGTGCAGCCCCGGCCGCACGCGCTGCACCGCCGGGGCGCGGGAGGCCGACCGCGGGCCGATCAGGTGCCGCAGGTGCGCGGTGCCGGCGTCGTCGAGGTCCAGCGCCCGGGCGATCGCGTCGACGACGCCGTCCGACGGCACGATCCGCCGGCCCTGCTCCAGCCGCGTGTAGTAGTCGGTGGAGACCCCGGCCAGCAGGGCCACCTCCTCGCGGCGCAGCCCGGGCACCCGCCGGACCCGGCCGTCGAAGGGCAGGCCGGCGCGTGTCGCGTCGACAGCGCCCCGCGCCCGCCGGAGGAAGTCGGCGAGCTCCCGGTTGAGGTCGGACACGCCGGCCATCCTCGCAGCGGGGGCGCCGCCGTACCTGGCCCTCCGCGTCCTGGGCAGGCGGATCCCCGGTCCCGCCGGGCCAGTCGTGCGGCCCCGCACCCGGCGGCCGGCGGCGAGGGTGGAGACACCGCCGGGAGCCGCCCGGCGCCCACCCGAGGAGGATCCCGTGTCCGAGCCCACCACCTGGTTCGTCACCGGAACGTCCCGCGGCCTCGGCCTGCAGCTCGTGCGCCAGGTGCTCGAGCGCGGCGACCGCGTCGCGGCCACCACCCGCTCCGCGGACCGGCTGACCGCCGCGCTCGACGACGTCGACACGTCGCGGCTGCTGCCGCTGGAGCTCGACCTCGCCGACGACCGGGCCGTCGCCGGCGCCGTCCGGGCCACGACCGAGCGCTTCGGCGGCCTCGACGTCGTGGTGAACAACGCCGGCTACGGCTTCCTCGCCGCCGTCGAGGAGGTCACCGACGCGGAGGCCCGCGCCATGTTCGACGTGCAGGTGTTCGGGGTGTGGAACGTGCTGCGCGCCGTCCTGCCCGTCCTGCGCGCGCAGGGCAGCGGGCACGTCGTCAACGTCTCCTCGATCCTCGGCCTGACCGCCTTCCCCGGCTGGGGCCTCTACTGCGCGGGCAAGTACGCGCTCGAGGGGCTCACCGAGTCGCTGGCCGCGGAGGTCGAGGGGCTCGGCATCCGGGTCACGCTGGTGGAGCCGGGTTACCTGCGGACGGACTTCCTGCGCCCGGTCTCGCTCGGCCTCCCGGCGGCGACCGCGTCCGGCTACGGGTCGATCCGGGAGATGACCGACGCACACCTGGCCATGCCGGGCACCCAGCTCGGCGACCCGGCCCGGGCGGCCGCCGCGATCATCGAGGTCACCGCCTCCGGCACCGCGCCGCTGCACCAGCTGCTCGGCTCGGACTCCCTCGCGCTGGCCACCTCCCGGGTCGAGGGCCTGGCGCGGGACATCGAGGCCGGCCGGGCGCTGGCGGTCACCACCGACCTCCCCGGGGAGTGAGGCCGGTCAGGCGGGGCCGGACGGCTCGGGCCAGCCGGCCAGGGTGCCGATCCAGGCGAGCGCCAGCCAGGCGCCCGTGAGCGTGCCGGTGCCGGAGCCGTCGGTGAGCTCGAGCCGCCACGGCGCGTCGGCCTGGCGCGGCCGGCGCGACCCGGTGGCCGGCACCGCGCGGACCACTCGCCAGGACCGGACGGGCAGCTCCCGCGGCGGCCGGCCCGGTGGCACCGCCCACACGCCCTCCCGCGAGGCCGCCACCGGCTCGGCCCGGGCGGAGTCGGGCCAGCGCAGCCGGACGGTGCCGAGGCCGAGATAGGCGGCCGGGTCCGCCGGCACGCTCCAGTCGGGGCGGCGCGCGCCCCCGGCGGCGTCGGCGCCCAGCGTCACCACGGCCGAGACGGCGTGCAGCAGGCCGCCGAGCACCCGCCCGGCGCGGCCCTCCGGTGGGACGTCCTCCACCCGCCACCGGACCAGGCCCCGCAGCTCCGCCTCCCCCACCGGGCCAGCGTGCCGCAGCCCGTGCGGCGGCGCCCGGCGTCTTGTCCGGGCGGCTGGGCGCGAGGACGCTGACGGCCACCCCGACGGCAGCGGCGCCTGCCCGGGCGCCGCCCGGACCCTGGAGCGCCCGATGCTGTTCCACGTCAGCTTCCGTGTCGACCACACCCGGCTCGACCGCGACGAGTTCTGGGACGAGTGGGAGCGGGAGACGCAGGCCGCGACCGGGGCGATGGAGGCCGGGGTCATCAAGAGCCTCTACAAGGTCGCCGGCCAGCGCCGCGTGATCGGCATCGTCGAGGTCGAGTCGCACGACCAGCTCGACCAGATCGTCATGGGAGCGCTGCCCATGGGACACCACCTCACGCTGGAGGAGGTGCTCCCGGTCCGGGAGTACACGGCCTTCGCCGAGGACGTGCGCCGGCGCTGGCGGTCCTGAGGCGCCGGCCCGCTCAGGTGACCGGCAGGGCGACCAGGCGGGCGGCCAGCTCGGCGTTGCGGCGGAGGAAGGGCCCCCAGCCCGCGGGCGCGCGCGTCCCGGCCGATGCGCGCGTGCAGGGCTCCTGGTCCCAGTCGCGCACCCGGCCGCCCCGGATGCGCAGCCGGACGAGCACCTCGCCGGTCCAGCCGGTGACGTCGCCGTCGGCCCGGTCCTCCGCCGCGGTGACCCGCTGCGGGGCCACCACCCACCGCAGCGCCTCGATCTCCTCCTGCAGGCGGGCGGCCGCCTCGTAGGCCTGCGCCCGCGCCGCGGTGTCGCGCCGGGCGGCCAGCGCCGCCACGGCCGCGTCGACGGCGGCCGGCTCCCGGTCGAGCACCGCGGTCAGCGCGGCGGCGAGCTCGGGCACCGGGGTGTCCCGGCCACCCCGGGCCCGCGCCAGCTCGCGCGCGGCGGCGCTGCCCGCCGCGCCGGCGTGCGCGAGCGGGTACACGCGGCCGAGCCCGGACACGGCCGCGCGCACCCGCCGGGCGCCGAGGTAGGGGCCGAACAGGCGCACGTCCGGTCCCGGCCGGGGATCGCAGACGACGTCGAGGCGCGGCGCGTCCGGGGAGGCGTCCAGCCGGATGCGGACGGGCACCTCCAGGCCGCCGGCGATGCGGTTCCACGGCGGCAGCGAGCGCTCCAGCAGGTTGCGCTCGGCCCATGCGGCCTCGTGCACCGAGTCGCACTCCAGCGCCTCGATCCGGGCCACCCGCCCGACCATCCGCCGCAGGTGCCGCCGGTCGCGCAGGTCGCCCCAGTAGGAGCCGACGCGCGAGCGCAGCGAGGTGGCCCGGCCGACGTAGAGCACGCGCCCGCCGCCGTCGCGGAAGCGGTAGACACCCGGGGCGGCCGGCAGGGCCGCGACGGCGTCCGGTCGGGCGGGCACGCGCCCATGGTGCGCACGCCACCGCCCTCCGTGACGGCGCCACGCCCCACGCGTCACGGGCGCCCCACGGTCACCAGGGAACGGTGCCGGCGTCCTCGAAGAACCCGCCCGTCGGCCCGCCGTCGGGCAGCGTGGCCAGCCGGATCGGCGTCGCCGCGCCCTGCTGGGGGGTGCGCACGCCGCGGAAGCCGTTGAGGTCGGTGGCGACGTAGCCGGGGCACGCGAGGTTGACGAGGATCCCCGTGCCGGCCAGCTCGCGGACGTACTGCACCGTCACCGCGTTGAGGAACGTCTTCGACGGCGAGTAGGCCACCGCGACCGGCCCGGTGGTGAGCTCGCCGTCGGGCCCGGACTGGCGGGTCAGCGACCCCACGCCGCTGGACACGTTGACGATCCGCGGCGACGGCGAGCGGCGCAGCAGCGGCAGCATCGCGTTGGTCACCCGGATCACCCCGAGCACGTTGGTCTCCACGACGGTCCGGACGACGTCGAGGTCGACGGTGGTCGGCCTCTGGTCCATGCCCCCGGTGATGCCGGCGTTGTTCACCAGCGCGTCCAGCCGGCCGAAGCGGTCGGCGAGCAGCTCGGCCGCGGCGGCGACGCTCGCGTCGTCGGTGACGTCCAGCGGCACGCCGACCGCGTCGACGCCGGCCGCCCGCAGCCGGGCCACCGCCTCCTCCCGGCGGGCGTCGTCGCGCGCCCCCACCCCCACGCGGTGGCCGAGGGCCCCGAGCCCCGCCGCGATCTCGTACCCGATGCCCTTGTTCGCGCCCGTGACCAGCACGGTCCTCGTCTCTGCCATGCCGTCGAGCCTCGGCGCGGGCGGCGCGGCCGTCCAACACCGTCTCGGTGCCGGCCGATACCGCGGCGGTATGGATCGGCGGGCTCCCGGCGTTGGACCGGGTCGTGGAGACGCGGGAGCTGCGCTACTTCGTCGCCGTCGCCGAGGAACTGCACTTCGGCCGGGCGGCGCAGCGGCTGGGCATCGCCCAGCCGCCCCTGTCCCGGGCGATCCGCGCGCTGGAGCGGCGCCTGGGCGCGGCGCTCCTGCACCGCACCAGCCGCTCGGTGGCCCTGACCGACGCCGGCACCGTCCTCCTGCGTGAGGCCCGCGCCGCCCTGGAGGCGGTGGAGGCCGCCGAGCACCGCACCCGCCGCGCCGTCGCGGACGCCGGCCGGCCGCAGGTCGTCCTCGCCACCAAGGCCGCCGCGTCGGTCGAGCTGCTGGCCAAGCTGCTGTCGGCCTACGCCGCGGAGCCCGGGTCCGTCCCGGTCGACGTCGTCCTGTGCGGCCCCGGCGAGCAGGGGCGGCTGCTGCGCACCGGGCGCGCCGACGTCGCCCTGCTGCACCGCCCCTTCGACGACACCACGGGACTCGACGTCGAGGAGCTGGTCACCGAGGGGCAGGTCGCGCTCCTGCCGGCCGGCCACCCCCTGTCGGCCCGGCGCGAGCTCCGGCTCGCCGACCTCGCCGACGTCCCCGACCTGCCGGCGCCGCGCTGGCCCGGCCCCGACGGCGGCTACGCACCCGGGCCCGGGCCGGAGGTGCACAGCCACACCCAGCTCCTGCAGCTGGTCTCGCTCGGCCGCACGCACGTCGTGCTGCCCGACTCCGTCCGCGCCCAGCTGCACGACGACGTCGTCGCCGTGCCGGTCGTGGACGCCGAGGAGGTCACCACGCTCGTCGCCTGGCCGCCGCACAGCCGGTCGCGGTCCGTCGCCGACCTGGTGCGCACCGCGCTGCGGCTCTGAGCCGGCGCTCCGTCCCCCGGGACGCCCCCGGGGCGACCCCGGACGCGCGGGTGCCCCGGCCCGCGCACGCGGACCGGGGCACCCGGAGGGGAGGAGCGACTACCGCAGGTCGAAGCGGTCGAGCTCCATGACCTTCGTCCACGCGGCGACGAAGTCGCGCACGAACAGCTCCGCCGCGTCGTCGGAGGAGTAGACCTCGACGATGCCGCGGAGGATCGAGTTCGAGCCGAACACGAGGTCGGCCGCGGTGGCGGTGCGCACGACGGCGCCGTCGGCGTCGACCGCCTCGTAGACGTCCTCGGAGTCGGCCGACGTCCGCCACTGCACGCCCAGGTCGAGCAGGGTGCGGAAGAAGTCCTGCGACAGGACGCCGACCCGCTCGGTGAACACGCCGTGCCGCGTGCCGCCGCTGTTCGCGCCCAGCACCCGCAGGCCGCCGACCAGCGTCGTCATCTCCTTGGCCGACAGGTCGAGCATGTAGGCCTTGTCGACGAGCATCGTCTCCGGGGCGAGCTTGCTGCCCGGCTTGACCCAGTTGCGGAACCCGTCGGCGCGCGGCTCGAGCCACTTCATGCCGTCGGTGTCGGTGGTCTCCTGGGTCGCGTCGGTGCGGCCCGGCGAGAACGGCACGGTGACCGGCACGCCGGCGTCCGCCGCAGCCTTCTCCACGGCCGCGGAGCCGCCGAGGACGACGAGGTCGGCGAAGGAGACCCGCTTGCCGGTCTCGCGCTCGAACTCCTCCTTGACCCGCTCGATCACCGGGATCACGTCGGCGACGCCCTCGTTGACCGCCCAGCCGACCTGCGGCTCGAGCCGGAGGCGGCCGCCGTTGGCGCCGCCGCGCTTGTCGGTCTTGCGGAACGACGACGCCGCCGCCCACGCGGTGGACACCAGCTGCGGGACCGTCAGGCCCGAGGCCAGCAGGCGGGCCTTGAGGTCGGCGATCTCCGCCTCGCCGACCAGCTCGTGGTCGACGGCGGGCACCGGGTCCTGCCAGAGCAGGTCCTCGGCCGGGACGTCCGGGCCGAGGTAGCGGCTCTTCGGGCCCATGTCGCGGTGCAGCAGCTTGAACCAGGCCCGCGCGTACTGGTCGGCGAAGTACTCCGGGTCGGCGTGGAAGCGCTCGGAGATGGCGCGGAACTCCGGGTCCTTGATCAGCGCCATGTCGGCCGTCGTCATCATCGGCGGGTTCTTCTTGCCCGCGATGTGCGCGTCGGGCACGAGCTCCTGCGCCTCGGGGTTGCTCGGCTGCCACTGCTTGGCGCCGGCCGGGCTGCGGGTCAGCTCCCAGTCGTAGCCGAACAGCGTGTCGAAGTAGCCGTTGTCCCACTGGGTGGGGTTGGGGGTCCAGGCGCCCTCGAGACCGCTGGTGATGGTGTCGGCGCCCTTGCCGGTGCCGTTCTGGTTGATCCAGCCCAGGCCGTTGCCGTGCACCGGGCAGCCCTCGGGCTCCGGGCCGACCAGCGAGGGGTCGCCGCCGCCGTGCGTCTTGCCGAAGGTGTGGCCGCCGGCGATGAGCGCGACGGTCTCCTCGCTGTTCATGCCCATCCGGCTGAAGGTGACGCGGATGTCGTGCGCCGAGGCGACCGGGTCCGCGCTGCCCTTCGGGCCCTCCGGGTTGACGTAGATCAGGCCCATGGTGACCGCGGCGAGGTTGCCCTCCTCGAGGTCGAGCGGGTCGTCGCCGGCGTAGCGCTCGTCGCCGAGCCAGGTGTCCTCCGGGCCCCAGAAGATCTCGTCGGGCTGCCACGTGTCCTCGCGGCCGAAGGCGAAGCCGAAGGTGGGCAGGCCCATGTCGTCGTGGGCCACGTTGCCGGCGAGCACCAGCAGGTCGGCCCAGGACAGGCGGCGCCCGTACTTCTGCTTGATCGGCAGCAGCAGGCGGCGGGCCTTGTCGAGGTTGGCGTTGTCCGGCCAGCTGTTGAGCGGGGCGAAGCGCTGCCCGCCCTCGCCGCCGCCACCGCGGCCGTCGGCCATGCGGTACGTGCCGGCGGCGTGCCACGACATGCGGATGAACAGCGGGCCGTAGTGGCCCCAGTCGGCCGGCCACCACTCCTGCGAGGTGCGCATGACCTCGACGAGGTCGCGCTTGACCGCCTCGACGTCGAGCTTCGCGAACTCGGCCTTGTAGTCCAGGCCGGCGAGCGGGTCGGAGTCCGGCGAGGTCTTGGTCAGCACCGTGAGGTCGACCTGGTTGGGCCACCAGTCGCGGTTGCTGCGCGGGCGGTGGCCGGTCTCGTTGACCGGAGAGGGGATGACCGGGTTCTGGCTCTCGCTGGCCGGGCTCTCGGTCTCGTACGTGCCGACCGGGCTGGTCGTGGTGTCGTACGGCTTGGGCTCGTTGGCGCCCGCGGTGTCCTCGGGACTGGTGCTCACGGCGTACCTCTCTGTGCTCGGGTGTCGGGCAGGTCGGCCGGGGTCGTCGCGCAGGACCGGCAGCGGCCCCAGTAGAAGACCTCGGCGGAGTCGACGAGGAAGCCCCCGCCGACCGGGGGAGTGAGGCAGAGGACGTCGCCGGTGGCGCCGTCCACGTCGGTGATGGCGCCGCAGGAGCGGCAGACCAGGTGGTGGTGGTCGTCGCCCACCCGCGCCTCGTAGCGGGCGAGCGAGCCCTGCGGCTGGATGCGCCGCACGAGGCCGCGCTCGGTGAGGACGGCGAGGACGTCGTAGACCGCCTGGTGCGACACCGCGCCGAGCCGGGCGCGGGCGGCGGCGATCAGCGTCTCGGTGTCGACGTGCGGGTGCGCGTGCACGGCATCGAGCACGGCCAGGCGGGGACGGGTGACCCGCAGGCCCGCCGAGCGCAGCACGCGTTCGAGCTCCGCGGCGTCCGGCACGGCGCCATCCTCACGGCTTTCCTTGAACGAGTCAAGAACGCCGGGCGGCCAGCGCGGTCGTGCCCACGGCCAGGGCGGCGGCCAGCGCCGCCCCGGCGGCGTTCATCGCGAGGTCGTTCGTGTCGCACGAGCGGCCGAGCGCCGGGAGCGCGGCCTGCACCGCCTCGACGGCGGCCGACGCCCCCACCGCGGCGAGCAGCACCGCCACCGGACGCCGGGTGGCCAGGGCGGCGAAGAAGACCGCCGGGACGAACAGCGCGACGTTGGCGAGCAGTTCGACGCTGCCCGAGGACGGCAGGGAGAGCTGCACCGCGCACGTCTCGAACGCGCGCCGCGGGGTGGGCGTCAGGGTCAGCGCGGCCACCGCCAGCAGGGCCAGCAGCGCCAGCGCCGCCGGCGCACGGCGGTCGTGCGGCCGGCGGCGCAGCAGCAGCCACCCGGTGCCCGTGCAGCCCGCGAGCACGAGGAGCAGCGCCACCGGCACGAGCGCCGCGTGCTCGACCAGGGACGTCGTGACCATCGCGACCGGGGACGGTAGGGCGGCGGGCCCGCTCCGCCCGGGAGCCCGGCCGGGACGCGCCGCGCATGTGGTTGGCTCGACGGCTGCACCGACCGACCCGGCCGCGCTCCCCGCGCGGCGCAGCCGCACCGCCCGAGGAGCCCCCCGATCCCCGCTGACCAGATCCTGGCCGAGGCGACGCGGGTCGCCGACCTGCTGCTCGACGTCCAGACCCGCGTGAACGCCCAGATCGACGCCACGCTCGCCGAGCTGCTGCCCGGCGTGCAGCGGCAGGTCGGCGTCGGGCCGGAGGACGCCGCCGACGTCACCGGGCTGGTCAACGCGCGGATCACCGGCCTGAGCGTCGTCGTCACCCCGGCCGCGGTGGCCGCCGTCGTGCCGCTGACCGCGGCGTCCGCGGCGACGACGGCGGCCGGCCGGCGGGCGATGACCGACGTCGTCACCGGCTCCGACGACCGGCTGGCCGTCATCGCCGGCCCGTGCTCGATCCACGACCCGGCCGCGGCGCTGGAGTACGCCGGCTTCCTCGCCCGCATGCGCGAGCGGCACGGCGCCGACCTCGAGATCGTCATGCGCACCTACACCGAGAAGCCGCGCACCGAGGTCGACTGGAAGGGCTTCGCCTACGACCCGTTCCTCGACGGGTCGAGCCGGATCAGCGTCGGCCTGGTCGCCACCCGCATGCTCATGGGCGCGATCACCGGCCTCGGCGTCCCGGTGGCGGCCGAGCCGCTCAACGCGCTCACCCCGCAGTACGTCAACGGCCTGGTCACCTACAACGGCGTCGGGGCGCGCAACGTCACCGACCAGACCGCGCGCGAGCGGGTGTCGGGCTTCTCCTCCGTCGTCGGGTTCAAGAACTCGCCCGAGGGCAGCGTCGACTCGGCGATCTCCGCGGTGCTCACCGCCCGCGCCCCGCACGAGTTCCTGGGCGTCGACTCCCACGGGGTGTCCGCGCAGCTGTCGACGACCGGCAACGACACCGGCCACGTCATCCTGCGCGGCACCGCCGAGGGCCCCAACTACTCCGCCGAGCACGTCGCCGACACCCGGCGCCGGCTGGCCGCGCGCGGGCTGCCCGAGGTGCTCGTCGTCGACGCCTCGCACGGCAACAGCCGCAAGGACCACCGCCGCCAGCCCGCCGTCGTCGCCGACCTCGCCGGCCAGGTCGCCGGCGGGGAGCGCGCGATCCGCGGCGTGATGATCGAGAGCTTCCTGGCCGAGGGCCGCCAGGACCTCGACCAGGCGCACCCCGAGCGGCTGGAGTACGGCGTGAGCGTCACCGACTCCTGCGTCGACCTGCCCACCACCGAGGCCCTGCTCGACGAGCTGGCGGCGGCCGCCCGGGCCCGGCGGGCCGCGACCGCCGGCTGAGCCGGGTCAGCGCGCGAGCAGGTCGCGGAGCGCCCCGACGACGACGTCCGGCGCCTCCTCGGCCATGAAGTGGCCGGCCGCGACGGTGCGGTGGTCGAGGTCGGGCGCCCACGCCCGCCACAGCGCCGCCGCGTCGAAGCCGAGCGCGGCGCCCCAGTCCTGCTGCAGCACGGTCACCGGCATGGTCAGCCGGCGGCCGGCCGCGCGGTCGGCGGCGTCGTGCTCGAGGTCGACGCCGGCGCTGGCCCGGTAGTCGGCCACGATCGAGCGCACCCGCTCCCGCGAGGCGCGCAGGTACTCGGCGCGCACGTCCGCGGGGAAGAGGCCCTCCCGGCCCCAGCCGTCGAGGAACGAGCCGAAGAAGGCGTCGGCGGTGGCGGTGATCATCGCCTCGGGCAGGCCCGGCGGCTGGGCCATCAGGTAGAGGTGCCAGGCCACCGACGCCCGCACGCCGGAGAGGATGTCCCAGGAGTCGAGGGTCGGCAGCACGTCGAGGGAGCACAGGTGGGTGACGGCGTCGGGGGAGTCCAGGCCCGCGCGCACCGCCACCAGGGCGCCGCGGTCGTGGCCGGCCAGGGCGAAGCGCTCGTGACCCAGCGCGCGGGCGGCGGCCACGACGTCGGCGGCCATCGTGCGCGCGCTGTAGGTGTCCGGGCCGGTGGCCCCGGGGGCGTCGCTGGCGCCGTAGCCGCGCAGGTCGGGACAGATCACGGTGCGGTCGGCGGCCAGCGCCGGGGCCACGAGCCGCCACATGAGCGAGGTCTGCGGGAAGCCGTGCAGCAGCACCAGCGCGGGGCCGCTGCCGAGCACCGCGACCGACAGCTCGACGCCGTCGGTGCCGGGGACGCGGGTGCGGGTGGAGCCGGGGATGTCGGGGGTCATGCCGGCCACCCTCGGCGCGGCCGATGAGCGATCGATGAGCGCGACGTCGATGAGCGCGACGTGGATCGGCGTGCTCGGGCCCGTCGAGGCCCGGGACGCCGGCGGCCGGCCGCTGCCCCTGGGCGGGCCGCGGCACCGCGAGCTGCTGGCCCGCCTCGTGGTCGCCCGCGGCCGCGTCGTCCCGGTGCCGGTGCTCGTCGACGACCTGTGGGACGTCCCGCCCGACGGCGCGGTCGCCGCCGTGCGCACCTTCGTCGCGGCGCTGCGCCGCGCCCTGGAGCCCGACCGCCCGCCGCGCACGCCGGCCCGGCTGCTGGTCACCGAGGGCCCGGGCTACGCGCTGCGCGGCGTCGCGGTGGACGCCTGGGACGTCGAGCGCACGCTGTCCGGCCCCGCGGACCTGCCCGCCCTGGAGACGGTGCTGGCCGCCTGGCGCGGCCCGGCGCTCGCCGACGTCGGCGACCGGCCGTGGGCGGCGCCCGACCGCGCCCGGTGGGCCGAGCTGCACGCCACCGCCGTCGAGCGGTCGGCCGCCGCCCTGCTCGACCTCGACCGGCCGGCCGACGCCGTCGCGCGGCTGGACGCGCACGTCACGGGCTCGCCGTGGCGGGAGGAGGGCTGGCGGCTGCTCGCGCTGGCCCTCTACCGCGCCGGCCGGGCGCCGGACGCCCTCGCCGTGCTGCGCCGCGCCCGCGCCCGGCTGGCGGGCGAGCTCGGCCTCGACCCGGGGCGGCGGCTCGCCGACCTGGAGGCGCGGGTGCTGCGGCGCGACCCGGGGCTGGACCGGCGCGCCGAGGACACCGTGTGGGCGCGGGCCGCCCGCAGCTGGGAGGGCGCCGTCGCGCCGGGCTCGCGGGCGCGGCTGGAGACGTCGGTGACGCTGCTGCGCGCCCTCGCCGTCAGCGGCGCGGCGGGGCTCACCGCCGCCCGCGAGCAGCGCCTGGCCACCGTCGCCGCGGCGGAGGAGACCGGCGACCCGCTGCTGGTCGCCCGCGTCGTCGGCAGCTTCGACGTCCCCTCGGTGTGGCCGCGCTCCGACGACCCGGAGGGCTCGGCCCGGCTCGTCGCCGCGGCGGAGCGGGCGCTGGCCCGGCTGCCGGAGGACGCCCCCGCCCCGCTGCGCGCCCGGCTGCTCACCACGGTCGCGGTGGAGTCCCGCGGGCTGCCCGGCGACCGCGGGCCCGCCGCCGCCCGCGCCGCCGAGGTCATCGCCCGCGTGACCGGCGACCCCGCGCTGCTCGCCTCCGCGCTCGGGGCGGTCTACCTGCACACCTGCGACCGCGCCGGGCTCGCCGCCACCCGCGACGCGACCGGCGCGGAGGTGGTCGCGCTCGCGGAACGGGCCGGCCTCGACGACGCCCTCGTCCTCGGCCACCTCGTGCGGCTGCAGGCCCGCACCGCGCTCGGCGACCTCGACGGCGCCGCCGGGCACGCCGCGGTCCTCGACTCCCTCGCCGTCGCCGGGGAGCGGCCGCTGGCCGCGGTGTTCACCGCGGCGTGGCGGGCGCTGCGGGCCGTGGCCGGCGGCGGCCCGGAGGACGTGCTGCGCGCCGCGCTGGAGCGGGTGGCCGGCTCCGGGATGCCCGGGGTGGCCGCCGGCCTGGTGCCGCTGGCGCTGACCTGCCTGCGGGTCGCCCGCGGCGAGCCCGCGCGCGAGGAGGGCGACGCCGGCCCGTACGCGCCCTGGGTGCGGCCGCACGTGCTGCTCGCGGCCGGCCGCGACGCGGAGGCCGCCGAGGCGGTCGCGGCCCTGCGCGGGCTGCCCGGGCCGCCGCCCGGGCTCCTGCTGGAGGCGCTGTGGGTGCTCGCCGGGCGGGCCGCCGTCGCGACCGGCGACCGGGACCTAGCCGCGCGGGCGGCGCGGGCGCTGCGGCCGGCCGCGGGGGAGCTCGCCGCCGGGAGCGGCCTGCTCACCGCCGGGCCGGTCGACGCGACCCTGGCGCTGCTCGGGTGAGCCCGGCTCCGACGGCTCGGACCAGCACGGCGGCTCAGACCTGCACGGCGGTGCCGCAGACCCCGCACACCTCCAGCGTCTCCCGCCGCCACCGGGCGACCGGCACGAAGAACAGCGAGAACTGGCGGAACTGCCGGATGCGCGTCCACTGCGTCGTGTTGCCGCAGCGCGGGCAGGTGCGGACCTCGCCCGGCCCGAGGACCTTCTGCTTGGTGCCGAACCCGAAGAGGAGGAACATCCCGCCAGCGTAGGGACCCGACCGCGGGAGGACCGGACCGTGACCACACCCCGGGAGGTCGCCGAGGCCTTCTCCCGCCACCGCTTCCGGGACGTCTACGACGCCCTCGCGCCCGCCGTCGTGTGGACGGCGGTCGGCCAGGGCCGCACCGAGGGCCGGCAGGCGGTGGTCGACGCCTGCGAGGCGGCGCTGGCCGAGCTGGCGGGCACCGACGTCGCGTTCTCCCGCTTCGTGTCGGTGGCCGACGGCGACACCGCCGCGGTCGACGTCGTGGCCCGCTACACCGCACCCGACGGCGGGCTGTCGGTGGTGTCCTCCTGCGACGTCTACGAGTTCCGGGACGGCGCGCTCGCCGCGATCACCTCCTACGCGGTCGAGCTCGGGACTCCCGGCTGACGCGGCCGCGGCCCGCCGGTGGCAGGCTCCCAGGCGTGGCGCGGGTGGGGCTGGTGCTGGGCGGGGGCGGGGTCGTCGGGCAGGCGTACCACGCCGGCGTGCTGGCGGTGCTGGAGCACGACGCCGGCTGGGACGCCCGCACCGCCGACGTGGTCGTCGGCACCTCCGCCGGCTCGATCACCGGCACCCTGCTGCGCGCCGGGGTCTCCCCGGAGGACCTCGCCGCCTGGACGGTGAAGGCGCCGCTGTCCGGCGACGGCGGCCTGCTGGCCACCATCGCCACCACCGAGGTGCCCGAGCTCGCGCCGTTCCGCCCGCTCGACGTGTTCCGCCGGCCGATGCGGCTGCCCGGGCCGCCGCTGGTCGCCCGCGCGCTGGCCCGCCCGTGGCGGTTCCGCCCGCTCGCGGCCGGCATGACGCTGCTCGCCCCCGGCCGGCACGACGTCGTGTCCCAGCTCGGCGCGCTGCGGGAGGTCGAGGGCGCCGGCTGGCCCGAGCGCCTGTGGATCACCGCGGTGCGCCGCCGCGACGGGCGCCGCGTCGTCTTCGGCCGCCCCGGGTCGCCGACGGCACCGGTGCACCTCGCCGTCGCCGCCTCCTGCGCGGTGCCCGGCTACTTCACGCCGGTGCAGATCGGCCGGCACGCCTACGTCGACGGCGGCGTCCACTCGGCCACCAACGCGGCGGTGCTGCGCGGCACCGGCGTCGACGTCGTCGTGGTGGTCGCGCCGATGAGCGGCTCGCCGGGCTGGAAGCAGGACCTCACCGCCGCGATGCGCCGCTACTCGCAGCGGCAGCTCGACCGGGAGGTGCGGGCGCTGGAGGCGGTCGGCATCCGCACCGTCGTGTTCACCCCCGGCGCGGCCGAGCAGGAGGTGATGGGCGCGGACATGATGTCGCGCGAGCGCCTCGACGAGGTGCTGCAGCAGTCGTTCCTGCGGGCCGGCGAGCACGCCGCCTCGCCGGAGGTGGCCGGGCTGCTGCGGCGGGCGGCCGGCCGGGACTGACCGGCGCTCCCCGTCCGGCCGGGTGTGACCGGCGTCCAGCGACTAGGTTCAACCGCTGACAAGGTTGCCGGTGGTAGGGGGCGCTTCGTGGGCAGGTCGGTGCTGGTGACCGGCGGCAACCGGGGGATCGGGCTGGCCATCGCCCGCTCCTTCGCCGAGCAGGGCGACTCCGTGGCCGTCACCCACCGCGGCAGCGGCGCCCCCGACGGGCTGTTCGGCGTGCAGTGCGACGTCACCGACGCCGAGGCCGTCGACCGCGCCTTCACCGAGGTCGAGGAGCACCAGGGGCCGGTCGAGGTGCTGGTGAGCAACGCCGGCATCACCCGCGACGGCCTGCTCATGCGCATGAAGGAGGACGACTTCGCCGACGTCCTCGACGCCAACCTGACCGCCGCCTACCGCGTCACCAAGCGCGCGGTGCCGAAGATGGTGCGCGCCCGGTCGGGGCGGATCGTGTTCATCAGCTCGGTGGTCGGGCTGCTCGGCTCGGCCGGCCAGACGAACTACGCGGCGAGCAAGGCGGGGCTGGTGGGCCTGGCCCGCTCCATCGCCCGCGAGCTGGGCAGCCGCAGCATCACCGCGAACGTCGTCGCGCCGGGCTTCGTGCGCACCGACATGACCGCGGAGCTGCCCGAGAAGCGGCAGCAGGAGATCCTCGGGCAGGTGCCGCTGGGCCGGTACGCCGAGGCCGACGAGATCGCCGCCGTCGTCCGCTTCCTCGCGAGCGACGCGGCCGGATACGTCACCGGGGCGGTCGTCCCGGTCGACGGCGGACTGGGGATGGGGCACTGATGAGCGGGATCCTCGAGGGCAAGCAGGTCCTCGTCACCGGCGTGCTGACCGAGGCGTCGATCGCCTTCGCCACCGCGCGGATCGCCCAGGAGCAGGGCGCCACCGTCGTGCTGTCGAACTTCGGCCGCGCGCTGTCGCTGTGCCAGCGGATCGCCAAGCGGCTGCCGCAGGAGGCGGCCGTCGTCGAGCTCGACGTGACCGACACCGGGCACCTGGACGCGCTGGCGGGCCGGCTGCGCGAGGCCGGCCTCGACCGCCTCGACGGCGTCGTGCACTCCATCGGCTTCGCGCCGCAGGAGGCGATGGGGGAGGGCTTCCCCGAGGTCGCCTGGGAGCACGCGGCGACCGCGTTCCAGGTGTCCTCGTGGTCCTACGCCTCGCTCACCCAGGCCTGCCGGCCGCTGCTGGCCAACCCGTCGTCGGTCGTCGGGCTCACCTTCGACGCGTCGGTGGCCTGGCCGGTCTACGGCTGGATGGGCGCGGCCAAGGCGGCGCTGGAGTCGGTCAGCCGCTACGTGGCCCGCGAGCTCGGCCCCGACGGCGTGCGGTCGAACATCGTCGCCGCCGGCCCGCTGCGCAGCATGGCCATGAAGTCCATCCCGGGCAGCGCCCAGTTCGAGGAGGCGTGGGAGGGCCGCGCGCCGCTGGGCTGGTCGGTCACCGACACCGAGCCCGCCGGCAAGGCCGTCGTCGCGCTGCTGTCGGACTGGTTCCCCGCCACCACCGGCGAGATCGTCCACGTCGACGGCGGGTTCCACGCCGTGGGCGTGTGACGGGTCCCACCGTCCGTCCCGCATCCGCGCCTCCCGGCGCACAGGAAGAGAGCACGTGCCCCGCGCGACCGTCGACCTGCACCCCGGCCAGCGACCCGACGAGGACCCCTCGCTCGCCGTCCGCAACAACGGGGGCGCCGAGCCCTCCGCCACCCCCGCACCGCCCGGCCGCCGCGAGGCGCTGCTGGTCCTGTCCTTCGGCGGCCCCCGCGGCCACGACGACGTCATGCCGTTCCTGGAGAACGTCACCCGCGGCCGCGGCGTCCCGCGCGAGCGGCTGCTCGACGTCGCCGAGCACTACCACCACTTCGGCGGCGTCAGCCCCATCAACGAGCAGAACCAGGCGCTGGTCGCCGCCGTCGAGGCCGACCTCGCGGCGAACGGCGTCGACCTGCCCGTCTACTGGGGCAACCGCAACTGGGACCCCTATGTCGAGGACGTCTGGGCGCAGATGACCGACGACGGCATCGAGCACGTGTACGTGCTCGCCACCTCCGCCTACGCCTCCTACTCCGGCTGCCGGCAGTACCACGAGGACGTCGCCCGGGCCCGGATCGCCACCGGCGGGGGCCCGACGGCGGAGAAGCTGCCGCACTACTTCGACAGCGCCGGGTTCGTCCGCGCCAACGCCGACGCGCTGGCCGCCGCC
Source organism: Geodermatophilus sp. FMUSA9-8 (assembly GCF_037034165.1). Lineage (NCBI taxonomy): Bacteria > Bacillati > Actinomycetota > Actinomycetes > Geodermatophilales > Geodermatophilaceae > Geodermatophilus > Geodermatophilus sp. FMUSA9-8. The sequence goes on along the minus strand of NZ_JBAGKE010000001.1, from coordinate 764,053 downwards.
CTCGCCGAGCTGCCCGAGGAGCACCGCGCCACCGCCCGCCTGGTGGCCACCGCGCACTCCATCCCCGACGCGATGGCCGCCGTCGCCGGCCCCGACGGGCACGCCTACGAGCACGAGCTCACGGCCGCCGCGCGCGCCGTCGTCGACGCGGTCGAGCCGGGGCGCGCCTTCGACCTCGTCTGGCAGTCGCGCAGCGGCCCGCCGTCGGTGCCGTGGCTGGAGCCCGACGTCAACGACCACCTGCGCGCGCTGCACGAGAACGGCGAGACGGCGGTCGTGCTGTTCCCCGTCGGCTTCGTCAGCGACCACCTCGAGGTGATCTGGGACCTCGACAACGAGGCGGAGGAGACCGCCGAGGAGCTCGGGCTGGCGTTCGTCCGGGCCGGCACGGCGGGCACCCACCCGGCATTCGTGGCGATGGTCCGCGAGCTGCTGCAGGAGCGGCGCGCCGGCGGCGAGCCGCGGCTGGGCACCAACTGCCCGGCCTCCTGCTGCTTCGTCCAGCGGCCGGCCCGGCCGGCCGTTGACGGGGCCGCCGCGCGCGAGTAGACCGTCGGTCCACCGGGGGCCGGACGAGGGACGGTGGACCGTGCTCGCTCCCGTCGACGTGGACCCCGGCAACGCCGCGCAGCTGGGTGCCTGGGACGGCGCGCAGGGCGCGTTCTGGGCCGCGCAGGCCGACCGCTTCGACCGGGCGGTGGCCCGCTACGACGCCGCGTTCCTCGCCGCGGCGGAGCTGCGCCCGGGCGACCGGGTGCTCGACGTCGGCTGCGGCACCGGCGCCACCACCCGGGCGGCCGCGCGCGTCACCGGTTCCGCGCTCGGCGTGGACCTGTCGGCGGCGATGCTCGAGGTGGCCCGGCGGCGGGCGGCCGAGGAGGGCCTCGACGGCGCCCGGTTCGAGCAGGCCGACGCCCAGGTGGCGCCCTTCCCGCCGGCGTCCTTCGACGTGGCGGTCAGCCGCACCGGCGCGATGTTCTTCGCCGACCCGGTGGCCGCGCTGGCCAACGTCGGCCGCGCCCTGGTGCCCGGCGGCCGGCTGGTCCTGCTGGTGTGGCAGGCGCTGGAGGCCAACGAGTGGATGACCGAGATCCTCGGGGCGCTGGCCGCCGGGCGCCCGCTGCCCGCGCCGCCGCCGGACGCGCCGGGGCCGTTCTCCCTCGCCGACCCGGCCCGGGTCCGGCGGGTGCTGGCCGAGGCGGGTCACGCTCAGGTGGAGGTCGAGGGTCTGGCCGAGCCGGAGTGGTTCGGCGCCGACGCCGACGACGCGGTCACCTTCGTCCTCGGCCTGGCCGGCTGGATGCTCGACGGCCTCGACGACGCCGCGCGCGAGGGCGCGGTCGCCGACCTGCGCCGCCGCATGGCGGCGCACGCCGGACCGGGCGGCGTGGAGCTCGGCTCGGCCGCCTGGCTGGTCACCGCGCGCCGGGCGTGACCGCCTCCCGCCACACCGGCGCCACCGTGCGGGTGTAGCGGCGGCCGAACACGCGCGACAGCACGCCGGTCACCGGCGCCGGGACGGTGGCCCGCAGCGCCGCCCGGTCGCCGTCGCTGATCCCGTCGGTCAGCCAGGCGAAGAACGAGCCCGCGTCGGCGGGGGAGCGGTGCCGCAGCCGCCCGGTGACCGCCCGCCACTCGGCCGTCCCCTCGTGCCCGTGCAGCAGGGGCTCCAGTTCCTGCTCCTCGTGGTCGAGGTGGGCGCCCACCACCTCGCGGGTGCGCCCGACGCTCGCCCGGGCCGCCGCGGCGTCGGCCGCCGACCCGGTGCGGGCGAGCGCGGCCAGGGCGTCGCCGGTCTGCGCGAGGGCGGCCGACATCGCGGCGTGCTCGTCCTCCATCTCGGCCAGCAGGTCGCGGGCCACGCCGGTGCCGGCGAGGAAGGGCCAGACGTGGGCGTCCTCGCCCTCGTGGTGGTGGGTGAGCTCGCGGCGCAGGTTGGCGAAGGCCCGGCCGAGCCGCGCCGCGCGGGCCCGGTCGCCCTCGGGCCAGACCTCCAGCGCGGCGGCCAGGCGGCCGAGGTCGCGGCGGACCGCGTTGTGGATCAGGCCGTTCATCGTCGGCGCCGTCATGCCCGCGCACCGTAGCGCCGGGACGGCCGCCGGCGGGCGCTCAGGAGCGCGGGACGGCGTTGTAGGCGGCGACGGTCGCCTCGCGGACGGCGTCGGCGAGCGGGCGCAGCGCGTCGTCGCGGGCGGCGGCCTGCCCGTGGGTGACCGCGCCGCCCGGGGTGTCGGCCAACGCGAGGTCGAGCACCCGCGACAGCCGCTGCGCGCGGGCCAGCACCGACAGCGCGAGCGGGTCGGCGTCCGGCGGCAGGCCCGGCGCCCGCGCGCCGGCCAGGCCGCTCAGCAGCGCCGGCACCTCGGGGTGCCAGCGGGCGAGGTCGAGCCGGGCGAGGGTGCGGGCGGCGTCGCCGACGGCGAGGTCCAGCGCCCCGGACACCGCCCGCAGCGAGCCCTCCACCGGCGGGGGCGCCGGCGCCACGCCGGCCAGGTCGACCGCCGTCCAGGACACCACCTCGGGGCCGGCCGCCTCGGGGACCAGCGCCACCCGGTCGCCCACCGCCGCCTGGCCGGCCTCCAGCGCCAGTGGCGCCAGGCCCGGCGCCCGCGGCAGCCCCCGGACGTCGCCGGGCACCGGCAGGACCAGCCGGACCCGCCGCTCGCCGAGCCCGCGCAGGGCGGTGAGCGCCCAGCCGAGCGGCACCGTGCCCGGCGACCCGGGCATCCCGGTGACCTGGTGGGCGCGGTCGTCGGCCAGCGCGTCCAGCGCTTCGTCGGTGGAGGTGCGGCCGGTCAGCCACGCGGTCGCCCAGACCGCGAACCGGCCCGCGAGGAGCTCGTGCACGCCGCGAGGCTACGTGGCGGGGCTCTCCCGCGCGGCCCGGCGCCGGGGCTCCCGCGCCCGGTCGCGCCGCCGTCCTCGTCCCCGCTGATCTCGCCCCGCCGTCTGGGAGACTGGGGGCATGACTGCGTGGGTGCTCTGGCTGGTCGCCGCGGGCATGCTGGCCGCCGGCGAGATCGCCGGCGGGGCGCTGGTCCTGCTGATGCTCGCCGGCGGCGCGCTGGGCGGAGCCGTCGCCGCGCTGGCCGGTGCGCCCGTGCCGTTCCAGCTGGTGGCGTTCCTCGGGCTGTCGGCGTTCCTCCTGGCCAGCGTCCGGCCGGTGGCGCGGGCGCACCTGGAGCGGGCGCCGGCCCACCGTGACGGCGTCCAGGCCCTGGTGGGCCGCACCGCCGTCGTCACCCGGGTGGTCGGTCGCTCCAGTGGCCGCATCCAGGTGGGCGCCGACGAGTGGACCGCCCGCAGCGAGTTCGACGACACCTACCCCGTCGGCACGACGGTGCGGATCCTGCAGGTCGAGGGCGCCACCGCGATCGTCGGCGAGGAGATCGGCTAGCGCCGCCTCCGCTCCGACCAGCAGGATCGCCGTAGGGACCACCGACCCCGGGAGGACGCCCGTGAGTGCCGCGTTGATCGTGCTGGTCGTCGCCGTCGTGCTGTTCGTGCTGGTCGCCGCCAAGAGCGTGACGATCGTGCCGCAGGCCCAGGCGAAGGTGGTGGAGCGCCTCGGTCGTTACAGCCGCACGCTCTCCCCGGGCCTGTCGCTGCTCGTGCCCTTCGTCGACCGGGTACGGGCCACCATCGACCTGCGCGAGCAGGTGGTGTCCTTCCCGCCGCAGCCGGTGATCACCGCCGACAACCTGCAGGTCGGCATCGACACCGTCGTCTACTTCCAGGTCACCGACCCGCGGCTGGCCGTGTACGGCATCGCGAACTACATCACCGGCATGGAGCAGCTGACCACGACGACGCTGCGCAACGTCGTCGGCGGGCTCAACCTCGAGGGCGCGCTCACCGGCCGCGACGGCATCAACAGCCAGCTGCGCGAGGTGCTCGACGGCACCACCGGCCCGTGGGGGCTGCGGGTGGCGCGGGTGGAGATCAAGGCGATCGACCCGCCGCCGTCGATCCAGGACTCCATGGAGAAGCAGATGCGCGCCGACCGCGACAAGCGGGCGATCATCCTGCAGGCCGAGGGCGCCCGGCAGTCGGCGATCACGACGGCGGAGGGGCAGAAGGCCTCGGCGATCCTGTCGGCCGAGGGCCGCAAGCAGGCGGCGATCCTCGAGGCGGAGGCCGAGCGGCAGAGCCGCATCCTGCGGGCCGAGGGCGACCGCGCCGCGCTGTACCTGCAGGCGCAGGGGCAGGCCAAGTCGATCGAGACGGTGTTCCAGGCGATCCACGACGGCAAGCCCGACCAGGGGCTGCTGGCCTACCAGTACCTGCAGACGCTGCCGCGGATCGCGCAGGGCGACGCGAACAAGATGTGGATCGTCCCGAGCGAGTTCACCAAGGCGCTCGAGGGCCTGTCGCGCCTCGGCGGCGGCGACGGCGAGAGCCGCTCGTTCCTCGACGTCCCGCCGTCGGGGGACGGGGCGCCGGCCGCGCCGATGGACACCAGCGGCTGGTTCGAGTCGAGCCTGCCCCCGGCCGCGGAGCAGCCCGAGGCGCGCATCGAGATGAGCAGCATCGCCGACGCGGGGCCGGCGGTGCCCTCTCCGCAGCTGCCGCCGACGGCCGACCTCGCCCGCGCCGCCGAGAACGGCGTGGCGCGCCGGGACGAGGAGCCGCCGGCCTGAGGTGGCGTGCGCCCCCCCGGGGGGGGGCACGCCACCTCAGTCCTTGAGCAGTCCCTCGCGCAGCTTGGCCAGGGTCTGGCTGAGTAGCCGGGACACGTGCATCTGCGAGATGCCGATGTCGGCGGCGATCTGCGACTGGGTCATGTTGCCGAAGAACCGCAGGATGAGGATGCGCCGCTCGCGGGCCGGGATGGTGGCCAGCAGGGGCTGCAGCGACTCGCGGTACTCGACGCCCTCGAGCGCCGCGTCCTCCTCGCCGAGGGTGGCCGCCAGCGTGGGGGAGTCGTCCTCGCCGGAGAGCCGCTCGTCCAGCGAGCTGCTGCGGTAGGCGTTGGCCACCGCCAGCCCCTCGAGGACCTCCTCGCGCGGGATGCCCAGGTGCTCGGCCAGCTCCGACGGGGTGGGCGCGCGGCCGTTCTTCTGCGCGAGCTCGCCGACGGCGGAGTTCAGCGACAGGTGCAGCTCCTGCAGCCGGCGCGGCACCCGTACCGACCAGCCCTGGTCGCGGAAGTGCCGCTTGATCTCACCGGTGATCGTGGGCACGGCGAAGGAGAGGAACTCCACGCCGCGGTTCGGGTCGAACCGGTCGATCGCGGCGATGAGGCCCAGCGTGCCCACCTGCAGCAGGTCGTCGAAGGGCTCGCCGCGGTTGCTGAACCGGCGGGCGAAGTGCCGGACGAGGGGCAGGTGCTCCTCGACCAGGATCTCGCGCAGCCGGTCCCGCCGCGGGTCGTCCTTCTCCAGCGTCGCGAGCTCGGCGAACAGCGGCGCGGTGCGCTCGGCCCGGCGGCGGTTGTCCGACACCGGGGGGCTGTCGGACTCCGCGGTGAGGCGGTCGGTGGCCGGGGTGGCGCTGACCGCCTGCCCGCTGTCTCTCGTGTCCCCGGCGGACGCGTCCTCGGGTGTGGTCGCGTCCTCGGGTGTGGTCGCGTCGTCGTGCAGTGGGTCCTCCTCGACGGCCCGGCTGCCTGCGGCCGCCGACGTCACGGAGCGACCGTGACGTCGCTGCTCAGGTCACGGTCGAGCCGGCCGACGGGGTCGCCCGGTCGCTGGCCGGGCAGGTACTTGTCCATGGAGATGACGGCGACGGCGGCGTCGCTGCCGTCCCCGGCCGGGACGGACGCCTGGGTGGCGGGCCGGCCCTCGACGTTGTCGGCGAGGGTCTGCAGCACCGTCCAGCCGAAGCCGTCGCGGGGCACGTCGGTGCCGTCGGCGGTGGGCACCCACGCGTCGATGTGCAGGCCGCTGCGGGTGGTCTCGAACACCACGGTCAGGGGCGCGTCGCCGAGGGCGATCGCGGCGAGGGTCGCGCAGGCCTCGTCGACGGCCAGGCGCAGGTCCTCGACCGAGTCGAGGTCGTAGTCCATGCGGATGGCCAGGTCACCGGCCATCGCCCGCACCGCGGGGAGCTGGGTCGGCGTGCTCGGCACGCGCAGTTCCAGTCGTTCGGCGCGCCGCCCGTCGTGGGCGAGGGCACTCCTCGGGTCCGCCATACGTCGTCTGCTCCTCGTCGTCCGCCTCGGCCGCCCGTCCGCCGGAGGCGGGACGACGGCGACCGGCTCCAGTCTGCCCGCCGGGGTGCCCCCGGCGACGGGCGGGGCGCGGGCACGGGCCCGGCGCTGCCGCCAGCAGGGTGGGCTACCCGGGGTTGCGTCCCCGCAAACACCGCCACCGGGGCCCCGGCCGCGCGGTTGCCGGGCCCCGGCTCCTGTTGTCGACTTGTCCCGGATGAACGCCAGCCAGGGGAGCGCGCCGCCGGGGCCCCGTCCCGTCGTGGACGAGGGCCCGGCGGCGTTCGTCGCGGCGCTGGAGGACGCGCCGTCGGCCCTGTGGTTCGTGACCGGCCCGGAGCAGCACACCGTGTGGGCCAACGCCCGGGCCCGCGAGCTCGGCCCCGCTCCCGACGACCTGCCCGTGGTGGGCGGCCGGCCGGTCGCCGAGATCGTGGCCAGCGTCCTGCGCACCGGCCGGCCGGAGACGCTCAGCGGGTCGCTGGTGCACGGCGGCCCGCCGGTGCGGGTGTCGGTGCGCCCGCTCGCGGCCGGGAGCGACCCCGGCGCGGTGCTCGTCGTCGAGGGCGGGGAGGGCGCCGCGCCGCTGCCCGGCGACGGCGAGACCCCGGCCGACGTGGTCGCGGAGGCCCAGCACTCGCTGCTGCCGCCGTCGCTGCCGCTGCTGCCCGACGTCCGGCTGTCCGGCAGCTACCACCCCGCCACCTCCGAGCGCGCCGCCGGCGGCGACTGGTACGACGTCGTCTCCCTCGGCCACGGCCGGCTGGCGCTGGTCATCGGCGACGCCGTCGGCTCCGGGGTCCCGGCGGCCGCGGCGATGAGCCGGCTGCGCGGGGCCATGCGCTCCAGCGCGCTGCGCGACCCCGCCCCGGCCGCGGTGCTCGCCGCCCTCGACGACTTCGCCGCCCAGATGGACGACGTCCAGGGCGCCTCGGTCTTCTACGCCGTCCTGGACGTCGCCACCGGAGGGCTGTCGTTCGCCGCCGCCGGGCACCCCGCGCCGCTGCTCGTGCACGCCGACGGCAGCACGGGCTACCTCCCGGTCACGGCCCGCCCGCCGCTGGGCACCCTGCCGGGCGCCGCCACCCCGGTCGCCCGCGCGGAGCTCGAGCCCGGCGCCACGCTCGTCCTCTACTCCGACGGCGCCGTCGCCGCGCCCGGCCCGCCGCCCTCGGAGGGCCTCGGCCGGCTCACCGCGGTGGCCCGCGCCGCGCTCGCCGACCCCGACGCGCTCGACGCCGAGGCGGTGGCGGGGCTCGCCGCGCACATCGCCGGCGGGCTGCTCACCGGCGACGGCCGCCCCGACGACGTCGCCGTCCTGGTCGCCCACCGCCGGGCCCGGTCGGTGGAGCCGCTGCACCTGGACCTCACCGCCGTCCCCGCGGCGCTGCCGGCCGTCCGCCGACGGCTGTCGGCCTGGCTCACCACCCTCGGGATGGGCGAGCAGGACCGGGTCGGGGTGATGGTGGCCGTGGGGGAGGCCTGCGCCAACGCCGCCGAGCACGCCTACCGCGGCACCGAGCCCGGGCCGATGCAGGTGACGGCGGCGGTCGACGTCGACGGCGTCCTCACCGTCACCGTCCACGACGAGGGCACCTGGCGCCCGCCGGACCGCGACCCCGGCGACCGCGGCCGCGGGCTGCTGATCATGCGCCAGCTCGTCGACGGCATGGTGGTGCGCGGCGAGCACGGCACCACCGTCACGCTGCGCACCCGGCTGCGGCAGACGCCCGACGAGGAGCCCGAGCACCCGGCCGGCGGCACCGACGCGAGCATCGTCGTCGACCGGGAGGGCGAGGGCCCGGTGGTGCGGGCGGCCGGCGACGTCGACATGGTCAGCGCCGAGCAGCTGCGCATCCGCCTGCTCGAGGCCAGCCACGGCGGCACCGTCCGGGTCGAGCTCGACCTCGGCGAGGTCACCCTGTTCAGCAGCGCCGCGGTGCGGGTGGTGCTGGCCGTGGCCGCCATCGCGGAGGCCGAGGGCTGGCGGCTGGTCGTACACGCCCCCGCCGGCGGGGTGACCCGGCACATCCTCGAGGTCAGCGGGCTGGAGCGGCTGGTCGAGCTGCGCTGACGGGTGGCGCTGACGGGTGGCGCGGACGGGTGGCGCCCGTTTACGGGGCCGCCGCGGTGCCCATCCACGCAGGGTGAGACTCCGGCGCAGCGACGTGCACGGCCCCGGCTGGACCCGGCGGCGTGCCGGCCGCGGCTTCTCCTACCGCGACCAGACCGGCGCGCTGATCCGCGACGCCGACCGGCTCGAGCGGATCAAGGGCATCGCCATCCCGCCCGCCTGGCAGGACGTCTGGATCTGCCCGTGGCCCAACGGGCACATCCAGGCCACCGGCCTCGACGCCGCCGGGCGGCGGCAGTACCGCTACCACGACGCCTGGCGGGCCCGCCGCGACGCCGAGAAGCACGAGCGGGTGCTGGCCATCGCCTCCGAGCTGCCCGACGTCCGCGAGCGGGTGGCCGCCGCCCTGCGCACCCGCGGCCCCAACCGCGAGCGCGTCCTCGCCTGCGCGCTGCGGCTGCTCGACCTCGGGACGTTCCGCATCGGCAGCGAGGAGTACGCCGAGGAGAACGGCACCTACGGGCTGGCCACGCTGCGCCGGGAGCACGTCACGGTCCGCGGTGAGCGCACGTACTTCCGCTACACCGCCAAGGGCAGCATCGAGCGCGAGGTCGAGATCACCGACCGCCCGACGGCGACCGTCGTCCGGCAGCTGCTCGAGCGGCCCGACGACGCCGGCGACGAGCTGCTGGCCTACCGGCTCGAGGACGGCACCTGGCACGACGTCACCAGCGACGAGATCAACGCCTACCTCAAGGAGGTCAGCGGCGCGGAGATCACCGCCAAGGACTTCCGGACGTGGAACGCCACGGTGATGATGGCCGCCGCGCTGGCCGAGCAGCCCGCGCCGAAGAACAAGACGGCGCGCAACAGGACGATCCGCGAGGCCTACGTGCGGGTGTCCGAGCACCTCGGGAACACCCCGGCGGTGTGCAAGGCCAGCTACGTGGACCCGCGGGTGGTCGACCGGTACGAGCACGGGGAGACGGTGGCCGGGGCGCTGGCCGAGCTGGCCGACTCCGAGGGCACCCGCGACACCCAGAAGGTCCTCGAGCAGGCGGTGTGCCGCCTCCTGTCCGCCTGACCCGGCCGGCCGGGTCCCGGAACGACGCGAGGCCCCGCCGGAGCGGGGCCTCGCCGGTGGTGCGGGGTCGTGCGGGGGGGCAGGTCAGCGGGCGCTGCTGTCCACGATCGTGAACAGGTCGATCAGGCCGGTGACCTCCAGCGGGCGGGTGACCGCCCGGGTGGTGGCGACCAGGCGCAGCTCGACCTCGCGGGCGCGCGCCGACTTCTGCGTCTCGACGAGGACGGCCAGCCCGGCGGAGCCGAGGAACTGGACGCCGGACAGGTCGATGACCAGCTCGCGGGGCTGCTGCTCGAGCTGGGTGTCCAGCGAGGAGCGCAGCACCGGGGCGGTGAAGGTGTCGACCTCGCCGACGACCGTCACCGTGACCGCGCCGTCCTCACCGGTGGAGGTCGAGAGCGTGATCACGTCGTCGAAGGGTGCCTCCGTGCCCTCGTTCGACACGTCGTGCTGCCCCCCGGCGGGCAGGTCGGATGCGGTCACGGACACAGCTCCTCTCAGTGGCCACGCCGATCGGGGCGGCCACCGGTCAATCTACCGCCGCGCGGGCCGGGGGTGTCGTCGCCCCCGAGCTGTCGCGCGGTCCTGGGAGCACCGCCGGCGGTCGGCCGGGCGGCGCGTACGGCTGACTGCTCAACCGCACGCCCAAACGTAGACAACCGGATGGCAGACCGCCAACCAGCCCGGGCGGGTGCCCGGGCCGGTCGGTGGATCGGGTGAGGAGATGCGTCCGGCCAGGTGACCGGAGCCGGTGTCCCGGGCCGTCCGGACCGGGACCCGGCGGTCGGTCAGGAGTCGATGACGTGGACCGCGGACTCCTCCGGGCCCTCGCCGCCGGCCCGGACGTCGGCGGTCGCCTCGACGTCGTCGGCGGTCTTGTTCGTGCCGGAGTCGCTGTCGAACGTCGTCGAGGTGTCCTGCTCCAGCTGCATCGCGGCGGCCTGCGGGTCCTCCGCGGGGCGGACGCCGGGCTGCACGTCGGGCACCTCGCGGTCGAGCCGGCCGCTCAGCGGCTCGCCGGCGGACTGCTCGTAGGCGGTGGTGCCGGTGTCGAGGACGGCGCCGGGGTCCTCGCCGGGCATCGGCGCGAACTCGGGGTCCTCCGCGGACTGCATCGTCGGCGAGTCGTCCTGGGCGACCTCCGGGATGCCCTCGTCCTCGGGGAACACGTCCCGCGCGGTCTGGCCCTCGGTGCGCGGGGCGCCGGCGTCGTCGTGGGTGCCGGTCAGGCCGCGCTCGTCGTCGGGGAAGTCGGCGTCGTTCTGGGCGGAGTGCAGCGCACCGCTGTTCTCGGTCACGGGGTCCCTTCCTCTCGGGCCGCCGGGACACCGGTCCCGGCGGCGGGCTGCCCTCCGCCTACCCGCCGCCCGGCGGGCCATGCGGGAACGCTCGTCACTCCCACCGGCGGCATGAGGCGGTGCGCGACCGGGTAGCGGGCGGCCATGGCCATCCCCGACGAGGTGCAGCGGACCCTCGAGCCGGTCCGCCGCTGGGCGCAGGACCAGGAGCGCGGTTACAACGGCGACGAGGACCGCCCGCTCGGCGGCTTCCTCGGCGCGATGGGCGTCTACAGCGCCGCGGTCGCCGCGGGCGCCGCCGTCGTCCGCGCCTCCGGCCGCGAGCTGCCCTCCCGCATTCCCTTCGGCGACGCGCTGCTGCTGACGGTCGGCACCTTCCGGCTGGCCCGCCGCATCGCCAAGGACCCGGTCACCAGCCCGCTGCGCGCCCCGTTCGCCCGCTTCCAGGGCGCGTCGGGCGAGGCGGAGCTCGCCGAGGACCTGCGCGTGGAGCACGGCTGGAAGCACGCCGTCGGCGAGCTGGTCACCTGCCCGTTCTGCCTGGCGCAGTGGGTGGGCACCGCGTTCGTCTTCAGCTACGTGGCCGCGCCGCGCGCGACCCGGCTGGCCGCGCTGACGATGACGATGGTGGCCGGCTCCGACGTCCTGCAGTTCGCCTACGACGCGCTGCAGACCAGCGTCACCGGCGGCGGGGACGACCAGCAGGACGATCCGCAGGACGACGACACGGCCGGCCGGCACGCCGAGCAGGCCTGAGGACAGGAGACGCCCGCTTCCCCCGGGCGGAGGAGATCGACGGCATCCGTGCTGCTGGGAGGCCCGGTCCGCACCTATCCTGCGGGCCGGCCGCCCCGCGGCCGGTGTGCCCGGTCCGGCCCGGGGAAGGGGAGTGGAGATGCGCTCGATCTGGCGCGGCGCGGTCTCGTTCGGCCTGGTCAGCATCGGGGTGAAGCTGTACACCGCCACCGAGGACAAGGACGTCCGCTTCCACCAGGTGCACGCCGCCGACGGCGGGCGGGTGAAGTACAAGCGGGTCTGCTCGATCGACGGCGAGGAGATCGAGTACGGCGACATCGCCAAGGGCTACGAGCTGCCCGACGGGCAGCTGGTGATCCTCACCGACGACGACCTCGCCGAGATGCCGCTGGCCACCCGCCGCGAGATCGAGGTCCTGCAGTTCGTCGACCAGGGCGACATCGACCCGGTGCAGTACGAGAAGACCTACTACCTGGAGCCCGACGGCCCGGCCACGCGCCCCTACGTGCTGCTGCGCGACGCGCTGGAGAACACCGGCCGGGTCGCCATCACCAAGATCGCACTGCGGCAGCGGGAGTCGCTCGCCGCGCTGCGGGTCAAGGACGGCGTGCTGGTCCTGCACACGATGCGCTGGCCCGACGAGATCCGCCGTCCCGACTTCGGCTTCCTCGACGAGGACGTGTCGGTGCGCCCGCAGGAGCTGCAGATGGCCGAGGCGCTCATCGGCTCCATGACCGGCGAGTTCGACCCGACCGAGTTCAGCGACGACTACCGCGAGGCCATGACCGCGCTGCTGGAGGCCAAGGCCGGCGGCGGCGAGGTGCAGCCGGTCCCCGAGACCGCCGACCCCGGCGCGGCCGTGGTCGACCTCATGAGCGCGCTGCGGCGCAGCGTCGAGCGCGCCCGCGGGGGAGCGGCCGCCGCTGACGAGGACGCCGACGCCGACGACGCCGACGCCGACGAGCCCGCGCCGGCGAGGCGCGCGCCCGCGAAGGCCGCCGCGAAGAAGCCGGCGAAGAAGGCGCCGGCGAAGAAGGCGCCGGCGAAGAAGGCCGCCGCCGAGGAGCCGCCGGCCCGCACCACCCGCGCCCGCAAGGTCACCGCCGCCAAGAAGGAGCCGGCCAAGCGCACCTCGCGGCGCAGCGCCTGACGGTGCGCCCCGTTCTGCCCGAGCTCCCCGTGCCGGGGCCGATGCTCGCCGTCGCCGGCGAGCTGCCGCCCCGCGCGCAGGACGCGGAGTGGGGCTACGAGTTCAAGTGGGACGGCGTCCGCGCGGTCACCGCGGTCCGCGGCGGCCGGGCGGAGCTGTGGGCGCGCAGCGGCACGCCGATCACCGACCGTTATCCCGAACTCGGCCGGGTACCGGACGCGCTGGCCGGGGCCGACGTCGTCGTCGACGGCGAGGTGGTGGCCCTCGACCGGCTCGGCCGGCCCGACTTCGGGCTGCTGCAGGGGCGGATGCACCGCACCGGCGGCGCCGAGGTGGCCCGCCTGGCCGCCGCCGCGCCGGTCACCTACCTCGTCTTCGACGTCCTCTCCGTCGGCGGCCGCAGCCTGCTGCACCTGCCCTGGACCGAGCGCCGCGAGCGCCTCGACGACCTCGGCGCCCAGGGGCACCGCTGGGTGACCACCCCGTGGTTCACCGGTGGCGGCGCCGGGGTGCACGCCGCCAGCCGGGACAACGGCCTCGAGGGCGTGGTGGCCAAGCGGCTGGACTCCGCCTACCGCCCCGGCGTGCGCGCGCCGGAGTGGCGCAAGGTCAAGCACGTCCGCATGCAGAGCGTCGTCGTCGGCGGGTGGCGGCCCGGCAAGGGCCGGCGGGCCGGGGGAGTGGGCTCGCTGCTGGTCGGCGTCCACGACGACGACGGGCGGCTGGTCTACGCCGGCCACGTCGGCACCGGCTTCACCGACGCCGTGCTGCGCGAGCTCGGCGCCGCGCTCGCCCCGCGCCGCACCTCGCCGTTCGCCGACGCCCTGCCCCGCGACGTCGCCCGCGACGCGCACTGGGCCGAACCGGACCTGGTCGGCGAGGTGGCCTTCGCCGCGTGGACCGCCGACGGCCGGATGCGCCACCCTGCGTGGCGGGGACTGCGCGACGACCTCGACGTCGAGGACGTCGTCGTGGAGTGGTCCCCGTGAGGGGGACGGCATGAGGTGGGCACGGTGAAGCAGCGGGTGCGGGTCGAGGGCCGGCAGCTGTCGGTCTCCAACCTCGACAAGGTGCTCTTCCCCGAGGTCTCGTTCACCAAGGCCGCGGTGATCGACTACTACGTGCGGATCGCCCCGGTGCTGCTGCCGCACCTGTCCGGGCGGCCGGTGACCTTCACCCGTTGGCCCGACGGCGTCGAGGGGCAGGCCTTCTTCGAGAAGAACACCGCCCGCCACGCGCCGGACTGGGTGCGCCGGGTGACCGTGCCCAGCCCCGGGAGCTCGCGGGACCGCGAGGTGCTGGAGATGGTCGTGCTCGAGACCGTCGCCGACCTCGCCTGGGCGGCCAACCTCGCGGCGCTGGAGCTGCACGTCCCGCAGTGGCAGGTGGGCAGCAAGCTGCAGCCGACGCTGCCCGACCTGCTGGTGCTCGACCTCGACCCCGGCCCGCAGGCGGGCATCGCCGAGTGCTGCGACCTCGCCGAGCGGCTGCGCGTCAAGCTCGTGGCCGACGGCCTCGACCCGGTGGTCAAGACGTCGGGCTCCAAGGGCATGCAGGTCTACGCGCCGATCCGGGTCACCGACCGCGAGCACCCCTCCCGCTACGCCAAGGCGCTGGCGATGGAGCTCAGCGCCGAGACGCCGGACCGCGTCGTCTGGCGGATGGAGAAGGCCCTGCGGCCGGGCAAGGTGCTCGTCGACTGGAGCCAGAACAACCCGGCCAAGACGACCGTGGCGCCCTACTCGCTGCGGGCCCGGCCCGATGCCCCGGTGTCCACGCCGATCGGCTGGGACGAGGTGGACGCCGTCCGCGACGGCGCCGACCCCGGCGAGCTGCGGTTCCGCACCGAGGAGGTGCTCGCCCGGGTCGAGGAGTACGGCGACCTGTTCGACGTGGCGGACCGCACCCGCTCCCGGCTGCCCGCGGTGTAGCCACGGTGCAGCCCGGGCGGCCGGCTCTGCGAGCATGTCGTCCCGTGTCCGCCGCCCCGCTCGCGCACGACCCCGCCACCACCGACGTCGGACGGCTGGTGGTCCGCTGCCCCGACCGCCCGGGCATCGTGGCGGTGCTCTCCCGCCTGCTGGCCGACGTCGGCGCCAACATCATCGAGTCGCAGCAGCACTCCTCCGACCCGACCGGCGGCACGTTCACGCTGCGGCTGGAGTTCGTGCTGCCCGGGCTGGCGCAGCGGCGCGGCCAGCTCGAGGGCGCGCTCGACCTGCTCGCCGCGCAGTGGCAGCTGACCTGGCGGCTCTCGGAGGCCGCCCGCCGCCCGCGGGTGGCGGTGTTCGTGTCGAAGACCGACCACGTGCTGCAGGAGCTGCTCTACCGGGTCAGCGCCGGCGACCTGCGAGCCGACATCGTCGCCGTCGTCTCCAACCACCCCGACCTCGAGCCGGTCGCCACCGCGGCGGGGGTGCCCTTCCACCACGTGCCGGTCCCGCCGGAGGGGAAGGAGCAGGCCGAGGCGCGGGCCCTGGAGCTGGTCGGCGACGTCGACCTCGTGGTGCTCGCCCGCTACATGCAGATCGTCTCGGCCGACTTCTGCAGCCGCTTCCCCGAGCGGCTGATCAACATCCACCACAGCTTCCTGCCGGCCTTCGTCGGCGCGAACCCCTACCGCGCGGCGCACGACCGCGGCGTGAAGCTCATCGGGGCGACGGCGCACTACGTGACCCCCGACCTCGACGCCGGCCCGATCATCGAGCAGGAGGTGGCCCGGGTCGACCACCGCGCCACCGTGGAGGACATGCGCCGGGTGGGCCGCTACGTCGAGCGGCAGGTCCTGGCCCAGGCGGTCACCTGGCACGTCGAGGACCGCGTGGTCGTCGAGGGCGACCGCACCATCGTCTTCGCCTGAGCCCCCCGTCCCGTTCCCCGGGCCCCTCCTCCCGCGTCGCGGAGGCGGGGCCCGGCGTGTGTCCGGGCCCGGCGGCGGGTACCGCACCCTCGCCCCACGCCTCCCATCCCCACCCTTGATTTGACTCGATCAAGAAAAGGGGGTTGGGTGGGACCCGATGGAGACGACCTGGGCGCACCGGCTGCGCGACGCGGGGCTGCGGGTGACGCGGCCCCGGCTCGCGGTCCTCGACGCCCTGGCCGGCCATCCCCACGCCGACGCGGACACGCTGGTCACGGTGGCCCGCGCGGCACACCCCACCCTCTCGCCGCAGGCGGTGTACGGGGTGCTCCGGGCGCTGGTCGCCGTCGGCCTGGCCCGCAGGGTCGAGCCCGCCGGCGCCCCGGCGCTCTACGAGGTCCGCGTGGGGGACAACCACCACCACCTGGTCTGCCGTTCGTGCGGCGGGGTGACCGACGTCGACTGCACGGTCGGCGCGGCCCCGTGCCTCTCCCCGTCGGAGGCGTCCGGCTTCGTCGTCGACGAGGCCGAGGTCGTGTTCTGGGGGCTCTGCCCCGACTGCCAGGACGCCGGCCGCCCCGCGGCCGCCGTCCCGGTCGCACAGCACCACAACCGAGGAGGAACAGGAGCATGACCGACGTCGCATCGCAGGGCCCGGCCCCGAGCGAGGCCGACCGCCCGGTCCTGACCGACCGTCAGGGCCACCCGGTCTACGACAACCAGAACCAGCGGACGGTGGGCGCGCGCGGCCCGGCGACCCTGGAGAACTACCAGTTCCTCGAGAAGATCAGCCACTTCGACCGCGAGCGGATCCCCGAGCGCGTCGTCCACGCGCGCGGCTTCGTCGCCTACGGCGAGTTCGAGGCCACCGGCCGGTGGGGCGACGAGCCCATCGAGCGCTACACCCGCGCCAAGTTCCTCAACGCCCCCGGCAAGAAGACCGAGCTGGCGATCCGCTTCTCCACCGTCATCGGCGGCCGCGACTCCTCCGAGGCCGCCCGCGACCCGCGCGGGTTCGCCGTCAAGCTCTACACCGAGGACGGCAACTGGGACCTCGTCGGCAACAACCTCGCGGTCTTCTTCATCCGCGACGCGATCAAGTTCCCCGACGTCATCCACTCCCTGAAGCCGGACCCGATCACCTTCCGGCAGGAGCCGGCCCGGATCTTCGACTTCATGTCGCAGACCCCCGAGGCCATGCACATGCTGGTCAACCTGTTCTCGCCGCGCGGCATCCCGTCGGACTACCGGCACATGCAGGGCTTCGGCGTGAACACCTACAAGTGGGTCAACGCCCAGGGGGAGACCCACCTGGTCAAGTACCACTGGATCCCCCGGCAGGGCGTCAAGAGCCTCACCGCCGCCGACGCCGCGGCCATCCAGGCCGGCGACCTCGGGCACGCCACGAAGGACCTCTACGAGGCCATCGAGAACGGCGACTTCCCGCAGTGGGACCTCTACGTCCAGCTCATGAGCGACGACGAGCACCCCGAGCTGGACTTCGACCCGCTCGACGACACCAAGGTGTGGCCGGAGAACGACTTCGAGCCCAAGCTCGTCGGGACGATGACGCTCAACCGGAACGTCGCCGACCACCACAACGAGAACGAGCAGAGCGCCTTCGGCACCGGCGTCCTCGTCGACGGCCTCGACTTCTCCGACGACAAGATGCTGGTCGGCCGGACGTTCTCCTACTCCGACGCCCAGCGCTACCGGGTGGGCCCGAACTACCTGCAGCTGCCGGTCAACTCGGCCAAGGGCGCGACGGTCCACACCAACCAGCGCGGCGGCCAGATGTCCTACGGCGTGGACCTCGGCCCGGGGCAGAACCCGCACGTGAACTACGAGCCGTCGATCACCGGCGGCCTGCGGGAGGCCGAGTACCCGACGCACGACGAGCAGGGCCCGGAGATCACCGGCCGGCTCACCCGCAAGCGCATCCCCCGGACCGACGACTACACGCAGGCCGGGCAGCGCTACCAGCTCATGGACCAGTGGGAGAAGGACGACCTGGTCCAGAACCTGGTCGACAACATCTCCGAGGCGGTCCGCCCCGTCCAGGAGCGGATGGTCTGGCACTTCCTCATGTGCGACGACGAGCTCGGCCAGCGCGTCGGCGAGGGGCTCGGCATCTCCGCGGACGACGTCCGCGGGCTCGAGCCGCTGCAGACCCAGACGCTGTCGGAGGCGGAGCTGCAGCGCGCGGCCAACCTCGGCAAGAACGGCCCGCGTGACGTCACCGGCCTCCGGATGACGCACTGCGTGCCCAACGAGCGCGTCGAGGTGCGCTTCGGCGCCTGACGAATCCGCACGACGCGGCGGGCCGCGACCGGATCCCGGTCGCGGCCTGCCGCCGTCCCCTGGACCTTCCGCTGGCCGGGAGCCGAGTGGGGCCCCGTCCGCGGTCCACCTAGCGTCGGTCGACCGCACCGCGCCTCGCCGTGGAGGACCGATGAGCACGACCCCCGTGCGCCCGACCGCACCCGGGACGGCGGCCCGCGCCGCCGGCTGGGTGGCGCCGCTCTGCTGGATCGCCGTCCTGCTCGACGGCTTCGACCTCGTCGTCGTCGGCACCGTCGTGCCCACGCTCCGGCAGCCGGAGGAGTACGCCCTCACCGGCAGCGGCGCGACCGTGGTGATCACCGTCGGCCTGGTCGGCATGATGATCGGCGCGCTGACCATCGGCACGCTCACCGACCTGGTGGGCCGCCGCAAGGCGCTGATCGGCGCGGTGGTGTCCTTCTCGCTGTTCACGCTGCTGTGCGCCGTCGCGCCGAACGAGACGGTCTTCGGCGTGCTGCGCTTCCTCGCCGGCATCGGCCTCGGCGGCTGCCTGCCGACCGCCATCGCGATGGTCAACGAGTTCAGCCGGTCCGGGCGCAGCGGCCGCGCCACCACGACGATCATGACCGGCTACCACGTCGGTGCCGTCGCCACCGCGGCCCTCGCGATCGCGGTCATCCCCTCGCTGGGCTGGCGGTGGATGTTCGTCATCGGCGCCGCGCCGGCGCTCGTGCTGGTCCCGCTGATGCTGGCGAAGCTGCCCGAGTCGCCCGCGTACCTGCTCGCCGCGGGCCGGCGCGCGGAGGCCGAGGAGGTGGCCCGCGCCAACGGGCTGACGCTGGAGGCCGCGACCGGGCCGGCGACCCCGGCCGAGGCCGGGTCGGGTGCGGCCGCGACGGTCCGGTCGCTGTTCACCGGCGGGTACGCCCGCAACACCGTGGCCATCGGCGTGACCTCGTTCATGGGCCTGCTGCTGGTCTACGGCCTCAACAACTGGCTGCCGACGATCATGCGGGACGCCGGTTACGACCTCGGCGACTCACTGGCGTTCCTGCTGGTGCTCAACGTCGGCGCGATCGTCGGCCTGCTCGTCGCCGGGACGGTCGCCGACCGCATCGGCGCCCGCCTCGCCGGGATGATCTGGTTCGCCTCCGGCGCGCTGTTCCTGGCGTTGCTGTCGGTGCGGCTGCCCACCGCGGGGCTGTACCTGATGTGCTTCCTGACCGGCTGCTTCGTCTTCTCCGCGCAGGTGCTGGTCTACGCCTTCACCAGCGCCAACCACCCCTCGGCGGTGCGCGCGACGGCGCTGGGCTGGTCGGCGGGGGCGGGGCGGATCGGTGCCATCGTGGGCCCGGTGGTCACCGGCGCGCTGGTGACGGCCGGCATCGCGTT
Organism: Geodermatophilus sp. FMUSA9-8; assembly: GCF_037034165.1. NCBI lineage: Bacteria > Bacillati > Actinomycetota > Actinomycetes > Geodermatophilales > Geodermatophilaceae > Geodermatophilus > Geodermatophilus sp. FMUSA9-8. Next base: position 745,005 of record NZ_JBAGKE010000001.1, on the reverse strand, counting down.
CCCGTGGGGCTTCTACGTCTTCGCCGTCGTCGGGGCGCTGGGCGCGGTGGCGCTGAGCGTCACCCGGGCGCTGCGCACCGCCCGCTGAGGGCGTCCCCCAGCGGGCGGTGCCGCCTCAGTCGCCCTGGCGGCGGTCCTGCTCGGCGAGGAAGCGCTCGAACTCCGCGCCGATCTCGTCGCCGCTGGGCACCTCGCCGACGCCGCCGAGCAGGTCGCTGCCCTCCCGGGCGGCGGTGAACTGGTCGTACTGCTGCTCCAGGGCCGCGACGACGGCGGTGTTGTCCGAGGAGCGGGCGATCTGCTCGTCGACCTCGGTGCGGTGCTGCTGGGCGGCCTCGCGCAGCGACTCGGTGGGCAGCAGCAGGCCGGTCAGCCGGCCGACGTGCTCGAGCAGCGTGAGCGTCGCGGCGGGGAAGGTGGCCTGGGCCAGGTAGTGCGGCACGTGCGCGGCCACGCCGAGCGCGTCGACGCCGGCCTCGCCGAGCCGTAGCTCCAGCAGGGCCGAGGCGCTGCCCGGGATCCGCAGGTCACCCCAGTAGACGGGGTAGGACTCGATGAGCGAGCGGCGGGTGGCGTGCGCGGTCACCGTGACCGGCCGGGTGTGCGGCACGGGCATCGGGATGGCCTGCAGCGCCACCACCGACGTCACCCCGAGCTCCTCCACGAGGGAGGTGACGGCGCCGGTGAACGCCTCCCACCGGTAGTCCGGCTCGGGGCCGTGCAGCAGCAGGAACGGCTCGCCGGAGTCGTCCTCCAGCGCGCTGAGCAGGATCTCCGGGGCGTCGAAGGACTCGTAGCGGTCGCCGGAGAACGACATCCGCGGGCGCCGGGCGCGGTAGTCGACCAGCAGGTCGGCGTCGAGCCGGGCGATCGTGCGGTGCGGCAGCGTCCCGAGCAGGTGCCCGGCCGCCAGTGCGGCCGACGACGCCGCGTCGAAGTCGCCCGAGAGGGCGTGCAGGAGCACCAGCCCCCGCCGCTGCTCCGGCGCGCCCACCTCCGCCTCGGCGGCGAGGAACGGCTCGGCATCGGGGAGCAGCTCGACGAGCTCCTCCGGTAGCTGCGCCACGGTGGGCACCTCCTGCTGGTCGTCGTCAGCACGGAGCAGCGCCGGAGGGAGGCGCCGCATTCCCGGCCTCACCCCGCGGCGGGCCCTCCCGGCGCGGGCGCCCGGGTGAGCACGGCCCCGTCGTCGCCCCCGGCGACCCGGGCGTGCGTGCCGTCGCCGGCCACCTCCGGGTGGCGGCCGTCGAACACGTCGCGCACGTACCGGTAGGTGACGGCGATGAGCGCGGCGACCGGCACGCCGAGGAAGGCGCCGATGATCCCGGCAAGGCTGCTGCCGGCGGTGACGGCGAGGATGACCACCGCGGCGTGCAGGTTGAACCCGCGGCCCTGGATGATCGGCTGCAGCACGTTGCCCTCGAGCTGCTGCACGAGCAGCACGATGCCGAAGACGATGAGCGCCACGGTGAAGCCCTCGTCGACCAGTGCGATCAGCACCGCGAACGCGCCCGCGACGAAGGCGCCGATGATCGGGATGAACGCGCCGAAGAAGGTCAGCACGGCCAGCGGGATCACCAGCGGCACGTCGAGGATCCACAGCCCCAGGCCGATGAAGAACGCGTCGACGAAGCCGACCAGCGCCTGCTGCTTGATGAACTCCGACAGCGTCGACCACGTCTTCTGCGACAGCGCGGCGACGTGCGGGGCGGCCTTCGGCCCGGCCTGCGCGGCCAGCCACGGCACCCAGCGCGGCCCGTCCTTGACGAAGAAGAAGGCGAGCACCAGGGCCAGCACCAGGTTGATCAGCCCGTTGCCGACGGCGGAGGCACCGCTGGCGGCGTAGCCGGCGATGTTGGAGGCGTTGCCCTGCACCGACTCGATGGCCTGGTCGACGTACTGGCCCAGCTGGTCCTCGTCGATGTTCAGCGGCGGTCCCTGCAGCCAGTCCTGCACCTGCTGGAGGCCGCTGGTGAACTGGTCGGCCAGGTCGGTGACCTGGTCGGCGACCTGCGGGGCGATCAGCGCGATGATCCCGCCGATCAGCCCCAGGAACAGCAGCAGCACCACGGCGGCGGCGAGTGCCGGGGGCCAGCCGTGCCGGCGGAGGAACCGGGTGGGCGGCCACAGCACGGTGGCGAACAGCAGGCCGAGGATGATCGGCAGCAGGACCACCCACAGCTTGCCGAGCACCCAGCCGACGACGACGAGCGCCGCCGCGATCAGGAGCAGCTGCCCCGAGGCGATGGCGAGGGTGCGGCTCGCCGCGCGGGCGCGCTCGCCGCGCTGCCAGGTGGGCGTGGGCGCCACGGTGGCGCGGTGGTCGTCGACGCGGGGGTCGCGGGGGCCGCCCTCGCCGGTCAGCTCGGGGGTGGGGTGCGCGGACGACCGCGGGCCGCCGTCCCCGCCGGGCGGGCGGGCCGCGGGGCCGCCCGCGGCGGACGCGCCGGCCGGTGCGGGGTCCCGGCGTCCGGGAAGGCGGAACCTCATGGTCTCCATCGCACCACGGATCACCGGTGCCCACCGGTCGGGCGCCGACCGGCATCCCCGGGCGCTGACCGGCGTGCCCGGGTGCCGACCGGGTACCGACCGCGACACCGGGACCGTGCACCACGACGTCGGGCGCCGGGTGCTGGTGTCCGGCGTGACGGGGACCGGCTCGTGACGGCGCCGGCACGGCCCGGGCTCCCGCGCACGGGGGCGCTAGCGTCGGGGTCGTGCCCAGGACCGCCACCGCCGACCGCGTCGACCGACCCGCCCTGCTGGAGTTCCTCCGCCCGCGGCACCACGCCGTGCTGCTCACCCGCCGCCGCGAGGGCGGCGTCCAGATGTCCCCGGTGACCTATGGCGTCGACGCCGAGGGCCGGGTCGTCGTCTCCACCTACCCGCAGCGGGCGAAGGCCCGCAACGCCCGGCGCGACCCCGCCGTCTCCCTGTGCGTGCTCTCCGACGACTTCGACGGCCCCTGGGTGCAGCTCGACGGCACCGCCGAGGTGCTCGACCTGCCCGAGGCGCTCGAGCCACTCGTCGAGTACTTCCGCTCCATCAGCGGCGAGCACCCGGACTGGGACGAGTACCGGGCGGCGATGACGCGGCAGGGCAAGTCGCTGCTGCGCGTCACCATCGACTCCTGGGGACCGGTGGCCACCGGCGGCTTCCCGCCGGAGCTCGACGCCGGCTGAGGCGGCGCGCCGGGCAAGTCCAGGAGCTTGCCTGCACGCCGCGGGAGGGCGACCCTCCCTGCGTGCCCCTGGCCCTGGCCTGCGCCCCGCTGACCGGCGGCGCCCCCGCCCCGCCCCCGGAGCTGGGGCCGGTCGCCCGGCCGCTGGGGGAGGGCTGGGCCGCGCCGGCCGCCGGGCCCGCGGCGGCGGTCGAGGCCGTCGCCGCGCTCGTCCGCCGCGGCGGCTGGCGGATCGGGGTGGGCGCGGCGCCGGGCGACGACGACGGCCCGGTGGCGCTCGCCGCCCGCCGCGCGCTCGAGGCGGCATCCCGGCGACCGGCGCGGCTGGCGGTGCGCGGGACCGACGCCGGCGCCGCCGCCGACGCCCAGGCGGTGCTCGCCGCGCTCGCCGTGCTGCTGGCCCGCCGCAGCGACGCGGCCTGGGCCGCCGTCGACCTGGTCGCCGCGGGCGGCACCCGGGCCGCGGCGGCGTCGGCGCTCGGCATCTCCCGCCAGGCGGTCGCCCAGCGGCTGGCGGCCGGCGGCTGGGACCTCGAGCAGGAGCTGCGCCCCGCCGCCGCCCGGCTGCTGGCCCGGGCCGCCGGCTGACCGCCCGCGCGGGGGACACCGCCGCGCGTCGCCGGGCGGTGATCGGCGAGGATGGACCGTCCGGAACACCCCCGACCGGAGGTCCGCCGTGCCCGAGCAGCCCCAGCGCAACGCCGAGCTCCTCGGCATCTACGTCAACGACCACCTGGCCGCGGCCACCGGCGGCATCGAGCTGGTGGGCCGCATGATCGGCGTGCACCGCGGCAGCCGCTGGCAGCAGCCCCTCGAGCAGCTGCGCGACGAGCTGTACGAGGAGCGCGCCGCCCTGCGCCGGGTGACCGAGGTGCTCGGCATCCCGGTGCGGCAGTACAAGCAGGTCGGCGTGTGGCTCGCCGAGAAGGTGACCCGCGCCAAGCTCAACGGCCGGCTGCTGTCGCGCTCGCCGCTGTCGGACCTGGTCGAGTTCGAGTTCCTCGCGTCGGCCGTGCGCGGCAAGCGCAGCGGCTTCGAGACCCTGCGGATCGTCTCCGAGGTCGACGGCCGCCTCGACCGCGCCGAGCTCGACCGGCTCATCGACCAGGCGCACCGCCAGTACGAGTGGCTCACCGACGCCCGCCGCGAGGTCGCCGCCGCCACGTTCGGCGGCCGGCCGGAGGCGGCCGTCCCCAGCGACGTCGACTGAGGGCTGGTAGCAACGACGCCATGTGCCACGACCCCGCCAGCCGCCCGCCCGCACCGCCCCGGACCGGGGAGGTCGGCGGCTCCGGGCTGACCACGCTGACCGCGGCCGACGGCACCCGGATGTCGGCCGCCTGGGCGCTGCCGGGCGACGTCGCCGCCGCCGGGGCGGGCGTCGTCGTGCTGCCCGACATCCGCGGCCTGCACCCCTACTACGTCGCCCTCACCGAGCGGTTCGCCGAGGCCGGGCTGCCCGCCGTCGCCATCGACTGGTTCGGGCGCACCGCCGGCGTCGCCGCGACCGGCACCCGCGACGCCGACTTCGACTGGCAGACGCACATCCCGCAGACCACGCCCGCGGGCATCGACGCCGACCTCTCCGCCGCGATCGCCGAGCTGCGCGCCCGCACCCGCCCCGACCTCCCGGTGCTCACCGTCGGGTTCTGCTTCGGCGGCAGCCACTCCTGGCGGCAGGCCGGCGGGGACCTCGACGTCGCCGCCTGCGCCGGGTTCTACGGCCGGCCGGCCATGGTCGGCGACACCGCGGCCCGCGCCACCCGGCCCGTGCTGATGCTCATCGCGGGGGCCGACACCGCGACGCCGGTGGAGGAGCAGCTGGCGCTCGCGGAGACGATGCGCTCGGGCGGGGCCGACGTCGAGACCGCCGTCTACGACGGCGCGCCGCACTCCTTCTTCGACCGCGCGGCTCCCGAGTGGGGCGAGGCCTGCCAGGACGCCTGGCGGCGCATCCTCGCGCTGGCCGACCGGGTGGCCGCCGGGGCGGCACGGTGAGCGGGCCGGACGGGGAGCCGATCGAGGAGGGCGTCCTCGAGCTGGCCCGCCGGGTCTTCGACCTCGCCCGCGCCGGGCACACCGAGGAGCTCGCCGCCTACGTCGACGCCGGCGTGCCGGTCGACCTCACCAACGAGAAGGGCGACACCCTCCTCGTCCTGGCCGCCTACCACGACCACCCCGACACGGTGGCCGCCTTGCTGGCCCGCGGCGCCGACCACGGCCGGGCCAACGACCGCGGGCAGACGGCGCTGGCCGCGGCCGTGTTCCGGCGCTCGGAGGCCGGCGTGCGGGCGCTGCTGGACGCCGGCGCCGACCCCGACGCCGGGGGCCCGAGCGCGCGGGAGACCGCGGCCTTCTTCGAGCTGCCGGAGATGACCGCGCTGCTGGACCGCGACACCCGCTGACGCCGGCCGCGCCGCCCGGCGCGCCGTGACACCCTGGTCGCGCCCGGGGCGCGATCGCCCGGGCGGCACCGGACGGGGAGGGGGACCCATGGCCGCTCAGCAGCACCTACCCGGACCGGGCGCGGACCGGCCCCGCGGCGGGAGCACCCGCCTCACCCCCGCCGACGAGGAGGTCGTCGTCGCCGCCGTCCTCGACGCCGTGGCAGTCGATCCCGACGCCGCCGTGACGGCACCCGAGCCGGCCGCGGCCGCACCGGCCGAGGCCGAGCCCGCCGGCGCGGGCGGGCTGCTGTCCGGCGCGCTGCCCCGCTGGCTGGTGCTCCTCGTGGGCGCCGCGGCCGCGACGATCGCCGTCGCCGGGGTGCGCGAGATCGCCTGGCTCGTCGCGCCGGTGATGCTCGCGCTGGTCGTCGTCGTCGCGCTCATGCCCGTGCAGCGCTGGCTGCTGCGGCACGGGGTGCCCCGGGCGGCCGCGGCCACCGTCCTGCTGCTGCTCGTCTGGGGCGTGCTGCTGGGTCTGGGCTCGCTGCTGGTCGTGGCGATCGCCCAGTTCGCCGTCCTGCTGCCCGACTACGCGCCGCAGTTCGCGGTGCTCCTCGACGACGCCGTGGAGCGGCTCGACGAGGCCGGGCTGTCCTCGACCCAGATCCAGGAGCTCGTCGACCGCTTCGACTACGGCCAGCTCGTCGGGCTCGCCACCGACCTGCTGGCCCGCGTCACCGACACCGCGACCACGCTGGTGCTGCTGCTGTCGGCGATGGTCTTCCTCGCCCTCGAGTCCGGCGGGTTCGGCCGGCGGCTGGCGCTGGTGGCCGAGGACCGGCCGCACCTGCCGATCGCGCTGGGCCTGTTCGCCCGCGGCACCCGCTCCTACCTGCTGGTGAGCACCGTGTTCGGCGCGATCGTCGCGGTCGGCGACACCGTCGCCCTGGCGATCCTCGACGTGCCGATGCCGGTGCTGTGGGGCCTGCTGTCGTTCATCACCAACTACGTGCCCAACATCGGTTTCGTCCTCGGCGTCATCCCGCCGGCGCTGCTCGCGCTCCTCGACGGCGGCTGGACCGAGTTCTGGGTCGTCATCGTCGTGTACTCGCTGCTCAACTTCGTCGTCCAGACGCTGATCCAGCCCCGGTTCGTGGGCGACTCCGTCGGCCTGTCGATGACGGTCACGTTCCTCGCGCTGCTGTTCTGGGGCTGGGTGCTCGGCGCGCTCGGCGCCCTGCTGGCCATCCCGCTCACGCTGCTGGTCAAGGCCCTCCTGGTCGACGTCGACCCGCGCGGGCACTGGCTCGACGCGCTGCTGCGCGAGGAGCCGAGGGCGCCGCGGACCAGCCGCGCGCGGCAGCGCGCCCACACGCGCCGGGCGGCGCTGGCGTCGGTGCGCGCGATGCACCCGCACTGGCCCGCCCGCCGCGGCTCCGGACCGGCCGACACGCCGCCCGACCTGCACGGACAGCCCGCCGACACCCCGCCCGCGAGGAATGTCGGACCCCAGGAGGACGTTGATCCACAGTCGGGCGCGGTGCCCGGCAGCACCCCCTGAGGAGGCCCCGTGAAGGGCGATCGTGTCGAGGTCGTGATCGACGCCGGCGGCAGCACCCGCACCTACGAGATCGAGGCCACCCGCGCCGGCCGGCGGGTGGAGGTCAGCAACGGCCGCGGCGTCGTGGAGGTCACCGAGACCACCCGCGGCGGCACTGCGGTGCGCACCGCGCGGTTCATGTCCGGCCGCGTGCTGGCCCTGGTCGAGCACCCCGCGTCCCGGGCCGGGCTCGACGACGACGAGCCGGTGACGCCGCTGCGGCGCACCGCCTGAGCGCCGCTGCCCGTCCGGGCCCCGGCCAGGAACTCGTCGTCCTGGTCGGGCTGCAGGGCGCGGGCAAGTCCACCTGGGTGCGCGAGCACCTGGGCCGCACGCACGCGGTGGTGAGCAAGGACCACTGGCCGCGGGCGCGGCGGCGCGAGGCCCGCCAGCAGCGCGTCGTCGCCGAGCTGCTCGCGGCCGGGCGCAGCGTCGTGGTCGACAACACCCACCCCTCGCCGGCCGAGCGGGCACCTCTCGTGCGCGCGGCCCGCGCGGCCGGGGTCCCGGTCCGCGCCGTCTGGTTGGACACCCCGCGCGCCACCTGCCTGGCGCGCAACGACGACCGCGAGGGGCGCGCGCGGGTCCCGCCCGTCGGCGTCCACGCCACTCTGGCCCGGCTGGTCCCGCCCTCGACCGACGAGGGGTTCGACCGGGTCGACGTGGTCCGGATCGACGTCGTCCGGCCCGGCGACACGGGGCACGGCTGAGGGACGCCGCGTGCGGGCCGACGGAGCGGTGCGATAGACACTGCAGGCCGCCCGCCCACCCCTGGAGGTCCCGCCCGTGCTGGCCAGCATCGGATACGCCGTCGCCTACACCGCCGTCGGCCTGGTGCTGCTGGCCCTGGGGTACCTGGTCCTCGACCTGCTCACCCCCGGCCACCTGGGCCGGCACATCTACCAGGACCGGTCGGTCAGCGCCGGCATCGTGCTGGCGGCCGGCTTCCTCGCGCAGGGCGCGATCATCTTCACCACCATCTGGACCAACGCCACCGCCGGCTTCGGCCAGGCGCTGCTCTACACCGTGGTCTTCGGGGTGCTCGGCGTGCTGCTGCAGGCCCTCGCCTTCCTCGCCCTCGACCTGCTGACACCCGGGAAGATGGGCGCGCTGGTCACCGAGGTGGCCTTCCACCCCGCGGCGCTGGTCAGCGCCGCCGCCCAGCTGTCGGTCGCCGCGATCATCGTCGCCTCCATCTGGCCCTGAGCCCCGACCGCCGGACCCGCGGCAGGCCCACCGCGGGCCCGCCGTAACGTGTCCGGCGCAGCGCGGGCCGCTCCCGGATCCCGGGAGGCGGCCCCCATCCGGAAGGCCGGCGACGACGCCGCCCCACCAGCGAGAGGAACTGCCATGAGCGAGGCCACCCCCCGCGTCGCCATCGTCACCGGCGCCGCGCGCGGCATCGGTGCCGCGACCGCCAAGCGCCTGGCCGCCGACGGCTTCGCCGTCGCGGTGCTCGACCTCGACGAGTCGACCACCAAGGACACCGTGGCCGAGATCGAGGCCGCCGGCGGCACGGCGCTCGGCGTCGGTGCCGACGTCAGCGACGCCGAGCAGGTGCAGGCCGCCGTCGACCGGATCGCCGCCGAGCTCGGCGCCCCCGTCGTGCTGGTGAACAACGCCGGCGTTACCCGCGACAACATGCTGTTCAAGATGACCGAGGTCGACTGGGACGTCGTCATGAACGTGCACCTGCGGGGCTCGTTCCTCATGACCCGCGCCTGCCAGAAGTACATGGTCGACGCGAAGTGGGGCCGCGTGGTCAACCTGTCGAGCGTCTCGGCGCTGGGCAACCGCGGCCAGGCCAACTACTCGACGGCGAAGGCCGGCCTGCAGGGCTTCACCAAGACCCTCGCCATCGAGCTGGGCAAGTTCGGCGTCACCGCCAACGCGATCGCCCCGGGCTTCATCCAGACCGAGATGACCAAGGCGACCGCCGAGCGCATGGGCATCCCCTTCGACGACTTCGTCAAGGGCGCCGCCTCGCAGATCCCGGTGGCCCGCGTCGGCCAGCCCGAGGACATCGCCCACCTGGTGTCGTTCTTCGTGAGCGAGGGCGCGGGCTTCGTCTCGGGCCAGGTCGTCTACGCCGCGGGCGGCCCGAAGGCCTGAGCGACACCCCGCACCACCGAGGGCCCGGCCGGGAGATCCCGGCCGGGTCCTCGTGCGTCGTGCCGCAGCCCACCGGAGCTTCACACCGTGCAACCTTGCACATCGTGCAGCGAGTGGGTCATGCTGGTCGGCGTGACCGGACCGGGGCTGCGCGAGCGCAAGAAGGCCGACACCCGCGCCGCCCTCGCCGCGGCCACGCTGCGCCTGGCCGTCGAGCGCGGCTGGGCCGGCGTCACGGTGGAGGCCGTCGCGGCCGAGGCCGGCGTCTCGTACCGCACGTTCTTCAACCACTTCGCCTCCAAGGAGGAGGCGCTGCTGCAGCCCGGTGGGGCCGAGCCCGGCCGCTTCGCCCGGCTGCTCGCCGAGCAGGACGCGTCGCTGCCGCTGCTCGAGGCCGCCCGCGGCGCGCTGCACGCCGAGCTGGCCGCCGTCGACGACCCCGAGGGCTGGCGACGCCGGATGTCGGTGATGGCCGCCGAGCCCACCCTGCTGGCCCGCGCCGTCGCCGTCGGGTCGGCCGGGGAGCGGGAGATGACCGAGGCGTTCGCCGCCCGCAGCGGCCTGGACGCCGACCGGTCCCTGCACCCCGCGCTGCTCGCCGCCGTCCTCGGCGCCGCCGTCCGGGTGGCGCTGGTCCGCTGGCAGTGCGCCGGCGACGGCGCCGACCTGCACGCGCTGCTCGACGAGGCGCTCGACCTCCTCGCCGCCGGCCTGCCGGTCCCCGCCGGCCCTGCCTGACGCTGCTCCACCCCGCCGCCGGCGCCCGGCCGGTGGTCCGTCCCGCTGCACTCCCCGAGGAGCACCCGTGTCCGCTCCGGCCGATCCCGCCGGCCCGCCGACCGCCACCACCGACAGCCCGCCCGGCACCGCTCCCGACTTCACGGCGCCGATGAGCCGCCGGCAGGTGTTGCAGGCGCTGTCGGGCCTGTTCATGGGCATGTTCGTGGCGATCCTGGCCGCCACCGTCGTGGCCAACGCGCTGCCCACGATCATCCCCGAGCTCGGCGGCAGCCAGTCGGTCTACACCTGGATCGTCACCGCCGAGCTGCTCGCCATGACCGCGACCGTCCCGCTCTGGGGCAAGCTCGCCGACCTGGCCGACCAGAAGCTGCTCATCCAGCTGTCCTTCGGCCTGTTCCTCGTCGGCTCGGTGCTGGCCGGAGCCGCGCAGGACACCACCATGCTCATCGTCGCCCGCGTGCTGCAGGGCGCCGGCGCCGGCGGCCTCACCGCGCTGGTGCAGATCGTGATGGCGGCGATGATCCCGCCGCGCGAGCTCGGCCGCTACGCCGGCGTCTTCGGCGCGATCTTCGCCGTCGGCACGGTGGCCGGCCCGCTGATCGGCGGGGTCCTGGTGGACACCTCGTGGCTGGGCTGGCGCTGGTGCTTCTTCCTCGGCGTGCCCTTCACCCTCGTGGCGATGCTGCTCATCCAGCGCACGCTGACGCTCCCGCCGGTGCAGCGCCGCGAGCGCGTGCACGTCGACTGGCTGGGCGCGCTGCTGCTCACCGCAGGCGTCAGCACGTTGCTCATCTGGGTCACCCTCGCCGGCAACAGCTTCGACTGGCTGTCGGCGCAGACCGCGCTCATGGTCGGCGGCGCCGTCGTCCTGCTGGTCCTGGCCGTCGTGGTCGAGGCGCGTTCGCCCGAGCCGGTGATCCCGCTGGGCCTCTTCCGCAACCGCACGGTGACGCTGGCGATCGTGGCGAGTGCGCTGGTCGGCATCGCGATGTTCGGCGGCACGGTCTTCCTGTCGCAGTACTTCCAGGTGGCACTGGGCTACTCGCCCACGCGGGCCGGCCTGCTGTCGCTGCCGCTGGTCGCGGGCCTGCTGGTGTCCTCGACCGTGGTGGGCGGGCTCATCACGAGGAACGGCCTCTGGAAGCGCTGGCTGGTGCTCGGCGGCGTGCTGATGGTGGCGGGCTTCGGCCTGCTGGCCACCATCGACGCCGCGACGTCGACCTGGCTGCTCGGCGCCTACATGGTCGTGCTCGGCGCGGGCGTCGGCATGCTCATGCAGAACCTCGTGCTCGCCGCGCAGAACGACGTCGCCGCCGCGGAGCTCGGCACCACGACGTCGACCGTGTCGTTCTTCCGCAGCCTCGGCGGCACGATCGGCGTCAGCGTGCTCGGCGCGATCCTCGCCGCCCGGGTCGCCGACGGCCTCGGCGCGCTCGGCGGGGGCGCCCCGGCGCCCGGTGGCGGCGAGGCCGCCGCCCCGGACGTCAGCGCGCTGCCGCCGGAGGTCGTGGCGCTGGTGCAGGGCACCTACGCCGACGCCACCGCGGAACTGTTCCTCGTCGCCACCCCGCTGGCCGCGCTGGCCCTGCTGGTGGTGCTCTTCATCCCGGAGAAGCCGCTGAAGACGACGTCGGGGTCCCAGCGGCTGGCCGAGGAGCAGGCCCCGGCTCGCAGTGGCGAGGAGCAGGTCCCGGCTCGCAGTGGCGAGGAGCAGGCCCCGGCTCGCAGTGGCGAGGAGCAGGCCCCGGCTCGCAGTGGCGGAGAGGGCAGCGCGCCCGCGCCGCTGGCGCACTAGGCGCACGTCACGCCGGCCGGCGGGCACAGCGCCCCGCCGGCCGGCGTTGCACCAACCGTGACCGCTCCGCTCCGCCTCGTCGTCCTCGGTGACTCGATCGCGTACGGGACCGGCGCCGCGCGGGTCGAGGACGGCCTCGGCCCGCGCCTCGCGCAGGTCCTGCGCAGCGAGGGCATCGACACCGAGCTCACCGTGCTCGCCGTCCCCGGCGCCGTCTCCCGCGACCTCGCCGCGCAGGTCCGCCGCGCCGCCTCGCTGCGCGCCGACCTCGCCGTCGTCGTGGTCGGCGCCAACGACCTCGCCCGGTTCCTCCCGGTCGACCAGGCCACCGCCGCCCTCGGGGCCGCCGTGGCCGACCTGCGGGCCGCCGGCACCGACGTGGTCGTCGTCCCCGCCCCGGACATGTCCAGCGTGCCGTTCGTCCCGCCGGCGTTCCGCCCGGCCGTGCAGGCCGCCTGCCGGCTGATGCAGCAGCGGCAGGCCGTCGTCGCCGAGGCGCACGGCGCCGTCGTCGCCCCGGTGGCCGCGGAGGTCGCGGCCTCGTTCACCGCGGAGCCCGGGCTGTTCTCGGCCGACCGGTTCCACCCGTCGTCGGCCGGCTACGCGCGCATCGCCGCGGCCCTCGCGCCGACGGTGCTGGCCGCCGTCCGCGACCGGCGGGAGCGCCGGGCGGCCTGAGCCGCCCGGCGCCCGCGCTCACATGTCGCGGTAGCGCTTCGCGGCGGCGAGGGCCTCGGTGAGCCGGCCGCGGTCGAGGTCGGGTCCGTAGCCGGGGGTGTCGCGCTGGATGCGCCAGCCCTCGGCGAGCGGCCCGAGGTCGACGACGTCGAACCCGAGTTCGTCGATGAACGACGCCACCGTCTCCTTGGCCGACGCGTCGTCACCGGCGATCGCCAGCGCGCGGCGGTTGGCCGTGCCCGGCGGGGTGCGGCGGGCGGTGACGTCGGCGGCGTAGATGTGGTTGAACGCCTTGACCACGCGCGAGGTGGGCAGGTGCGCCTGCAGCAGCTCGGCGGTGGTGGTCGACTCGTCGTCGAGCTCGGCGATGTGGCCGTCGCGCTCCGGGTAGTAGTTGTTGGTGTCGATGACGACCTTGCCGGCCAGCGGCTGGACCGGGACGTCGCCGACCGCCTTGAGCGGCACCGTGACGACGACGAGGTCGCCCGCGGCGCCCGCCTCCTCCGCGGTGGCCGCGCGCACCGACCCGCGCCGCGACGGGCGGGCCTCGATCCGGTCGACCAGGTCGGACAGGGTCTCGGGGCCGCGGGAGTTGGACAGGACCACGTCGTAGCCGGCGTCGGTCGCTGCCTGGGCGAGCGCCGTGCCGATGTGGCCGGCGCCGATGATGCCGAGAGTCGTCATGCCTGCGCCCAACGCGGCCGCCCGCCCGTCATTCCCGCGGCCCGGGTGGGCATTGGAAGCTATCCGCACGTTCCCGGCGCCTGGACGTGCGGATAGCTTCCAATGCCTGGACTACTCGCGGTCCAGCGCGTCGGCGAGAAGCTCGGCGAGGTGGCTGCCCGGGCGGTCGGCCAGCGCGTCGAGCTGGGTGCGGCAGGAGAACCCGTCGGCCAGCACGACGGCGTCCGGACCCGCCTCCCGCACCGCCGGCAGCAGCTGCTGCTCGGCGATCGCCACCGACACGTCGTGGTGACCCTTCTCGACGCCCCAGTTCCCGGCCAGGCCGCAGCAGCCGCCGAGCCGGGTGACCGTGGCGCCAGCCGAGCGGAGAAGCCGCTCGTCGGCCGCCCACCCCATCACCGCGTGGTGGTGGCAGTGCGGCTGCGCGACCACCTCGACGCCGGCCAGCGACGGTGGCGTCCAGCCCTCGGTGGCCCCGAGCAGCTCGGCGAGCGTCCGGGTGCCCGCGGCGACCCGCGCCGCGGCCGGGTCGTCGAGCAGCTCGACGGCGTCGCTCCGCAGCGCCGCGGTGCACGAGGGCTCCACGCCGACGATCGGGACGCCGGCGTCGGCCAGCGGCACGAGCCTCCGCACCGTGTCGCCGAGGATGCGCCGGGCGGTGTCGAGCTGGCCGGTGGTGATCCAGGTCAGGCCGCAGCAGGTGTCGTCGCCGGGCACCTGCACCGCGTAGCCGGCGTCCTCGAGCACCCGCGCGGCCGCGTGCGCGACGTGCGGGGCGAAGTGGTCGGTGAACGAGTCCACCCACAGCGCCACCGGCGCGCCCTCCTGCCGGCCCGGCGTCCACGTCTGCCGGAACGTCCGCGGCGCGAAGGAGGGCAGGTCGCGGCGCTGGTCGACGCCGGCGCCCCACCGCGCGAGCCGCCCGCCGACGCGGGACCGCAGCACGGCGTTGACCAGCCGCGGCGCCCGGGCGGCCAGGTCGGACCACATCGGCAGCTTGCCGAGCGTGTAGTGCGACAGCGGCCGCAGCCGGCGGCGGTAGCTCTGGTGCAGCACCTCGGCCTTGTAGCTGGCCATGTCCACGCCGGTCGGGCAGTCGCGCGAGCAGCCCTTGCACGACAGGCACAGGTCCAGCGCCGCGTGCACCTCCGGCGAGCGCCAGTCCCGCACCGGCCCGCCGGGGGCGAGCATCTCCTGCAGCACGCGGGCGCGGCCGCGGGTCGAGTCCTTCTCCTCGCGGGTGGCCGGGAACGACGGGCACATCACCGCGACGCCGGACGGGTCGGCCCGGCACTTGCCGACGCCGGTGCAGCGGTGCACCGCGTTGGACAGGTCGCCGTCGTCGTGGCGGTAGAGCAGCGCGAGGCCCTCCCGCCTGCGCGGCGCGGCCGCGACCCGGATGTCGGCGTCGAGCGGCGCGGGGCGCACCAGCACGCCGGGGTTGAGCACGTCGCTCGGGTCGAACAGGCCCTTGACCCGCGCGAAGAGCTCCAGCGCGGCGGGGGAGTACATGGTCGACAGCAGCTCGCTGCGGGCGCGGCCGTCGCCGTGCTCGCCCGACACCGACCCGCCGTAGCGGGCCACCAGCCGGGCGGCCTCCTCCACGAAGGCGCGGTAGGCGGCCCGGCCCCGGTCGGGCTCGCGCCCGAACGGGAAGTCGATGCGCACGTGCACGCAGCCGTCGCCGAAGTGCCCGTAGGGGACGCCCTGCAGCCCGTGCTGCTCGAGCAACGCGTCGAACTCCCGCAGGTAGGACCCCAGCGAGGTCACCGGGACGGCGGCGTCCTCCCAGCCGGCGTGCGCGGGCCGGCCGTCGGAGGTGCGCGCGGCGAGGCCCGCGCCGTCCTCGCGGATGCGCCAGATCGCCGCGGCGTGCGCGACGTCGGTGACCACCATGCTGTCGAGCGCGCCGGCGTCGGCGACCACCCGGGCGCCGGTGGCCGCCACCTCGTCGACGGTGTCGCCGGTGACCTCGACGATCAGCCACCCGGCGCCCTTCGGCAGGTCCGGGACGACGGCGGCCGGCACGTCGCGCAGCCGCTGCACGATGCGCTCGTCGAGGCCCTCGACGGCGGTCGGCCCGTGCCGCAGCAGGCCGGGGGTGGCGTCCGCGGCGTCGGCCATCGATGGGTAGCCCAGCACCACCAGGCCGCGGTACGGGGCGTCGGCGACCAGGCGCACCGTGGCGCCGAGGACGACGGCGAGGGTGCCCTCGCTGCCGACCAGCGCGCGGGCGACGTCGAAGCCGTGCTCGGGCAGCAGGTGCTCCAGCGAGTAGCCCGACACCTGGCGGCCGAAGGTGCCGAGCTCGGTGCGGATGGTGGAGAGGTCGCCGGCGACGAGGTCGCGCAACCCGTCCAGGCCGGTCACCGGCGAGCCGGAGGTCAGCCGCAGCCGCTGCCCGGTGCCGGTGACGACGTCGAGGCCCACCACGTTGTCCGACGTCCGGCCGTAGCCCAGCGCCCGCGAGCCGCAGGCGTTGTTGCCGATCATCCCGCCGATCGTGCAGCGGTTGGAGGTGCTCGGGTCGGGCCCGAAGCGCAGCCCGTGCGGGCGCGCGGCGGCCTGCAGCCGCGACTGCACGACGCCCGGGTCGACGACGGCGGTGCGCGCCTCGGCGTCGATCGCGTGCACGCGGGACAGGTACCGGCTGGTGTCGACGACGACGCCGGTGCCCACGGCGTTCCCGGCGATCGAGGTGCCGGCCCCGCGCATGGTCAGCGGGACGCCGAGCTCCCGGCACACCGACAGCGCGGCCACGACCTCGTCGGCGTCGCGCGGCCGGACGACGGCCTGCGGCAGCACGCGGTAGAGCGAGCCGTCGGAGGAGTACAGCGCCCGGGCCAGGCCCGAGTCGTCGACGTCGCCGATGCCGGCCCGGCGGAGTGCTGCGGAGACCTCGGTGGGGGGCGCGTCGACGGTCGTCACGCGCCCAGTGTCCCCGGTGCCGCCCACGGCGTGGACGGCACCGGGGAGGAGTGCGTCTCTCCGGCTCAGTCCTCGGTGGGCGGCTCGTCCTTGCCGGACTCCTCCGCCTCGTCGGCCTCCTCCTTGGTGTGGTGCACCGCGCCGTCGGCGTGCTCCGGCGGGCCGTAGACCGTGTAGAGGACCAGCGGGTTCGGCCCGGTGTTGAGGAAGTTGTGCTTCGTCCCGGCCGGGACGACGACCAGGTCGCCCTGCGCCACCTTCTTGGTGGACCCGCCGACCTTGGCCTCACCGACGCCGCTGACGAAGGTGAGGATCTGGTCGATGTCCTCGTGGACCTCCTCGCCGATCTCCCCGCCCGGCGGGATGGTCATGACGACGAGCTGGGTGTTCTTGCCCGTCCACAGCACCCGGCGGAAGTCGGGGCTCTCCTCGGCGACGGTCGCGATCGTGAAGTGGATGACGGACGCCATCGACGCGCACCTCCTGGTCCTCGCGGCACCCGTGCGGTGCCTCCCGGGACCTCCTGCCCCCGACCTGCGCAGACCATGCGCGGAGCACGCGTGCGGACGTCCCCCGGACGGCTGTGACCGGCGCCTCCGCCCTGCTACGGTGACGCCACGTCGGTTCGGATGTCCAACCGACGCCCGTCGATCCCCTGGGGGCGCGCGTGTCCCGCTCGGTCCAGCAGGCTCCTCCCGCAGCGCCGCCGGCCCCCGCGCCGGCGGTCCAGCGGCGCACGCTCGCCGTCGTCGCCACCAGCACGCTCCTCGTGCTGGCCGCCTTCGTCACCCCGCTGGCCACCACGGTGTCCACCGCGCGCGACCTCGGCACCGGTCCCGGCGGGCAGGCGTGGCTGCTCTCGGCGATGAGCGTGGGGCTCGCCGCGGCGCTGCTGGTGGCCGGGTCGGTCGCCGACGACGTCGGGCGGCGGCTGGTCTTCACCGCCGGCCTGGTGCTGCTCGCCGCCGGGGCCGGCCTGACCGCCGCGGCCGGGAGCACCGGTGTCTTCGTGGCCGGGCGGCTGGTCGAGGGCGTCGGCGGCGCCGCGGTGCTCGCCTGCTCGCTCGGCCTGGTCGCGCAGGTCTTCCCGCTCGGCCCGGCCCGGGCGCGCGCCGCCGCGGTGTGGGGCGCGGCGCTGGGCGCGGGCACCGGCGTCGGCGGGCTGGCCGCGGTGGTCCTCGACGGCGACGACGGCTGGCGCGCCACGCACGTCGCCACCGCCGCCGTCACGCTCCTGCTCGCCGTCGCCGCGCGCCTGCTGCTGCCGGAGTCCCCGCGCCCGCGCCGGCCGCGGGTCGACGTCGCCGGACCCGTGCTGCTCGTCGCCGCCGTCACCTGCCTGCTCGTCGGCCTGGTCGCGCCGCGCAGCGGTGCCGGCGCGCTCCCGACGGCGGTGCTGCTGGGCGGCGGCGTGCTGCTGGCCGTCGGCTTCGTGCTGGCGGAGAGCCGGGTGCGCACGCCGATGGTCGACCTCGGCCTGTTCCGCGTCCGCGGGTTCACCGCCGCGCTGGTCGGCGCCCTGGTCACCGGCGCGGCCACGGTCGGGCTGATGTCCTTCCTCGCCACCGTGCTGCAGCGCGGCCTGGGCGAGAGCCTCCTGGCGACGACGGTGCTCGTGCTGGTGTGGTCGGCGGTGGCCACGGCGACGTCGGTGGGCCTGCGCTGGCTCCCCGCCGTCGACGGGCGGCTGCTGCTGGCCGCCGGGCTGGCCCTCTCGGCCGCGGGCCTGGCCGCCCTCGCCGTGCTCGACGTGGACTCCACCGCGGTGCGGCTGCTGCCCGGGCTGCTGGTGCTCGGCGTGGGCTACGGCGTGGCGAACGCGGCGCTCGGGCGGGAGGCGGTGGCGCACGTGCCGGCGGAGCGGGCCGGCATGGGCAGCGGCGCGAACAACACGGCGCGCTACCTCGGCGCGGCGGTCGGCGCGACGCTGGTCGTCCTGCTGGTCACCGCGGGCACCCCGGCGGGCACCTCGGCGGGCACCGCGGCGGGCACCGCGGCCGGACTGCTGGCCGGGTGGGACGCCGCGGCGCTCGCGGGCGCGGCGCTCAGCGCCGCCGGCGCGCTGGCGGTGCTGGCGCTGCGACCGGCGCGCCGCTGACGGCGGCCCCGGCGACCTGCGCGTCCACGGCCACGTCCGGGGCGTGCGCCCGCCGCAGCCGGAGCAGGCCGACGCCCACCAGCGCGGTGGCCGCCCCGGCCGCGACGGCCGCGACGGCGAGCACCGACAGGACGCCGGCCGCGGCGAGCGCCCCGACGACGGCGGTCTCCACCGCCACGGTGGCCCACACCGCCGCGGCGGTGCGATCGGCCGCCGCGATGCCGTTGTAGAGCAGCAGCTGGGCCAGCGCGAGCAGCGTGCCGGCGGCGGTGAACACCCAGGTCCAGCCGCCGAGGTGGGCGCCGTACGCGGCGCCGCCGACCAGCGGCAGCGCGGCCGCGCCGAGCACCGCGGTGGCCAGCGTCAGCAGCCCGCCGACCGCCGCGACGACGCCGAGCGCCGCGGGCAGCGCCTGCCGCCGCGACGCCGGGTCGGCCAGCCGGGGGAGGAGCACGACGCCGACGCCCTGCGGCAGCCAGTAGGCCACCTTGGCGAACACCGCCCCCACGGCGTACTCGCCGGCCTGCGCCGCGGGCAGGTGGTGGCGGGCGAGCAGCAGGTCGAGGTTGACCAGCAGGACCAGCCCGAGCAGCGCGCCCGCCGCCCGGACCGCCGACCGCGCCGGGCCGCGCAGGCCCCGCGACACCCCCGGCCGCCCGCAGCCGAGCCACGACACCAGCGCGCCGGCCGCGCACCCGGCCGCCATGCCCGCCAGCGCCGCCGCCGGCGTCCCGCCCGCCAGCAGGCCGGTCACGGCTCCGGCCCACTTGAGCCCGCCGAAGGAGACGAACACCGCGGCCAGGCGGCCGTGCCGACCGGTGCCCTGCAGGATGCCGTCGTACCCGCCGACCAGCGTCTGCGGCACCAGCGCGACGGCCAGCCAGACCGCGCCGGTCGCCCCGGGCAGGCGCAGCACCGACACCACGAGCGGCACGGCGGCCAGCGCGACCAGGCCCACGGCGACGCTCGCGACCAGCGCGGTGGCGTGCAGCCGCGGGACGGCCCGCGCCGCCGCCGACGCCGGGTGCCGGCCCAGGTGCAGCGCGGCCGCCGTCTGCAGCCCGGTGGCCGGCACCGACCCGACCAGCAGCACGCCGAGCAGCGCGGCCAGCTCGCCGTAGGACTGCGGGGTGAGCGCCCGGGCGGCGAGCACCGTGACGACGTAGGCCAGGCCGCTGACCAGCAGCAGCGAGCCGGACACGAGCGCCGCCGGGACCGCGCCCGCTCCCGCGGGCCGGGCCGGCGCGGCTCCCTCCTGCGGGTGTCGCGGGCGGGGCAGGCTCACGCGGCCCACCTACCCTGCGGGAGACCTGCGGCCGGGCGCGGGCCGGCGGACGGGGACGGAGGGCGCGCGTGGACGACTGCGTGCTGCCCGACCGCTCCCCCTGGCAGGCCCGCTGGCTGGCGCTCGCCGTCGCGCTGCTCGTGAGCGCCCCGGCGCTGGCGCCCGGACACGTGCTGCTCGGCGACCTCGTCTCGGTGCCGCGGCTCGACCTCGACCTCGACGCGCTCGGTCTGTCCGGCGCCCTGCCGCGGGCCGTGCCCGCCGACGGCGCGACCGCGCTGCTCACCGCGCTGCTGCCCGGGGCGCTCGTGCAGAAGGCGCTGCTCGTCGCCACCGTGTACGCGGCCGTGCTCGGCGCCGCCCGGCTGGTGCCACCGGGACCCGGCGGCCGCCGCGGGCTGGCCGGCGCGGTGGCCGGCCTCGTCTACGGCTGGAGCCCCTACCTGGCCGAGCGGCTGCTGCTCGGCCAGTGGACCCTGCTGCTCGCCTGGGCGGCCCTGCCCTGGGTGGCGCGGGCGGGGGTGCGGCTGCGCGCCGGCGAGCCGGGCGCCCTGCCGGGCCTGGTGCTCGCCCTGGTGCCGGCCGTCCTGAGCCCCACCGGCAGCCTGCTCGCCGCCGGCGCGGTCGTCGCGGGCACCGGCCGGAGGGGCGCCGGGCGTGCCCTCGCGGCGGTCGCGCTCCTGTCGGCCCCGTGGGTGGTCGCCGCCGTGCTCAGCCCGGCGGCCGGCACCTCCGACCCGGCCGGCGTCGCGGCGTTCGCCGCCCGCGGCGAGAACTGGGGCGGGCCGGTGCTCGCCGTGCTCGGCACCGGCGGACTCTGGAACGCCGCGGCGGTGCCGCCGTCCCGCGCCTCGGTGCTCGTCCCCGTGGTCACGGCGCTGCTGCTGGCCCTCGCCGTCGCCGGCTGGGCCGCCCGCGCGGTGCGGGCCGGCACCGGGGCGCGGCTGCTCGTGCTCGGCGCGGCCGGGCTGCTGCTGGCCCTCGCCGGCGCGCTCCCCGGTGCCTCGGCGCTGCTCGAGGCGGCCGTCGCGACCGTGCCGGGCGCGGGCCTGCTGCGCGACGGGCAGAAGTGGGCGGCCTGGGTCGCCCTGCCGCTGGCCGTGGGCGCCGGGCTCGGCGCCCGCCGGGCGTACGCGGCGCTGCGGGACCTGCTGCCCGCGCCCGGCGCCCGGGCGGTCGCCGCCCTCGCGCTGCTCCTGCCGCTGGTCGCCGTCCCCGACCTGGCCTGGGGCGTCGGCGGGCGGCTGCAGCCGGTGGCGTGGCCCGCCGACTGGCAGGCCGTGCGCGAGGTGCTCGCCGACGACGACGCGCCGGGCGACGTGCTGGTCCTGCCCGCCGGGGTCTACCGCGCCTTCGACTGGAACGACGGCCGCCCCCAGCTCGACCCGGCCGCGCGCTGGCTGCCCCGGCCGGTGGTCGCCGACGACACCCTGCGGGTCGACGGCGAGGCGGTGCGCGGCGAGGACACCCGCGCCCGTGCCGTCCTGGCGGCCGCCGGCGACCCGGCGGAGCTGGCCCGCCTCGGCGTCGGCTGGGTGCTGGTGGAGCGCGGCACGCCCGGCCCGGAGGTGCCCTCCGCGGTGGCCGGGCTGCCCGTGGCGTTCGCCGGCGCCGACCTGGTGCTGCACCGCGTGCCGGGCGCGGTCGAGGGCCCCCGGCCGGCGGCCGGCCGGGCGGCCGCGGTGATCGCCGCTCACGGCCTCGCGCTGGGGATCGCCGGGGCCTCTGCGTTGTGGATCACCGTGCGGGCGTCTACGGTGGCGCTCCGTCGTCGCCCTCCGGAGAAACGAGTGACCGCGTGAAGACCCTCCTGGCCGTGCTCCTGTCCCTCGGCGCCGGTGCGGCCGTCGGTGCCGCCGCCGTCGCGGGCGTCACCGCCGTCGTCGACCCGGACACCTCCGCGGTGGAGCAGAGCGACCAGCAGCCGATCGACGTCCTCGACTACGGCACCCGCGGCTGACCCGGTGCCGGCGTCCGCCCGCGCGGACGCCAGCACCGCACCCCAGCCCCGCACGCTCGAGTCCCAGTCCAGCCCGGCCGCGTGCCGGGCCGCGGCCGCCCCCATCGCGGTGCGGCCGTCCTCGTCCTCCAGCAGGCGCTCCACCGCGTCGGCGAGCCCGTCGAGGTCGTCGACCAGCAGGCCCGTGCGGCCGTCGAGCACCGACTCGTTGAGCCCGCCCGCCGAGCGGTAGCCCACCGTGGGCGTCCGGTGCGTGCCGGCCTCGGTGACCACCAGGCCCCAGCCCTCCTTGACCGACGGGCACAGGTGCACCCACGCCCGGGCGAGCTCGGCGTGCTTGGCGGGCTCGTCGAGGAAGCCGTGGAACTCCACCCGCCCGGCGACGCCGAGCCGCTCGGCCTCGGCGAGCAGCCGCTCGTCCCACCAGCCCTCGCCGACCACCGACAGCGTCAGTTCCGGGTACCGCCCGGAGAGCCGGGCGAGCACCTCGAGGGCGTGCTCGACCCGCTTGTGCGGGACGAGCCGGCCGAGCACGACCAGCCGCGGCGACGCCGAGCGGCGCACCGCCACGCGCGGGGCCGGCTCCACGCCGTTGGGCACCACCGCGACCCGCCCGGGCGCGACGCCCAGGCCGGCGAGCTCGGTGCGCGTCGCCTCCGAGACGGTCACGTAGCGGGAGCGCCGGTAGACCCAGGGCGCCAGCCGGGACTCCAGCCACCAGCCCATCGCGCCGCCGAGCCGGCCGAAGACGATCGGCCACTGCTCGCGGTGCACGTGGTGGACGAGCACCACGACCGGCGCCCGGGTGACCAGCGGGCTGCAGAACGGCAGGCCGTTCTGCACGTCCACCACCAGCCGCGGACGGCGGCGCGCGACGTGCAGCAGCGCCCGCGGGTAGACGCCGAGGCGCCCGCCGCGGCGGACCACCCGCACGCCGCGGACGACCTCCTCGCGGGGCGCCCGGCCGTGCGCGGCGCAGAACAGCTCGACGTCGAGCCCGGCGGCCGCCAGCCCCTCGGCGACGCGGTGCACGTACCGTTCCGACCCGCCGCCCTCCGGGTGGCTGTCGTCACGCCAGTTGACGAACACGACGTCGGCCGGTGGTCGTCGGCGGCGGGAGACGCAGATCACCCGCGGCACGATACAGACGGGTACCGGCCATTCCACCCGCCCGAATGGTCGACAGAGGAGGCGCGCAGAGAATGGACCGCTCGGCCACCCTGCGCCGGTCCGTCCGGCTGTTCCGGGCGTTCCTGCGCGAGCAGACCGACCCCGACACCTTCTACGGGGTGCTGGCCGAGGACTCCGTGCGGCAGCTGGCGCGCTGGGCCGACCTCGACGGCGCGACCGTGCTCGACGTCGGCGGCGGGCCCGGCTACTTCGCCCGCGAGTTCCGCGCGGCGGGGGCCACCTACGTGGGCCTCGAGCCCGACGCCGGCGAGATGGCCGCCCGCGGGGAGCCCGAGCCCGGCACGCTGCGGGCGAGCGGGGAGGCGCTGCCGGTGCGCAGCGGCGCGGTCGACGTCTGCTACTCGTCCAACGTGCTCGAGCACGTCGCCCGCCCGTGGGTGATGGCCGACGAGATGGTGCGGGTGACCCGGCCCGGCGGCACGGTGCTGGTCTCGTTCACGCCGTGGCTGTCGCCCTGGGGCGGGCACGAGACGGCGCCGTGGCACTACCTCGGCGGCGGCTACGCGCGCCGCCGCTTCCGCCGGCGCACCGGCCGCGAGCCGAAGAACCGGTTCGGGGAGTCGCTGTTCGCCGTGTCCGCCGGGGGGCTCGTCCGGTGGGCGCGGCGCTGCCCCGACGCCGACCTGCTCGCGGTGTTCGCCCGCTACCACCCGTGGTGGGCCGGCTGGGTCGCCCGCGTCCCGGGGCTGCGCGAGATCGCGTCGTGGAACGTCGTCGTGGTGCTCCGCCGACGGGAGCGGTGACCGCCGGTAACGGGTGGTATCGGCCCGCGTGACGACGGTGGTACGCGCCGGTATCCCCTGGACGGGGGAGTGGTACCGGCGGGAACCGGCCGGGTTTGGCGCGTGACCTACCCGACAGTAGTGTGACCCGCGCCGCGACGCCGGACCGGTCGTCGCACCCCTCGAGGAGGTCCCTCCGCATGCGTCGTCGTGGTCTCGGTCTCGGCCTGGTGGCCGTGGGTGCCGTCCTCCTGGGCGCCGCCCTGGCGATCCGGCTGTTCCTCGCGCCCGACCTGGTCCGCCTGCCGCTGGACCAGTCCGCGTCGGCCACGGCGTCGGGCAGCGACGTCACCTACCTCGACTTCTCCACCCTCGAGGAGGTCGACGGCGTCGACGCCACCGTGCGCCTGACGGTCCAGGGCGACGCGGGCTCCGAGGACGCTTCCGACGACGTCGCCGTGTGGTCCTCGGGCACCACGGTGACCGCCGAGGACGGGACCCTGATCACCGCGAGCAGCTACACCGCCTGCCTCGACCGGCGCGAGGCCGCCTCGGTGGACTGCGGCAGCGAGGCCATCGACGAGGAGCCGGCCGACGTCGACGGGCTGACCGTCACGTTCCCGTTCGGCACCGAGCAGCGCGACTACGACGTCTGGAACGTCACCACCGCCCAGACCTTCCCCGCCCGCTTCGAGGGCGAGGAGGAGATCGAGGGCCTCGAGGTCTACCGCTTCGTGCAGGAGATCCCCGAGACGGTGATCCGCCAGACCGAGGTCCCCGGCGAGCTGGCCGGCGTGCCCGACGAGGAGTCGGTCGAGGCCGACGTCGTCTACAGCAACACCCGCACGCTGTGGGTGGAGCCGACCAGCGGCGTGCTGGTCACCTCCTCGGAGGCCCCGGTCACGGTGCTGCGCGCCCCGGACGGCACCACCGGCGCCACGATCCTGCGGGCCGAGTTCGCCGCCAGCGACGAGACCGTCTCGGCCGGCGTCGAGCGCGCCGAGGACAACAGGGACAAGGTCACGCTGATCAGCCGCACGCTGCCGCTGGCCGTCGCCGCGCTCGGCCTGCTCCTGGTGGTCGCCGGCGTCGTGGTGGCCCTGCGGTCGCGCGGCGGCGCGCACCGGGCGGACGCCGCCGGGGCGCCGGCGCAGGAGCCGGTGTCCTTCGCCAAGTGACCGCTCCCCGGGAGGGGCGCGGCCCCTCCCCGGGGCCGTGGCCGCGCCCCCGCTGACGACCGAGCCCGCCGGACCCCGTCCGGCGGGCTCGGTCGCGTCCCCGGCCCGCCCGGGGCCCGCCCGCGCTGACCGGGCCGCGCCGGACCCCTCGCCCCCGGGCCGGCTGCTCGACCGCGCGCGCCTGGCCGTCGTCTGCCTCGGCCTCGTCGCGCTGGCGCTGTCCCAGTCGCCGGGCCGGGTCGTGTCCGACACCAAGCTCGACGTCTGGGTCGACCCGCTCGGCTTCCTCGGCCGGGCGCTGTCGATGTGGGACCCGGAGGGCTTCGCCGGCCAGGTGCAGAACCAGGCCTACGGCTACCTGTGGCCGATGGGCCCGGTCAGCGCCCTGCTCCGCGGCGCCGGCCTGCCGCCCTGGGTGGTCCAGCGGCTGTGGTGGGCGCTGCTGCTGTGCACCGCCTTCCTCGGCGTCGTGGTGCTGGCGCGGCGGCTGCGGATCGGCTCGCCCGCCGCGGTCGTCCTCGGCGGCCTGGCGTACGCGCTCGCCCCGCGGATGGTCACCTCGCTCGGCGCGACGTCGATCGAGGTGCTGCCCATGGCGGTCGCACCGTGGGTGCTGGTGCCGCTGGTCGGCGCCGCGGCACTGGGCTCCCCGCGCCGGGCGGCCGCGCTGTCGGGGCTGGCGGTGTTCTGCGCGGGCGGGGTCAACGCCGTCGCCGCGGCCGCCGTCCTCCCGCTGCCGGTGCTGTGGCTGCTCACCCGCCGCCCGGGGCGGGCGCGGCGGCGCCTGGCCGCCTGGTGGGCGCTCGCGGTGGTGCTGGCCACCGCGTGGTGGGCCGGGCCGCTGCTGCTGCTCGGCCGCTACAGCGTCCCGTTCCTCGACCTGATCGAGACGGCGGCGACGACCACCGCGCCCACCGACCTGTTGTCAGTGCTGCGCGGCACCGACCACTGGGTCCCGGCGCTGGCCACCTCCGCGGGCCCGCTGTGGCCGGCCGGCTGGTCGCTGCTGCACGACGCCGTCCCCGTGACCGCGACCGTGGTGGTCGCCGCCGCCGGCCTCGCCGCGCTCTGCCGGCCCCGGCTGCGCGAGCGGACCTGGCTGGTGCTGGGCGTCCTCGCCGGCGCGGCGCTGGTGACCATGGGCCACCTGGCCGCCGTCGACGGCGTGCTGGCCGGCTGGCTGCGCGAGGCCCTCGACGGCCCGCTCGCGCCGCTGCGCAACGTGCACAAGTTCGACCCGGTGCTGCGGCTGCCGCTGGTGCTGGCGCTGGTCGACCTCGTCACCGCCGCGGCCGCCGCGGCGGCCCGTCCCGGTGCGGTCCGGCGCCCGGGCCGGCCGCTGCCCGCCCTCCTCGCCCGCGCCGCCGCCCCGGTGCGCCGGGCCGCCCCCGCCGCGGCCCGCGTCGGGTGCCGGGCGACGGTGGCCGTGGTCGTGCTCGGCGTCGCCGGGGTGGCCCTCCCGGCGGTGCAGGGCCGGCTGGCGCCGCCGGCCGGGTTCGAGACGGTGCCCGGCTACTGGCAGCAGGCCGCCGACTTCCTCGCCCGCGACACCCCGTCCGGGCGGGCGCTGCTAGTCCCCGGCTCCTCCTTCGCCACCTACGGCTGGGGGACGCCGAACGACGAGCCGATGCAGGTGCTCGCCGAGTCGCCGTGGGAGGTGCGCAACGCGGTCCCGCTCGCGCCGAACGCGCACGTCCGGGTGCTCGACGCGATCGAGGCCCGGCTGGCCGCGGGGCAGGGCTCGGAGGCGCTCACCCGTTACCTGGCGCGGGCCGGCATCTCGCACGTCGTCGTCCGCAACGACCTCGACGTCGGCGCCTCCGGGTCCCCGCGGCCGGTGCTCGTGCACCAGGCCCTGCGGGACTCGCCCGGCATCCGGCGGGTCGCCGCCTTCGGCCCCGACTTCCCCGGCGCCGCCCTGCTGGGGCGCGTCTTCGACGCCGGGCTCGCCCAGCCGCTGCCCGCGGTCGAGGTGTTCGGCGTCGCCGACCCGGCACCCCGGGCCTGGACGGCGCCGCTCGCGGACGCCGTCACCGTGTCCGGCGGGCCGGACGGCGTCCTGGCGCTGGAGGACCAGGGGCTGGTCACCGGGCGGCCCACCGTGCTCGCCGGTGCCGGCGTCGAGGGCACCGGGGGCGTGGCGGTCTCCGACGCGCTGGTGCGGCGCGAGCGGAGCATGGGCCGCCTGACCGACGCCGCCTCGCAGGGGCTGGCGCCGGAGGACCCGCTCCGCCTCGACGCGCCCGCCCGCGACCACCTGCTCGACGACCAGGCGGCCGCGGAGAGCGTCGTCCGCTACACCGGCGCCGTCCCGGGGGCCGCGGCGTCGGCGTCGGACGCCGACAGCTACGGCGGCGCGGACCCCGCCCGCTCGCCCTGGGCCGCCGTCGACGGCGACCCGACCACCGCCTGGTACCCGCCCGACGACGTCGGGACGCCGGCGCCGGTCGAGTGGACCCTGCGCGCCGACGAGCCGGTCGGCGCCCTCGCCGTGAGCGTGACCCTGCCGCCGGACGTGGCCGCCGACCCGCCGTCGGTGCTGCTGGTCGGCACGGACACCGGCTCGCTGCGGGTCCGGCCGGCCGCGTCGGCGGCGCCGCAGCAGGTGCCCCTCCCGCCGGGCGCCACGCGGTCGATCCGCCTCTCGGTGCCGGCGGGCGAGACGCTCGGGCTGGCCGAGGTGGCGGTGCCCGGCCTGACCGTCACGCGGTCGGTCGTGCTGCCCGAGCCCGGCGCCGCGGCCGACGCCTGGGTGCTCGACGCGGCCGGCGCCCCGGTGGCCGGGTGCGCCACCTCCACCGACGCCGACCTGCGCTGCGGCGCCCCGCTCGTCGACGCCGCCGAGGAGCCCGCCGGCCTCGACCGGGTGCTGACCGTGACGGGGGACGCCTCCTACGACCTGGCGCTCACCGCGGTGCCGCGGGCCGGCCCCGCGCTCGACGAGCTGCTGGCCTCCTCGTCGGGGACCTTCAGCCGGGTGGCCGCGAGCAGCACCGCCGTCCCCGACCCGCGGGCGGGCGCCGCCGCCGTCGCCGACGGGGACCCGGAGACCGCCTGGCACGCCGCCGCCGACGACGGCTCGCCCACCCTGGTGGTCAGCTGGCTGACGCCGCAGACCGTCGACCGGCTGCGCGTGGAGACCGCCGGGTCGGTGACCGGCGCCCGGCCCGGCGCGGTCACCCTCTCCGGCGGCGGGATCACCCGCACCCTGCGCCTCGACGACGACGGCGCGGTCTCCTTCACACCGGTGACCACCGACCGCCTGACGATCACCTTCGAGCTGGCCGGGCGCACCGAGTCGTTCGACCCCTACACGCGCACGACCGCCGACCTCGGCGTCGTCGTGGGCGAGCTCGAGGTCACCGCGCTCGCGGTGCCCGACCCCGGCCGGGTGGTCGAGGTGCCCTGCGGCGAGGGGCCCGGAGTGGCGCTCGACGGGCAGCGGTTCGAGACGTCGGTGCGCACCACCCTCGGCGCGCTGCGCGACCTCACCCCGCTGCCGCTCGAGCTCTGCGACCCGGCGGGGGAGACCGTACGGCTCGGGCCGGGGGAGCACCGGTTCACCGCCGCCGGCACCCCGGAGCTCGCCGTCCGCTCCGCCACGCTGCTGCGCACCGGCGGCGCGCTGGCCGCCACGCCCGGCACCGACGTCGACCGCGCCGCCGCCGACGTCGTCCGGTGGGGGACCGAGCAGCGCGAGGTGCGGGTCGCCGCCCGCGACGAGCCGGCGCTGCTCGTGGTGCCGGAGAACGCCAACCCCGGGTGGACCGCCACGCTGGACGGCACCGCGCTGGAGGGGGTGGCCGTCGACGGCTGGCAGCAGGGCTGGGTGCTGCCCGCCGGAGCCGCGGGCACCGTCCGGCTGGACTACGGGCCCGGCGGCACCTACCGCGCGGCGCTGGCCGGCGGTGCCGCGGCGGTGGCGCTGCTCGTCGCGCTGGCGGTCTGGAAGCCGGCGACCGCGCCCGGCC
This sequence comes from Geodermatophilus sp. FMUSA9-8, assembly GCF_037034165.1. Classification (NCBI taxonomy): domain Bacteria; kingdom Bacillati; phylum Actinomycetota; class Actinomycetes; order Geodermatophilales; family Geodermatophilaceae; genus Geodermatophilus; species Geodermatophilus sp. FMUSA9-8. The sequence goes on along the minus strand of NZ_JBAGKE010000001.1, from coordinate 716,494 downwards.
CGCCCGCGCGCCGGTCCGCCCGGCCCGCCCGCGGCCGGCGGCTCCTCGCGGGGACCGTCGCGCTCGCCGCCCTGGCCGGCACCGCACTGGCCGGTGGGACGGGAGGCCTCGCGGTGCTCGCCGTCGCCGCGGTGCTCGGGATGGCCGCCGGGCGCCGCCGGTTCGCGGTGCTGGGCGTGCTCGCCGCCTCGCTGGTGGCGGCCGCGGGCGTCCTGCTGGCGGTCGACGGCGCCGCCGAGGCGCGTCAGGCGCTCGGCGTGGCCGCGCTGTCGGTCGCCGTCGCCTCGGTCCTGCCGCTGCCGCCGCTGCGCCGCCGGCGGGAGAGCGCCACGCCGTCGGCGGCGTGACGGAACCGCCGCAGGGGCCGCTCCACGAGCACGTACAGCAGCCAGGCGACGCCCACCCCCGCGAGCCAGGTGGCCGGCGCGACCAGCACCAGCGGCCCGGTGAACACCGGCGTGCCGGTGAGGTCGTAGCCGCCGGTCAGCAGCACCACGTGCACGAGGAACAGGCCGTAGGAGACCTCGCCGAGCAGCCGCGCCGTGCGGCCGGACAGCGCCGCCCGCACCCGGCCGCGCTGCTCGCCGAGGACCAGCGGCGCCACCAGCAGGACGGCGACGCCGCCGTAGAGGAGGGAGCGGGTGACCGCCTGGCCGGCCGACGGCGCGGCCAGGCCGAGCGGCCCGGCCACCGGCGTGCAGGCGATCCAGAACAGCACCGCCGCGCCTGCCCAGCAGGTGCCGAGGCTGCCGGCGAGCTCGCGGACCACCCGCACCGGCCGCCAGCCCGGGTCGGCGACGGTCAGCGCCGCCAGCGCGACGCCACCGGCGAACCAGCCCGAGAAGGCCGGCAGCCACAGGTCGGTCGGGACGAAGGTGCGCTGCGCGGTCCAGACGGCGACCAGCCAGGCCAGGCCGAGGAGCGCCGCGCCGCCGAGCGCGGCCAGCACCGGCCAGGGGCGGCGGGGGTCGCGCCGGCCCAGGCGCACCAGCCCGCCGGCGGCCAGCGGCAGGACCAGGTAGAAGGCGACCTCGGTGCACAGGCTCCAGGTGTGCGTGAGGCCTGCCGCGAAGCCGCCGTCGTCGTAGACCTGGACAAGCAGCAGGTGGCGGACCCAGGTCGCGGGCCCGGCGCCGTCGTTGCCGGGCAGGAGCAGCAGCGCCGCGGCGACGGTGATCCAGTAGGCGGGCAGGATCCGCAGCGCCCGCCGCCACAGGTAGGGGACCGCGCGCGGCGCCGGCCGCCCCTCGGCCCCCGCCAGCAGGAACGGGCGGGACAGCAGGAAGCCGGCCAGCACGAAGAACACCGGGACCCCGACGTCGAGGTGGGCGAGGACGCGGCCGGCGGCGGAGGACGTGTGGTCGCCCGTGGCGAACGCGGCGTGGGTGAGCACCACCGCCGTCGCGGCGAGGGCCCGCAGGCCGTCGAGCGCCGGGAACGCCCGCTCGGTGCGCGCGGCCGGGCCCCCCTCCAGGGCGGCGGAAGCCGTCACCGGTCCTCCCGTCGTCGCCGGGGTCCCTCCGGCGGGGAGCCCGTCCCGGCCAGCGTAGGAGGGCGGGGCTACCGGTCGGTAGGGTCCGCCCCCGGACGAGGAGGTGCCGTGCGGGGACGCGGACGGCTGGGCGAGCAGGTGCACGCGGACTGGACCCGGCTGGGCGCCGAGGACCCGCTGTGGGCGGTCTGGGTCGACCCCGACAAGCGGGGCGGCCGCTGGGACGTCGAGGAGTTCCTCGCCCTGGGGCGGGACGACGTCGACCGCACGCGCGCGTGGCTGGGGCGCCTGGGCCTGCCCACGGAGTGGGACCGCGTGCTCGACTTCGGCTGCGGTGCCGGCCGGCTGAGCCAGGCGCTCGCGCCGCACGCCCGGGAGGTGGTCGGCCTCGACGTCTCCGCGCCGATGCTCGACCGCGCCCGGGAGCTCGACCGCAGCGGCGGCCGCTGCCGGTTCGTGCTCGCCGAGGACGCCGACCTGCACCCGGTGCCCGACGCCTCCGTGGACCTGGTGCTCACCGAGCGCGTCCTCCAGCACCTCCCGCCCGGCGGCGCCGAGCGGGCGCTGGCCGGGTTCCTGCGCGTGCTGCGGCCCGGCGGCGTCGCGGTGCTGCACTGCCCGACGACGCCGCTGTGGACCGCCCGCGGGGTCGTCTGGCGGGTGGCCCCGACCCGGCTGGTGCGCTGGGCGCAGACTCGGCTGCTCGGCTACCCGGCGCCGATGCTGATGACCGGCGTGCCGGAGGAGCGGGTGCGGGCGGTCGCCGCGGCCGCGGGCGGCCGCGTGGTGGACGTGCAGGCCGTCGTCGAGCCGGCGACGCACTGGGCGGCCGCCCGCTACGTCGTCGTCAGGGACGCCGGCTGACCCCCGCGGGTCAGGAGCGGCGGGCGACCAGCTGCACGAGGACCTCGGTCGCGACGTCGGTGTCCTCGGCCAGCGAGGTCACCTCGCCGCGCTCGACGCGGGCGAGCATCAGCTCGTTGAGCCCGCCCACGGCGGCGAGCACCAGCGCCCGGCCGACCGGGCGCACCTCCTCGGGGTGCCGCTCGGCGAGCTCGGTGGCCACCGCGCAGATGAGCTCCACGTAGCGGTCGATCACCTGGCGGCGTAGGGCCAGCGCCGGCCGGCCCGCGGCCTGCACCTCGACGAGCGCGGCCCAGGCGACCTCCGGGTTGGCCGCCAGCACCTCGAGGTAGGCGCGGACGGCGGTGCGCAGCCGGTCGGGCCAGGCCAGCCCGGCGGCCGCGCCGCGCTCCTGCGCCGCGTGCACCGTGGCCAGCATCTTGTCGGTGGCCCGCGTGTAGAGCTCGAGGAGGCAGTGCTCCTTGTCGCGGAAGTGCGCGTACACGATCGTCTTGGACACCCGGCCCTCGCGGGCGATGTCGGAGATCGTGGTGGCCCGGTAGCCCTTGGCCGCCATGCAGGTGGCCAGCGCCAGCAGGATCCGGACGCGCCGCTGGGCGTCGTCCTCGGTGAGGTCCTCCGGGGTCACCAGGGCTTCCACGCCCGTGATGCTAGGCGTCGCGGGGCCCCGCACCGGCCTCCGACGCGGCCGCCGTCCCGTTCCCGGCTCCCGCGGACGGCCCGGCGAACGACTCCGCGACGACGACGGCACGCGCGGTGTAGAGCAACCAGTCGTACGGCGTGCCCCACACCTCCTCGACCGGCACCTGCTCCCACCGGGCGCCCGGCCCGGTGGCCCGCAGCGCGGTGAGCCGGGAGAAGGGCAGCGCGCCGGTGCGCAGCGCCTCGTCGAGGTCGGGGTTGTAGCCGACGGGCACGGTCACCCACAGGTGCCCGCCGGGGGCGAGCAGCTCGTGCAGCCGCCGCACCGCCCGCGCCGCCTTGCCGGGGTCGCGCGGCTCCTCGTCGAAGCCGACGTGCTCGAGCGTGCTGATCGCCAGCACCAGGTCGTAGCGCCCGTCCCCGTCGAGGTCGACGACGTCGGCGTTGCGGACCCCCGGCGCCCGCTCGTACTTGTCGACGACGTCGTGGGTGACCGGCCGGTAGTGCGACAGGACGTTGCCGACCTCGAGGACGCGCGGTGCGGGCCCGTGCGCGGCCGGCGCGGCGTCGAGCACCGCCTCGGCGAGCGGCACCTCGACGGCGCGCTCGTTGAGCCACGTCCAGTGGTAGGGGTGGCGCAGCAGCCGGTGCTCGGTGCCCTCGTGCGTGACGGTCGCCGTCCACGGCCGGCCCGCGCGGGCGCGGCCGAGCGCCCAGCGCGTCCCCCAGGACAGGCAGGCGGCGGCGACCGGGACGGCGCCCCGCTGCCGGGTGTGCTGCAGCACGCGGGCGGCGATGGCGGAGGCGGGCACGGCGCAGGAGTGTAGGTGTGCGCCCCGCCCGCCCCGGGCCGGCGGCGCGGTACCGGAGGTCCCGCCGGGTCAGCGCGGCGGCATGCGCAGGGCGCCGTCGAGCCGGATGGTCTCGCCGTTGAGCATCGGGTTGTCGACGATCGCGAGCGCGAGGCGGGCGAACTCGTCGGCGACGCCGAGCCGCCGCGGATGCGGGGTGGCCCGGCCGAGGGAGTCGCGCACCTCCGGCGGGAGCCGGGCGAGGATCGGGGTGTCGAAGGTGCCCGGGGCGATGGTGACGACCCGCACGAGCCGCTGGGCGAGGTCGCGGGCGGCGACGAGGGTGAGCCCGACGATCCCCGCCTTCGCCGAGGCGTAGGGGGCCTGGCCGACCTGCCCCTCGTAGGCGGCGACCGACGCGGTGAGCACGCAGACGCCGCGCTCCTCGCCGTCGAGCGGGTCGTGGGCTGCCATCCGGGCGGCGGCCTGGCTCAGGACGTTGAACGTCCCGACGAGGTTGACCCGCACGACCGCCTCGTACGCCTCGAGCGACCCGGGCCTGCCGTCGCGGTCCACGACGCGCAGCGCGCCGCCGCGGCCCGCGCAGTGCACCAGCGTGCGCAGCGGGGCGAGCTCGTCGGCCACCGCGACGGCGGCCGCCACCGCGTCGGGGTCGGTGACGTCGGCGGCGACGAACCGCGTCCGCCCGCCGAGGTCCGCCGCGACCTCGGCACCGGCCGACGCCGGCAGGTCGACCAGCACGGTGGGCACCCCGAGCCCGGCGAGCCGGCGGGCGGTGGCCAGGCCCAGGCCCGACGCCCCGCCGGTGACGACCGCGGATCCTGCCGTGACGTCCATGGACCTGCCCTCCCTCGGGTGCGCGCCGGGCGGAGCCTCCCACCGCGGGTGAGGGGACTCACCGCCGGTGCGGGAACACATCGCCCGCCGCCGCTGTCGTCCCCTGGGTGACCGCCCCGACGAACGAGCGCACGCCGGTGCGCGCCTACGCCGTCTGGCTCACCGCGCTGGCCGCCTACGTGGTCGCCGTCTTCCACCGCGCCTCGCTCGGCGTGGCGGGGGTGGAGGCGCAGCAGCGGTTCGACGCCGGCGCCTCGGCGGTCTCGCTGTTCCTCGTGCTGCAGCTGGCCGTCTACGCCGGCCTGCAGGTGCCGGTGGGCGTGGCGCTGGACCGCTTCGGCTCGCGGCGGCTGATCGTCGCGGGCGGGATCACGATGGCCGCCGGGCAGCTGGTGCTCGCGCTGGCCACCGACGTGCCCACCGCGATCGCGGCGCGCGTGCTGGTCGGCGCCGGCGACGCGATGACCTTCATCAGCGTGCTGCGCGTCGTCGGCTTCTGGTTCCCCGGGCGCACGGTCCCGCTGGTCACCCAGCTCACCGGCATCCTCGGCCAGGTCGGGCAGATCGTGGCCGCCTACCCGCTGGTGGCGCTGCTGCACTCGGCGGGCTGGCGCAGCACCTTCCTCGGCGCCGCGGCGGCCGGCGTGCTCGTCGTCGTCCTGGTGCTCGCCACGCTGCGCGACACCCCGCCCGGGATCGAGCTCGCCCCCGCCGCCGGCCTCGCCGACGTCCGCCGCAGCCTGGCGCTGACCTGGCGGGAGCCCGGCACCCGGATCGGCCTGTACACGCACCTGGTCACCCAGTTCTCCGGCACCGTGTTCGCGCTGCTGTGGGGCTATCCGTTCCTCGTCGTCGGGCAGGGGCTGTCCCCGGCGACGGCGGCGTCGCTGCTGACCCTGCTCGTCGTCGTCGGCATGGGCGTCGGGCCTCTGTTGGGCCGGCTGTGCGGGCGTTGGCCGCTGCGCCGGTCGGTGCTGGTCTTCTCGATCCTGGTGCTGACCGCGGGCACCTGGACCGTCGTGCTGCTGTGGCCCGGGCGCGCCCCGCTGTGGCTGCTGGTCGTGCTCGTCGTCGTCCTCGGCACCAACGGCCCCGGCTCGATGATCGGCTTCGACTTCGCCCGCACCTGGAACCCTGCCGAGCGGCAGGGCAGCGCCAGCGGGGTGGTCAACGTGGGCGGGTTCGTGGCCTCGCTGCTGACCATCCTCGCCGTCGGCGCGGTGCTCGACGCGCTGACGCCCGGCGCCTCCACCGCCTACGACCTCGACGCCTTCCGCGCCGCCTTCGCCGTGCAGTACCTGTTCTGGGCGGTCGGCCTGGTCGGCGTCGTCAAGCACCGCCGGGCGCTGCGCGCCCGCCTGGCCCGCGACGGCGTCGTGCTCGCGCCGCTGTACGTCGCGGTGTCGGCCCGCCTGCGCGGGGGCAGCGCCTACCGCTGAGCGGTCGCGCCCCGCGGGGCGCGACCGGCAGGATCGCGGCCATGGACGTCGTGGTCGGGCTGGACAGCGGGACGACGGCGACCAAGGCGGTGACCGCGGGCGCCGACGGGCGCGTGCGCGACCTGGTGAGCGTCGGCTACCGCCTGTCGGTGCCGGCGCCCGGCCGCGCGGAGCTCGACGCGCAGCGCCTGGCCGACGCCGCCGTCGAGGCGCTGGCCGCCGTGAGCGCCGCCGCCCGCGAGCGCGGCGACCGGGTGGTCGGCGTCTGCCTGTCCGCGGCGATGCACGGCCTGGTCCCCATGGACGACGACGGCCGCCCGCTCGGCCCGGTGGTCACCTGGGCCGACGACCGCGCCGCCGGCTTCGCCGAGGCCCTGCGCGCCGACGGCCGGGCCGGCGGGCTGCACACCCGCACCGGCACGCCGGTGCACCCGATGTCGCCGCTGCTCAAGCTCGCCGCCCTGCGCGCCGAGGACCCCGACCGGCTGGCGTCGGTGCCGCGCTGGGGCGGCGTCAAGGAGCTCGTGGTCTCCGCGCTGCGCGGCGGCCCGCAGGTGCTCGACCGCGCCTGCGCGTCGGCGACCGGTCTGTACGGCATCCGCGCCGGCACGTGGGACACCGAGGCGCTCGACGTCGCCGGCGTGCGCGCCGCCCAGCTCGGCGAGGTGCTGCCGACGACGGCGGTGCTGCCCGGCCTGCGGCCCGAGGTGGCCGCGGCCACCGGCCTGCCGCGCGACACCCCGCTGGTCCTCGGCGCCTCCGACGGCGTGCTGGCCAACCTCGGCATCGGCGCGGTGCGGCCGGAGGTGGCCGCGGTGTCGCTGGGCACGAGCGGCGCGATGCGGGTCGTCGTCCCCGCGCCCACGGTCGACCCCGCCCACCGGCTGTTCTGCTACGCGCTCACGGACGACCACTGGGTGGTCGGCGGCGCGGTCAACAACGGCGGCTCGGTGGTGCGCTGGGCGGCGCAGGCGCTGGCCGACGGCGACGCGCTGGGCGGTGAGGAGGCCGACGAGCTCGACGCCCGGCTGCTGGAGGAGGCGGCGGGCGTCCCGGCCGGCAGCGCCGGGCTGCTGTGCCTGCCCTACCTGCTCGGTGAGCGGGCGCCGTGGTGGCGCTCGGGCCTGCGCGGCGCCTACGTGGGCCTGCGCCGCGAGCACCGCCGCGGCCACCTGGTGCGCGCCGCCGTCGAGGGGGTGTGCCAGCAGCTGGCGCTGGTGCGCGACGCGTTCTCGGCCACCGGGCTGCCGGTCACCGAGGTGCGGGCGACCGGCGGCGCGGTGGCGTCCCCGCTGTGGGTGTCGACGCTGGCCGCCGCGCTGGACCTGCCGGTGCGGGTGGCCGACTCGCCGGAGGGCACGGGGCTCGGCGCCTGCCTGCTCGGCCTGCACGCGCTCGGGGCGCTGCCCGACCTCGACGCCGCCACCGCGCTGGTCGGCGTCTCCGACCCGGTCGAGCCCGACCCGGCCGCCGCCGACCTGTACCGGCGCACCCGGCCGCTGGTCGAGCAGTCGGCCCGGGCGCTGGCCGACGTCCTCACCACGCTCGACGCCCTCGACGACACCCCGTCCCAGACCCCCGCCTGAGCCCTGGAGGAACCGCCATGCCCGAGGTCGAGCCCGCGCTGGGCGCCGGACCGCTGCTCCTCATCGCCGCCGCCGCGGTGGGGGTCCTGCTGTTCCTCATCATGAAGCTCAAGCTGCACGCGTTCCTGGCGCTCGTCCTGGTGAGCCTGCTGACGGCGCTGGCGGCGCGGGTCCCGCTCGAGGACGTCGTCACCACCCTCACCGAGGGGTTCGGCGGCACGCTGGCCAACGTCGCGCTGCTCGTCGGCCTCGGCGCCATGCTCGGCCGGCTGCTCGAGCACAGCGGCGGGGCGCAGGTGCTCGCCGACAGCCTCATCGGCCGCTTCGGCGAGAAGCGCGCGCCGCTCGCGCTGGGCGTCGCCGCGCTGCTGTTCGGCTTCCCGATCTTCTTCGACGCCGGCCTCGTCGTCTTCCTGCCGATCGTGTTCACCGTCGCCCGCCGGCTGGGCGGCTCGCTGCTCACCTACGGCCTGCCGACCGCCGGCGCCTTCGCCGTGATGCACGCGTTCGTGCCGCCGCACCCCGGCCCGGTCGCGGCCGCCGAGCTGGTCGGCGCGGACATCGGCCTGGTCCTCGTCTTCGGGCTGCTCGTCGGCCTGCCCACCTGGTACCTCGGCGGCTACCTGTTCGGCCTGTGGGCCGGGCGCCGCTACGACGTCGCGGTGCCCGACGCCGTCGACGGCGACGGCGGCACCCCGCAGTCGCCGGAGCCGACCGTCGCCGGCACCGCGCCCGGTGTCGCGGGCGCCTCCGGCGGGAGCCGCACCGAGACGGCCACCCGGCCCGCACCGCCGTCGTTCGGCACCGTCGTCGGTCTCCTGCTGCTCCCGCTGGTGCTGATCTTCCTCAACACCGGGCTCACCACGCTCGCCACCGCGGGCGCCGTGGACGAGGGGTCGTTCGTCGTGCGCGCCGGCCAGCTGCTCGGCGCCACCCCGGTCGCGCTGCTGGTCACCGTCCTCGTGGCGATCCTGGTGCTCGGCCGGCGGCGGGGGGAGAGCGGCGCGCAGGTCGAGTCGATCGTCAACAGCGCCCTGGGCCCGGTCTGCGCGATCATCCTGATCACCGGCGCGGGCGGCATGTTCGGCGGCGTCCTGCGCGCCAGCGGCATCGGCACCGCGCTGGCCGACGTCCTCGGGGACATCGGGCTGCCGGTCATCGTCGCGGCGTTCGTCATCTCGGTCCTGCTGCGCATCGCGCAGGGGTCGGCCACCGTCGCGCTCACCACGGCCGCCGGCCTGATCGCGCCGGTCATCGAGGCCACCGACGGCCTGTCGTCGATCGACCTCGCGCTCATCGTCATCGCCATCGCGGCCGGGGCCACCGTGCTCTCCCACGTCAACGACTCGGGGTTCTGGCTGGTCAGCCGGTTCTTCGGGATGGACGAGAAGACGACGCTCAAGACCTGGACGGTCATGGAGACGCTGCTCGGGACGATCGGCTTCGCGCTGGCGCTCGTGCTCAGCCTCTTCCTCTAGCGGCCGGGGAGCGGACGGCGCGCGGACGCCGCCGTTCCGCGCCACGATGACGGCCGGACCGCAACGGAGCGGGGAGGGGTCGTCATGAGGGGTGCGGCGCGGGCGGCGGTGGCCGGGCTCGGCGCGGTGGCGGCGGTGGCCGCCCGGGACCTGGTGCAGCGGGAGCACACGCTGCTGCGCAACTTCCCCGTGCTGGGGCACGCCCGCTACCTGCTGGAGTCGATCGGCCCGGAGCTGCGGCAGTACCTGGTGGCCGGCAACAACGAGGAGCGGCCCTTCACCCGCGACCAGCGCCGGTGGGTGTACGCCTCGGCGAAGGGCGAGAACAACTACTTCGGCTTCGGTACCGACAACGACCTCGAGTACACCGCCGGCTACCCGGTGATCAACCACCGCACGTTCGGCCGCGCCGTCCCGCCGTCGCACCCGGCCTCGGCGGCCGACGTCGCCCTGCCCTCGGCGAAGGTGCTCGGCGGCCCGCGCGGGCGGGCGCGGGCGTTCCGGCCGGCGTCGGTGGTGAACGTGTCGGCGATGAGCTTCGGCTCGCTGTCGGGGGCCGCCGTCGAGGCGCTCAACCGGGGCGCGGCGCTGGCCGGGTGCCTGCACAACACCGGCGAGGGCGGCCTGTCGGTGCACCACCGGCACGGCGGCGAGCTGGTCTTCCAGATCGGCACCGCCTACTTCGGGTGCCGCGACGACCGGGGCCGCTTCGACCTGCGCCGGCTGCAGGACCTGGTGGCGTCGGCGCCGGTGCGGGCGCTGGAGGTCAAGCTCAGCCAGGGCGCGAAGCCGGGCCTGGGCGGGGTGCTGCCGGCGGCGAAGGTGAGCGCGGAGATCGCCGCGGCCCGCGGGGTGCGCGAGGGCGTCGACTGCGTCAGCCCGTCGCGGCACGCGGAGTTCACCGACGCCGACAGCCTGCTCGACTGGGTGGAACTGCTGGCCGACGCGACGGGCCTGCCGGTGGGCATCAAGTCCGCCGTCGGCGACATGGCGTTCTGGGACGAGCTGACCGGGCTGATGGCCGCGGGCGACCGCGGGGTGGACTTCGTGACGATCGACGGCGGGGAGGGCGGCACGGGTGCCGCGCCGCTCATCTTCACCGACTCGGTGTCGCTGCCCTTCCAGCTCGGCTTCGCCCGCGTGTACTCGGCGTTCGCCCGCCGGGGGATCGCCGAGCGGGTGACGTTCGTGGGCGGCGGGAAGCTCGGCCTGCCCGACAACGCGGTGGTGGCGTTCGCGCTGGGCTGCGACACGGTGAACATCGCGCGGGAGGCGATGCTGGCGATCGGCTGCATCCAGGCGCAGAAGTGCCACACCGACACCTGTCCCACCGGCGTCGCCACCCAGAACGCGTGGCTGGCGCACGGGCTGGACCCGCAGCGGAAGTCGGTGCGGCTGGCCAACTACGTGGCCACCCTGCGCCGCGACCTGCTCAAGGTCGCCGAGGCGTGCGGCGTCGAGCACCCGGGCCTGATCGACACCGGGTCGGTGGAGGTGCTCACCGGGCGGACGGCGTCGACCCCGCTCGGCGAGGTCTTCGGCTACGAGCCGGGGTGGGGGCTGCCCTCGGCCGCCGACCGCGCGGAGATCGTCGCGCTCATGACGGCCGCGGCGCCCCAGGGCGGCTCGGCACCCCCGTCGGAGACGGCTCAGGCATAGGAAGCTCCACGCACGTCCTGGGGTCCAGGACGTGCGTAGAGCTTCCTATGCCTCGCCCCGGAGGAGCTGCTCGAAGGAGGGGACGTCGGCGAAGGGGTCCGCCGGGCGGGCCGACGCCGGGCGCCCGGTGACCAGGTCGGCCAGCTCGCCGGCCGCGCGGGTGACCCGGCCGCTGAGCTCGGCGCTGGTGCCGTCGCCGCCGGCCCAGTCCTCGCTCGCCGCGAACACCGCCGTCGGCACGGTCACCGCCCGCAGGTAGGCGAACAGCGGCCGCATGGCGTGCTCGAGCACCAGCGAGTGCCGCGCGGTGCCCGCGGTGGCCGCCAGGAGCACCGGCTTGCCGGTGAGCGCGTCCTTGTCGAGCACGTCGGCGAAGGACTTGAACAGGCCGCTGTAGGAGGCGGTGAACACCGGGGTGACGGCGACGACGCCGTCGGCCCCGGTGACGGTCTCGATGGCCGCGCGCAGCGCCGCGTTCGGGAAGCCGGTGACGAAGGCGTCGGCGAGGTCGCGGGCGTGCTCGCGCAGCTCGACGACCTCCACCGTGGCGTCCTCGCCCCGCTGGCGCAGGGCGGCGACGGTCGCGGCGGTCAGCCGGTCGGCGAGCAGCCGGGTCGACGACGGCGTCGACAGCCCGGCGCTCACCACGGCCAGGGTCCTGGTGGTGCCGGTGCGGGTGGTCATGCGGGGACCTCCTCGGCGGTGCGCCCGGTGACGTCGTCGCCGGCGGCGTGCACGGTCGGGTCGACCGCGCCGCCGCGCGCGGCGACGCGCGAGGCGTGGGTGGGGGCGTCGGGCACGTGCGCGGGCTTGAGGGCGGCGAACTCGCGGCGCAGCACCGGCACGACCTCCTCGCCGAGCAGGTCGAGCTGCTCGAGCACGGTCTTCAGCGGCAGGCCCGCGTGGTCGACGAGGAACAGCTGGCGCTGGTAGTCGCCGACGTAGTCGCGGAAGCCGAGGGTCCGCTCGATCACCTGCTGCGGGGAGCCGACGGTCAGCGGCGTCTCGCGGGAGAAGTCCTCCAGCGACGGGCCGTGGCCGTAGACCGGAGCCTCGTCGAAGTAGGGCCGGAACTCGGCGACGGCGTCCTGCGAGTTCTTCCGCATGAACACCTGGCCGCCGAGGCCGACGATCGCCTGGTCGGCGCGGCCGTGGCCGTGGTGCTCGAAGCGCGAGCGGTAGAACTCGACCATCCGCTGCGTGTGCTCCTTCGGCCAGAAGATGTGGTTGGAGAAGAAGCCGTCGCCGTAGTAGGCGGCCTGCTCGGCGATCTGCGGGCTGCGGATCGAGCCGTGCCAGACGAACGGCGCGACGCCGTCCAGCGGCCGCGGCGTGGACGTGAAGCCCTGCAGGGGGGTGCGGAACCGGCCGGTCCAGTCGACGACGTCCTCGTCCCACAGCCGGCGCAGCAGCGCGTAGTTCTCGACGGCGAGCGGGATGCCGTTGCGGATGTCCTGGCCGAACCACGGGTAGACCGGGCCGGTGTTGCCGCGGCCCATCATCAGGTCGACGCGGCCGCCGGCGAGGTGCTGCAGCATCGCGTAGTCCTCGGCGATCTTCACCGGGTCGTTGGTGGTGATCAGGGTCGTCGACGTCGACAGCTGCAACCGGCTGGTCTGCGCGGCGATGTAGGCCAGCGTGGTGGTGGGGGAGGACGAGAAGAACGGCGGGTTGTGGTGCTCGCCCAGGGCGAAGACGTCGAGCCCGACCTCCTCGGCCTTCTTCGCGATGGTGACGACGTCCTGGATCCGCTGTGCCTCGCTGGGCGTGCGGCCGGTCGTGGGGTCGGTCGTGATGTCGCTGACCGTGAAGATCCCGAACTGCATCTCGTCCTCCATCTAGTTGAGAGCGCAACTACGGTACCGCGTGCAACACCAGGAGCCCCCAGGCATTCCCGGGCCCGCGTGACCGCGCCGTGACCTCCCCGTCGCTCCGGGTGATCGGTCCGGCACGGCCGGATGTGCCCACTCCGGAGGGGCCCGCGGCGCCCTCCCGCGCGGCAGCGGCGGTGGGAGCCTGTGATCACCGTCTCCGGCGCGCCGGGGCGGGCCGGGTCGGACGGGCACCGAGGGGGAACCGGGATGGCGCAGCAGGACGAGGGCACCGCCCAGCAGCGGGCGGAGGGCGGGGCCGGGCCCCGGCCGGGGAGCGGCCTCGACGGCCTCCTCGGCACGGCCCCGGTGTTCACCGGCGCCGTCCGCGGCTACGACCGCGGCCAGGTCGACGCCTACGTGGACTGGGCCGAGACCGAGGTGCTCGTCCTGCGCCGCGAGAACGACCACCTGCTCACCCGCTACGCCGCCGTCTCGGCCGACCTGCAGGCGGCGCGCGCCCGGCTCACCTCGCTCGTCCGCGAGCGGGACGCCGCGCCCGGCCCGGAGGAGGCGCAGGCCCTCCGCGAGCGCGCGGAGCAGGAGGCCGCGGCGCTGCTCTCCGCCGCCGAGGAGGAGGCCCGGCAGGTCCTCGACGACGCCCGGACCGAGGCGGCGGCGCGCCTGTCCGGCGTCGCGGAGATGCGCGAGGCGGTGACGGCGCTGCGCGACCAGACCCGGTCGGAGGCCGCGGCGGTCCTGGAGGCGGCCCGCCGGGAGGCCGAGGGCCTGCGCCGCGCGGCCGCCGAGGAGCGCGACCGGCTCGACCGGGAGGCCGCCGAGGGGCGGGCGCGTGCCGACGCCGAGGCGGCCGAGCGTCGCCGCGCGCTGGAGTCCGAGCTCGGCCCGCTGCTCGAGCGCTGCGAGCAGGCGCGCGGGTGGCTGCGCCGGCTGACCGGCCAGCTCGACGAGGCGCTCGCCGTGGTCGCGGGGGCGCTGCCCGACGACGTCGCCGTCCTCGCCGACCGCCGGGAGGCCGGCATCGGCAGCGGCGCAGGAGGCGGCTCCGGGGACGGCGCGGCCGCCCCCGCGGACGGCGATGCGTCGCAGCTCACGGTGCTGCAGGGCGGCAGCCGGCCCGAGGTCGCGGCGGCCTCCTGACCGGCGCGGACGGCCGCCCGGCGGGGTCCCGGGGCACCCCGCCGGTCCCGGCCGTCCCACGCACATCTCCGGTCCCGTGTTGTCACGGACCGGTAACGACGCCTACCGTGACCGCGTCCGGTCGGTCGTCTCGTCCCCACCCGGGGAGCCTGACCGGACGCCGCCGAGTCGCGTCCGCACCCGCGGTCGCGAGCCGGGGACCCACCGCAGTCCTGGGGTGAATCGCACCCCGGCGAGCGACCGCTCGCCTGGTGCGTAGGGCTTCTTCCCGCCCGAACCCGTCAGCTAACCCGGTAGGCGGCCACGGAAGGAACGGAGAGTCTCCGCATGCCCGCCTCCGGGCCTCCCCGGCCCGCAGGTGCAGCCGTGCGCGCGCTGCGCGCCCCCGCGTCCGCCTGACGCCGGCTCCCACCTGCCCGCTCCCGGCCCCCCGCCGGGACCCGTGGACCGCGACATCCGCCAGACCGCGTGGCACCGCCCGAACCCCGGGCGACCGCGCACTCTCCCTCGGAGCACCCACCCCCTCATGCGTTCCCGTACCCGCACCTCCGCCGCCGACGCGCCCGCGACCGTCGAGGCCAGCGTCGTCGAGAGCACCGCCGTCGAGAGCACCGCCGTCGAGAGCCCCGCCGTCGAGAGAACCGACACCGCCGTCCTCGAGGCCGTCCGGCCCGCGAGGGTCCGCCGCGGCTCCCCGCTGCTCGGCCCCCGCCGCCCCGCGCTGCTGCTCGGCGCCGCGGCCGCCGGCGCGCTCGTCGTCGGCGTGCTGTCCACCAGCAGCCCCGCCGCCTCCGCCGGCACCGACACCGTCAGCGCCTCGGTGAGCGTGGCCGAGCAGCTCGGCATCCCGCAGCAGCCGGCCGCGTCCGCGCCGGCCGTCGAGGAGACCGACCTCGCGCCGCTGGAGGACCTCGCCGCCTCCCGCAGCCAGCGCTCGGCCGACGAGACCACCGCCGCGCAGGCCCAGGCCGCCGCCGACCAGGCCGAGCTCGACCGCCGCGCCGCCGAGGAGGCCGCGCGGATCGCCGCCGAGCAGGAGGCCGCCCGCCGCGCCGCCGAGGAGGCCGCCGCCCGCGCCGCCGCCGAGGCCGCCGCCGCGGAGCAGGCCGCCGCGGCCGCCGCCCAGCAGCAGTCGACCTCCGCCGCCGCCCCGGCGCCGGCCGCCTCCGCCGCCCCGGCCGCCCGCGGCTCCTTCAAGGAGTACGCGATGAGCAAGGTCGGCAGCGGCGAGCAGTTCTCCTGCCTCGAGAGCCTGTGGGGCAAGGAGAGCGGCTGGAACCCCAACGCGCAGAACCCGAGCAGCACCGCCTACGGGATCCCGCAGTTCCTCGACTCCACCTGGGCCAGCACCGGCATCGCCAAGACCTCCGACGGCTACCGGCAGATCGACGCGGGCCTCATCTACATCGAGGAGCGCTACGGCTCCCCGTGCGCCGCGTGGGCGCACTCCCAGTCCACCGGCTGGTACTGATCGCCGCGTGACGGAGGCCGGTCCCCGGGTCGTGCCCGCGGGCTTCGTCCGCGCGCACACCCAGGTCCGCCGTCCGTCGCTGGTCCCGGAGGTGCGGCTGCACGTCGCCGACGACGTCGTCGCCCTCTGGGAGGCCATGGAGGTCGCCGCGGGCGGCGCCGGTGAGGCGCCGCCGTTCTGGGCGGCCGCCTGGCCGGGCGGGCAGGCGCTGGCCCGCGCGGTGCTCGACGGCGCGGTGCCGGTGGGTGGCCGCCGCGTGCTCGACCTCGGGTCGGGCAGCGGCCTGGTCGCGATCGCCGCGGTGCTCGCCGGCGCCCGGCACGTGCTCGCCAGCGACGTCGACCCGTTCTCGCGGACGGCGGTCGGCGTCAACGCCGGCCTCAACGGGGTGGCCGGCATCAGCGTCACCGGCGACGTGCTCGACCGCGAGCCGCCTGCCGTCGACGTCGTCCTGGCCGGCGACGTCTGCTACGACCGCGAGATGACCGAGCGGGTGCTGCCCTTCCTCGACCGGGCCCGCGCCCGCGGCTGCGAGGTGCTGGTCGGCGACCCCGGCCGCCCCTACCTGCCGCACGAGCGGCTGGAGCCGGTGCTCGCCCTCGACGTCCCCGAGACCGAGGGGCCGGGCCTGCGCCGCACCACCGTCTGGCGGCTGCCCTGACCCCCGGCGGCTAGCGTCCGCGGCGTGCGCCCCTACGACTTCACCGGCACCGCCGTCGTCACCGGTGCCGCCAGCGGCATCGGCGCGGCCCTGGCGCCGCAGCTGGCCGCCCGCGGCACCGACCTCGTCCTGCTCGACCGCGACGGCGACCGGCTGGAGCGCGTCGCCGCGTCGGTGCGGGCGGCCTCCCCGGGGCGGGCCGTGGACACCGTCGTCGCCGACCTGGCCGACGACGGGCAGGTGCGCGCGGCCGCCGACGCGCTGGTCCGCGACCACCCGGCGACGACGCTGCTCGTGAACAACGCCGGCGTCGCGCTGGCCGGCCGCTTCGACCAGGTGACCCTCGAGGAGTTCGACTGGGTCCTCGACGTCAACCTGCGCGCCGCCGTCCGGCTCACCCACGCCCTGCTGCCCACGCTGCGGGCCCATCCCGGCGCGCACGTCGTGTGCGTGTCCAGCCTGTTCGGGCTGATGGCGCCGGCCGGGCAGGTGGCCTACGCGACGAGCAAGTTCGCCGTCCGCGGCTTCGCCGAGGCGCTGCGGCACGAACTCGCGGACGACGGCGTGGGCGTCACCAGCGTGCACCCCGGCGGCATCGCCACCCGGATCGCCGAGACCGCGCGGCTGGGCAGCGGCGTCGATCCCGCGGAGGCCGCGCGGGGCACCGCCGAGTTCTCCCGGCTGCTGCGCTACCCGGCCGACCGCGCGGCGCGGCGCATCGTCGAGGCCGTGGAGCGCCGCCGCCCGCGGCTGCTCATCGGCGCCAGCGCCGTCGTGCCCGACGTCCTCGTGCGGCTCGCGCCCGGCTCCTACGGGCGGGTGCTGGCCGGCGCCGCGCGGCTGGCGGGCCTCCGCCGCGGGGCCTGAGCCCGCCGGTGGCCGTCCACGTCGGCACGTCGGGGTGGAGCTACGACCACTGGGACGGCGTCCTGTACCCGCCGGGGACGCCGCAGCGGGACCGGCTGGCGCACTACGTGCGCCGGTTCGGCACCGTGGAGCTCAACGCAGCTTCTACCGCTGGCCGTGCACCGCCGCCTTCGCCTCGTGGCGGCGCCGGCTGCCCGAGGGCTTCCAGATGTCGGTCAAGGCCCCGCGCGGGCTCACCCACGCGAAGCGGCTGTACGGCCCGGAGGCGTGGGTCGAGCGGATGGCCGCGGCCTGGCACGAGCTCGGCCCCCGGCGGGCGGTGCTGCTGGTCCAGCTGCATCCGGCGGCGGCGCGGGACGACGCCCGGCTCGCGTACTTCCTGTCGCTGGTGCCGCCGTGGATGCGGGTCGCCGTGGAGTTCCGGCACCCGAGCTGGCACGACGAGGCCGTGTTCGCGCTGCTCGAGCGGCACGGCGCCGCCTACTGCGTCATGAGCGGCGCCGGCCTGCCGTGCATGCTGCGTGCGACCGCGCCGTTCGTCTACGTCCGGCTGCACGGCCCCGACCCGGCGCACCTGTATGCCGGCTCCTACCCGGACGCCGACCTGCGCTGGTGGGCCGACCGGATCGGCGAGTGGGCGGGGCAGGGCCGCGACGTGTACGCCTACTTCAACAACGACGGCCACGGCCACGCGGTGCGCGACGCGGAGTCGCTGCGGGCCCTGGTCGGCTGAGCGCGGCCCCGCCGCTGCCGCGAGACTGGGCCGGGACCCGCCGGCGGCGGTGGGCGGAGCCGGGGGAGGACGACGTGACCGAGCCGGAGGAGACGCCGCGCGACGGCGGCCGGGTGGCGCGCACGGTCGAGGACTTCGTCGCGCAGCTGCGCGGCTTCACCGACCGGGCCACCCGGCTCGCCGCGGGCGCGGTGCCGTCGGGGCTCGCGCTGCCGCGGCTGCCCTCGCCGCCGGGGGCGATGTCGGCGGCGCAGGTCCGCTCGATCGCCGCGTCGGTGAAGGCGCAGCGGCAGCTGATCGAGGGCCTGGTCGGGCAGCTGCAGGCCTTCGACGAGCAGCTCGCCGTCTTCGAGCGGATCCTCGACCCGCTGGTGGAGTGGAGCTCCACCTGGGCGCGGCTGGAGGAGTCCTTCGCCGACGTCGTCCGCCGGTCACCGACCGATCCTCAGACCCCGTCCTCGTAGCAGGCGGTGAGCGCCGCCACCACGAGCGGGACGTCGAGCGCCGAGGCCAGCTCGCGGCAGGAGTGCATGGCCAGCATCGGCGCGCCGACGTCGACGGTGGTCAGCCCCAGCCGGGTCGCCGTCAGCGGGCCGATCGTCGAGCCGCACGGCAGGTCGGCGCGGGAGACGAACGTTTGCACCGGCACGCCGGCCTCGGCGCACCGCTCGGCGAACCACGCGCCGCCGGCCGCGTCGGTGGCGTAGGCCTGGTTGGCGTTCACCTTCACCACCGGGCCGCCGCCGAGCTGCGGGGCGTGGGCGGGCTCGTGCCGGTCGTACCGGGTCGGGTGGACGGCGTGCGCCATGTCGGCCGAGACCAGCCGCGAGCGGGCCAGCGCCCGGGGCAGGGCCTGCGGGTCGCCGCCGTCGGTGACCGCCACGACCCGCCGGACGACGTCCTCGAGGAAGCTGCCGCGCGCGCCGGACATCGAGCCGCTGCCCACCTCCTCGTGGTCGTTCGCCACGAACACCTGCGTGCGGGCGCCGGGTGCGGCGGCGATCAGCGCGGTGACGCCGGCGTGGCAGCTGGCCAGGTTGTCCAGCCGGGGCGCGGCGATCCAGGTGCCGTCGGCGCCGGTGGTGCCCGCCGGCTGGGTGTCGGCCAGCACGAGGTCGGAGGCGAGCACGTCGGCGGGCGCGACGCCGCCGGCCTCCGCGAGCGCCTCGGTCAGGCCGGGCTCGGTGCCGAGGTCGCGCGACCACACCGGGACCAGGTGCCGCTGCGGGTCGAGGGTCAGGCCCTCGCGCACCGAGCGGTCGAGGTGGATGGCCAGTGAGGGAAGCCGCAGCGGGGCGCCGTCGAGCCGGACCAGCTCCGTGCGCCCGCCGCGCAGCACCACGCGGCCGGCCACGGTGAGCTCGCGGTCGAGCCAGGTGTGCCACAGCCCGCCGCCGTACGGCTCGACGCCGACCAGCCGGTAACCGGCCTGCCGTACGTCGGAGCGGGGCCGCACGCGGAAGGTGGGGGAGTCGGTGTGCGCGCCGGCCAGCCGCATGCCCGCCTCGGCGAGCGGCGCCGTGCCCAGCCGGAAGGCGACGACGCTGCCGCCCCGCACCACGGCGTACAGGCCGCCGGGGGCGAGGGTCCAGGCGTCGTCCTCGGCCAGCACGGTGGCGCCGGCCGCGGTCAGCCGGTGGGTGAGCTCGGCGACGGCGTGGAAGGGGGACGGCGAGGCGTCGACGAGGGCGCGCAGGTCGTCGCCGGGGGAGAGGCCGGGGGAGAGGTCGGGCACCTCCGCGATCCTGCCCCACGGACCGGACGGGCTCGACCCCGGTCGTGAATGGTCATGCGTGAGCGTGCATAATCTCTCTCGTGTCCAAGGTGCTCACGTCCCTGCCCGTCGGCGAACGCGTCGGGATCGCCTTCTCCGGTGGTCTCGACACCTCCGTGGCGGTCGCCTGGATGCGCGACAAGGGCGCCGTCCCCTGCACGTACACCGCCGACATCGGCCAGTATGACGAGCCCGACATCGCCTCGGTGCCCGGCCGTGCCTCCGCCTACGGCGCGGAGATCGCCCGGCTGGTCGACTGCCGGGAGGCGCTGGTCGAGGAGGGGCTGGCGGCCCTGACCTGCGGCGCCTTCCACATCCGCTCCGGCGGGCGCAGCTACTTCAACACGACGCCGCTGGGCCGCGCGGTCACCGGCACGCTGCTGGTGCGCGCGATGCTCGAGGACGGCGTCGGCATCTGGGGCGACGGCTCGACGTTCAAGGGCAACGACATCGAGCGCTTCTACCGGTACGGCCTGCTGGCCAACCCGTCGCTGCGCATCTACAAGCCGTGGCTGGACGCCGCGTTCGTCGAGGAGCTCGGCGGCCGGCAGGAGATGTCGGAGTGGCTGACCGCGCACGGCCTGCCCTACCGGGACAGCGCGGAGAAGGCCTACTCCACCGACGCGAACATCTGGGGCGCCACCCACGAGGCCAAGCGCCTCGAGCACCTCGACGCCGGCATCGAGATCGTGCAGCCGATCATGGGCGTCCGGTTCTGGGACCCGGCCGTCGAGATCGAGACCGAGGACGTGACGATCGGCTTCGCCAACGGGCGGCCGGTGTCGGTGAACGGCAAGGAGTACGTCTCCGCCGTCGACCTGGTGCTCGAGGTCAACGCGATCGGCGGCCGGCACGGGCTGGGCATGTCCGACCAGATCGAGAACCGGGTGATCGAGGCCAAGAGCCGCGGCATCTACGAGGCGCCGGGCATGGCGCTGCTGCACGCCGCCTACGAGCGGCTGGTCAACGCGATCCACAACGAGGACACCCTCGCGACCTACCACACGGAGGGCCGGCGGCTGGGCCGGCTGATGTACGAGGGCCGGTGGCTGGACCCCCAGGCGCTCATGCTGCGGGAGTCGCTGCAGCGGTGGGTCGGCATGGCCGTCACCGGTGAGGTCACGCTGCGGCTGCGGCGGGGCGAGGACTGGTCGATCGTCGACACCACCGGCCCCGCGTTCAGCTACCACCCCGACAAGCTGTCGATGGAGCGCACCGAGGACCCGGCGTTCGGCCCGACCGACCGGATCGGCCAGCTGACCATGCGCAACCTCGACATCGCCGACTCCCGCGCCAAGCTCGAGCAGTACGCCCGGCTCGGCATGGTCGGCGGCGGCGGGAGCGAGACGGCGGTCATCGGTGCGGCGCAGGCCGCGGCCACCGGCCTCATCGACGGCATGACCGAGGGCGGCGCCGAGGCGATCGCCGGCCGCGCCGTCGCCGGGGTCGACGACGAGGCCCTCGACCGCGCCGCCATGGAGTCCGGCACCGACTGACGCCCGGGTCCGCCTCCCGCGCGCGGGAGGCGGACCTCGGCGGAGTGGCCGTCAGGTGCCCCCGCGGAGGGCGTCGACGGGCTCGATGCGGGCCGCGCGACGGGCCGGCAGACCGCCGGCGACCAGGCCGACGACCGCGCCGAGCAGCGCGCCGCCCAAAGCGACCCACGGGTCGACGACGGGGGTCCAGCCCCGCACCACGGAGACGCCGACGACGGCGAACACACCCAGGGCCGCGCCGATCAGGCCGCCGAGCAGGCCGACGACGACCGACTCGGCGACGAACTGCCCGGCGATCTGACGCCCGGTCGCCCCGATCGCCCGGCGCAGGCCGATCTCGCCGACCCGCTCCATCACCGACAGCGTCGTCACGTTCGCGATGCCCACCCCGCCGGCGAGCAGCACGATCACCGACAGGACGAGGAACACCTCGTTCACGTCGGCCTGCACGTCCCGCCCGAGCTCGGACCGGCCGTCCGGGGCGTCCACCTCCAGGCTCTCCGGGTCGTCCGGTGCCAGCGCGAGCGCGGCCTGGCCGCGCAACTGGGGGCCGGCCCCCACGGCGATGCGGGCCTGCGCGTCGCCGGGGGCGGCCAGTCCGAAGTCGGCACGGGCCGTCCCGGTGGGGAGGATGACCGCGCCGAGCAGCTCCGCGCGGGCGTCGAGCGAGGCGACCACGCCCACCACGGCGTAGGCGATGCCGTCGATGAACACCGAGGGCTGCGTGTCGACCCGGACGACGCCCAGCCGCTCGGCCACGCGGGCGCCCAGGACGGCCACCCGGTCGGCCCGGCGGTCGTGCCCGGCGTCGAAGAAGCGGCCGGTGGCCAGCTGCCCACCGAGGGTGTCGAGCAGCTCGTCGGAGGCCGCGTACACCGGGGGAGGGGCGCTCGGCGGCTGCGACGGGTCGTTGACCGGCACCGTCGTGACGACCGCCTCGGGCAGCGGCACCTCGGCCAGCAGTGTCGCCGACTCGATCCCGGCGAGCCGCTCCAGCCGGGGGACGGCGTCCCAGGGCAGCGCCGTCGTCGCGACGGTCGTCCCGCCCCCGGTGCTCGCCGTCCGCGGGGTGACGACGAGCTGGGTGACCGAGGCGGCGTCGAACTGGCGGGCGATCTGCGCGGCAGCGGTCTGGGCGAGGCCGATGGTGGCGACGAGCGCGGTGATGCCGAGCACGGTGCCCAGGACCGTCATCACCAGGCGCCCGGGCCGGGAGCCGATGTCGGCGGTGGCCTCGCCGAGCAGGTCGGTGAAGCGGAAGCGGTCGGCCGGCGCGACCGGGCTCCCGGGAGTGGGGACGGGCCGCCGTCGCAGGCGGGCCGGCAGGTGGGGCCGGGGCAGGCGCCGCACGCGGGACGGCGGGGTGGCCCGGCCCGTCACCCCGCCTCGCTCACGCGGCCGTCGGCGAGCCGGATCCGCCGGGAGGCCCGCCGCGCCACGTCCGCGTCGTGGGTGATGACCACCAGGGTCAGCCCGTCGGCGTGCAGCTCGTCGAACAGGGCCATGATCTCCCCGGACGTGGCCTGGTCGAGGTTGCCGGTCGGCTCGTCGGCCAGGAGCACGCGGGGACGCGAGGCGACCGCGCGGGCCACGGCGACCCGCTGCCGCTCTCCTCCGGAGAGGGTCCCGGGCAGGAAGCCGACGCGGTGGCCGAGGCCCACCCGCTCGAGGGCCTCCCGGGCCCGCGGCTCCCGCTCGGCGCGCGGGGTGCCGTTGTAGAGCATGGGCAGCAGTACGTTCTCCAGCACGCTGCGCCGGGACATCAGGTGGAACGCCTGGAAGACGAAGCCCAGGTGCCGGGCGCGCAGCGCGGCCCGCTCGTCCTCGTCGAGCGTCCCGGTGAGCACCCCGCCGAGCCGGTACTCGCCGACCGTCGGGCGGTCGAGGAGCCCGAGGACGTTGAGCATCGTGGACTTACCCGACCCGCTGGGGCCGGTGACGGAGACGTAGTCGCCGTCGGCGACGGACAGGCTGACCCCCTTGAGCGCCTGCACCTCGGGAGGGCCGGGGAACGACCGGGTGACGTCCCGCAGCTCGATGGCCGGCGGCGCGGCGGGCTCGGTGGCAGACAGGCTGGCCGGCAGCGTGGCCGACACCGTGGCAGGGACGGTGGCCGGCAGCGGCTCCGTCGCCGGGTCGGCGGCCGCGGCCGCGGGCCCGGTCGTCACCGGCCGACCACCACGAGGTCGTCCTCCTCGAGGTCGCCCTCGACGGGGCGGACCTCGACGGCGCCGTCGGCGGCCAGCCCGGTCTCGACCACGACCGTGCGGGTCTCGACGCGGGCGCCGTCGCGCGGGTCGCCCTCGACCACCTCGACCCGTGCCTCCCCGCCGGGCCCGGCGCTCAGCGCGGCCAGCGGCACGGAGAGCACGTCGCCGTCCGTCGCCCCCACCGGGATCCCGACCCGCACGTTGGCGCCCTGCAGTTCGGCGACCTGCTCCGGCGTGAGCGGGGCGGGCTCCAGCTGCACGGTCCACCGGGCCTCCTCGCCCTCGCCCGGGGTGACCTCGGTGACCGTGGCGGGGTGCTCGGTGCCGTCGGGCAGGTCGAAGGCGGCCGTCATGCCCGGGCTCAGCAGCCGGGCGTCCGCCGCCGCCACGGTGCCCGACAGGCTGAGGGTGGCTCCGGACACGGTCATCGCCGTGCCCTGGAGCACCGCACCGCGCCGCGCCTCCACCGCGTCCACCCGGCGCGGGAGCTGCGTGAGGTAGAGGACCTCGCCGGCGGGCAGGGCCGGCAGGGCGGCCTCCCGCGCCCGTCCGAGCTCCTCGCGCGCCAGGGCGAGCTGGTCCTCGGCGGCGGACAGCGAGGCCCGCTGCGCCGTGGTGTCGGGCGGTGCGTCGAGCGCCTGGCGCCGCAGCTGGGCGAGGGCCAGGGTGTCCCGCAGGTCGCCGATCGTGACCGCGTCGTCGGGCGTCGCGGCGAGGGCGGCGTCGAGGGCGCGCCGCGCGCTGGCGACCGCGTTGTCCGCCTCCCGGACGTCGACCGCCGACGGTCCGCTCCGGGCGCTGGTCAGCTCGGCCTGCGCGGCCGCGACCGCCTGCTCCGCGCCCCGGACGGCGTCCTGCGCCGCCAGCACGCCGTCCTCGGAGCCCTCCTCGGGAGCCGGTGGCGGGTAGCCGGCCTGCGCGTAGAGCGCGGTCACCGCGGCGGCCGCGGTCTGGTCGAACACGTCGTTGCCGGGGTCGCCGGCGTCCAGGCCGACGGCGCGCACGGCCTCCTTGAACTGGACGACGTCGGGTCCGGAGACCCCGACGCGCAGCGTCCGGTACGCCGGCAGCTCTCCCGGCAGGACGACGACCGGGCGGCCGGCGATCTCCAGGGCCACCTCCACCGCGTCCAGCTCGGAGCCGACCTCCGGCACCTGGCCGGTGACGACGGCGGGGCCGGGGACGGCGGAGGTGTCGATGGTGACCTCGACGGAGTCGGCGTACCCGACCTCGCCCCGGATGGTGACGTCGTTGCTCAGCGCCCCGAAGGCCACGGGCACGGTGACCAGGCCGGGCGCCGGCGCCTCGTCCGACGTGGCGTCCGGCGCGACGAGGAACCGGCCGGTGAGCAGTCCCGCGACCAGCGCGACGACCGCCACCGCGGCGGTGCCCCACAGCGGGCGGTTGCGGTGCAGCAGCGAGAGCCAGGCCGACCACCGGGAGGCCCTCGTCCCGGTCGTGGCCGGCGGGTCGAGGTCCTCCACGTCCGGTCCGGTCACCGTCAGTCCCGCTCGGCCGCGGCGACCAGCGCGTCCAGCTCCGCCCGGTGGTCGTCGATGAACTGCTCCTCGACCTCGTGGGTGATCTCGGTCGAGCGGTCGCGGTAGTCGGTCTCCTCACGGCAACCCAGGTCGGCCAGGGCGAGCTCCACCTCGCGCTCGGCCAGCGCGTCGAGGGCGGCCTGGTCGGGCTCGCCGGTCGAGGTGCCGTCCTCGGACATGGCGACGTCCTCGTAGACCGCGTTCAGGTCGTCGTAGACGGAGTTCTGCGCGTCGACCTGGGTGGCGTGACCCCCGTGGCCGGCGGCGTCCATGCACGCGGCCCACTCGGCGTCCAGCTCGGCCATGCCCGGCCACGTCGGCATGTTGGTGTACAGCTCGTCGATGGCCGCGAACAGGGACGCGAACTCCTCGGACTGGGAGAGGTCCTCGCCGGCGACCTCGTGCTGGGCGGCGCCCTGGCAGCCGGCGGTGGTCCAGTCGTACTCGTAGGAGCCGTCCTCGGCGAGGTCCTCCTCGTCGGGCATCGGGCCCGACAGCGCCTCGTAGAAGGCCGTCTGCTCCGACTCCGACAGGCCCGCCACGTAGTCGGCGTTGGGGTCGACGAACTCCTCCTCGGGCGCCGGCTGCTCGGTGTAGGGGGACGTGACCGCGCCGTAGCCGTACTGGCTCACCCAGTCCCGGTCGTCCGGCTCCCACTCGACGTCCTCGTAGGAGACGAAGCCGGCCGACTGCGTGTTCGGCGTGTACTCGAAGCCCTGCTCCTGCATGCAGCCGGCGATGAGCTCCTCCGTGCGCTCCTGCTCCTCGGCGAACCGGCGCTCCTGCTCCTCCGGGGAGAGGTCGCCGCCGTAGAGGGCGTCCAGGTACTTCGACAGCGGGGAGGTCTGCTCGGCGGCGTCGGCTGCCGCACCGGAGTCACCGTCCGAGCCGGAGCAGCTGGACAGGAGCAGCGCGAGGGCGGCCACGGCCGACACCCGGGCGAGAGCAGGACGGATGTTCACGAGGCCTCCCGACGGACGATCTGTGCGCACCGTAGGGGGCCGGAACCGCTGCGTACATCATCCTCGGGACGGATCCGCACGGGTGTCGTCCGGGAGGGTCGCGGCGGCCCCGGCACGTCCCGGAGGCCCGCCCGCGGCCGCGTAGTGGAGTGCTCGACAGCGCAGCTTGGGTGTACGGTTCAACGACCTTTGAACCTGCTGTCAGGGGAGCATCCGATGACGACGCAGACCGGACCCGTCGGTACGGGCGATCAGTCGGCTGACCGTGCGACCACCGAGGAGCGCCACAGCGGTGTCCTCATGACCGGTCACGACGGGGAGGACGGGACGAAGGCCTTCTACATCCTCATCGAGGCGCGCCCCGGCAAGACGGACGAGGTGCGCGAGATGCTGGCCGACATCCTCAGGTGCGTCCAGGACGAGCCGGCCACCGGCCCCTGGTACGCGGTGCAGCACTCGGAGACCACCTTCGCGATCTTCGAGGTCTTCCCGGACCTCGCGGGGCGTCGGGCGCACGTGGCCGGCGGGGGCGGCGACGTCTTCCGTGACGTCGAGCGCATGAACGACATCCTCGCCAGGCCGGCTCACGTGCAGAAGGTCGACGTCCTGCTGAGCAAGCAGGTCTTCACGGCGCTGCCGCGGTGACCCGGGACCAGCTGCACCCGGACCTGGACCAGATCGGCATGGCCCAGGTCCTGCACGGGTTCGCCGACCCCGCGCGCCTCCACATGGTCAAGACGATGTACGAGCTCGGCGAGTGTCGGTGCTCGCTCGTCTACGCCGATCTCGGGCTCAGCAAGTCCAACGCCTCGCACCACTTCCGGGTCCTGCGGGAGAGCGGCATCCTGCGGCGCAGCCAGCGGGGCGGCCAGCAGTACGCCGCGTTGCGCGCCGAGGAACTGGAACAGCGCTTCCCGGGGCTGCTCGCCTCCGTGTTGGGCAACATCGACGTCGCGGAGCCCGACCGGAGCGCTCCTCGCACGCAGTAGCGCCATCGGTCCTCCGTGCGGTCGTGGCGCCACCGTGTGCCGTGGGCCGCGTCGAGGCGGCTCCACGCCGTACCTAGGTCCGCTCGGCGCCCCAGCGTGCGAGCGCGACGATCGCCTCGCGCAGGGCGAGCCCGCGATCGGTCAGCGCGTAGGCCCGGGTGTTGTGCCGCAGCGGCAGGCGGGTCAGGACGCCGGCCGCTTCGAGCTCGCGCAGGCGGGTCGCGAGCACGTTCGTGGGGACCCCGAGGTCGCGCTGCAGATCGCCGTAGCGCTGCGGCCCGTCGAGCAGTCTCCCCACGATCAGGAGGGCCCACCGGGCTCCGACGACGTCGAGCGCCGCGGCGAGGTCGCTCACGCGGTCGGATCGTCGGCCGGCTTCATCCAGAACGGCGAGTAGTGGTAGCCGTCGAGGTCGTCGAACTGGCGCTGGTACATGAAGGGGTAGTCGTCGGTGTCGCCGATCCGCCCGCCCGCGGCGCGGGCGCGCTCGGTGAGCGCGTCGACCGCCTCGCGGCTGCCCAGGTCGAAGGAGACGGTGACCTTCGAGGGCGTGCCGGGTCCGCCCACCAGGTCCTCGGTGCCGCCGACGCTCGCGTACATCTGGCGGCTGCCGAGCATGACGTACTGCTCGGGCGCGATCGCGAAGCACGACACGTTGTGGTCGGACATCTCGGCGTCGAGGGTCCAGCCGAGGGCGGTGTAGAAGGCGGTCGCGCGCTCGACGTCCTCGACCGGGCAGGTGATGAAGAGGCTCATGCGGTGGACACTTGCAAAATGCAAGTGCGGCGTCAAGTCCCGGTCGCGTGCTCCGTGTCGACGTCCCTCGGGCCGCCCCCAGGGACGTGTGCCGTCGGGTCCGCCCCCTGGGCGGCCGGCGTCACCCGGGCGGGCGGACGTCGACCCGCAGCGGGTGGTCGGCCGGCACCTCGACGAGCACCAGCGCGACGCCGTCGGGGTCGGCGACCGTCGCCTCGAGCAGCCCCCACGGCATGCGCTCGGGCGGGGAGACGACGGGGACGCCGGCCCGCGAGAGCCGGTCGGCCTCCGCGGTGAGGTCGCGCACCTGGACCCACAGCGCCAGGCCCCGCGGCGGCTCGGCGGCCTGCCCGGACACCTCGAGCAGGCCGTTGCCGAGGAAGAACACCACCCCGCGGTCCCCCGGCGGGCCGAACTCGCGGTACACGGCCAGCCCGAGGACGTCCCGGTAGAAGGCCTGCGAGCGGGCGGCGTCGGTGGGGCGGAGGAGCACGCGGCTGCTCAGCACGTCCATGCCGCCCATCCTCTGCCCGCCCGTCCTCTGCCCGCGCATACCCTCGGCCGGTGACCCCTCCCGCCCCGCCGGCGGCGCCTCCCGCCGACCGGCGGCGGGACCTGCGCGCCGACTGCTCCGCCTGCGCGGGCCTCTGCTGCGTGCTGCCCGCCTTCGCCGCGTCGGCGGACTTCGCGCTCGACAAGCCGGCCGGACA
This sequence comes from Geodermatophilus sp. FMUSA9-8, assembly GCF_037034165.1. Lineage (NCBI taxonomy): Bacteria > Bacillati > Actinomycetota > Actinomycetes > Geodermatophilales > Geodermatophilaceae > Geodermatophilus > Geodermatophilus sp. FMUSA9-8. The sequence continues at coordinate 688,543 of NZ_JBAGKE010000001.1, read as the reverse complement.
GCCGTGCGTCCACCTGACCGGCCTGGACGTCGGGGCGGCGCGCTGCGGCATCCACGCCGACCTCCGGCAGCGCGGCTTCCCCGGCTGCACGGTGTTCGACTGCTTCGGCGCCGGCCAGCGGCTCGTGCAGGTCGCCGCCGTGGAGCGCCCGGCATCCGACCCCGGCGTGGCCGCCGCCTTCCCCGTCCTGCGCCAGCTGCACGAACTGCTCTGGTACCTCACCGAGGCCGCCACGCTGCCGCTCGAGGCACCGCTGCGGGACGACGTCGCCGCTCTGGCGGAGCGCACCGAGCGCCTCGCGGCCGGCACGCCGGCCGAGCTGTCGGCCGTCGACCCCGCTGCCGTCCGCGCGGAGGCCGGCGAGCTGCTCGGCCGGGTGAGCGCCGCCGCCCGCCCCGGCGGGCGCGACCGCCGCGGCGCCGACCTCGTCGGGGCGGCGCTGCGCGGCGCGGACCTGCGGCGGGCCGGCCTGCGCGGCGCCTACCTGATCGCCGCCGACCTGCGCGGCGCGGACCTGCGCGGCGCCGACCTCCTCGGGGCGGACCTGCGGGGCGCCGACCTGCGTGGCGCCGACCTCACCGGCGCGCTGTTCCTCACCCGCCCGCAGGTGGCCGCCGCCCGCGGCGACTCCGCCACCCGGCTGCCGGCCGGGCTGGAGCGTCCGCCGCACTGGGCAGCAGCGGTCAGCCCGCCGCGTCCTCGTCGTCGGGGCGGCCGCGGCGGCGCAGCAGGCCGGTGACCCCGATGACCCGGTTCTGCGCCTGACGGATCGTCGCGATCATCGGCATGAGGTCCTCGTCGATCGTGCGGATGATGTCCGGCACCGCGTCGACGGCGGGGTCGTCGAGCACCCGGCCGACCCGCTCCAGCCCCGGCTTCAGTGCGCGCACCGGCTCCTCGAGCTCGCCGACCAGCGTCTCCAGCCGCTCGGCGGTGCGCTGCGCCGAGGAGATCGCCGACGTCGCCGTGGAGGTCGCGGCGATCAGCTCGCGGACCGCGCCGTTGAGCTCGGTCAGGGTGCGCGGCAGCTGGGCCAGCGCCTCGGTCTGCGTCTGCAGGAGCGTCAGCAGCTCCGTGAAGCCGGGGATCTTCGGCATGCCGAGACGGAAGGGGTCCACACCGCCAACCGTCGTCCCCCCGCCGTGCGCACCGCAACTCAGCCGGGCAGCACCTCGCGCCACCGCTTGCCGGCGGCCCGGCCGCTGCGGACGTCGGCGAGGCCCCGCATGGCGTAGAGGTCGTGCCAGGTGCCGGTGAGCAGCCCGAACACCCCGACGCCGGTCTCGAGCATGGAGGGGTTCGGCGGAGGCATGCCGTTGGGCCGGACGAAGGTGACCTTCCACCGCTGACCGGCCGCCGTCAGCTTGAGTCCGCCGCCGAACCACCACCACGGCCAGGACACGTCGGTCACCTGCGCCAGCGGGACGTCGAACACCGGGGTGTCGCTGACGAAGGTCAGCCCGCCCTGCGCCGTCGCCAGGTAGCCGGGGACGTTGCGCAGCCCCCCGATGAGCCACGCCGGTGAGACCAGTGCCTGCGTCGTGGGGTGCACGCCGTTCCTCTCAGAGAGCCCTCAGGATGTCCTCGACCCGCTCGCGCGCGTCGCCGAACAGCATCCGGGTGTTCTCGCGGAAGAACAGGGGGTTCTGCACGCCGGCGTAGCCGGTGCTCATCGACCGCTTGAACACCACCACGTGCTCGGCCTCCCAGACGTGCAGCACCGGCATGCCGGCGATCGGGCTGCCCGGGTCCTCGGCCGCGGCCGGGTTGACCGTGTCGTTGGCGCCGATGACCAGCACCACCGACGTCTTGGCGAGGTCGTCGTTGATCTCGTCCATCTCGAGGACGACGTCGTAGGGCACCTTCGCCTCGGCGAGCAGCACGTTCATGTGCCCGGGCAGCCGTCCCGCGACGGGGTGGATGCCGAAGCGGACCTCGACGCCCTTGTCGGTGAGGGTGCGGGTGAGGTCGGCGACGGCGTTCTGCGCGTGCGCGACGGCCATGCCGTAGCCGGGGGTGATGACGACGGAGTCGGCGTCGCGCAGCAGCTGCGCGACCTCCTCGGCGGTGACCTCGGTGTGCTCGCCCTCGACGGCGGCCGCCGCGGTGCTGCCCTCGTTGCCGAAGCCGCCGGCGATCACCGACAGGAACGAGCGGTTCATCGCCTGGCACATGATGTAGCTGAGGTAGGCACCCGAGGAGCCGACCAGCGCGCCGGTGATGATGAGCAGGTCGTTGTCGAGCAGGAAGCCCGACGCCGCGGCCGCCCAGCCCGAGTAGCTGTTGAGCATCGAGACGACGACCGGCATGTCGCCGCCGCCGATCGAGGCGACCAGGTGCCAGCCCAGGCCCAGCGCCAGCACGGTGAGCCCCGACAGCACGCCGAGGCCGGGGGAGACGACGAAGACGACGGTCAGGCCGACGAACACCGCGAGCGCGCCGACGTTCAGCGCGTTCTTGCCCGGCAGGACCAGCGGGTTGCTCCTGATCCGCCCCGACAGCTTGAGGAACGCGACGATCGAGCCGGTGAAGGTGACCGCGCCGATGAAGACGCCGATCGCCACCTCGGCGGAGTGGATGCCGACCGGCAGCCCCAGCTCCTCGGCCTCGCCGGCGGGCGCGCCCTCCACCGACAGGTAGCCGTTCCAGCCGACGAGCACCGCGGCCAGGCCGACGAAGCTGTGCAGCAGCGCGATGAGCTCGGGCATGCCGGTCATCTCGACGATGCGCGCCCGCCAGATGCCGATGGCCGCACCCAGGGCCATGGCGACGACGATCAGCCCGACGGCGAGCGCGTCGCCGTTGCGCCAGGCCAGCCCGATGGTGGCGACCAGCGCGATGGCCATCCCGGCGATGCCGTAGGCGTTCCCGGCCTTCGCCGTCTCGTGCCTCGACAGGCCGGCCAGGCTCAGCACGAACAGCAGGCCCGCGACGATGTAGGCGGCCGAGGCCGCGGTGGTGGCGGACATGGCGTCAGGCCCTCCGGAACATGCCGAGCATGCGGCGGGTCACCGCGAAGCCACCGAAGACGTTGATGCTCGCCAGCAGCACGGCGAGGAAGGCGAGCACGGTGACCACCGTGCTGACGTGCCCGAGCTGGAGGATCGCGCCGACCACGATGATCCCGGAGATCGCGTTCGTGACGCTCATCAGCGGGGTGTGCAGCGCGTGGTGCACGTGCCCGATCACGTAGAACCCGACGACCACCGACAGCGCGAACACCGTCAGGTTGCCGATGAGCTGGTCGGGGGAGAACGCGGCCAGCAGGAACAGCAGCGCGGCGCCGAGCCCGACCAGCGCGGCCCGCCGCCCCGGTGGTGCGGGGGCCTTCGCGGCCGGTGGTGGCAGCGGCGCGGGGGCCGGGGCCGCCGCGGGCGCCGCGGAGACCTGCACCGGCGGCGGGGGCCACAGCTGCTCGCCCGCCCGGGCCACGGTCATGCCGCGGACGACGACGTCGTCGAGGTCGAGGACCAGCCGCCCGTCCTTGCCGGGGGTGAGCAGCTTGACCAGGTTCACGAGGTTCGTGGCGAACAGCTGCGAGGCCTGCGCGGGCAGCCGGGCGGGCAGGTCGGTGTAGCCGATGATCGTCACGCCGTTCGGCGTCACCACCACCTCGTCGGGCACCGAGCCCGCCACGTTGCCGCCCTGCGCGGCGGCCATGTCCACGACCACCGACCCGGGCTTCATGCTCGCCACCATGTCCTCGGTGAGCAGCCGGGGCGCGGGGCGGCCGGGGATCAGCGCGGTGGTGACGACGACGTCGACGTCGCGGGCCTGCTCGGCGTACATGACGGCGGCGCGCGCGTTGAAGCTCTCCGAGGTGACCGACGCGTAGCCGGTGCCCGATCCCGATGCCCGACCGGCGGCCTGCTCCTCCTCGTCCGCGGGGACGCCCACATACTCCCCGCCGAGCGAGCGCACCTGCTCGGCCACCTCGGGGCGGACGTCGGTGGCCCGCACGATCGCGCCCAGGCTGCTCGCGGCTCCGATCGCGGCGAGCCCCGCGACGCCGGCGCCGGCGACGAACACCTTGGCCGGCGGCACCTTGCCCGCGGCGGTGACCTGGCCGGTGAAGAACCGGCCGAACGCGTGCGCGGCCTCCACGACGGCGCGGTAGCCGGCGATGTTGGCCATCGACGACAGCACGTCCAGCGACTGGGCGCGGGAGATGCGCGGGACGGCGTCCATGGCCAGCGCGGTGACCCCGCGGGCGACCAGCGCGTCGAGCAGGTCGGGGGACAGCGCGGGGGCGAGCAGCGAGACGAGCACCGCGTCGGGCCGCAGCCGCGCGACCTCGTCGGGGGTGGGGGCGTTGACGTGCAGGACGACGTCGGCACCCCACGCCTGGGCCGCCGACCCGATGCGGGCGCCGGCCGCGACGTAGGCCTCGTCGGGGAAGTCGGCGCGCCCTCCGGCGCCGGACTGGACGAGGACCTCGTGACCGAGGGCGAGCAGTTGCCCGACGCTCACGGGCGTCGCGGCCACCCGCGTCTCGTTCCGTCGGGTCTCTGCCGGCACACCGATGAGCACGCGCACTCCAACGTCAGTTCGGGCCGGCCCCGTTGCCGGCGTGACTGGGTGGTGCAGCGGGGAGGCGGGCGGCCCGACCCCGGTGAGGCATCGTGGCAGGCCGATCCGGCATCCGACCCCAGCCGGCCCCGTTTCGTGACGCGGATCGCACCGGGCCCGGGTCAGCCCACGCGGTCGGCGACGTCGCGCAGCACCGCCGTCCAGTCCTCGAGGACGGCCTCCCGGCCCGTGCGGACGACGACGACGTCGGTGGCCGGGTCGACGTAGACGAACTGGCCCTTGTTGCCGCGCGCGGAGAACCGGCCCTCGCGCTCGGTGTCCACCCACCACCAGTACTGGTAGTGCTCGGCCGGGTCGCCGCTGGTGTCCCGCGCGGTCGCCTCGGCCACCCAGTCCGCGGGCACCACCTGCCGGTCGCCGGCGCGGCCCTCGCGGGCGAACAGCAGGCCGAAGCGGGCGTAGTCCAGCGCGCGGGCGTTGAAGCCGCTCTCCATCTTCGGGAAGCCCGACGCCGTGCTGTCGGCGCTCCAGCTCGCGTCGGCCTCGGCGCCCATCGGCCCCCACAGCGCCTCGGCGGCGAACTCCTCGACCGGCTCGCCGACGGCCCGCTCGAGCACCATCCCGACCAGCAGCGGGTTGTAGTTGTTGTACAGCCAGGTCCGCCCCGGCGGCTCCTCGACCTCGGCGGTCAGCGCGAGCGCGCGCAGGTCGGGGGCATAGTAGGTGAGCGCGTCGTCGCTCCAGGGCAGGCCCTGCTCCTCGTAGGACAGGCCCGAGGACATGGTGACCAGGTGCCGCAGGGTGACCTCGGCGAAGCGCGGGTCCCGGTCGAGGAGCTCGGGGACGTAGGTCGTGACCGGGTCCTCCAGGCTGCCGATGTACCCGCGCTCGATCGCCAGGCCCACCAGCGTCGAGAGCACCGACTTGGCCACGGAGAACGACGTCTGCAGCGACTCGCGGGACTGCCCCTCGCCGTAGCTCTCCAGCAGCACCTCGTCGCCGCGCAGCACCACGAACGCCGTCGTCTCCGTGCGCTGCAGCAGCGCGTCGAGGTCCTCCTCGCCGGAGCCGGGCACCGTCACGCGGTCCAGGACGCCGTCCGGCAGCGAGCCCTCGCGCAGCGGCAGGACGTCGTCGCCGGCCGGCACCGGCAGGGCGGGGAAGCGCAGCCGGTCGTCGACGTCGGCGTCCATCCACACCAGCGCCCGGGCGATCCCGGACGAGTCGAGCGAGGCGCGCGCCCACAGCTGCGAGCCACCGCCGAGCGCGAGCGTCCCGACGAGGACGGCGACCAGGCCCGCGGCGACCCGTCCGCGGCGGCGGCGGACCAGCCGCGCGGCGCCCCATCCCAGGGCGACGGCGACGACGGCGACGAGGAGCAGCCAGACGACCACGGCAGCGCAGGGTAGGTGCCCGGGGCCCGGAACGGCAGCGGCCGGCGCCCCCCGGAGGGGACGCCGGCCGCCGTCGGTGAGGTGCTGGAACGGCCTCGGTGCAGGGGCCCACCGCGAGCGTGCGAGCGGTGGGGGGCAGCGAGGTCCTTATCCCGTGTAGGGCGCGCCCAGCGGGTCGACCGTCGGGTAGCTGTCGACGGAGGCGGCGAGGCGGTCGGCCGCCCAGTCGCCGTCGCCGAGCACGTGGTCGATCGCGGTGAGCCGGCTGGTGTAGTGGCCGACGCTGTACTCCGCGGTGACGCCGATGCCGCCGTGCAGCTGGATGGCCTCCTTGCCCACGTGCCGGCCCGCGCGGCTGGTCTGCAGGCGGGCCCGGTCGCCGGCCGCGACGACGTCGCCGCCCGCGTCGGCCACCATGCTCGCCCACAGCGCGGTGCTGCGGGCCAGCTCCACGGACACGTACATGTCCGCGGCGCGGAAGGTGAGTGCCTGGAACCGGTTGAGCGTGACGCCGAATTGCTTGCGGGTCTTCAGGTACTCCGCGGTGATGCGCAGCGCGCTCTCCATCGCCCCGACCGACTCGTTGGCGTATGCGATGCGGGCCAGGGCCTGCACCCGCTCGACGTCGGCGCTGCGGTCCGCGGTGCCCTCGCCGAGCAGCTCGGCCGGGGTGCCGTCGAGGGTCACGTTGGCCGCGCGGCCGCCGTCGTGGGTGCGGTAGCCGGTGCGGGTCAGGCCCGCGGCGTCGCCCCGGACGAGGAACAGCGCGGTGCCGCCGTCGACCGCCGCCGACACGACCAGCACGTCGGCGCGGGCGCCGTTGGCGACCGGCTCCTTGACGCCGGTCAGCCGCCAGCCGTCGCCGTCCTGCGTGGCGGTGACCGCCGACGCCGACGGGCTCCAGCGGGTGGCCGGCTCCGCGTGCGCGAAGGCGAGCACGCTGCCGCCCTCCGACAGCGGCCCGAGGACCGCCGTCCGCTGCGCGGCGGTGCCGACGGCGGCCACCAGGCCGCCGGCGAGGACCACGGCCTCGACGAAGGGCTCGGGCGCCAGCACCCGGCCCATCTCCTCGGCCACGATGCCGACCTCGATCGGGCCGGCGCCCATGCCGCCGTCCTCCTCGGCGAAGGGCAGGCCCAGCACGCCCATCTCGGCCAGCTGCGCCCACGTCTTCTCGTCGAAGCCGGGGTCGCTCCCGACGACCGAGCGGCGCCGCTCGGTGTCGGGGTAGGCGCGCTGCAGCAGGCCGCGCACGGCCTCCCGCAGGTCGTTCTGCTCGCTGTCGTAGGTGAAGTCCACGTCTACCTCACAGCCCCAGGATCGTGCCGGCGATGATGGTCCGCTGGACCTCGTTGCTGCCTCCGTAGATGGAGACCTTGCGGTAGTTCAGGTACTCGGGCGTCGCCACCCGGGCCCAGTCGGGGACCGCGGAGCCGCCGTCGGCGAAGGAGGCCAGCGAGAGCGGGCCGGCGATGTCGACGATCAGCTCGGTGGCCGCCTGCTGCAGCTCCGAGCCGCGCAGCTTGAGCACCGACGACGCCGGGTGCGGCTTGCCGTCGGCGGAGTTCGCGACGACGCGCAGCGCGGTGAGCTCCAGCGCCAGAAGCTCGTTCTCCAGCTCGGCGATGCGGGCGGTGGTGCGGGGGTCCTCCGACAGCGGACGGCCGCCGGCGGTGATCTCGCGGGCGAACTCCTTGGCCTGCGCGATCAGCTTTTTGGTGGCGCCGACGCGGGCGATGCCGACGCGCTCGTTGCCGAGCAGGAACTTGGCGTAGTCCCAGCCGCGGTTCTCCTCGCCGACGAGGTTCTCGGCGGGGACGCGGACGTCCTCGAAGAAGACCTCGTTGACCTCGTGGCCGCCGTCGATGAGCTGGATGGGCCGCAGCGTGACGCCGGGGGTGTCCATCGGGAAGACCAGCATCGAGATGCCGCGCTGCTTCTTCTCCGCCGTCGGGTCGGTGCGCACCAGGCAGAAGATCCAGTCGGCGTGCTGGCCGAGGGTGGTCCAGGTCTTCTGACCGTTGACCACCCAGTCGTCGCCGTCGCGGACGGCGGTGGTGCGCAGCGACGCGAGGTCGGAGCCGGCGTCGGGCTCGGAGAAGCCCTGGCACCACCAGATGTCGAGGTTCGCGGTCTTCGCCAGGAAGCGCTCCTTCTGCTCCTGGTTGCCGAAGGCGGCGATGACCGGCCCGATCATGCTGGTGTTGAAGGCCAGCGGCTCGGGGACGCTGGCCAGCTGCATCTCCTCGCGCCAGATGTGGCGCTGCAGCGGCGTCCAGTCGCGGCCGCCCCACTCGACCGGCCAGTGCGGCACGGCCAGGCCGGCGGCGTTGAGGGCCCGCTGGGCCTCGATGTACTGCTCACGGCTCACGTGCCGCCGCGCCGCGACCTGGTCGCGGATCTCCTTCGGCACCTGCGTGGTGAAGAAGGTGCGCATCTCATCCCGGAAGGCCTCCATCTCCGGGGAAAGCTGCAACCGCATGGGACCTCTCTCCTGACGGCGACGGCGCCGTCTCGACGTGTCCCCCGACGATCCCACACCTGTTACTCGGGAGTAGATCCGGAGTGACCGGGCGCGTCGGGCCGGGGGAGGGTGGACGTACCCGGGCCCCGGACGGCGGCTGCCGCCCGGGGCCCGGGGTGCTGCTCAGCGCGTCAGAACGTGTCCCAGAACGCGCAGTTCGCGTCCGCGGCGACGTCGACCGGCCCGATGCCCCCGGCGGAGGCGAGGTCGAGGCCCTGGACGTCGGACGGGTCGGAGTACCGGTGCCAGGCCGGCACGCCGCGGCCGTTGGGGTTGCCGGTGGCCGCGAAGTTCGTCCAGTACCGCACCATCGCCGTCGACAGCTCCTGCTGCTCGGCGGTCAGGCCGTCCCCGAACAGCCCGGGGAACAGGAAGGGCAGCTCGCCGGCGTGCTGGGCGCCCTCGTCGTAGAGCCCCGCCGGGAAGGAGAACGGCGGCCGCGAGAAGTCCAGCAGCGGGTCCGCCGTCTGGTCGCGGAACTGGTAGGCGTAGACCCGGTCGCGCCGCGGCCGCTGGTCGAGCGCCTCGTAGGCGTCGACGTGCTCGCAGGTCGACAGCGCGCTGCCGGTGTCGCTGGCGATCGCGGCGAGCACCCGCAGCGGCGAGCCGTACTCCGCCAGCGGGTAGCGCGCCGCGACCTCGCCCGCCCGGGCGCCGTAGCGCTGCGCCAGCACGGTGTCGTAGTTGCGCGGGTCGAGCAGCGTCGGCAGCTGCGCCGAGGGGACGCCCAGCGGGGTGAACAGCGTGTTCTCGTCCTGCAGGTTGCCGTGGATCACCGGCACGCGGTTCCAGGTGCCCGAGGTGATCGCGTCGGCCGGCTGCACCGGCAGCGACGACCCGCCGACGACGAACGAGCCGCCGCCGGCCGGCCACGCGCGCAGCAGGTCGGGCACCGGGACCCGCTGCAGGCACGCGACGACCGCGGCACCCTCCCCGGTGCACCCGACGGCGGTGGACACGCCCTCGCCGACGGTCTCCGCCTCGTCCAGGGACGCGTAGCGGGTGGTGCAGCTGTAGCTCTGCGCGATGGCCTTGTCGAACAGCCCGGCGGCCGTGGGGGAGGCCAGCTGGGCGCAGACCGACGACGCCCCGGCCGACTCGCCGAAGATCGTCACGTTGCGCGGGTCGCCGCCGAAGGCCGCGACGTTGCGCTCCACCCACCGCAGCGCGGCCTGCTGGTCGAGCAGGCCGGCGCTGCCGGAGCCCGCGTCGCCGATCGCCGCGGACAGGTCGTCCTGGGCGAGGAAGCCGAACGGGCCGAGCCGGTAGTTGACGGTCACGACGACGGCGTCGCCCTCGAGGGCGAGCTCGCTGGCGTCGTAGCGGTCGCCGCTGCCGGTGCGCCAGGAGCCGCCGTGGATCCACACCATGACCGGCAGCCGGTCGCGGCGGGCGTCCAGGCCGGCGGGCGTCGTGACGTTCAGGTAGAGGCAGTCCTCCTCGGTGGAGGACGTCGGGTTGGTCAGGCTGGACACCTGCGGGCAGGCGCTGCCCGGCTGCGTGGCGTCGAGCGTCTCCTCCCACGGCTGCACCGGCTGCGGCGGGCGGAACCGGAGGTCCCCGACCGGCGGGGCGGCGAACGGGATGCCCTGGAAGAGGCGGTGGTCGCCGGGGCGGGAGCCCGCGACGGCCCCCTCGGCGGTCTCGACCACCAGCGGCGCGCGGTCGGGCGGGCCGCCGGGACCCGCTGTGCCGGGACCCGCTGCGGCGGGGGACGCGGTGGCGAGGACGCCCGCGGTGAGCGCGGCGCCGGTGGCGGCGGCGAGCAGCGACCTGCACGCCCGCCGGGGGAGGGAGAGGGGCACGGGGACCTCCAGCGTTCCGGCCCGCCACGTCGGTGTGAGCTGGGCCACGGACGGGTGGGACACTAGACGCAGGTGTTCCACGACCGGCGGCCGCCCCCCGGGTGCCGGTACCGCCGGGAGCAGGATGTCCCGGTGCCCGGGGGGAACCGCCTGCTGCTGGCCGCGGTCCTCCTCACCGCGGTCAACCTGCGCGCCGCGATCGCCGCCGTCGGGCCGGTGCTCGACGACGTCCGCGCGGACACCGGCCTGTCCGCCGCGGCCGCCGGGCTGCTCACCACGCTGCCGGTGCTGTGCTTCGCCGTGCTGGCGCCGGTGTCGGCCGCGACGGGACGGCGGCTGGGCGCGGGGCGGGCGGTGCTCGCGTCGCTGCTGCTGCTCGCGGCCGCCCAGGCGCTGCGGGTGCTCGACGGGCCGCCGGTGCTGCTCGCCGGCACCCTCGCGGCCGGCGCGGCGATGACGGTCGGCAACGTGCTGCTGCCGGCGGTGGTGAAGGCCGGGTTCGGCCGGCGGGCGGGCACGGTCACCGGCCTCTACACCGCGGCGCTGGTGACCGGGGCCGCCGCGGGAGCCGCGTTCACCGCCCCGCTGGCCTCCGTCCTGGGCTGGCGCGGCGCGCTCGCCGCCGAGGGCGTGCTGGCCCTGGTCGCCGCGGTGGTGTGGGCGCGGGCCGCCCGGGGCGCCGACGCCACGGCCCCGGCCCGCACGGCACCCGGCGGTGCGGCGCCCGGCGGCTCGGCGCCGGTGTGGCGCTCGCCGGTGGCCTGGGCGGTGACCGCGGTGCAGGCGCTGCACTCGACGCTGTACTTCTCGCTCACCGCCTGGCTGCCCACGCTGCTCGCCGACCGCGCCGGCACCGACGCGGCCACCGGGTCGCTGGCCGCGTCGGTCTACCAGGTGCTCGGCGTTGCGGGCAGCCTGCTGGTGCCGGCCGTGCTGGCCCGCGCGCGCGGGCAGTCGGGGCTGGCGCTGGGGGTCGCCGCGCTGTGGGTGGTGCCGGTGGCCGGGCTGCTCGCCGCGCCGGGCGCGTGGCCCGCGTGGGCGGCGGTCGGCGGGCTCGCGCAGGGCGCGGGCATCGCGCTGGCGGTGACCCTGGTGGTGCTGCGGTCGGCGGACGCGGGCGTGGCCGCCCGGCTGTCGGGGATGAGCCAGCTCGTGGGCTACGCCGTCGGCGGGCTCGGCCCCGTCGTCGTCGGGGCGCTGTCGGAGGCCACCGGCGGCTGGACCGTGCCGCTGGTGCTGCTGCTCGCCGTCGGCGCCGGGCTGGCGGCGGCCGGCGTGGCCGCCGCCCGCCCGGTGCGGATCGGCTGAGCCGGGGTCAGGGCAGCTGCACGACGTCGGCCACCACGCCGCCGTCGTCGGTGAGCCGCTCGGGGGCCGGGCTGTCGTAGACGACGAGCAGCCGGCCGCCGGCCGGGTCGCCCAGCAGGCCGATGCCCTCGGGGTGGTCGTCGCCGTCGCCGAAGGGGAGCGCCAGCTCGCGGGTGAGCTGGTCGCCGCGGACGACGGCCGGCTCCTCGCAGACCACCGCGCCGTGCCAGCGGTAGACGTACACCGGGCCGTCGAGGTCCATGGTCGGGCCGGCGAGCACCAGCAGGTCGTCGCCCTGCGGGCACAGGTCGCGGACGCCGAGCCCGGCCAGCCGCAGGACGTGCTTGCGGTAGCGACGGCCGTCGGGGAACTTCCGGAGCCGCAGGCGGGCGGGGTCGCGCTCGTCGACCTCGGGCCGCAGCTCCAGCACCACGGCCCAGCCGCGCAGCACCGGCCCGCGCAGGCCGAGGTAGACCCGCTCGCCCGCGACCGCGATGCCCTCGACGTCGAGGCCGTTGTCCTTGCTCGGGATGCCGAGGAACGGGCCGAGGTGCTCGTCGTCGGCCAGCAGGTCGCGCAGGTCCTTGCCGCGGGCGCCGAAGACGGCGGCGCTGCGGGTGCCGTCGTCCTTCACCAGGGTGGGCAGCCCGTCGACGTCGACCACCGGGATGCGCGCGATGATCTGCCGCCGCGGCTGCCCGGTGATGGTGGCGAGCCGGCGCAGGGCCTTGGCGCCGTCGTGCTCGTCGCGGATCCGGCGCCGGCGCAGGCTGTGCGACCCGACCGCCCACACCGCGCCGTCGTGGCGGGCGATGCCCTCGATGTCGGCCTCCTCCTCGACGTCGGGGCCGGTGCCGCCGGGCAGGGGGACCAGGTCGGCGAGGGAGAAGGTCGTCTGGTCGCCGTAGGCGGCCGGGTCGGCGGGGTCGTCGGCGACGAGCCGCTCGATGGTGGCGGTCTCGTCGCCGGCCACCCAGAGGACCGGCCCGTCGCTGCGGACGGCGGAGAGGTTGGTGTGCGTGCGGCTCTCGCGCGAGGCCGTGCCGAACCGGAGGGTCACCGTGCGGGTCGTCGTCACGGGCGGGCACTGTGGCACGGTCCGCCGCTGTCCGGGGGCCTCGGCGTCGTCGTACCGTGCGGCATGGATCTCGTCTGTCCCAAGTGCCAGGGCGCGATGCGCACCTACGAGCGCAACGGCGTGCACGTCGACCAGTGCACCGAGTGCCGCGGCATCTTCCTCGACCGCGGGGAGCTCGAGCGCCTCATCGACGCGGAGAACACCTGGCACGGCGCCGCGGCCGGCGGCCAGCACGCCCAGCCCGCGGCCCAGCAGCAGTACGGGGCGCCCTCGCACGGCCAGCAGCACGGCCAGCAGCACGGGCAGCAGCAGTACGGGGCGCCCCAGCACCAGCAGCAGTACGGCCAGCAGCAGTACGGCCAGCAGCACGGCGCGCAGTACCCGGCCGCGGCGGGCGGGGCCGGCCTCGGCGCCGTCGTCAACGAGGTGCTCGGGGCCGTCCGCGGCTCGCAGGGGCACTCGTCGTCGCACGGCTCCCACGGCTCGCACGGGAAGAAGCGCAAGGAGTCGTTCCTGTCCGACCTGTTCGGCTGACGCGCGGTCGTGCTCTGCCCACCGTGGTGTGCAGAGCACGACCCGCCGAGGGACGGCTAGCGTGCCCTCCGTGGCGGCGCGCGAACTGGTCGTGCTCGGCACCGCGAGCCAGGCGCCCACCCGCACCCGCAACCACAACGGCTACCTGCTGCGCTGGGACGGCCGCGGCTTCCTCTTCGACCCCGGCGAGGGCACCCAGCGGCAGATGCTGCTGGCCGGCGTCCCGAGCAGCGCCGTCCACCGGATCCTCGTCAGCCACTTCCACGGCGACCACTGCCTCGGCCTGCCCGGCGTCGTCCAGCGGATGTCGCTCGACGGCGTCGCCCACCCGGTCACCGCGCACTACCCGGCGTCGGGTCAGCAGTGGTTCGACCGGCTCCGCCACGCGTCGGTGTTCGCCGACCGCGCCGAGATCCGCGAGGAACCGGTGCACGACGACGGCGTCCTGGCGGAGGACCCCGCCGGGACGATCGAAGCGCGTCGGCTGGAGCACCCGGTGCCCTCGGTCGGCTACCGGCTCGTCGAGCCCGACGGCCGGCGGATGGTGCCCGACCGGCTCGCCGCAGCCGGGGTGGCCGGCCCCGACGTCGGCCGGCTGCAGCACGAGGGCGTCCTGCGGGTGGGGGAGACGACGGTGCGCCTGGAGGACGTCAGCGAGCCGCGGCGCGGGCAGGTGTTCGCCTTCGTCATGGACACCCGCATGTGCCTCAACGTCGCGGCGCTGGCCGAGGGCGCCGACCTGCTCGTGATCGAGTCGACCTTCCTGGCCGAGGACGAGGCGCTCGCCCGCCGGTACGGCCACCTCACCGCCCGGCAGGCGGCGCGGGTGGCGGCCGACGCGGGCGTCCGGCGGCTGGTGCTCAGCCACTTCTCCCAGCGCTACCCCGACCCGCGCGCGTTCGAGGAGGAGGCGCGGGCCGAGTTCGACGGCGACCTCGTCGTCGCCGAGGACCTCCAGCGGGTGGCGGTGCCCGCCCGGGCCCCGGCGGGTGAGAGCGCCGCGGACGGGTAGCCCCCGCGCACCGCACCCGAGGAGGACCGCCGATGCCCCGGCTCGACGCCACGACGCTGCCCCACCTGAGCCCCTCGGTGTGGACGCCGCGCTACGACCGGTCGGAGGTCGGCGTCGGGATCGTGCACCTCGGCGTCGGCGGCTTCCACCGCTCGCACCAGGCGGTGTACGTCGACCGGCTGCTCGAGTCCGGGCAGGTGGACTGGGGCATCTGCGGCGTCGGCGTGCTGCCGTCGGACCGGCGGATGGCCGAGGTGATGGCGGCGCAGGACCGGCTCTACACGCTGGTGGTCAAGCACCCCGACGGCTACCTCGACGCGCGGGTGGTCGGCTCCCTCGCCGAGTACCTGCTCGCCCCCGACGACCCGGACGCCGTGGTGGAGCGGATGGCGGCGCCCGGCACCCGGATCGTGTCGCTGACGGTCACCGAGGGCGGCTACAACACCTCGCACGAGACCGGCCGCTTCGACACCGGGGCGCCCGCCGTCGTCGCCGACCTGCGGCCCGGATCCCCGCCGCGGACGACGTTCGGCCTGGTCACCGAGGCGCTGGTGCGCCGGCGCGAGCGGGGGCTGCCGCCGTTCGCCGTCGTCTCCTGCGACAACATCCCCGGCAACGGGCACCTGGCCCGGGAGGCGTTCGCCGCCTTCGCCGGGCTGCGCGACCCGGCGCTGGGGGAGTGGGTGGCCGGGGAGGTGGCCTTCCCGAACTCGATGGTCGACCGGATCACCCCGGTCACCACCGACGCCGACCGCGAGCAGGTGGCCGCCGCGATCGGGGTCGAGGACGCCTGGCCGGTGGTGTGCGAGCCGTGGACGCAGTGGGTGCTGGAGGAGTTCGCGGGCGGGCGGCCACCGCTGGAGGACGTCGGCGTGCAGGTGGTCGCCGACGTCGCCCCGTACGAGCTGATGAAGCTGCGCCTGCTCAACGCCGGCCACCAGGTGCTGGCCCACCTCGGGCGGCTGGCCGGCCACGGGTACGTGCACCAGGCCAGCCAGGACCCGCTGTTCCGCGAGTTCCTGGCCGGCTACCTCGACGAGGAGGCCACCCCGACGCTGCCGCGGGTGCCGGGCATCGACCTGCGCCGCTACAAGGCCGACCTGGTGGGCCGCTTCGCCAACCCCGCCGTCGCCGACACCCTGGCGCGGATCTGCGAGAACGCCTCCGACCGCATCCCGCAGTTCCTGCTCCCGGTGATCCGCGCGGACCTGGAGGCCGGCCGCGACGTCCGCCGGTCGGTGGCGGTGCTGGCCGGGTGGGCGCGCACCGCGGAGGGCGCCGACGACGCCGGCCGGCCCCTCGAGCTGTCCGACCCGCGAGGCGAGGCGCTGGCCCGCCGGGCGCGGGACGCCGACCCGCTGGAGTTCCTCCGCGAGCGCGACGTCTTCGGCGACCTCGCCGACGACCCGCGGGTGGCGGAGCCCTTCGTCGCGACCCGGGTCGCGCTGCGCGAGCGGGGCGCCCGCGCGACCGTCGAGGACCTCGTCCGCGGGCGGCGGCGGCGCCGGGCCGGGTAGAACGGGAGGGTGTTCGACGGCACGGGGTTCGCCCCCGACTGGTTCGCCCTCCTCGGCCGCGAGGTGCTGCGGGAGCGCCGCGCCGCGCTCATCGCGGAGGCGTGCGCGTGGACCGTCGGCCTGTCCGACCGGCCGCACCACACCCGGCTGCGCGGCCGGCTGGTGGCCACCGGCTCCACGATCGGCGACCGCGCCGCCACCGGGCAGGCGCTGTCCGGGGAGGAGGACGGCCGCATCGAGCTCGGCGACGCCCGGCCCGGCAGCTTCCAGGACGCGCTCAACGCCGTCGACGCCGACGGCACCGTGTTCGCCGACCGCTTCGACCGCGAGGTGATCGAGCCGTTCGTGCTCGACACGTGCGTGGCCGCCGCCGACCGGGCCCGCCGCACCCGGCCCGCGCAGTGGGCCGACCTGCTCGACGACCTCGGTGAGGACCCCGCCGACGCCGATCCGGCCGACGTCGTCCGCGCCGGGGAGTGGGAGCAGCCGCTGCGCACCGAGGCGGAGCACCTGGTGCTCGCCGCCCTGGGCCGCACCCCGCTGCTGGAGGTGGAGGCCGAGGGGCTGCCGCTGTCGCTGGTGCGCGCCGCCGAGGCCACCGCCCGCGCCGCCGTTCGCGCTGCGGCCCCGGAGCCGGAGGAGGACCTCTCCGCCGCGCTGTTCCTCGCGCTGGCCGCCGTCCGGGAGTCCGGGCTGCCCTCACCGGTGCCGCCGGGCGAGGCCCCCCGCCTGACCGGGGTCCTGCTCGAGCAGGGCCTGGAGCCCGCCGAGGTGACCGGCGTGCTGCCGCACCTGCCGCTCGCGCCCGGCACCGCCGACCGGGTGCGCGACCTCCTCTAGTACGGCAGGCCGGTGTAGTTCTCGGCAAGCTCGCGCGCCGCGGCCTCCGACGAGCACACCCGGCGCAGCTGCGAGAGCTGCAGCTCGGCGTCGAACGGGTCGCCCGTGGTGTGCAGCATCGACGTCATCCACCAGGAGAAGTGGGTGGCCCGCCAGACGCGGCGCAGCGCGGTGTCGGAGTAGGCGTCGGCGAGGTCGGTCTCCTTCTCCTGCAGCAGGCGCACCAGCGCGCGGGAGAGCAGGACGACGTCGGCGACGGCGAGGTTGAGGCCCTTGGCGCCGGTGGGCGGCACGATGTGCGCGGCGTCCCCGGCGAGGAACAGCCGGCCGCGGCGCATCGGCGCGCTGACGAAGGAGCGCATCGGCAGGATCGACTTCTCCAGCACCGGCCCGGTGCTGATCTCCCACCCGTCGAGCGCGAAGCGGGTGGCCAGACCCTCCCAGATCCGGTCGTCGGACCAGTCCTCGATCTTCTCCGACGGGTCGACCTGCAGGTACAGCCGCGACACCGACGGCGAGCGCATCGAGTAGAGGGCGAAGCCGTCGGGGTGCCAGGCGTAGATGAGCTCGTCGGTGGCGGGGGCGGCCTCGGCGAGGATGCCCAGCCACGCGTAAGGGTAGGTGCGCTCCCACAGCTGCTGCCGCGTGCCCTCGGCGACGACGGCGCGCGAGGGGCCGTGGAACCCGTCGGTGCCGGCCACGACGTCGCACTCGAGCACCTGCGGGGTGCCGTCGGCGTCGGTGAACCGGATGCGCGGGCTGTCGGTGTCGACGTCCTCGATCGCGAGGTCGGAGACCTCGAAGTGCAGCGGCGGGCCGTCGGCGAGCTGGGTGGCGACGAGGTCCTTGACCACCTCGGTCTGGCCGTAGACCCACACGCGGCGGCCGCACAGCTCGGGGAAGTCGAGGGTGTGGCGCACCCCGGGGTACTGCAGGTGGATGCCGCGGTGCTCGAGGCCCTCGCGGTGCAGCCGGTCGCCCATGCCCGCCTCGGTGAGCACGTCGACGGTGTTCTGCTCGAGGATGCCGGCGCGGATGCGTGCCTCGACGTACTCGCGGGAGCGGTTCTCCAGCACGACGGAGTCGATGCCCTGCAGGGCGAGCAGCCGCGACAGCAGCAGGCCGGCCGGGCCGGCGCCGATGATCCCCACCTGGGTGCGCATGGCCCGAGTGTGACCCGGGCTACGCGCCGGTGGACACCTCGTCCTCCCGCTCAGCGGAAGACGGGTGTGGTGGCCAGCGCCCGGCCGATGCCGCGCGCGGCGACCTCGAGGACGGGCACCAGCCGGGGGAGGTCGCGCCGGTGGCTGGGGACGACGATGCCCAGCGCCGCCGCGACGACGGTGCTGCTCCCGCGCTCCACGCGCACCGGCACCGCGACCGACAGCGTGCCCAGCGACATCTCCTCCGCGGTGCGCGCCCACCCGCGCCGGCGCACCTCGGTGAGCTCCCGGCGCAGCCGGCCGGGGTCGACGACGGTGTGCCGGGTGGCCCGGGACGGCGCCGCCAGCACCTCGGCGACGACCTCGTCGGGCGCGGAGGCGAGCAGCACCTTGCCGACGCCGGTGGCGTGCAGCGGCAGCCGGCTGCCCACCTGGCTGACCACCGGCGCCGACTCCCGGCCGGAGATCCGCTCGACGTAGAGGGCGCACAGCCCGTCGCGGACGGCGAGGTGCACGGTGTCGCGGGTGGCGGTGTGCACGTCGAGCAGGAACGGCGAGGCGACCTGGCGGAGCTCGAGCTGCACCGGCGCGAGCAGGCCGAGGTCCCAGAGCTTGCGGCCGATCTCGTAGCGTCCGTCGGCACGCCGGGCGAGCGCGCCCCACCCGGTGAG
This sequence comes from Geodermatophilus sp. FMUSA9-8, assembly GCF_037034165.1. NCBI lineage: Bacteria > Bacillati > Actinomycetota > Actinomycetes > Geodermatophilales > Geodermatophilaceae > Geodermatophilus > Geodermatophilus sp. FMUSA9-8. The sequence goes on along the minus strand of NZ_JBAGKE010000001.1, from coordinate 670,167 downwards.
CTCGGCGAGCAGCCGGTGCGCCGTCGTCAGCGGGGTGCCCGACCGCTCGGCGATCTCGCTCAGCGACAGCCGGGGGGCCGAGGCGTCGAACGCGTCGAGGATCGCCAGCGCCCGCGAGGTCACCGACCGCCCCGGGGCGGCGCTGCCACCGGCCATCGCCGTCCTTCCTCCCAGTGGAAAGCCCGGCTTGGGAGGGTACGCGGCCGGCCGTACGTTGCCCGGTATGACCGGGACCACGTCCGAGGGCGGGCTGCTGCTGCCGCGCTACCTGCCCGAGCCCGACGCCACGCGGACCCCCGTGGGCTTCCCCGAGTACCGGAGCACCGGGCTGCGTGCGCCGCTCCGGACGCCGGTGGACCTGCCGCACCGGCTCACCGAGGTCACCGGCCCGGTGCTCGGCGAGGACCGCGTGCTGCCCACCGACGCCGACCTGACGTGGCGCAACGGCGGCGAGGCCGTCGGCCAGCGGGTCCTCGTGCACGGGCGGGTGCTCGACAGCGGCGGCCGCCCGGTCCCGGGCGCGCTGGTGGAGGTGTGGCAGGCCAATGCGGCGGGCCGCTACCGGCACGTCGTCGACAACTGGCCGGCCCCGCTGGACCCGCACTTCGACGGGCTCGGCCGGGTGGTCACCGACAGCCTGGGCCGCTACGAGTTCCTGACGATCAAGCCCGGCGCCTACCCGTGGGGCAACCACCACAACGCCTGGCGGCCGGCGCACATCCACTTCAGCCTGTTCGGCCGGGCGTTCACCCAGCGCCTGGTCACCCAGATGTACTTCCCGGACGACCCGCTGTTCGGCCAGGACCCGATCTTCAACGCCATCCCGGCGGCGGCCCGGCACCGGGCGATCAGCCGGTTCTCCCTCGAGCGCACCCAGGACAACTGGGCGCTCGCGTTCGAGTGGGACGTCGTGCTGCGCGGCGCGGACCAGACCCCCTTCGAGACCGACGACGACGGAGACGTGGCGTGACCGCGAGCGTGCCGGACCCCCTCGACGTCCCGCCGAACCCCTCGGAGCCCTTCCAGCCGCGCTCCGGCCAGCGGGGCAGCGGCTTCCTCACCGGACCGCTCCGGCTGGGGACCACCCCGAGCGCCACCGTCGGCCCCTACCTGGCCATCGGCCTGACCTGGCCCGACGGCGTGTGGGCCGCGGCCGAGGGCACCCAGGGCGGCGTCTGGATCCGCGGCCGGGTGCTCGACGGCAACGGCGACGTGGTGCCCGACGCGATGGTCGAGACGTGGCAGGCCGACCCCGACGGCCGCTTCCCGTCGCCGGAGGACCCGCGCGGTGCGTCCACGTACCCGGGGTTCCGCGGGTACGCGCGCGCCTCGACGATCACGGGTGAGTTCGCCGTCTTCACGCTCAAGCCCGGGCGGGTGCCCGACGGCGAGGGCGGGCTGCAGGCGCCGCACGTCGACGTCTCGGTCTTCGCCCGCGGCCTGCTCGACCGCGTCGTCACCCGGGTCTACTTGGCCGACGAGGCCGACGCCAACGCCGAGGACGTCGTCCTGCGCGGGCTGACCGAGGAGCAGCGGGACACCCTGCTGGCCACGCCCACCGACGACGGCTACCGCCTCGACGTCCGCCTGCAGGGCGAGCGCGAGACTGTCTTCTTCGCCGTCTGAGCGCGCCCGGCCCGCCGCCGGTAGGAAGAGAGCCGTGACAGGTCTGTTCGCCGGCACGTTCGCGCGCGGCGGTGCGGCGTCGGCCGTCTCCGACGACGCCTGGTTCCGCGCGCTGCTGGCGGTCGAGGCGGCGCTGGCGCGGGCCGCGGCGTCGGCGGGCCTGGTACCCGGGACCGCCGCCGACGCGGTGACGGCGGCCTGCGCCGACCCCTCGCGGCTCGACCTCGCCCGCGTGGTCGCCCGGGCCGCCGACGCCGGCAACCCGGTGCCGCCGCTGGTGCGCGCGCTGCAGGACGCCGTGGGCGAGCGCGACGCCGTCGCCGTGCACGTCGGGGCCACCAGCCAGGACGTGCTCGACACCGCGCTGCTGCTGCTCGCCCGCTCGGCGGTGGCCGCGCTCGACGCCGACCTCGCCGCCGCGGCGGAGCTGTGCGCCGGGCTGGCGCGGGCGCACCGCGACGACGTCGTCATGGGCCGCACGCTGATGCAGCAGGCACTGCCCACCACGTTCGGGCTCAAGGCGGCGACCTGGCTGGCCGGCCTCGACGGCGCGCGGCTGCGGCTGGCGGAGGTGGTGGTCGGGCTGCCGGTGCAGTACGGCGGGGCGGTGGGCACGCTGGCGGCGTCGTCCGGCGCGGGGGTCGTCGTCCGGGAGGCGCTGGCCGCCGAGCTGGGGCTGGTGACCACCGCTGTCCCGTGGTTCACCGTGCGGCTGCCAGTGGCCGACCTCGCCGGGGCGCTCGGCGCCGCGGCTGGGGTGGTGTCCACGGTGGCGCTCGACGTCGTGCTGCTCGCGCAGTCGGAGGTGGCCGAGGCCGCCGAGGTGGGCGAGGGGCGCGGCGGCTCGTCGGCCATGCCGCACAAGCAGAACCCGGTGGCGGCCGTCTCGGCGCGGGCGTGCGCGCGGCGGGCGCCCGGCCTGGTGGCCACGCTGCTCGGCGCGATGGAGCAGGAGCACGAGCGGGCCGCGGGCGCCTGGCACAGCGAGTGGCCCACGGTGACCGACCTGCTGGTCACGGTCGGCTCGGCGGCGGCGTGGCTGGCCGAGAGCCTGCGCGGGCTGCGGCCCGACCCCGCCCGGATGGCCGCCACGGTGGCCGCCGCGGCGGAGGGGTCGCTGGCCGCTGCGCTGGCCGAGGCGCTGACGCCGTCGCTCGGCCGCGGGGCCGCCCACGACGCCGCCGCCGACGCCGCGCGCACGGCGCGGGAGACCGGCCGGACGCTGGCCGAGGTGGTGGCCGGGCGCTCCGACGTCGACGTCGCCGCGGTGCTGGCCGCCGCCGCGCCGGACGTGGGGGAGGCCGGCACGCAGGTGGACGCGGCGCTGGCCGAGCACGACCGACTGATCGAGGGGGAGCGCGGATGACCGCCGTCGAGGTGTCCTACACGGAGGACGGGCCGGCCGACGCGCCGGTCGTCGTCCTGTCCAACTCGCTGGGCGCCACCCGCGGGATGTGGGACCCGCAGGTGCCGGCGCTGGCCGAGCGCTACCGCGTCGTCAGCTACGACACCCGTGGGCACGGGGAGTCGCCGGCGCCCGCGGGCCCGTACACGGTGGACGACCTGGCCGACGACCTCGTCGCGCTGCTCGACCGGGTCGGCGCGCGCCGGGCGCACGTGGTCGGGCTGTCCCTGGGTGGGATGACGGCGATGCGGCTGGCCGCGCGCGAGCCCGCCCGGGTGGACCGGCTGGTGCTGGTGGCGACGTCGGCGAAGCCGGACCCGCAGGGCTTCCTCGACCGCGCGGTGCAGGCGCGCTCCGGCGGGACGGCGCCGCTCGCGCCGGCGATCGTGGGCCGCTGGCTGACGCCCGCGTACGCCGCGGAGCACCCCGACCTGGTCGCGCGGCTGGAGGCGATGATCGCCGGCGCCGACGACGAGGGGTACGCGAACTGCTGCGAGGCGGTCGGCCACTTCGACGCCCGCGAGGACCTCGCCCGGATCACCGCGCCGACGCTGGTGGTGTCCGGCGCGGAGGACCCGGCGCTGCCGCCGCCGCACCAGCAGGCGATCGTCGAGGGGATCGCCGGCGCGACGCTGCTGACGGTCAGCCCGGGGGCGCACCTGCCCAACCTGGAGCAGCCGCTGGAGGTCACCGGGGCGCTGCTGGCGCACCTGGACGCCGCGGGGGGCCACGCGTGAGCGACGCGCCGCTGGACCCGGACGGCCTCTCGACGGACGACCTCTCCACGGACGACGCCCGCCGCGCGGCGGGGATGCGGACGCGGCGCGAGGTGCTGGGCGACGCCTGGGTGGACCGCGCGGTGGCCGGCACGACGCCGTTCACCGCGGGGTTCCAGGACTTCATCACCCGGGTGGCGTGGGGCGACATCTGGCAGCGGCCCGGCCTGGAGCGCCGCGAGCGCAGCATCGCCACGCTGTCGATCTGCATCGCGCTGCGGCACTGGGACGAGTTCGCGCTGCACGTCCGCGCGGCGGTGCACAACGGGCTGAGCGAGGACGAGATCGCCGAGGTGGTGCAGCACGCGGCGGTCTACGCCGGGGTGCCGGCCGCCAACCACGCGTTCAAGGTGGCGGCGGGCGTGCTCGCGGAGATGCGCGAGGGCTGACCCCGGGTCACGCCCGCGGGACGGTCTCCCGCGGACTCGGCACGAGCGCCACGCACAGCGCCGTGACGACGCCGACCAGCACGGTCGCGGTCATGTCGTCGTCGAGCCAGTGCAGCAGGAACGCGGCGCCGACGCCGACGAGCACCGCCAGCACCGCCCGCCGCTGGACACCGTCGCGGTAGCTCTCGCCGGGTCTCATGCCGGGCGACGCTAGGCGGCGGCCGCGCGGCTCCCGGCTCGTGCGAGGAGTCGTCCCCCACGTGTCCGGGCCCGGAGGCGCGTCGTCACGATCCGGTGTCGGGCCCGTACGCGACCGGCGGCGGCCGGCGGGCCCGCGTCGCGGCTCACGGCGTGGTCGACCCGGCGGCGCACCTCCGCGGTGCGCCGCCGGGGACGGGTGTCAGAACGGTGGCGGGTCGTCGGCCGGGTCGGCCGGTGGGGATGTCCCGGTCGCGCCGGGTGGTGGGTCTCGCTCGGGCGGTGGGCGCATGCCGGGTGGGCGGGTGGTGCGGGTGATGCCGGACGGGGTGGTCACGGTGAGCACCCCGTCCGGGCTCATGACGAATCGCCAGCCGCGGGCGAAGGTCTTGAGGCGGTGGTGGCTGCGGCACAGGCAGCAGAGGTTGGCGCAGTCGGTGCGGCCGCCGGAGGCGTGGGGGATGACGTGGTCGGCGTCGGCCCAGCCGGCGCGTTGGCCGCAGGTGGGGAAGCGGCAGGTGCGGTCGCGGGTGCGCACGAACCGCTGCTGGGGCCGGGTGGGCGCGTAGCGGTCGGTGGGCTCGGGTTCGTCGAGGACCGGGCACTGGCACTCGCCGTCGGGGTGCTCGTTGGTCGGCGGGTGGTCGGGGCAGCCACGCTTCGCCAGGCGACGGGCCTGGTCGAGGGGAGTGGTGGCGCGCAGGGTGCCGTCGTCGTCGGTGACCGCGAGGGTGACCGACCCGCCGGCGGGCACCCCGACACCGAGGGCGTCGAGTTCGCGGAGCAGCGCCCGCAGCACCGCGGCGGTGATCGGGATGCCGTTGACCTCGCCGGGCTCGACCGACCGGCCGGTCAGCGCGGCGAGGGTGGCGATGATCTGCAGGTGCGCGGTGACCGGCGGCCGGGCCGGGTCGCCGGCGCCCAGGAACAGGGCGGTGAACACCTCGGTGCGGATCAGCCCGATCGGCCGCGGGTCACCGGTGTCCACGGCCAGCCGGGCGAGCCGCTCCAGCACCTCCATGCACATCGCGGCGACCTCGGCGGGCAGCTCGGCGATCAGCACGGCCATGCCGTCCTGCGCCGAGGGGACGATCCGGACGTCGGCGGTGCGCTGCGCGTCGTCCTTCTTGCGCTCGACGGCGTCGGGGTCGAGTTCCAGCAGCGCCTCGACCGCCCGCGTGCGCAGCGTCCGCACGGTCCAGCCGGTGGCGTGCGGGAGTAGCCGGGCCTCGACCCGCCGCGCCAGCGCCGGGTTGGTCCACTGCAGCACGTCGACCAGCACCATCGCCCGGCGCTCGTCCAGCTGCCCGGCGGCCAGGGCGGCCCAGGTGGCGGGCAGCGACTCCCGGTAGGTCCAGGCCCGCTTGGCCAGCGTCGAGGCGGTGGGCCGGCCGACGTTGAGCACGACCGCCAGCTCGGCGGTGAAGAACTCCGACACCCCGGGCAGCTCCGGGTCCGGCGCCCACGACCCCGACCGCGCACCCGGGGTGCCGGGCGGCGGGTCGTCGTCGTCGGGGGAGTCGTCGGCCAGGCCGAGGACGAGTTCCGCCTCGTAGGCGGCGGTCTGGGCCTTCAGCGCGGCCAGGCGCTGCAGCTCACGCGCCTTGTGCTCACGCGAGAGCAACGTCACCGGCAGCCGGCGGAACGTCAGGGGCTGCTCGGCGAGCAGCGCGGTGAGCGCGAGCTCGATCGGCGACACGTACTGCCCGCCCGCCGACATGGACCGAACCTACGACCGGGGTACGACAGTTCTCGCAGGTCAGCGGCACAGGAGGAAGGGCGATCTCAGGCGCGGGAGGGCCGCCTTTCGCGCGCGAAAGGCGGACCGGCGAGACTCGGCGGGCACCGGAACGACGACGAGAGGGACGACGTGGCACTCCTGGACGACGGCGCGTGGCAGGGCAGGATCTGGACGGGCACCTGGACCGACGGGTCCGCTGGCACCTACGACGCGGTCGAGCCGGCCACCGGCGACGTCATCGCGCCGGTCGGCAAGGCGACGCCGGAGGACGTCCTCGCGGCGGCCGAGCGGGCCGCCGACGCGCAGCGCGCGTGGGCCGCCACCCCGTTCGAGGAGCGCGCCCGGGTGCTGCGCCGCGCCGGGCAGGTGCTCGAGGAGCACGCCGACGAGATCAAGGGCTGGCTGGCCCGGGAGTCCGGGGCGATCCAGCCCTTCGGCGACTTCCAGGTCCACACCAGCGCCCAGGAGTGCTACGAAGCCTCCGCGCTGCCGAGCCACCCCTACGGCGAGCTGCTGCGCACCGGCTCCCCGCGGCTGAGCTTCGCCCGGCGCGTGCCGGCCGGCGTCGTCGGCGTCATCGCGCCGTTCAACGTCCCGACCATCCTCGCGATCCGCGCGATCGCCCCGGCGCTGGCGCTCGGCAACGCCGTCGTCCTCAAGCCCGACCCGCGCACCGCCATCTCCGGTGGCGCCGTCTTCGCCCGCGTCTTCGAGGAGGCGGGGCTCCCGGCCGGCGTCTTCCAGGTGCTGCCCGGCGGGGCCGACGTCGGCGAGGCGCTGGTGACCGCGCCGCAGGTGCGGGTGATCGCCTTCACCGGCTCCACGAAGGCGGGCCGGATCGTCGGCGCGCTCGCCGGCCAGCACCTCAAGCGGGCGCACCTCGAGCTCGGCGGCAACTCCGCGCTGATCGTGCTGCCCGACGTCGACGTGACCGCGGCCGCCAGCGTCGGCGCCTGGGGCACCTTCGCCCACCAGGGCCAGATCTGCATGGCGACCAGCCGGCACCTGGTGCACGAGTCGATCGCCGAGGAGTACACCGCCGTCCTCACGGAGAAGGTCGAGAAGCTCCCGGTCGGCGACCCGTTCCGCGAGCAGGTGGCGATGGGCCCGCTCATCGACGCCGGCCAGCGCGACCGCGTGCACGGGCTGGTCACCGCCAGCGTCGACCGGGGCGCCACCGTGCGCACCGGCGGCACCTACGAGGGCCTCTTCTACCGGCCGACCGTGCTCGGCGGCGTCGCGGTCGACCACCCGGCCTACCAGGAGGAGATCTTCGGCCCGGTCGCCCCGGTGACGCCGTTCTCCAGCCTCGACGAGGTCGCGCGCCTGGCCGCCGGCACCGAGTACGGCCTGAGCCTGGGCATCCTCACCCGCGACGTCTACGCCGGCCTCGAGCTCGCCGAGCGCATCCCGTCGGGCCTGGTGCACATCAACGACCAGACGGTCAACGACGAGGCGGTCGCCCCGTTCGGCGGCGTCGGCGCCTCGGGCACCGGCTCCCGGCACGGTGGCCCGCAGGCCAACATCGAGGCCTTCACCGAGACGCAGTGGGTGACCGTCCGCGGCGACCTGCCCGCCTACCCGTTCTGACCGGCGCCGGCCGGGCCTCGACCACGGGGCCCGGCCGGCCGTAGCGTCCGGCCGTAGCGTCCGGGCGTCGGTGCCGCCGCCGGACCGTTCCCCGCCGAAGAGGAGCCCGCGCGCATGCCCACCGTCGAGACCGACGTCCTCGTCATCGGCACCGGCCCGGCCGGGTCGGCCGCCGCGCTGGCGCTGGCCACCTACGGCGTCCGGACCACGGTCATCACCAAGTACGGCCGGCTCGCCGACACCCCGCGGGCGCACATCACCAACCAGCGCACCATGGAGGCGCTGCGCGACCTCGGCGTCGAGGAGGAGGTGATGGCCGAGGCCACCCCGCAGCACCTCATGGGCAACCTCGTCTACTGCACCTCGATCGCCGGCGAGGAACTCGGCCGGCTGCACAGCTGGGGCACCCGGCCCGACCGGCTCGCCGACTACTCCGCGGCCAGCCCCTCCCGCATGTGCGACATGCCGCAGGACCTCATGGAGCCGGTGCTGCTGCACAACGCGCAGTCCCGCGGTGCGCACGTCCGCTTCGACACCGAGTACCTGTCCCTCGAGCAGGACGACGACGGCGTCACCGTGCACGTGCGCGACCGGCTGCGCGGCGACGAGTACGACATCCGCGCGCGCTACGTCGTCGGCGCCGACGGCGGCCGCAGCCTGGTGGCCGAGCACGTGGGGCTCCCGCTGCGCGGGCAGATGGGCGTCGCGGGCAGCATCAACATCGTCTTCGAGGCCGACCTGTCCCACCTGGTCGCCGACCGGCCGTCGGTCCTGTACTGGGTGCTGCAGCCGGGGGCCGACGTCGGCGGGATCGGCGCGGGCCTGGTCCGCATGGTCCGGCCCTGGCACAAGTGGCTCATCGTCTGGGGCTACGACATCGACGGCTCCGCGCCCGACCTCTCCGAGGAGTACGCGCTCGGCATCGTGCACCGGCTGATCGGTGACGACTCGGTGCCGGTGACGATCACCTCCAGCTCGGCCTGGACGGTCAACCACCTCGCCGCGGAGCGGTACTCGGCCGGCCGCGTCTTCTGCGCCGGCGACGCCGTCCACCGGCACCCGCCGTCGAACGGCCTGGGCTCCAACACCTCCATCCAGGACGCCTACAACCTGGCGTGGAAGCTCGCACTGGTGGTCCGCGGGCAGGCCGGGCCGGGGCTGCTGGAGAGCTACTCGGCCGAGCGCGCGCCGGTGGGCCGGCAGGTGGTGGACCGGGCGAACCAGAGCATCGCCGACACCGCGCGGATCTTCGACGCGCTCGGGCTCACGAACACGGCCGACCCGGAGCTGATGGTCGCGCACATGGCCGCCCGCAAGGAGGCGACGCCGGAGGCGGAGAAGCAGCGGGCGGCGCTGCGGGAGGCCATCGCGTTCAAGGACTACGAGTTCAACTGCCACGGCGTGGAGATGGACCAGCGCTACGAGTCCACCGCCGTCGTGCCCGACGGCACGCCGCCCGAGGAGCCGGTGCGCGACCCCGAGCTGTACTCGCACCCCACCTCGCGGCCGGGCGCCAAGCTGCCGCACGCCTGGGTCACCGCCGACCGGCGCCGGCAGGTGTCCACGCTCGACCTCGGCGGGCACGGGCGCTTCACCGTCTTCACCGGCATCGGCGGCGAGGCCTGGGTGCGCGCGGCGCAGGAGGTGGGGGAGCGGCTCGGCGTCGAGGTGGCCGCCGTCGTCATCGGCCCGGGCCGCGAGTACGACGACCTCTACGGCGACTGGGCGCGGGTGCGCGGCACCGACGACGGCGGCGCGCTGCTCGTCCGCCCCGACAACTACGTCGCCTACCGCTCGGCGGGCGCGGTCGCCGATGCCGCGACCGCCCTCGAGGACGCGCTGCGCACCGTCCTGGACAGGGCCCTGTGACCGGCGGGGTGACCGGCGGGGTGACCGGCGAGGTAACCGGCGGGGGAACCGGGGAGCTGTTCAGCGAGGAGCGCTCGGCCGACGTCGTCGCGGCCAGCTTCGCGGGCACCCCCGATCCGCGGCTGCGCCAGGTGATGACCTCGCTGGTCCGCCACCTGCACGCGTTCGTCAAGGACGTCGAGCTCACCGAGGAGGAGTGGGCGTTCGCGATCGACTTCCTCACCCGCACCGGCCACACGAGCGACGACGTCCGGCAGGAGTTCATCCTGCTGTCCGACGTCCTCGGGGTCTCGATGCTGGTGGAGACGATCAACCACCGCTCGGGCGGCACCTCCACCGAGTCGACCGTGCTCGGCCCGTTCCACATGGTGGAGTCCCCGCCCCGGCAGCTCGGCGACGACATCGCCCTCGACGGCAAGGGCACCGCGTGCCTGGTGTCCGGGCAGGTCACCGGCCCGGACGGCGAGCCGCTGGCCGGCGCGACCGTCGACGTCTGGCAGACCAACGAGGACGGCTTCTACGACGTCCAGCAGCCCGACGTGCAGCCGCCGGGCAACCTGCGCGGGTTGTTCACCGCCGACGACGACGGCCGGTTCTGGTTCCGCTCGGTCGTGCCGCGCTTCTACCCGATCCCCGACGACGGCCCGGTCGGGCAGCTGCTGGCCGCCACCGGCCGGCACCCGAACCGCCCCGCGCACCTGCACTTCATCGTCGCCGCGCCCGGCTACCGGCCGGTGACCACACACGTGTTCGTGGCCGACTCCCCGTACCTGGACTCCGACGCCGTGTTCGGCGTCAAGGAGTCGCTGGTGCGCGACGTGCCCGAGGTCGACGACCCGGCCCGCGCCGCCGAGGTCGGGCTGGCCAACCCGTTCCGCACGCTGACCTTCGACCTGACCCTGCTGCGGGAGGGCCAGGCGCCGCCGGCCGCCTCACCGGCGCAGGCGCAGCCGACCGTGGTGCGCGGGGCGCCGGCGTGATCGCGCCGTTCACCTACCAGGCGCTGCCGATGCGGGTCGTGTTCGGCCCCGGCGTCGTGGCGCGGCTGCCCGACGAGGTGGCCGCGCTCGGGCTCACCCGGGTGCTGGTGCTGTGCTCCCCGGAGCAGGAGGACACCGGCCGCGCTGTCGCCGCCGCGCTGGGGGACCGGGCGGCCGGGGTGCTCGCCGAGGCGCGCATGCACGTGCCCGTGGAGGTGGCCACCCGCGCCCGCGAGCTCGCCCGAGAGCTCGGTGCCGACGGCTGCGTGGCGGTCGGCGGCGGCTCGGCCGTGGGGCTGGGCAAGGCGATCGCGCTGGAGCACGGGCTGCCGGTGGTCGCCGTCCCCACCACCTACGCCGGCTCGGAGATGACCCCCGTGTGGGGGCTCACCGAGGCGGGGGAGAAGCGCACCGGCCGTGACGTCCGGGTGCTGCCGGTGAGCGTCGTCTACGACCCCGAGCTCACCCTCGGGCTGCCGCCCGGGATGTCGGCCACGTCCGGGCTCAACGCCGTGGCGCACGCCGTCGAGGGCCTGTACGCCCCCGACGCGACGCCGATCGTGTCGCTCATGGCCGAGGAGGGCGCCCGGGCGCTGGTCGCCGCGCTGCCCCGCGTCGTGGCCGACGGCGCCGACCTCGACGCCCGCGCGGAGGCCCAGTACGGCGCCTGGTTGTGCGGCGCGGTGCTCGCCGCCACCACCATGTCGCTGCACCACAAGCTCTGCCACACCCTCGGCGGCACGCTGGACCTGCCGCACGCGCCCACGCACGCCGTCGTCCTGCCGCACGCGCTGGCGTTCAACCAGCCCGCGGCGCCCGGCGCGGTGGCCGCCCTGTCGCGGGCGCTCGGCGGGGCGCCGGACCCGGCGCGGGCGCTGTGGGAGCTGGCCGGCCGGCTCGGCGCCCCGCGTTCGCTGCGGGAGCTCGGCATGGCGGAGGGCGACGTCGACCGGATCGCCGACCTCGCCGTGGCCAACCCGTACGCCAACCCGCGTCCGGTCACCCGCGACGGCGTCGCCGCGCTGCTGAGGGCCGCCTGGGCCGGCGAGCCCCCGGAGCCGCTGCCGGTCTAGCGGCGCAGGCGCAGCGTCTGCCCGGGGCGGAGCTGCGCGCAGCGGTCGACGTCGGCGTCGTCGACGTAGCCGGCCACCGGGTAGCCGCCGGTGACCGGGGCGTCGGCGAGGAAGAGCACCGGCTGCCCGGCCGGCGGCACCTGCACCGCCCCGCGGACCAGGCCCTCGCTGGGCAGCTCGGCGTCGACCGCGCGCTCCAGGCGCGGGCCGGCCAGCCGCAGGCCCACCCGGTTGCTCTCGGCGGTGACCGTCCAGGGGCCCGCGAGCGCCTCCCGTGCCGCGGCGGTCAGCCAGTCCGCGCGCGGGCCGGGCAGCAGCCGCACGGTCACCTCGCCGCCGGGCGGGTCGGCTCCCGGCGCGAGGTCGACGGCGGGGAACGGGCCGGCGTCGCCGCCCACCGGCAGCACGTCGCCGGCGCGCAGCACCGGGGGCCCGAGGCCGGCCAGCACGTCGGTGGACCGCGACCCGAGGACCGGCGCGACGGCGATCCCGCCCCGGACGGCGAGGTAGGTGCGCAACCCGGCGGGCGGGGTGCCGAGCGCGAGCGTGGCGCCGGCCCGCAGCGGGCCCGGGGCGGTGTGCACCGGGCTGCCGGGGCAGCGCGCGCCGGTGGTGACGACGAGCAGGTCGGCGTCCGCACGCACGGCCAGCCCGCCGAGCGTCGCCTCGAGCACCGCCGCGCCGGGGGCGTTGCCCACCAGCCGGTTGGCCAGCTCCGCCGCGGCCCGGTCGGCCGCCCCGGACCGGCCGACGCCGATCCCCGCCAGCCCGGGCCGGCCGCGGTCCTGCACGGTGGTGAGCAGGCCGGGCGCGAGCACCGTCAGCACGGCACGAACCGCACGCGCACGCCCGGCCGCAGCAGCGCGGCCGGGTCGCGGGCCAGGTCGAACACGGCGACGTCGGTGCGCCCGACCAGCTGCCAGCCGCCCGGCGACTCCCGCGGGTAGACGCCGGTGAACCCGCCGGCCACCGCCACCGAGCCGGCCGGCACCCGCGTGCGGGGCGTCGCGCGGCGCGGCACGTCCCAGCCACCGCCGGCCGGGGTGAGGTAGCCGAAGCCGGGCGCGAACCCGGAGAACGCCACCGTCCACTCCGTGCCGGCGTGCCGGGCCACGACCTCCTCCGGCGCCACGCCCAGGTGCGCGGCGACGTCGTCGAGGTCCGCCCCGTCGTAGACGACCGGCAGCTCGACCAGGCCCGCGTCGGCGCGGCCGCCGGGCCGCGGCGTCACCCGCCGGAGCGCCGCCTCGACGGCGCCGAGGGAGGTCACCCCGGGATCCACGACCAGCAGCACCGTGCGCGCCGCCGGCACCAGGTCGACGACGCCCGGCGGCCGGTCGGCCTCCAGCGCCGCGTGCAGGGCGAGCACCGCGTCGAGGTCGGCGACCTCCACGAGCAGCGCGGCCGACCCGCTGGGCAGCACCCGCATCACGCGGCGAAGGGCGCGAGGTCGACCCCCGCGTCGGTGAGGGCCGACCGCACCCGGCGGGCGATGTCCACCGCGCCCGGGGTGTCGCCGTGCACGCAGATCGAGTCCGGCGCGAGCCGCAGCCGGCCGCCGTCGACGTCGCGGACCTCCCCGCCGGTCGCCATCGCCACGCAGCGGCGGGTGATCTCGCCGGCGTCGGTGAGGACGGCGCCGGGCAGCCGGCGGGACACGAGCGTCCCCTCCGGCGTGTACGCGCGGTCGGCGAAGGCCTCCGCCACCGTGCGCAGGCCGGCGTCGGCCGCCAGCCGCAGGAACGCCGAGCCGCGCAGCCCCAGCACCGGCAGCGTGCGGTCGTAGTCCACGACGGCACGGACGACGGCCGCCGCCTGCTCCTCGTGGGCGACGATCGCGTTGTAGAGCGCACCGTGCGGCTTGACGTACCGCACGCGTGTGCCGGCCGCGCGTGCCAGCCCGTCGAGGGCGCCCAGCTGGTAGAGGACGTCGGCGGTGAGCTCGTCGGGCGCGGCGTCGAGGAAGCGGCGGCCGAAGCCCGCGAGGTCGCGGTAGCCCACCTGCGCGCCCACGGTCACGCCGGCCGCGGCGGCGCCCTCGCACACCCGGCGCAGGGTCAGCGGGTCGCCGGCGTGGAAGCCGCACGCCACGTTCGCGCTCGTGACGACCCGCAGCATCGCGGCGTCGTCGCCGAGGGTCCACGCACCGAAGGACTCCCCGAGGTCGGCGTTGAGGTCCATGCCGTCCATCCTGGCGTTCGCCGCGCCGTCGGGCGGATCGGCTCCGGCCCGGACGCCTAGGCTGACGCCCATCGCCGCAGGGACCCTCCCACCCGGCGGACGAGGACAGGCCGCGATGACGACGCGCGACCTGGTGGTGATCGGGGCCTCCGCCGGGGGCGTCGAGGCGCTGCGCGAACTGCTCGCCGGCCTGCCCGCGGACCTCCCGGCGGCCGTGCTGGTGACGCTGCACATCCCGTCGTCCGGCCGCAGCGCGCTGGCGGCCGTCCTCGGCCGGGTCTCGGCCCTGCCGGTGCGTTCGGCCGAGGACGGGATGCCACTGACGCCGGGGACGGTGACCGTCGCCGTCCCCGACCGGCACCTGCTCGTCGTCGACGGGCACCTGTCCCTCTCCCGCGGCCCGCGGGAGAACGGGCACCGCCCGGCGGTCGACGTGCTGTTCCGCTCGGCAGCCCGCGCCCGGGGGCCGCGCGTGGTGAGCCTTGTCCTCTCCGGCGCCCTGGACGACGGGACCGCCGGCACCATCGCCGTCCGGGCGCGCGGCGGCGTCGGGCTCGCGCAGGACCCGGAGGAGGCCCTGTACGCGAGCATGCCCCTGCACGCCGCGGAGGTCGGCGGCGCCGACCACGTGGTCCCGCTCGCCGGGATGCCCGCCCTGCTCGACCGGCTCACGCGCGAGGCGGTCGATGCCGCGGACGTGCTGCCGCCCACCGACCTCATGACGACGGAGACGGAGATGGCCCAGTTGGACCCCGGCGCGATGGACGCCGACGAGCGCCCGGGTACGCCCTCGGGGTTCGGCTGCCCGAGCTGCCACGGGTCGCTGTTCTCGATCACCGAGGGCGGCATGGAGCGCTACCGCTGCCGGGTGGGACACGCCTGGTCGCCGGAGGCGCTGGCTGCCGAGCAGGCCCAGGCGCTCGAGGGGGCGCTGTGGATGGCGCTGCGCGGCCTCGAGGAGCGCGCGGCGCTCAGCCGGCGGATGGGTGACCGGGCGGCGGCCAACGGGCACCGGCACAGCGCGACCGCCTTCCGCCGCCGGCACGACGAGGCGCTGCGGGCCGCCGGCCTGCTGCGCGGGATGCTCGAGCGCGGGACGCTCGACGGCGGGGACGTCCCCGACGACGCCGACGACGCGCTCGGGGACCCCGCCGACCGGCAGGGGGCCTGACCGATGGCACAGGACGGGCCGCGGGCCGCGGACGGGCCGGCCGACGACCTGCGAGCCGACGATCCCGGGGCCGACGAGCTGCTCGACGACGCGGAGTACGGCGCCGAGGACGGCGCCGGCGACGCGGAGGCCCCCGACCTGTTCGCCGACGCCGCCGCCGGGCTCGACCCGGACTTCGAGGCGCTGCTGGTGTACCTGCGCGAGCGGCGCGGGTTCGACTTCACCGGCTACAAGCGGCCCAGCCTGGTCCGCCGCGTGCTGCGCCGCATGGGCGAGGTGGGCATCGAGTCGGTCGCGGAGTACCAGGACTTCCTGGAGGTCCACCCCGAGGAGTTCGCCCCGCTGTTCAACACGATCCTGATCAACGTCACGAGCTTCTTCCGCGACCGGCCGGCCTGGGACCACCTGCGCGAGCGGCTGCTGCCGGACCTGCTCGCCGGCGCCGGCCCGGTCATCCGGGTGTGGAGCGCGGGCGCGGCCTCCGGGCAGGAGGCCTACAGCCTGGCGATCCTGCTGGCCGAGACGCTCGGCGTGGACGAGTTCCGCGAGCGCGTGAAGATCTACGCCACCGACGTCGACGAGGAGGCGCTGACGCAGGCCCGGCAGGCGCTGTTCACCGAGCGGGAGATGACCGGCCTGACGCCCGAGCAGGTGGAGCGGTACTTCACCCAGGAGGGCAGCCGCTTCGCGTTCCGCAAGGACCTGCGGCGCTCGGTGATCGTCGGGCGCAACGACCTGGTGCAGGACGCGCCGATCTCGCACGTCGACCTGCTGCTGTGCCGCAACACCCTCATGTACTTCAACGCCGAGACGCAGAACCGCATCCTCGGCCGGCTCCACTTCGCCCTGGCCCCGAACGGGCTGCTGTTCCTCGGCAAGGCGGAGATGCTGCTCTCCCACGCCCAGCTGTTCGTCCCGGTCGACCTGACCCGCCGGTTCTTCCGCAAGCGGGAGACCGGGACGGTGCCGGAGCGCCGCGCGCTGCCGGCCACCGTCGACGGCGGGGCGCAGTCCGGGACCGGTGACCTCGCGCGGCTGCGCCGGGCGGCGATGGTGTCCTCCCCGGGCGCGCAGCTCGTCCTCGACGCCGACGGCCGGCTGGCCATGGTGAACACCCACGCCGAGCGGCTGTTCCGGGTGGAGGAGCGCGACGTCGGCCGGCCCTTCCAGGACCTCGAGGTCTCCTACCGGCCGGTGGAGCTGCGCGCGGCCATCGCCGAGGCGGTGGCCACCCGGCGCACCGTGTGGCTCCGCGGCGTGGAGCGCCACCAGCCCGGCGCCGAGGCGCTCGTCTTCGACGTCCAGGTGGTGCCGCTGACCCGGGAGGACGGCAGCCCGCTCGGCTGCACCGTCGTCTTCGAGGACGTCACCCACTACCGGCGCCTGCAGCGGGAGCTCGAGTACGCCAACCGGCAGCTCGAGACCGCCTACGAGGAGCTGCAGTCGACCAACGAGGAGCTGGAGACCACCAACGAGGAGCTCCAGTCCACGGTCGAGGAGCTGGAGACCACCAACGAGGAGCTCCAGTCCACGAACGAGGAGCTCGAGACGATGAACGAGGAGCTCCAGTCGATGAACGACGAGCTCCACACGACCAACGAGGAGCTGCGCGCCAGCACGGAGGAGGTCGCCACCCTCAACGAGTTCATGTCCGGCGTGCTGTCGAGCTTCCGCGCGGGGGTGGTCGTCGCCGACCAGGACCTGCGGGTGCTCGCCTGGAACGCCGCGGCCGAGGACCTGTGGGGCCTGCGGCAGGACGAGGTCGTGGACCAGTACCTGCTCAACCTCGACATCGGTCTGCCCATGTCGGAGCTGCACGCGCTGCTGCGCCGGCAGGTGGCCGGTGACGGGCCCGCCCACGAGACCGTCACGCTGCAGGCGGTGAACCGCCGGGGCCGCGCGGTGCAGATCCGGGTCACGGTGAGCGCGTTCACGCCGGGGACCGGGGGGCGCAGCGGCGCGGTCGTCCTCATGGACCCGGCCGACTGACCGCGCGCCGTCAGGAACCGGCGGCGATGACCTCGTCGGCGTGGCCCTCGACCACCAGGTGGGCGAGGTCGCGGACCTTGACGTTGAGCCGGTTGCTCAGGGTCACCAGCCGGGCGAAGGCCTCGTCGGCGCCCACGTGCAGCCGGGCCATGAGCACGCCCTTGGCCTGGTCGATGACGGCGCGCGAGGCGAGCGCCTGCTCGAGGTTCAGCGTCAGCCGGCGCAGCGACTCCCGCTCGGCGGCCTCGTCGAGGACGGCCGCGATCGCCGTCGCCACCAGCTCGGCGATGCGCCGGTCCGCCTCGGTGAACGCCTCGGCAGCCGCCGCGTAGACGTTGAGGACGCCGGTGGGCTCGCCGGAGACCGCGAGCGGGACGGCCAGCACGCCGCGCACCGGCCCGGCCGCGGCGATCCGGGCCAGCGCCGGCCAGCGCGGATCGGCGCGCAGGTCGCCGGTGACCACGACCTCCTGCAGCGCCGCGGCGTCCCGGCACGGCCCCTCCTCGGTGCGCAACTGCCGGCCGTCGACGTCCTGGGCGGCGGCCGAATCGCTGCCGATCGCCCGCGGTGCCGCGGGGCGGCCGACGGTGACGCTCACCCAGTCGGCGGCCGGCACGGCCCGCTGCGCGAGGACGGACATCCGCAGCAGCAGCTGCCGGCGGTCGGCGTCCGTGCCGGCGAGGCGGGTCAGCTGGGTGAGCGCCTCGGCCACGGAGACCGGGGCGCCGTCCCCGGGGGGGCCGGTCCCCGCGGGCCGGGCGGCCTCCTGCTCGCCCGGCCCGGCCGGCGGCAGGCCGTGCTCGTCGGTGACGAGCACCCAGCGGATGCGGGCGCGCCCCGCGTCGGCGTGGACGACGTCGGGCGCGCCGAACAGCTGACCGGTCACGGCGGCCCCGCGGCCGCGGATCGTCACCGGGGCGCGGTAGTCCGCGGACCTCCCCGCGCCCAGGGCCCGCAGCGCCCAGCGCAGGCCGCGGACGTCCTCCGGGTCGAGGTAGACCGACAGCGGCTTGCCGCCGAGCCGGGGGAGGGCCACGCCGACGAGCGCGGCCATCGCCGGGTTCGCCTCGAGCACCTGGCCGGTGCCGTCGGTGACGAAGAGCCCCACCGGTAGCACGGCCGCGACGTGCTCCTGCCAGCGGCGCTCCCGGTCGACACGCGAGACCAGCCGGGCGATCTCCTGCTGCTGGACGCGGAGCTCCTCCTCGGCGACCTGGAGCTCCTCGCGGGCCACCTCGAGCTCGGCGAGCTCGCCGACGAGGTCGGCGGGCGGGGGGCGTCGCTCGTCGCCGGCGCTCACCGGGCACCTCCCCCGGCCGCGTCGTCGGCGGCGGCCTCCCGGTGCCCGGCGGCCTCCCGGTCGGCCGCGGCGCCCTCCCGGTGCCCGGCGGCCTGGCGCCGGTGCCGATCGGGATCGCCGACGCCCATGTCCGCCGCGTCGTCGTGCAGCCGGGCGGCGGCCTCGTGGGCCTGCGCCGCCTGCTCGTGCCGGGCGGCCGCCCGCTGGTGGGCCTCCTCGGAGTGGGTGGCGGACTGCTCCGCGGCCTCGTGGGCGGCACGGACGTCGTCCTCCGACGACGGCCATCCCGACGCCAGGCGGGTGAGCCGCTCCGACAGCTCCCGCGTGCGCCGGCCCGCCGACTCCGCGCGTTCCGCCGCCCGGCTCCCCGGGTCGTCAGCCGTCATGCCCCGACCCTGGCCCCCCGCGGGCCCGGGTGCGAGACGGCCCGACCCGGTGCGGCCCGGCGTCACCCCCGGTCGACGAGGCCGCTGCGCGCCGCCTGCCGCACGCGGGAGTGCCGGTACCCGTACGCGACGTAGACGACCATCCCGAGCGCCAGCCAGGCCAGGAACCGCAGCCACGTCTCGATGCTCAGGTTGAGCATCAGGTACAGGCAGGCCACCGCGGCGAGGACGGGGACCACCGGCGAGAACGGCACGCGGAACGGCCGCGGCAGCTCCGGGCGGGTGCGGCGCAGCACCGGCACGGCGATCGCCACCAGCAGGAACGCGAACAGCGTGCCGATGCTCACCAGGTCGGCCAGCGTGCCCAGCGGCACGAAGGCGGCGAGCACGAGCACGAGGACGGCGAACAGCAGCGTCACCCGCGCCGGGACGCCGGTGCGCGGGCTGACCCGGGCCACCGCCGGCGGCAGCAGCCCGTCGCGGCCCATGGCGAAGCCGATCCGGCCGATGGTGATGAGGTCGACCAGGATCACCGACGTCAGGCCGGCCACCGCCGCGATCGACACCAGCGACGACGCCCAGCCGAGCCCGACCTGGTCGAAGGCGTCGGCGATCGGGGCGCCCTCGTCGATGTCGGTGTACCGCACCATCCCGACCACGACGAACGCGACGCCGACGTAGAGCGCCGTCGCGAGGCCCAGGGTGCCGAGCAGGCCGAGCGGGACGTCGCGCGCCGGGCGGCGGGTCTCCTCCGAGAGGTTGGCCACCGCCTCGAAGCCGGTGTAGGCGAAGAAGACGACGGCCGCGGCGGTGACCACGCCCCCGACGCCGAACGCCGCCGGCTCGAGCCCGGCGATCGCCTCGATGAGCGGGCGGGTGAGGCCGCTGCCGCCCTCGGCGGGCTCCGACGGGGGCACGAACGGGCTGAGGTTGTCGCCGCGCACGAACCAGGCGCCGACCCCGATCACGAAGACGCAGACGGCGACCTTCACCACGACCAGCAGCCCGGTGACCCGCGCGGACTCCTGGATGCCGAGCACCGCCACCAGCGTCAGCACGACGACGATCGCCGCCGCGCCGACGTTGACCGTCGCGGTCTCGCCGAACAGCGACGGCGGGAGGTCGAACAGGTTGCCCACGTAACCCGACCAGCCGCGGGCGACCACCGCCGCGCCGAGGGCGAACTCGAGGAACAGGTCCCAGCCGATGATCCAGGCGACGACCTCGCCCACGGTGGCGTAGGTGTAGGAGTAGGCGCTGCCTGCCGTCGGCACGGCCGAGGCGAGCTCGGCGTAGCAGACCGCCGCCAGCAGGGCGACCAGCCCGGCGAGGGCGAAGGAGACGACGACCGCCGGGCCCGCGGTGTTCTTCGCGGTGACGCCGGTGAGCGTGAAGATGCCCGTGCCGATGACGATCCCGATGCCGAACCCGACGAGGTGCCGGGCCGACAGCCGCTTGCGCAGGTGCCCCGCGCCGGGCGCGCCACCGGCCCCCTCCCCGGCGCCGTCCCCGTCGCCCGCGTCCGCGCGGACGGCCTCCACCGACTTCGTCCGGAACAGGTCCACGCGGGGACGCTAGGTCGGGTCGCGCGGTCCCGCTCGGTGACGGGACTAGACCTCCTCGACCGGGAAGGCCCGCGACGGCGACACGAACTCCTCCTGCGCGGCGACGAGCAGGATCTCCCGGGAGCCGGCCTCCTCGGTGCGCCGCAGCAGCCCCCACACGCTGGCCGCCGCCCGGCCCAGCGCCTCGCCCGCGGAGCGGGTGTCGAGCCAGTGCGCGAGGAACAGCGCGGCGATCGCGTCGCCGGCGCCGTTGACCGCCACCGACAGCCGCGGGGTGCGCACCCGGAAGTGCCGGCCGCCCTCGGAGGCCAGCAGGTCGACGGAGTCCTCCGGGGTGTCCTCGGCGACCAGCGAGGTGGTCAGGACCACCCGCGGGCCGAGCCCCTGCACCGCGGCCACCGCGTCCTTCACCGAGCCGAGCGAGCGCGTCGTCATCTGCGCCAGCAGGTCGAGCTCGTAGTGGTTGGGCGTCACCAGGTCGGCGGCGGGGACGGCGACCTCGCGCATGAGCTCCTCGATGCCGGGCCGCACGAACACGCCGCGGCCCACGTCGCCGATGACCGGGTCGCAGCAGTAGACGGCGTCGGGGTTGGCCGCCCGGACGCGCCCGACGGTGCCGACGACGGCGTGGCCGATGTCGGCCGAGCCCAGGTAGCCGGACAGGACGGCGTCGGCGGTGCCGAGCACGCCGCGGTCGGCGATGCCGTCGACGACCTCCTCGACCGCCTGCCCGTCGAAGACCCGGCCGGTCCACGCCCCGTAGCCGGTGTGGTTGGAGAACTGGACGGTGTGCACCGGCCACACCTCGATCCCGAGGCGCTGCAGCGGGAAGACGGCCGAGCTGTTGCCGACGTGGCCGAAGGCGACGTGCGACTGGATCGAGAGGACGTTGACCATGGCCGCACAGGCTGCCATGCGGCTCAGCGCACCGGCCGCGGCGTCCCGGCCGGCCGGGGGCCCCGGGCGCGGTCGAGCCGGGCGACCACCAGCGCGTGGGGGACGGTGAGCGCCGCCAGCAGCGGCACGGCGGCCACCAGCAGCCCGTGCGGGCCGTCCGTGGCGATCCACAGCACCGCGAGGAGGGCGAGCGCGGCCGCCGCGGGCAGGGCGGCGACGGCGGCGAGCCGGCGCGGCGGCAGCCCCGGGTGCTCCTCGTCGCCGGCGACCAGCCGGGCGGCGTGCCGCACGGCGTGCCAGGTGCCGAACCACACCCCGAACGCGGCGAGCGGCGGCGCGACCAGCACGAGCAGCAGCAGGACGGCGACCTCCGCGGCCTCCAGCCACGCCGCCGCCAGCAGCCGCTCCACCAGCAGCGCGCCCGCCGCGGGGACCACGGTCACGAGGACGGCGGTGACGACGGCCTCCGGCACGGTCCCGCCGGAGCCGGGGACCAGCGCGGCCAGCACCGGCGCCGCGTCCTGCGCGCCGCGCGCCAGCGGGACGAGCAGCACCAGGGCGCCGAGGACGACGGCCGCCGTCGCCCGGCGCTGCACCGGCCGCCCGGCGCGCAGGTCGGCGACGGCGGTCTCCCCGGTGCCGAAGTGCCAGACCGACAGGAGCACGAACACGAGCAGGGCCGGGCCGGGCGCGGCGCGGAAGGCGAGCCACGCGGCCACGGCGAGCACCGCGTAGCCGAGCGCGACCAGGACCGGGCGGCCGGTCCGCCGCGCGGCGACGACGTGGTCGGCGGCACCGTGCGGGATCCCGAGCAGCAGCCCGGCCACCAGCAGCAGGCCGTCGAGGTCGCCCCAGCCGACGGCGACCTCGACGGCGACGACGGCGCCCGCCGCGGCCAGCGAGACGGCGGTGGCGACGCGGTACGGCGTCACGGGGAAGAGGGCGCCGCCCGGGTGGCGCCGTGCTCGTGCCCGTGGTCCCCGTGCTCGTCGTGGTGGTGGTCACCGGCCAGGCGGGGCAGCACGCCGTCGCTCTCGTGCACGGTGCTCACCCACACCGGCTCGGGGTGGGTGTCCTCGCCGGCCCGGACGTCCTCGGCGGTGCGCAGCAGCGCCACCTTGTGCACCAGCAGGCCGAAGCCGACCTTGGCGACGACGTCGGCGGCGCTGTAGGCGACCTGCATCGTCACCGACCAGGCGGGCGTCACGTCGGCGAGGACCGGGATCGCGTACACCAGCGGGTACACGCCGAAGCTGCCCAGCAGCACGATCGTGGCGTTGCGCAGGCTGACGGCCGCCTCCCGGCCCATGCGCGGCAGCGATGCCCGGACCGCGCCGATCAGCGCGACGTAGAGGTAGCCGAAGAAGGCGGTGCTGAGCAGCCCCCACACCACGAGCGCGGTGCGGTCGCGCCCGTCGGCGACCAGCTGGGCGCCGACGTAGCCGGTGGCGATCATGAGGAACGCGGCGGCCATGGTGCTCGCCCGCAGGTTCCGGGCCCGGGCACCGGTGAGCGAGCAGACGGCGAGCAGCTCGACGGTGAGCAGCGGGACGGTGACCGCCCAGTCGGGATAGCGCGTGGAGCCGGTGAACCGCGCCTCCTGGTTCGGGACGTACACGCCGTCGGTGAGCGTGAAACCGCTGTCCCACTTGAGGAACAGCACGAGGTAGCTGACCGTCGCGACCGCGGCCAGGCACATCCCCGCGTGGATCGCCGGCCGGTAGCGGCGCCCGACCTCGTTCCTGCTGGCCGCGTTGTAGAGGAGGTAGGCGAACAGGCTGAAGCCCGCCGCCATGAGCGCGAAGTGCACCAGGTCGTACTGGGCGAGCGTGAGCGTCTGCGACTCGGGAGCCGGAGTGTCGACGACGTCCACGGTCAGCGGGCCGGCGGCGTCGGGCCGGCGCCGGGCGTGGCGGCCCGGACGTCCTCGCGGACGCTCGCCGCCGTGCGCCGCGGCAGCAGCGACCCGACCCGGCGCAGCTCCTCGCGCGCGGTGGCCGCCAGCGCGGCGGCGCCGCCGCCGTAGAGGACGGTCGCCACGGCGGCCGCGGCGGGAGGCGACAGCCGGCGCTCGAGCAGCCGGACCAGCAGCGCGCTGGAGCTCCCGACCGCCAGGACGCCGAGGCCGGCCGCGCCGCCGAGCATCGCGCCGGCCCGCCCCGCGCGGCGGGCCCGGTCGGTCAGCTCGGCGCGGGCCTGCTGCAGCTCGTCGCGCACCAGGGTGGTCAGGTCCTCGGTCAGCGACTGCAGGAGGTCGGCGGTGGACGCGCCGGTGGGTGGCGTGCTCTGGGTCATGGGTCCTCGCAGTGCTCGGGTCGCCGGGACCGTCGGGCCCGGCGCAGCCGGGCTACCCGCGGCGTCCCCGGTCAACCCGGCCGCCGTCCGGGGACGCGACCGACAGCGTGCGCGGACGTGCAGCCCGGAGGCCCCGGGCTGCACTCCTGTGCACGCTGTCAGGCGATCCGCCGGCCGCGGGCCGGCTCAGGCCGGAACGGCGCCGTCCAGCGGGCCCGGGGCGGCGGACTCCGCCACCCAGCCGGGCACGCTCGCCTGCCACCGCGCGCGGTCGTCCGGGTGCACGGCGCGCAGGATGCGGTGCCAGGTGAGAGCCCGCGCGAGCGGGGCCACCCGCAGCGCCAGGCCGGCCAGCTCGCGGAGCACCGCCGTCCCGGCGAACTCCCGCCACGGCTCCAGGTAGGCGTCGCGCAGCCGCAGCAGCACCGGGGAGCCGGGCGGCACGGCGAGCGCGGCGGCGGCTCCGCGCAGCGGCACGAGCAGGGTGAGGAAGCGATGGGCGACCGAGGCGTCGCCCCAGTCGAAGAAGCGGAACCCGTCGCCGGTGACGAAGACGTTGCCGTCGTGCAGGTCGTCGTGCTGCACCGACGCCGGCACCGGCCCGGCGACCAGCGCCCGGCACAGCTCGGCGTACGCGCCCGTCGAGCCGCGCAGCCGCTCGCGCAGGGCGGGGTCGAGGCCGTCGGGGGTGCCGGTGAGCAGCGCGTCGTCGTCGGCCAGCAGACCGGCGGCGAGGTCCGGCAGTCGCTCCGGGCGCAGGTCGGGCACGCCGAGCGCCACCATCTCGTCCGCGCGCGCCGCGACCTCCACCTGCAGACGGGCGTGGTCGGCGAGCAGCGCCTCCCACGCCGCGGCGTCGCCGCCGTGGCCGCTCGCCCGCAGCGTCGTCCCGCCGTCGGGCAGGAGCAGCAGCCGGCGGCCGGCGTCGACGGCCAGCGGGACCAGCACACGGTCGGGCGCCCACCGGCCGAGCGCCGCGGCCAGCGGCGGCTCCTGCGCCGACCCCGCGCCGACCGACGTCAGCCAGACGACACCGCCGTCGGTGGGATGCGGACCGCCGTCGACCAGGCGCGCACGTGCACCTGCTCGGGCGGGCCGACGACGATGCGCCCGGCCACGGCGAGGCGCCCGCGCGCCCACGCCAGCGCGGGGTCGAGCCACACCGGGTCACGCCAGGTGGCGGCCCCGGTCACGTCCGACGCGGAGGGGTCCACGCGCCGGACGCCAGGGCACCGTCGGCCCGGTGCGCCGGACGGCGCCACCCGCCGTGCTCCACGACCGCCGCCGCGGGAACCCGCCCCGGGGCGGTCAGCGCCGCGTGCGGTTGAACTCGTCGACCTCGTCGCTGCGCCCGAAGATCCCCGGGCTGCGGCGGGCGAGGTTCCCGTTCCGCTTCGTCCACCGGACGGTGTTGCCGATCCACACGCCGTAGACCGCGGCGATGGCGACCACGGCGACGACGATCCAGATCCAGGTCATGGGTTCTCCTCTCCTCGGGACCGAGGCGGGCCGCTCCTCGACCCGTCGCGCCCTACCCGGTCGTGCGCGACCTGAACCCGTCAGTGCCGGAGGAGGGTGTTCAGCCGGGCGGCCTGCCGCACGAGGTGGTCGCGCTCGGCGGTGTCGGTCGCCTTGCGGGCGGCCTGCGCGTAGAGGCGCGCCGCCGCCGCCAGGTCGCCGTCGCGCTCGTGCAGGTGGGCGGCCGCGGCGGTGTACCGCGGGAGGGCGGGGTCGAGCCCCGCCAGCGCCGCGAGCCCCGCGCGCGGGCCGTCGGCCTCCCCGACGGCCACCGCCCGGTTGAGCCGCACCACCGGGCTGCCGGTGAGCCGGAGCAGCTCGTCGTACCACTCGACGACCTGCACCCAGTCGGTCTCCTCCGCCGACCGGGCGTCGGCGTGCAGGGCGGCGATCGCGGCCTGCGCCTGGTACTCGCCCAGCCGGTCGCGGCCGAGGGCCGCCTGCAGCACCGCGACGCCCTCGGTGATCGCCGCGGTGTCCCAGCGGCCGCGGTCCTGCTCGGCCAGCGGCACCAGGCGGCCGTCGGGGGCGGTCCGGGCGGCGCGCCGGGCGGCGTGCAGCAGCATGAGCGCCAGCAGGCCGGCCACCTCGGGGTCGTCGACGGCGGCGGCGAGCTGCCGGGTGAGCCGGATCGCCTCGGCGACCAGGTCGACGTCGCCCGAGTAGCCCTCGTTGAAGACGAGGTAGAGGACGCGCAGCACGGTGCCGACGTCGCCGGGCCGGTCGAGCCGGACGCCGGCGACGGTGCGCTTGGCGCGGCTGATCCGCTGCGCCATCGTCGCCTCGGGGACGAGGTAGGCGCGGGCGATCTGGCGGGTGGTGAGCCCGCCGACCGCGCGGAGCGTGAGGGCCACCGCCGACGACGGCGTCAGCGACGGGTGGGCGCACAGGAAGTACAGCTGCAGCGTGTCGTCGGCGGCCGGCACCGGGCCCGGCTCCGGCTCCTCGTCCACGCGGTCCTCCCGCCGGCGCCGGGCGACGTCGGCGCGGGTGGCGTCGAGGAACCGGCGCCAGGCCACGGTGACCAGCCAGCCGCGCGGGTCCCGCGGCGGGTCGGCCGGCCAGGTCCGCAGCGCCTCCAGCAGCGCGTCCTGGACGGCGTCCTCGGCCGCCGCGAAGTCGGCCCCGCGGCGGACGAGGACGCCGATCACCCCCGGGACGAGGCCCCGCACGAGGGCCTCGTCCACGGCGTCGTCCAGGGCGTCGTCCAGGGCGTCGTCCACGGCGTCGTCCACGGCGTCGTCCACGGCGTCGTCCAGGGCGTCGTCCAGGGGCGCGCTCACTCGGTGACGAGGGGCGGCTCGCCGTACAGGGGCCGGACCTCGAGCCACTCGTGGATCGGCTCGCCGTTCTTCCCGGGCGCCGCCGACAGCTCTCCGGCCAGCTCGACCGCGCGCTCGCGGCCGTCGACGTCGATGAGCATCCAGCCGGCGATCAGGTCCTTCGTCTCGGCGAACGGGCCGTCGGTGACCGGCGGGCGGCCCTCGCCGTCGGACCGGATCCAGAGGCCCTCCGGCGCCAGGGCCTGGGCGTCGACGAACTCCCCGGTCCCGCGCAGCTTCGCCGCGAAGTCGTCCATGTACTGCATGTGCGCCGAGATCTCCTCCGGCGTCCACCGGTCCATCGGGACGTCGTTCACCGCCGCCGGCGCGCCGCGGTAGTGCTTGAGCAGCAGGTACTTGGCCATGGGGTCCTCCTCGGATCGGGCGACCGTCTCGGTCGCGGACACCCCGGGGACGGAGCCGCGCCCGCGTTCTCGACATCCTGCCGGGAGAGATCTCCGCGCGGGCCCCGGATTGCGGGGCGCGGGTGCCGACGGCACGGTGCGCAGCGTGAGGACCGTGCGCACGATCGGTGTCGTGGCCCCCGAGGAGCCGGCGGTCCTGGAGACCGAGGAACCCGACCCCGGGCCCGGACAGGCGTGGGTGCGCACCGAGTACAGCGGGGTCAGCGCCGGCACCGAGGTGGCGCTGGTGCGCGGCACCGACCCGCAGCACGCCGTCGGCTGGGACCCCGACCTGCGCGCGTTCGGCGCCGGGCCGGTGGCCGGCTACCCGGTGCTGCGGCTGGGCTACATGGAGGTCGGCGTGGTCACGGAGAGCCGGACGCCCGACCTGGCGGAGGGCACCCGGGTGGCCATGGCCTACGGGCACCGGACCGGACGTTGCGCCGACCCGTCCGCCGTCCCGGTGATCCCGGTGCCCGGCGACCTCGACCCGCTGCTCGGCGTCTACCTCGCCCAGATGGGCCCGATCTGCGTCAACGGGCTGCTGCACGCCACCGCGCAGCTCGCCGGGCCCGGCGGGGGCGTGGGCGACGGCGTCCGCGGCCGCTGCGTGCTCGTCACCGGCGCGGGCGTCATCGGCCTGCTCTCGGCGCTGCTGGCGGTGCGGCACGGGGCGGCCGACGTCGTCGTCGCCGAGCCCTCCCCGCAGCGGCGCGCGGTCGCCGAGGCGCTGGGGCTGGCCACCGTCGACGGCGACGCGTGGACGGAGGTCAAGCAGCGGTGGCGGCACGGCCCGGGCGACGCCGGCGCCGACCTGGTGCTGCAGTGCCGCGGCCACGACACGGCCCTCGCGACCGGACTCAAGGCGCTGCGCCCGCAGGGCGTGGTGGTCGACCTCGGCTTCTACCAGGGCGGGGCCGGCGCGGTGCGCCTCGGCGAGGAGTTCCACCACGACGGCCTGTCGGTGGTGTGCGCGCAGATCAGCCGGGTGCCGCGCGGGATGGCGCCGGCGTGGCCGCGGGCCGCGCTCGCCGCCGTCACCCTCGACCTGCTGCGCGAGCGCGGCGACGACGTCCGGCGGCACCTGGTCACCGACGTCGTCCCGTTCGACGAGGGGCCGGCGCTGCTCGCCGACCTCGCCGGACGGCGGCTGCCGGCCCCGCCGCTGCAGGCGGTGCTGCGGTTCTGAACCGACTTGTGGCGGAACGGGATCGGCGGGATCCTCCGGACACCTCCGCGGACGCCGGGGCACCGGGCTGCGCGGGGTGGCCAGGGGAGGCCGCCATGGTCTGGGTCGTCGTCAGCGTCGTCGGTTTCGTCGTCGTGACCGGGGCGGTAACCGCCATGGCACGCAGCAACACGGCGAGGTGGGAACGGGACCACCGGGCACCGCAGGCCGCTGTCCAGGCGCACCAGCGGGCCATCCGGCACGGGTGGATGACGACGCTCGCGCACTGGCAGGAACACGGGGACGCGGGGCCGGACGGGCGGCCGCACCTCCCCCTCCCGCACGTGCACCTGCCGGCCGGGCTCGTGGCGCGTCTGC
The DNA here is from genome assembly GCF_037034165.1 of Geodermatophilus sp. FMUSA9-8. NCBI lineage: Bacteria > Bacillati > Actinomycetota > Actinomycetes > Geodermatophilales > Geodermatophilaceae > Geodermatophilus > Geodermatophilus sp. FMUSA9-8. The sequence continues at coordinate 641,946 of NZ_JBAGKE010000001.1, read as the reverse complement.
CGCACCCGCACGTGCCCGCGCTGCACCTGCCGCGCGTCCACCTGCCGCACGTGCACCTGCCGGGGCGCGGCCGGGCCGCCGGGTCAGCGGATCCGGGGCCTCGGCCGGAGCCGGGGCCCCAGCCGCCCGGGCCGTCGTCCCCGGCCGGCGCCGACGACCGGACCGGCGTCCCCTCCTAGCCCGCGGCCGGGAACGGCAGCGTGCCGGTGCGCACGTCCCACGGCACCGCGCCGGTGCGCGACGACCAGCGCGCGGCCTGCCGGGCCGCCCGGCGCGCCGCGTCCTCCCGCGCCGCCGCCCGCCGCCCGTGCGCGGCGCGCGCCTCGGCCAGCCCGGGCGCCTCGACGCCGTCGGGGCCCACCCGGCAGGCGGACGCCCGGACCCAGCGGACGCCGCCCCCCGCGTCCCGGACGCCGATCAGCAGCCCCCGGTTCTGCCGGCGCAGGACGAGGGCCGCGCCGCGCACGCCGGCCTCGGTGGCAGCGGCGAGCTCGGCGCCGGGGCCGTGGAGCCAGGTGACCGAGCGGGCCTCCCGGTGCAGCCGGTCGTCGCGCGCCCGCCACGCCAGGTCGGACACCGGCGCGAGCTGCACCTCCAGCACCGCGCCGGGCAGCGCCACGTGCAGGCCGGTGCGCCCGGGCAGGGTGGACACCCACGGGTCGAGGCCCTGGCCGGCGAGCCAGGCGACGAGCGGGCGCCGGTAGCGCAGCGGCTCGTAGCCGCGCTCGGCCGCGCCCTCCCGCCGGACGAGCGCGCAGCGGGTGCCGCCCGTGTGCACGAAGGCGGGCCGGGCGCCGTCGGCGTCGACCGCGAGCCGCCCGCCGCAGCCGCCGGCCTCCCGCGCGCACCAGAACCCGCCGGGCGCCTGCTCGGCGAGCAGCCGCGACGCCGCCGCGTCGTCGGGCAGCGCGACCGCCGCCGTCCCGTCGGGTCCGTCGGTCACCGCCCACCGCAGCTCGGCCATGCCCGCACGCTAGGAGCGGGGTCCGACAGTCCCGGGGCAGCCAACAGCGCTACACAGGCCCGCCCTCGGCGCCGCCTGCGCGCGGGAGGCGGACCCCCGGGGGCCAATAGCGCTACAAAGGCCCGCCCCCGCCGCCGCCTGCGCGCGGGAGGCGAACTCATGGGGGACCAATAGCGCTACAAAGGCCCGTCCTCGGCGCCGCCTGCGCGCGGGAGGCGGACTCACGCGGGCTCAGAGGAGGGAGCGGAAGAGGTAGACGAGGCGGTCGGCGTGGGCGTCGAAGACGTGCCGCTCCCGGGCCGCCAGCGCCGCGCGGTGCCCGGCCCGGCCGGCCACCTCCTCGTGCAGCGCAGCCGCCACGTCGTCGGCGTCGCGGTAGAACAGGCCCGTCCCGTCCTCCCGCAGCACCCGCTCCACCGACACCGTCGAGCCGGGGTTGGCCTGCTGCAGCAGCGGCAGCCCCGCGGCCAGGTACACCGGCAGCCGGGCGGGGGAGTTGAGGTCGTCCCAGCTCGCCCGCCGCAGGTCGCCGCCGTTGGCCGAGTCGAAGCGGTGCAGCCAGCCGGCGTCGTGGCGGGACAGCTCGCGCACCCAGTCCTCCGGCCCCACGGCCGGGTGCACGTGCACGAAGCCGGGGGCGCGGGCCAGCGCCTCGTCGAGCCAGCCGGTCCACGAGCCGGTCGCGCCGGGCGCGCGCACCTGCCCGTAGAGGTGCACGTGCACGCCGCGGTCGGCCAGCGCCAGCACCCAGTCGAGGTCGAGGCCGGAGGGGCGGCCGGCGACGGCGGTGTGCGGCTGCCCGTCGGCGTCCGACAGCCGGGGTGAGGGCGGCGCGTCCAGCCAGTCGCGCTTGGGCAGGTCGCCGTCGAGGACGCCGAGCCGCGCGGGGTCGACCCGGCCGGCCAGCGCGAGGGCGAACCAGTCGCGCTCCTCCTCGGTGGCCAGCAGCACCGCGTCCGCGCCGCACACCAGGTCGGCCAGCAGCGGCCACTCGCCGCGGACGAGGCTGCGCTGGGGCGCCTCCTTGAACGTCCACACGAACGGAAGGGAGGGGAACGCCGCCCGCAGCCGGTGCGCCAGCGGCACCGCCCGCCAGTTGAGCTGCGCCCACACGACGTCGGGGTCGAGCTCCCGGACGGCGTCCGCCCAGCGGTCGCGGTCGAGGTCGGCGACGTGCCCGAACGGCAGCGGGCCGACGGTCGAGTCACCGAGCCCGTCGGCGGTCCAGAGCCCGGAGAGCCGGTGGCCCCGCTCGGCGAGCGCCAGCACCCGCTCGGGGTTGAACGCGAGCTCGCCCGCGAGCAGCACCGACAGCCCGTCGGCGGCCGGCTCGTACGGGCGCTCGCGGAACCGCGCGTAGCGGGCGACCTCGTCGACGTCGGTGCCGTCGGTGGAGGCGAACCGCAGCGGGTGCGGCACCCGGTAGCGGCTGCGGAAGACGTTGAGGCCGCCGTCGGACGACGCCCGGATCGCCCGCGACCGCTGCCCGGGGTGCCGGGTCCAGTCGCAGGTGACCCGGCCGGTGCCGGCCGTGGCGCCGCGCGCGGCCACCCGCGACCACATCAGCCGGTCGAGGTCGTCGGTCTCCAGCTCGGCGCGCTCGGTCCAGCGGTCGCCGGTGCGCCGGTGCGCGACCTGCACGAGCTGCGCGTACGGGGTGCCGGCCGGCTCGCCGAGCTCGGCGCGGGCGAGCACCACGGCGGGGTCGGACAGGGCGCCGAGCAGGGCGGCGAGGTGGTCCGGCGACCAGACGTCGTCGGCCGGGAGGTAGGCGACCACCGGCGCCGTGGTCTCGTCGAGCGCCCGGTTGAGCGCGGCGCCGAGCCCCCGGTTGTCCCCGGTGCGCACCAGCCGCAGCCGCGGGTCGGCGGGGACCGTCACCGGCTCGCGCGACCCGTCGTCGACGACGACCGCCTCCCAGCCGGTCACCTCCTGCGCGAGCAGCGACTCCAGCGCCCGGGGCAGGTACGCGGCCTGCTCGTGCACCGGCACGAGCACCGCGACCCGCGGGGTCACGCAGCGACCCGCGGGGTCACGCAGCGGGCTCGAGGTCGGGCGCCACGCCCAGCGTGCGGTCGTAGACGGCGGCCACCCGCGCGGCCAGCGCCGGCCAGCCGTACTCGGCGGACCGGGCCCGGGCGCCGGCCGCCAGGCGCGTGCGCAGGGCCGGCTCGGCGACCACCCGGTCCAGCGCCGCGGCGAGGGCGTCGGGGTCGCCCGGCGTCACCAGCAGGCCGGTCTGCCCGTGCCGGACCACCTCGGGGATGCCGCCGACGTCGCTGGCCACCACCGGCAGGCCGGCCGCCATCGCCTCGGTGAGCACCGAGCCCATCTCCTCGTAGGCCGAGGGCAGCACCAGCAGGTCGAGGGAGGCGAGCACCGCGGGCACCCGGGCGTGCTCGACGAAGCCGGCCAGCGTGATCCGCCCGGCCGCGGGGCTCTCGGCGGCCAGTCGGTGCACCAGCGCCCGGTCGGGCCCGTCGCCGACGACGACCAGCGACGCCTCCTCCCGCATCCGCCCGAAGGCGCGCACCAGCGTGGCGGGGTCCTTCTGCGGCGCGAGGCGCCCGACGTAGCCGATCCGCGGCCGCGGCGTGCCGGGGAAGACGTCGCCGCCGTCGCCGGTGAACAGCGCCGGGTCGAAGCCCGAGGGGATGGTGGACAGCCGGTCCGCCGCCACGCCGTCCTGGAGGACCGCCGCCGCCGTACGCCCGGTGAGCACGACGACGGCGTCGGCGCGCCGCAGCGTGCTGCGCTCGATCCAGCCGCCCACCGCCCGCAGCAGCCGCACGCGGGGACCCCGGCCGGTGAGCGTGTGCCCGACGCTGCAGTGCAGGGTCACCACCAGCGGCACGCCGTGCACCCGGGCGGCCAGCCGGGCCAGCGGGAGCGAGGCGAGGTCCTCGCCCTGGTGGGCGTGCACGACGTCGACCGGCGCCCGGCGGCCCGCCCGCAGCACGGTGCGCAGGCCCGACAGCGCCCACAGCTGGCGCAGCCGGGTCAGCCGCAGGCCGGTGCGGTGCACGCGGGCGCCGTCGCCCAGCGGCGTCACCCCGCGCGGCCCGGCGAGCCGGGAGGTCACCACGGTCTGGCGCAGCCCGCGGGCGTCGAGGCAGCGGGTGAGCGTGGCGGTGTGGTTCTGCATGCCGCCGATGGGGTCGAACCGCGCGGCCCGGGCGTCGAGCTCGCCGGGCAGGGCCCCGGGTGCCGTCGCGGCCCGGGCGGCCGGTGGTTCGAAGACGCTGCACAGGCGCAGCACGTGCGGGGGACCGGCGGCAGGGCGGGACACGCAGGGGACCTCCGTCTCGTGGGGGACTGGTAGTGCACCACGGGTTAGGGCACGGCACACACGGGAAGGGGGCGCGGGTGACCGCCCCGCTCGCCGACCCCGCCGTCCGCCGCCTCGCGCTGGTCCGGCTGCGGGTGGGCCTGGGCGACCTGCTCTGCACCGTGCCGGCGCTGCGCCGGCTGCGCGCCGCCCGCCCCGACGTCGAGGTGACGCTGGTGACCTTCGGCCGGATGGCGCCGGTGGTGCAGCGGCTCGGCGGCACCGTCGACGACCTGCTGGCCTTCCCCGGGGCGCCCGGGATCCCCGACGGGCCGGTCGACGAGGCCGGCTGGGCGCCGTTCACCGCGGCCGCCCGGGAACGCGGGTTCGACCTCGCGCTGCAGGCCTACGGCGACCGCCCGTCCGCCAACCGGGTCACCGCCGCGCTCGGCGCCCGGCTCACCGGCGGGTTCGCGCCCACCGGGTGGGACCCGCCGGCCGGGAGCGAGGCGCTGCACCTGCGCTACCCGCTGCACCTGCACGAGGCGCAGCGGCACGTCGCGCTGCTCGAGCACCTCGGGCTGCCGCCCGGCGGGGAGGCGGTGATGGGCTTCCCGCTCACCGCCGACGACGAGGCCGAGCACGCCGCCACCCTCGCCGCGCACGGCCTCGAGCCCGGCCGCTACGCCGTCCTGCACCCCGGCGCCTCCGCGCCCACCCGCCGCTGGCCGGTCGACCGCTACGCCGCCGTCGGCGACGCGCTGGCCGCCGACGGGCTGGCCGTCGTCGTCACCGGGGTGCCCGGCGAGCGGGAGATCTCCGCCCGCGTGGTCGCCGCCATGCGCGCGCCCGCGGTCGACCTCACCGGCGCCACGAGCCTGGGCGGGCTGGCCGCGCTGCTGCGCGACAGCGCCGTCCTCGTCGGCAACGACACGGGCTCCGCGCACCTGGCCGCCGCCGTCGGCGCCCGCAGCGTCACCGTCTTCCTGCCCGGCGACCCGGTGCGCTGGGCGCACCCCGGGCCGCGGCACCGCGCGCTCACCCCGACGGTCGCCTGCGCGCCCTGCCCGCACCTGGCCTGCCCCATCGAGTTCCGCTGCGCGCTCACCGTGACGCCCGCCGCGGTGGCCGGCGCGGCGCGCGAGCTGGCCGCCTCGTGAGGGTCTCGTTCGTCGCCGACTCCAGCGGGTGGGGCGGCGCGGAGGTGTGGCTGGCCCACCACCTGCGCCGGGCGGGGGAGCACGGCGCGACGGCGGCCCTGGTCGCCTCCGAGCCGGTGGCCGGCGGGTTCGCCGCCTTCCCCGTCGAGCGCGCCGTCGTCCCGCTGAGCCGGCACGCCGGCGACGCCCCGGCCGTGCGGGACGCGCTGGCCGCGCAGCGCCCCGACGTCGTGGTGGTCAACCTCGTCGACCCCGCCTCCAACGCCGCCGCCGTCGCCGCCGCGCAGGACGTGGCGCCCACCGTCGGCGTGCTGCACCTGGTCGGCGACACGCGCGCCGGGGAGGAGCGGGCGGCGCTACGCGACCTCTACCGGCGGATGGCGGGCGTGATCAGCCCGTCGACGGAGGGCCGCGACCAGCTCGTCGGCGACCTCGGGGTCGACCCCGCTCGGGCGCACGTGGTCCCCAACGGCGCCGACCTGCCCGCGGACCCGGCGGGCCCGGCCGGACGGGCCGTGCCGCGGATCGGGGCCTTCGGGCGGCTGACCGCGCAGAAGGGCTTCGACGTGCTGCTCGACGCGCTGCGCCGGCTCGACGTGCCGTACGAGGCGGTCATCGGCGGCGCCGGGCGCGACGGCGAGGCGCTGCGGGCGGCCGCCGCCGGACTGCCGGTCGCCTTCCCCGGCTGGGTCGACGACCCGCGCGCCTTCCTCGCGGACCTCGACCTGTTCGTCGTCTCCTCGCGTGTGGAGGCCGGGCCGCTGGTGCTCGTCGAGGCGATGGCCGAGGGGCTGCCGTGCGTCAGCACCGACGTCGGGGAGGTCCGGCGGGTGGCGGGGGAGGACGTCGTCGTGGTGCCGGTGGACGACGCCGCGGCGCTGGCCGGCGCGATCGGCGGGCTGCTCGCCGACCCGGCGCGGCGGGCCGACCTCGGCGCCCGGGCCCGCGCGCGGGCGGTGCGCGACCTCGGCGCCGGGCTCATGGCCCGGCGGACCTACGCCGTCCTCTCCGGCGTGGCGGGCGGCGCCCCGGGCTGACCCGCGTGGCACGGGCGGGGACGCCGGCGCCGTGTCCCGCGGGACGGTCCGGGGACGACGACGGCTCCGTCAACGCGCCGCCGTCCCCGGACCGGGCTCAGCCGGCGGACCCGCCGGTGGTGGGCAGCCCGTCGGCCACCCAGGCGCGGTGCCCGCCGATGACGTCGCTGGCCCGGGACAGGCCCAGCGTGCGCAGCGCGTCGGCGGCGAGGCTGGAGGTGTAGCCCTCCTGGCACAGCACGACGACGTCGACGTCGTAGCCGGTGGCCTGCGGCACCCGTGCGTCGCTCTCCGGGTCGAACCGCCACTCCAGGTGGTTGCGCTCGACGACGAGGGCCCCGGGCACCTCGCCCTCGGCCTCCCGCTGCGACTGCGGCCGGATGTCGACCAGCACCGCGCCCGCGGCGACCCGCTCGGCCGCCTCCGCGGGCGTCACCCGGGTGATCCGCGAGCGGGCCTCCTCGAGCAGCTGGTCGACGCTCCTGGCGCCCGGCGGGCGGGTGCCGCTCACCAGTCGACGCCGGCGCGCTCGGTGCCGGTGCGCAGCAGCACACCTCCCTCGAGCGCGTAGGTGCTCATCGAGGACAGGCGGGGGGTGTAGGCGTGCACGCTCACGGCGGGCAGCGTCCCCCGGTTGGTCACCCGGTGCACGTGGTGGGGGCCGAACGGGCGCACCCGCCCGGCCCACAGCTCCGTGGCGGCCTCCCGGACGGCGCCGACCGGCCCGCCGACGACCTCCTCGGTGAGCACCCCGCCGACGACGGCGAACGCCCCGGCCGACCCGCCGTGGTCGTGCAGCGGCGTGCCCTGGCCGGGCAGCCAGCTGAGCAGCCACACCTGGGCGGCGGCGAGGTCGTCGTGCAGGGACGGGTCCACGAGGGCGGCGGCCTCGTCGGTCGGGAGCAGCCCGGTCCAGCGGCTGGACGGCCGGTACTCGACGCGGGGCAGCCAGGCGTCGGCGGCGGCCAGCAGCGCGGCGGCGACGGCGGCGGCCGAGGTGGTGCGGGCGGTGGTGAGGGCGGCCGTGCGGGATGCCGCGAGCGAGGCGGTGCGGGCGGCGGAGGGCAGCAGAGCGGTCACGGGAGGTCTCCTGAGCAGGGCGCGCCGGGCCCGTCGGAGGGCGGCGCGAGGGAGTGGCGGGTGCGTCGGGCGCTCAGGCGGCCGGACACAGCGCGCTGGCCACCCGCAGCAGGTCCACGGCGGACCGGCGGGTGAGCGTCAGGGCGGGTGCCACGGGTCCATCCGACCCCGGATCCGCAATGTGTGTCAAGTCGACCGGTCTGGTAGGGATTGCCGCGTGCGAGCGGACCCCGGCGCCGGCTCAGGCGGGCAGCAGTACCGTGCGCAGCTCGTGCGCGCCGTCGGGCCGGGTGGCCTCGTAGAACCAGCGGGCGCCGCCGGGCACCGCGACGACGTCGGCGTACCGCAGCCCGTGCGGCGCGTGCGGGCTGGCCAGGTACGGCCCGTCCCCGGCCGCGCGGAAGCCGAGCTCGCCGTCGTGCACGGCGAGGCCGGTGCGCTCCTCCCAGTTCTCCTCCGCGGTGGCCCGGCCGTCGTAGAGCGCCCAGGTGCGCGAGCCGTCGAGGACCACCGTGCTGAACCGGGTGCCGCGGGCGTCCCAGGTGCCGGGCGTGCCGGCGAGCGCGGTGCCCCGCCAGGTCCAGGTGACGCCGTCGGGGCTCGTGGCGTGCTCGGTGGTCATGCGGTCGGTGGCGTCGGGGTCGTCGAGCGGGTGCACCGATGCCCACAGGTGCCACTGCGTGCCGTCCCAGCGCACGACCGGGTCCTTGGGCGCCTCGGTGGCGCTGCCGGGGAGCACGGTGCGGGCCTCGGCCGTGGCCAGCTCCTCGACGGTGGCGGCCTCGAGCAGGTCGACCCGCCAGTGCTTGGTGCCGGGCGTCGCGCAGCTGACGTAGAGCCGCCAGCGGCCGTCGGGGGTGTGCACGAGCGCGGGGCGCTCCAGCGACTCGGCGCCGAAGCGGTCCTTGCCGACGGCGACCACCGGTGCGAAGTGCACCCCGTCGTCGGAGCGGGCCACCACGTTGCCGAAGCCGCGCCCCTCACCGACCGGGCGGCGCAGCCGGTACGCCAGCCACCAGGTGCCGTCGACGAGCTGCGCGGACGGGCCGCCGGCCCACGAGCCGGGGCGCGGGTCCTCCGGCTCGACGACGACGGCCGCGTCCGACCAGAAGGGGCCCGGTGCGGGCGGGCGGGGCGCGGACGCGGTCACGCGGCGGCTCCGTTCGGGGGAGGGGGCAGGCCTCCCCGTGTGTACACCGCGGTCCGCCGCGGGCAGGGAGGGGACCGATGAGCACAGACGCCGACCGGCTGCCGCAGTTCGTCATCGCCGGCGCGCCGAAGGCCGGGACGACGGCGCTGCACGCCGCCCTGGCCACGCACCCGGGGCTGTACCTGTCCCCGGTCAAGGAGCCGAAGTACTACCTGACCGATGGCCGCCCGCCGCCGCGTGGGCGCCAGCGCGGGCCCGGGGACGCGCACAGCGCCCGGGAGTGGATCTGGCGGCGGGAGGAGTACCTGGCGCTGTTCGACGGCGCGCCCGCCGGCACGGTGCGCGGCGAGAGCACGCCGTTCTACCTGCACGACCGGGCCGCGCAGCGCCGGCTGGCCGCGGACGTGCCGGGCGTCCGGGTCGTGGCGGTCGTGCGCGACCCGGTGGACCGGGCGTGGTCGAACTGGGTGCACCTGCGCGCCGACGGCCTGGAGCCCGAGGCCGACTTCGCGCGGGCGGTCGAGCTGGAGGAGCGGCGGGTGGCGGCCGGGTGGGCGCCGTTCTGGCACTACCGGGGCCTCGGCCGCTACGGCGAGCAGCTGCGCGACCTCTACACCGTGCTGCCCCGCGAGCAGGTGCTGGTGCTGCGCTACCGGCAGCTCGTCGACAGCCCCGACGAGACCCTGGACCGGGTCAGCGACCACCTGGGCGTCGAGCGCGGCGTGGCGCACGCCGTGCCGCCGGAGAACGTGAAGCCGTACGTCGCCGACACCGCGCGCCACCGGGTGCTGTCCCGGCTGGCGCGGGCCGGCGCGGCGCTGGGCGCGTACGCGCCGCCGCGGGTGTGGCGGCAGGCCTCCCGGCCGCTGCTGGCCGCGTTGCACGCCGGCCGGGCGCCGCGCCCGCCGATGCCGGTGGAGGTGCGCCGCGCGGTGCTCGCGCCGCTGCTGGCCGACATCGCGCTGCTGGAGGAGGTCACCGGCGAGTCGTTCGACGACTGGCGCCGCGACACCGGCCGCGGCGACTTCCGCTCGCGCCGTCCCGCGTGAGGCTCAGCGGTCCACCCGGTAGGTGAGGTGGGTGCACACCGGGGAGACCTCGACGGCTGTGCGGGTGAGCCGGTGCCGGCCGACGCCGGCGAACAGCGGCGTCCCCGCGCCGAGCACCTCGGCCGCCACGTGCAGGCGGAGCTCGTCGAGCAGCCCGTCGCGCAGGCACGAGCCGACGAGCGTGCCGCCGCCCATGACGAACACGTCGCGGTCGGCGGCGGCCGCGCGGGCCCGCTCGACCGCCGTCGCCGGGCCGCCGGTCACGAACGTGAAGGAGTGGCTGTCCTGCAGCCGGTGGGCCGCCGGGGGGTCGGTGGTGACGACGAAGAACGGCGGCCGGGCGTCCTCGGCGGCGCCGTAGCCCATCCCGTCGGTCCACCCCTGCTCGACGTCGTCGAAGGTGCGCCGGCCCATGACCACCGCGCCCGAGGCCGCGGCGTGCCGGCGCAGCACCCCCCGGTCGACCGGGTCGGTGCTCTTGAGCGCCCAGGCGTGGATCGCCTCGACGCCGTCGGGGCCGGTCACGAGGCCGTCGAGGGAGACGGTGATGTCGCCGATGACGAGGGTCATGCGGTACCGACCGCTCCGGCGCCGCGGAGTCATCGGCGGGTCCGGCACGGGTGGACACGGTCGGTGCAACCGTGGTTGCATCGCCGCATGGCGGCCGTGGGGGAGTGGGTGCTGCTCGCCTACCGCCTCCCGCGGGAGCCGTCGGGGCCCCGGACGACGCTGTGGCGCCGGCTGCGCCGCCTCGGCGTCGCCCAGCTCGGCGACGGCGTCGTGGCCCTGCCCGCCGACGCGCGCACCCGCGAGTCGCTCGAGTGGCTGGCCGACGACGTCCTCGCCGCCGGCGGCACCGCCGGCATCTGGACGGCGCGGCCCGGCACCGCGGCGCAGGAGCGGGAGCTCGCGGCCGGGATGGCCGCGGCGCGGGCGGAGGAGTACCGGGCGCTGACCGGGGAGTGCGCCGCCGCGCGCACCGCCCCGGCCGCCGAGCGGGCCCGCGCGCTGCGCCGGTTGCGGACCGAGTGGCGGGCCGTCGGCCGGCGTGACTTCTTCCCGCCGCCCGAGCGGGAGGCCGCCGCGGCGGCGCTGCGCGCGCTGGCCGAGGCAGCCGGCGAGCCGGCGGCGGCCGGGCGGGGGAGCCGGTCGTGAGGTGGGCGACGCGCGCGGGCATCCACGTCGACCGGGCCGCCTGCGCCTGGCTCATCCGCCGCTTCCTCGACCCGGACGCCGAGTTCGTCTTCGTGACCGACCCGGCCGACGTCCCCGCCGACGCCACGCCCTTCGACATGCGCGGCGTCGCGCTCGGTCACGTCGGCGGCGACTGCTCGTTCGAGACGATCCTGCGCGTCCACGGCCTCGACGACCCCGTGCTCGAGCGGATCGGCGAGATCGTGCACGAGGCCGACCTCGACGACGGCCGCTTCGACGCCCCCGAGGCGCCCGGCCTCGACGTCCTGATGCGCGGCCTGTCGATGACCGGCGACGACGAGCGCACGCTCGCGGTGTCCGGCCCGCTCCTCGACGGCCTCTACGAGTTCATCCGCCGCCGCCTGCTGCTCGGCCGCGAACCGGCCTGACCCCGACGGAGACCCGTGTGACCGACCCCGCGACCCACCCCGCCACCGACCCCGTGCCCGCCGCCGGGCCCGTGCCCGCCGCCGCCGCCGCCTCAGAGCAGCGCGGCGTCCCGTTCCGCACCGCCGTCCGTGCCTGGTTCCTCATCTCGCTGCAGACCTTCGGCGGCCCGGCCGGCCAGATCGCGGTCATGCAGCGGACGCTGGTCGACGAGAAGCGGTGGATCGGCCAGCGCCGGTTCCTCCACGCGCTGAACTACTGCACCCTGCTGCCCGGCCCGGAGGCCCAGCAGCTGGCCACCTACGTCGGCTGGCTGCTGCACGGCACCCGCGGCGGGCTGGTCGCCGGCGGCCTGTTCGTGCTCCCCGGCGTCGTCGCGCTGCTGGTGCTCTCCGCGGTCTACGTCGCCTTCGGCGACACCACGGCCATCACGGCCCTGTTCACCGGGCTGGCGGCGGCCGTGCTCGCCATCGTCGTGCAGGCCGTCATCCGGGTCGCGAAGAAGGCGCTGGACAGCCGCGCGCTGGTCGCGATCGCCGTGGCCGCCTTCCTCGCGCTCGCCCTGTTCGGCGTGCCGTTCCCGCTCGTCGTCGCCCTCGCCGGCGTCGCCGGCTGGGCCCTGGGCCGGTGGCGGCCCGCGGCGCTGCCGCAGAAGGCGGGCGACGGGCCCGACGCCGGCCCGCCGCCGGTGATCTCCGACGACGTGCTGCACCACGAGGCGCCCACGACCCGCCGCACGCTGCGGGTGCTGGTCGCCGGCCTGGTCGTGTGGGGGCTGCCGGTCGCGGCGGTCGCGCTGCTCACCGGGACGGGGAGCGTCCTCACCGAGCAGGGGCTGTTCTTCTCCGGCGCGGCGGTGGTCACCTTCGGCGGCGCCTACGCGGTGCTGGCCTACGTCGCCCAGCAGGCCGTCGACGTCTACGGCTGGCTGCAGCCGCGGGAGATGGTCCGCGGCCTCGCGCTGGCCGAGACGACGCCCGGCCCGCTGATCATGGTCGTGCAGTTCGTCGCGTTCCTCGGCGCGTACCGCGCCCCCGGCGCGCTCGACCCGTGGGTGGCGGCGGTCCTCGCCTCGCTGCTGGTCACCTGGGTGACGTTCGTGCCGAGCTTCCTGTTCGTGCTGCTCGGCGCCCCCTACATGGAGCGGCTGCGCGGCAACCGGTCGCTGTCGGCGGCGCTGACCGGGATCACCGCCGCCGTCGTCGGGGTCATCGCGAACCTGTGCCTGTACTTCGCCGTCCACACGCTGTTCTCGGAGACCGTGACCGCCGGGCCGCTCGCGCTGGAGCTGCCCGACCCGGGGACGCTGCGCTGGGTGCCGCTGGGAGTCGCCCTCGTCGCCGCGGTCCTGCTGTTCCGGGTGAAGTGGTCGGTGCTGCGCACCCTCGGCGTCTGCGCCCTCCTGGGGCTGGCGGCGGGCCTGGCGGGGCTGCCGCTCGGCTGAGCGTGAGCACGGCGGGTCCGGGTAGGGCCTCCTCCCGGAGAGGCGCGCAGCCCGCGCGCGCCGACGACGGGAGGGAGCCGACATGGCCATCGCGACGATCAACCCGGCCACCGGCGAGACGGTGAAGACGTACGAGCCGCTGTCGGAGGAGGCCCTCGAGGAGAAGCTCGGGCGGGCCGCGGCCGCCTACCGCTCCTACCGGCTGACCACCCCGGAGCAGCGGGTGGGCTGGCTGCGCGCCGCCGCCGACGTCCTCGAGGCCGACACCGACGCCATCGCCGAGCTCATGGTCACCGAGATGGGCAAGACGCTGGCCGCGGCCAAGGCCGAGACGGGCAAGTGCGTCAAGGCGCTGCGGTACTACGCCGAGCACGGCCCCGCGATGCTCGAGCCGAGGCCCGCCGACGCGGGCGCCGTCGGCGCGGAGCGGGCGTTCGTCGTGCACCAGCCGATCGGCGTCGTGCTGGCGATCATGCCGTGGAACTTCCCGCTCTGGCAGGCGATGCGCTTCGCCGCCCCGGCGCTCATGGCCGGCAACGTCGGCCTGCTCAAGCACGCCAGCAACGTGCCGCAGACCGCGCTCTACATGGAGGAGCTGTTCCGCAGGGCGGGCTTCCCGGCCGACGTCTTCCAGACCCTGCTCATCGGCTCCTCGACCATCGAGCGGGTGCTGCGCGACGACCGCGTCGCCGCCGCCACGCTCACCGGCAGCGCGCCGGCCGGGCAGTCGGTGGCCGCCATCGCCGGCGACGTGCTCAAGAAGACGGTGCTCGAGCTCGGCGGGTCCGACCCGTTCATCGTCATGCCCTCGGCCGACCTCGACCGCGCCGCCGAGGTGGCGGTCACCGCGCGCTGCCAGAACAACGGCCAGAGCTGCATCGCCGCCAAGCGGTTCTTCGTGCACGCCGACGTCGCCGAGGAGTTCACCCGGCTGTTCGCGGAGAAGCTGTCCGCGCTCGTCGTCGGCGACCCGATGGACGACGCGACGAAGGTGGGCCCGCTCGCGACCGAGTCCGGCCGGGAGGACGTCGAGCGCTACGTGCAGGACGCCGTCGACAAGGGCGCCACCGTCGTCGTCGGCGGCACGCGCCCCGACCGGCCGGGCTGGTACTACGAGCCGACCCTGCTGACGGACATCACGCCGGAGATGGACCTCTTCGACGAGGAGGTGTTCGGGCCGGTCGCCGCGCTGTGGACGGTGCAGAGCCTCGAGGAGGCGCTGGAGATCGCCAACAGCCACCCGTACGGCCTGGGCGCGAACCTGTGGAGCGAGGACGAGGACGAGCGGGCCACCTTCGTCCGCGACGTCGAGAGCGGCATGGCCTTCGTCAACGGGATGGTCACCAGCTACCCCGAGCTGCCCTTCGGCGGCGTCAAGCAGAGCGGCTACGGCCGCGAGCTCACCGAGCTCGGCATGTACGAGTTCATGAACGCCAAGACGGTGTGGGTCGGGCCGCGCAGCAGCGAGCAGTCGCAGGGGGACACGGCGACCGCGTCGGAGTGACCGCGCCGGGGTCGGCGGGGGCGGCGTGACACCGCGCGGGTGGCGGGCGCGCGGTGCGGGTAGCGGCAGCGGACGGCCGCCTCCCCAGCAGCGGGGAGGCCCACGGCCGCTGCGACGGGTGCCCCCGGCACCCGGACGGGAGCACTCGTGACCTCGACGACGACGGACAACCACTTCCTGGCCCAGGCCGTGCACGACCTCGGCACCGCCCTGTGGTTCGGCGGCTCGGTGATGGGGATCGCCGGCGTGAACAAGTCCGGTCAGGAGCTGACCACCGGCATCGACAAGGTGCGGGTGGCCAGCTCCGCCTGGGGCCGGTTCGCGCCCGCCCAGTGGGGCGGGATCGCGGCCACCCTGGTCACCGGGCTGCAGCTGACCAACTCCAACAAGGGGCGGCTGGCCCTGCAGGAGGGCTACGGGCGCGTGGGCGCGGTCAAGGCGGCGCTCACCGTGGCCGGCGCGGGGGCCACCGCCTTCGCCGCCTACTCGGGCGCCCAGATCGGGAAGCTGGCCGAGCAGCAGGCGGGCGCCGACGGCGCCCTCGACGTCAAGGACGCCACCCTGCCCTCGTCCGGCACGCCGGCGGAGATCCGCACCTGGCAGGCACGGCAGCGGTTCACCCAGGCCGCGGTCCCGCTGCTCGCCGGCGGGGTGGTCGTCTGCAACGCCTGGCTGGTCCAGGCCTACCGGCCGGCGTCCACGGTCAGGGGGCTGCTCGGGAAGCTGCTGCCCTCCTGACGGCACGCGGCCGGGTCCCCACCCGGGGGCCCGGCCGGTCAGCCGCCGTCGAGGGGCTCGGCGCGGACCACGATCCGGCAGCCGCCGGGCGCCGGCTGCAGGGCGAGGGTGACGGCGGGGGAGACCTTCTCCGCCAGCCACAGCATGAGCAGCCGGCGGTCGTCGGGCACCGCCGACGGGCGCAGCGACGGGCACGGGGCGCCGACGGCGACCTCGCAGCGCAGCGCCGCGCCGTCGCGGGCCACCCGCACCGGCACGGCGGCCGGCCGGCCGGTGAGCGCCGCGGCGGTGCCGACCGCCTCGTGCAGCACGAGCACGAGTTCGTCGCGCCGACCGTCGGCCAGCCCGGCGGCCCCGAGCACCTCAGCCCACCAGGCCCGGTTGCCCGCGGCCGCCTCCGGGTCGAGGACGCCCTCGGCGAGCGTGTCGCCGCATCGACCACCCCGGTCCTCGCCGGGCGGCGGCGGCTCCAGGTCCGGGTTCGGCAGGTCGGCGCCGTCGCACCACAGCACCGGGTGGGTCGCGCGCGCCATCGCGACGTCGGCGGGCGGCACCGCCGCGGTGTCGACCAGGCAGGTCACCTCGACCGGCCGCCCGGCGAGCGCGGCCGTGGTGGCGAACTCCGCGGCCCGCCACCGCTCGACGTCGGGCAGCAGACCGAAGGGCTGCTGGCAGAGCACCGCGACCCGCGCGGCGGAGGTCGACGCCAGGTGCCGGGTCCAGTCGGCCACGAGGTCCTCCGGGGTGGCCCCCGCCAGGGCCTCGTGGGACGCGAACGCCACGGCCCCGCGCGGGAGCCGCCCGGTCAGCGCCCGCCGGAGGTCGTCGTCGACGTGCGCCACCACCGGGCAGCCGGCGTCCAGCGCGCGCCGGGCGAGCGCGACGGCCAGCGCCGCGGCCTCCCCGGTCCCGGCGTGCAGGGCGCACCGGTGCACCGGCGACGCGGGCGGTCCGCTCACGGGGAGGCGGTGTCCCCGTCGGACTCGGCGAGCACCACCGCGCGGCCGGGGTACCGGTCGGCGACCAGGCCGACCAGACGCCCGGTCAGCCGCGACGCGCCGCGCAGTGTCAGCCCGGGCGGTCCGGCCGCCGCGGCGACCAGCGCGTCGGCCGCCCCGACGTCGAGGAAGCGCAGGTCCGCGACGTCCCAGGTGGCGGGCGCGCCGTCGGACCGCAGGCTGGAGCGCAGCACCGCCCGCAGCGCGTCGGCGTTGCCGGAGTCGAGCTCGCCGGCCAGGTGCAGCACGTCGCCGTCGCGGACGAGCCGGAAGACGCCGTCGTCGTACTCCGCGGTCGCGTCGACCTCGCCGTCGTGCATCGGCTCCAGCAGTTCGCGGTCGCCCGGCCCGAGCAGCCGGCGGAAGTAGGGGCACAGCACGGTCAGCGGGACCGGCGGGTCCAGCTCCGCCACGACCGCCTCGAACGGGGCGACGCCGGGGCCGGTGAGCGCGCCGGAGACCCGGATGCCCGGCCAGCCCTCGGCGACCGCCCGCGCCACCTCGCCGGGCAGCCGCTGCGGGTCGGGGGGCACGACCCACACCGGCGTGGTGGCCGAGGGCGTCCAGCCCTCCCCGACCAGGCCGGCGCGGCGCAGCCGCGACCACAGCCGCTCCTCGCGCGCGCCCAGTCCGGCGAGCAGCACGACCTCGCCGCGGCGCACGCCGTCGGCCACGAAGTCGCCCACCACCTGCGCGTGCGCCTCCTCGCTGTCGAGCACGACCCAGTCGTGCCGTCCTCCGGTCATGGCACCACCGGCCCCGGCGCGACCCCCGTCTCGGTCACGAGCTCGGCCACCTCGCGCACCTTGCGGTGCGTGTCCTGCGACGCGCGGACCAGGATCCCGAAGGCGGTGTCCGCGGTGACCCGGTAGCGCTCCATGAGCACGCCCTTGGCCTGGCCGATGACGTCGCGGCTCTCCAGCGCGACGGCGAGGTGGGCCGTCCGCCGCACGGCGTCGATCGCCAGCGCGGCGTGCCCTG
Organism: Geodermatophilus sp. FMUSA9-8; assembly: GCF_037034165.1. Classification (NCBI taxonomy): domain Bacteria; kingdom Bacillati; phylum Actinomycetota; class Actinomycetes; order Geodermatophilales; family Geodermatophilaceae; genus Geodermatophilus; species Geodermatophilus sp. FMUSA9-8. The sequence goes on along the minus strand of NZ_JBAGKE010000001.1, from coordinate 624,992 downwards.
CGGCGGCGGTGAGCAGGGCCCGGTCGGCGCACGGGCCGCTCCCGGTGACGTAGACCGACAGAGCACCCAGCACCCCGCGCGCGGTCTCCAGCGGCAGGCACGTGGCCGCCCGCACGTCGAGCCCGTCGGCGACCACGGCGAGGGCCGGCCAGCGCGCGTCACGGAGCAGGTCCGCGCTGCCGGAGGGGGTGCCGGCCAGCGCGGCGGTGAGCGGGCCCTCCGTGCGGCGCACCTGGACGGCGTCGAGGTCCGTGGCCGGGCGGGCGCCGGCCGGGGCACCGGGCCGGCGCCCGGTGCCGAGCAGGGTGACCGACGCCGAGGCGGAGGCCGGCAACACCGTCGCGAGGTCGGTGAGCACCGCACGGACGGCGGCGGCGGTGTCCTCGGCGGCGTGCCAGCGCCGGGCGGCCGGCAGCAGCCAGCCGCCGAGGTCGGTGCGGGGACGGGGGACGGTCGTCACGGGGAGCACGGCGGCACCTCCAGCCGGGGCGGCCCCGGCGTGGGGGAGGACGCGGCGCCCCGTGGTTCGAGGCGCCGAGCTCTCGGTGCCGCCGATGGTGCCACTCTCCCGGGCGACACGCCCACGGGTGACCCGGTGGAGTGAGCCGGCCGCATCCCCGGCGCTCAAGTCCCGGCCCGGACCTGCCGACCGCACGGGTGTGTCCGCCATCCCGAGAACGCAGGCCGAGCGCGAGGACGTGCTGGCCTCCCTGGTCCGGCTGCCCGACGCCGTGCTCGCCGCGATCGCCTCCGACGGCGTCCTGGTCCCCGTGCCGGCCTCGGTCGGCGTCCCGCCCGGCCGCGTGATGGCCCCGCCGGCCGACCGCGCCACGATCCTCGACGCGATCGTCCCGGCCGAGGCCATGACGGTCATCGGCGCGTGGGAGCGCGCCCGCGCCAACGGCGTGGGGCTGGCCACCGTGCACGGCCGCCGCGAGCCGGAGGTGCCGCTGTCGCTGACCTTCGTCGACGTCCGAGAGAGCCACGGCGTGTTCGTCGGCGCCCTCGACGTGCTCGTCGGTGAGGGCGGGGGCGACGCCGCCGCCCCGCTGGCCGGCCTCGAGGTGTCCCGCCGGCCGCGCACCGCGACCGTGCGCAAGACCGCACTGGCGGTGATCACCGAGATCGACGAGCGCACCACCCGCATGCTCGGCTGGACCCCGGCGCAGATGGTCGGCCAGCGTTCCTCGGAGTTCGTCCACCCCGACGACCAGGAGCGCGCGATCGCCAACTGGCTGGAGCTGCTGTCCCGCCAGGACGCGCAGCGGGTGCGGCTGCGGCACCGCCGGGCCGACGGCACGTGGGCGTGGCTGGAGCTGGAGAACCAGTACGTCCCGGCCGACGACCCCGCCGACGCCACCGTCGTCACGCAGATGAGCGACGTCTCCGACGAGATGGCCGCCCACGAGGCGCTGCGGCAGCAGGAGCGGCTGCTGCGCCGGCTCACCGAGTCGCTGCCGCAGGGCATCGTGCAGCTGACCGTCGACCGGGAGGTCGTGCACAGCAACTCCCGCCTGCCGGTCGTGCTGGGCCTGCCCGCGGTCCGCGGCTGGGACGACGTCGCCACCGTCCTCGACGAGACCGGCCTCGCGCTGCTCGACGCCGCGCTGACCCGGGCGCTGACCGACGGCGAGGACGGCTCCCTGGAGCTCGCCGTCCGCACACCCGCCGGCGAGGCGCGGGTGTGCGCGGTGAGCCTGGTCGCGCTCGGCGACCGCGAGGGCGCGCCCGGCGCGCTGGTCTGCGTCTCCGACGTCACCGACAGCGCCCGCATGCGCGAGGAGCTGACCGCGAAGGCCACCTTCGACCCGCTCACCGGCTGCCACAACCGCGCCTCGACGATGGCGGTGCTCGAGGCGGCGCTGGCCGCCGACAGCACCGCGGTGGTCTTCGTCGACCTCGACGAGTTCAAGCCGGTCAACGACACCCTCGGCCACGACGCGGGCGACGAGTTGCTGGTCACCACGGCCACCCGGCTGGCCGGCGTGCTGCGCCGCGACGACATCGTCGGGCGCATCGGCGGCGACGAGTTCCTCGTGGTGAGCCGCGGCGTCGACGGCCCGGAGGCGGCGGCCGCGCTCGGCGCCCGCATCCGCGCCGCGCTCGCCGTCCCGGCCGAGATCACCGCCGGCACCGTGCCGCTGCAGGCCAGCCTCGGCATCGCGTGGGCGGGTCCGGGCACCGACCCGGCGGCGCTGACCAAGCGGGCCGACCAGGCCATGTACGTGTCCAAGCAGGGCCGCCGCGGCGAGCCGGTGCTGTGGCGGGAGGAGCCGGTCCCGGTCTGAGCGGCCGCTAGCGTCGTCCGGGTGTCCGTGCGCGACGCCACCCCGGCCGACGCGGCCGCCTGCCGCGACGTCTACGCCCCCTACGTCACCGGCACCGCCGTCTCCTTCGAGACGGATCCGCCGACGGCGGAGGAGATGGCCCGCCGGATCGCCGCCGCCCAGGAGCGGCACGCCTGGCTGGTCCTCGACGACGGCGACCTCGGCGGCGGCGTGCGCGGCTACGCCTACGGCGGCCCGTCCATGGCGCGCGACGCCTACCGCTTCGCGTGCACGGTGAGCGTCTACCTGGAGCCCGGCCGGCGGCGCACCGGCGCGGGCCGGGCGCTCTACACCGCGCTGCTGGACCGGCTGGCGGGGCGGGGGTACCGGCGGGTGCTGGCCGGGGTGACGCTGCCCAACGAGGCGAGCCTCGGCCTGCACCGGGCGCTCGGGTTCACCGACGCCGGCACGTACCGGCGGGTGGGCTGGAAGGACGGCGCCTGGCACGACGTCGCCTGGCTGCAGCGCGACCTCGGCCCGGGGCCCGCCGACGCCCCGCCGTCGGACCCGCCGTCCGCCGAGCCGTCCTGAGTTCGCGCCCCTAGCCTCCCGATCGTCGGACCGGACGGGGAGGGACCGTGCGCACGCTGCTGACCAACTTCAAGAACTTCGCCTTCTCGGGCAGTCTCGTGGACCTGGCCGTGGGGCTCGCCATCGGCGCCGCCTTCGCCACGGTGGTCGAGTCGCTGGTCGGCGACGTGATCCTGCCGCTCGTGGCGGCGGTCTTCGGGCAGCCGGACTTCACCGCCCTGACGCTCACGGTGAACGGCGCGGAGATCCGCTACGGCTCGTTCCTCACCGCGCTGGTGTCGTTCCTGCTCCTCGCCCTGACGATCATGTTCCTGGTGCAGGCCATCCGGCGGGCGACCGGCCGGGAGACCGCGGGCGCCCAGGGGAACCGGGAGTGCGACCACTGCAAGAGCTTCATCCCGGTCGACGCGTCGGTGTGCATGTTCTGCACCCGCGACGTGGAGCCGGTCGTCCCCTGACCGCTCAGCCGCGGTCGACGGTGAGGAACGGCGGCAGGTCGGCCGGGACCGCGCCGGTGCGCGCGACGTGCGCCCACACGCGGCGGACCTCGCGGCCGGCGGCGACGACGTCGTCCCACGGGATGCCGGCCAGCAGCGGCGAGTGCTCCCAGCTGCGCCGGTGCGGGAAGAGCAGCGGCAGGTCGACGGCGTGGGCGCCGGTGAGCGCGCCCGCGCCGAAGGACAGCACGTAGGAGGCGGCGCGGCCGCCCGCGGCCCGGTGCCGTCGCGCGAGGCCGACGGCGTCGCGGGCGTAGATCCGCCGGCTCAGCCCGCGGACCAGCGCCTCGACGGCCCGGCGGGTGCCCGGCAGACGGGCCAGCCGGGCGGCGGGCGGCAGCAGCGCCACGAACAGGGCCACCTCGCGGCTGTTCGTGCCGACCAGCAGGTCGACCTCCGGCGCCCGCTCCGCCCACGCGGCCGCGAGCGCGTCCTCGGCCGGCAGCGGCGCGAACCCGTACTGGGTGCCGAACGGCATGGCGCCGGCGAGGCCGTGGCGCCGCGCCCGGGCCGCCACCCGCGCCTGCGCGCCGACGACGTCGGCCACCGGTGCGGCGGCGTCCAGGGTCCGGGCCGCGGCGGCCATCGCGGCGCTCATGCGGGCGCGACCGCGGGACAGCCCGAGCGGCGCGCTGGAGACCACGGCGCGGCGGAACAGCCCGCGGGCGCCGTCGGCGGCCATGAGGTGGGCGATCGCGTCGCCGCCCGCGGACTCGCCGAACAGCGTGACCGCGTCCGGGTCGCCGCCGAAGGCCGCGACGTTCGCCTGCACCCAGCGCAGCGCCTCGATCAGGTCGAGCAGGCCGAGGTTGGCCGGCCGCCCGCCGTCCCCGGGGACGCCGAGGAACCCGAGCAGCCCGAGCCGGTAGGTGACCGCCACGACGACGACCCGCTGCTCGCGCACCAGGGCGGCCGGGTCGTAGGCGGGCGCGTCCCCGGCGCCGCTGACGTAGGAGCCGCCGTGCACCCACACCATGACCGGCAGGCGATCGGTGTGGGATCCGCTCCCGGGGACGCAGCCCTCCGGCGCGGTCACCGACAGGCGCAGGCAGTCCTCGTCGGCGACCAGCTCGCCCATCGGGTCGGTGACCATCAGCTCGAGCTCCGGCGCCGGCGGCTGCGGGCAGGCCGGCGACCACGCCGTCGCGTCGACCACGCCGTCCGCGGGCGGTTCGGGCACCGGCGGGCGGAACCGCTCCGCGCGGGCGTAGCGGATGCCGGTGGCCCGCACGACGCCGTCGTCCCACCGGCCGAGGACGGTGCCCGCGGGGGCGTCGAACCGCGGCGCGGGGCGGGTGCTCGTCACCGGCGGACGGTACCCGCGGCGGGGGCGGCGCCCGGGCCGGGGGCTACCGTGCGCGCGTGACGAGACACGGTCAGGGGACGCTGCCCACGGGGCAGTACTGGCAGGGTTGGTCGGTGCCCGGCGCGGTCGGCGTCGTCGTGCTGGTGCACGGCGCCCACGAGCACGGCGGCCGCTACGCGCACGTCGCCGAGCGGCTCGGGGCCGCCGGCTACGCCTCCTACGCCCCCGACCACCCCGGCCACGGCCGCTCGCCCGGCCGGCGCGGCGACATCCGGGGCCTCGACGCCGCCGTCGAGGGGGTCGCTGCGACCGTGCGCGCCGCGGGGGACCGGCACCCCGGCGTCCCCGTGTTCGTCTACGGCCACAGCCTCGGCGGCCTCGTGGCGCTGCAGTACCTCACCGGGGAGCCGCACGGGCGGGTCGCCGGCGGAGTCATCTCCGCGCCGGCCCTCGACACGAGCACCGCCACCCCGGTGCAGCGCGCCGTCGCCCCGCTGCTGTCCCGGCTGGCCCCGGGCCTGGGCGTGCTCACCCTCGACCCCGAGACCGTCAGCCGCGACCCCGAGGTGGTGGCCGCCTACCGGGCCGACCCGCTCAACCACACCGGGAAGATGGTCGCCCGCACCGGCTCGTCGATCATGCTCGGCGCGGCGGGGATGCCGGAGCGGCTGCGCGGGCTGCGGCTGCCGCTGCTCGTGATCCACGGCGGCGAGGACCGGCTCATGCCGCCGTCGGCCAGCGAGGTGGTGCGGGAGCACGCCGGCTCGCCCGACCTCACGGTGCGGGTCTACGACGGGCTGTACCACGAGCCGCACAATGAGCCGGAGAAGGACGAGGTCCTCGCCGACGTCGTCGCCTGGCTCGACGCGCACCGCTGAGCGGCGCCCGCACCGCCGTCGTCACCGGCGCCTCCAGCGGCATCGGGGCGGCGGCGGCCCGGCTGCTGGCCGCCGACGGGTGGCGGGTGGTCGTCGTCGGCCGCGACCCCGCGCGCACCCGGGCGGTGGCCGCCGAGGTCGGCGGTGAGCCCGAGGTGGCCGACTTCGCCCGCCTCGACGACGTCCGGGCGCTCGCGTCCCGGCTGCGCGACCGGCACCCGCGCATCGAGGTGCTGGCCAACAACGCCGGCGGGGTGTTCGGCCGACCGCGCACCACCGCCGACGGCAACGAGACGACGCTGCAGGTCAACCACCTCGCGCCGTTCCTGCTCACCGCGCTGCTGCGGGGGCCGCTGGTCGCCGGACGGGCCACCGTCGTCGCCACCTCCAGCGCCGCGGCCCGCATGTACGGCGTCCTCGACCTCGCCGACCTCGACAACGCCCGCCGCCACTCCGCCGACAAGGCGTACGGCGACAGCAAGCTCGCGCAGATCCTGACCACCCGGGAGCTGCAGCGGCGGCTCGGCCCGGCCGGCGTCTCCGCGGTGGCCTTCCACCCCGGGGTGCTCGCCACCCGGCTCACCCGCGGCTCGACCAGCCGGATGCGGGTGGCCTACCGGACGCCGCTGCGCTGGCTGGTCATGGGCCGCCCGTCGGCCGGGGGCGCCGAGCTGGCCCGGCTGGCGACCGGCACGCCCGGCGTCGACTGGGAGCCCGGGGAGTACCACGAGCGCGGCGTCGCCGTGCGGGACAGCCCGCAGGCCTTCGACGACGACCTCGCCGTCGCGCTGTGGGAGGCCAGCGCCGACCGGGTGGGCCTGTCGGGGGCCGACCGGTTCTGACCCTCAGGCGGGCCGGGAGGGCAGCAGGTGCTCCTGGTGGTCGAGCTCGCGCTCGAGCGTGCGCAGCCCCTCGTCGGGCAGCCGGCCGGCGTCGCGCCAGCGCAGCAGCTCCTCCCGCTCGGCGTCGATGACCGCCCGGCGCACCCGCAGCGCCGCCTCGTACTGCGGCGACATCGGGATGTCGCCCTCGGCATCGGTGAGCACCTCCAGGCGCCGCTCGTAGCGGTCCCGCCGGGTGCGCAGCGCGGCCCGGATGGTCTCGATGGCGGCGTCGTCGACGTGGTCGTGCTGCTCGGCCTGCATCTCGTCGAGCCGGGTCAGCCCCGCCTCGACGGCAGCCACCCGCGCCTGGTTGCGCAGCCGGGCGGCGTCGGCGGCATCGGCGCGCAGACCCAGCCGGCGCACCAGCGGCGCGAAGGTGGCGCCCTGCCCGACGAGGGTGACCAGCACGGCGAGGAAGGCGCAGAACAGCAGCAGGTCGCGGTCGGGGAACGGGTCGCCGGCGTCGGTGGTGAGCGGGATGGTGAAGACGGCGGCCAGGCTGATGACGCCGCGGGTGCCGGCCCAGCTGAGCGCGGTGATCTCCCGGCCCGACAGCCGCGGCGCCATCGGCGAGCGACCGCCCGGCGGGCTGGTCTCGGCCTCGATCGGCGAGCCGCCCAGGCGCATGTGCAGGGCCTGCGGGGCGTGCTCGGTGAGCCACAGCCACAGCGGCCGGACCAGCAGCACCGCCCCGACGGTGATGAGCGACGCGATCACGACGGTGGACGGCGCGTACTGGCCGAGCCCCCGGATGACGGCGGGCAGCTGCTGGCCGATGAGCAGGAAGACGACGCCCTCGAGCAGGAAGTCGACGAGCTTCCACACGGCGTCGGTCTGCAGCCGGGTGGCGCCGGACTGCCAGTAGGGCGCGTTGTGGGAGATGACCAGCCCGGCGACGACGACGGCGAGCACGCCGGACACGTGCACCGACTCGGCGAGCAGGTAGGCGACGAACGGGGTGGCCAGCGACACCGCGTTGGACGACAGCGGGTCGCGCCGCAGCCGGCGCAGCGGCCGCACCCCGTAGGCGACGACGAGGCCGGCGGCCACCCCGCCGGCGGCCGACACGGCGAACGAGCCCAGCGCCGACCAGGTGGAGTACCCGTCGCCGACGGCGGCCGCGATCGCGACGCTGAGCAGGGTCAGCGCGGTGGCGTCGTTGAGCAGGCCCTCGCCCTGGATGAGGGTCACCAGCCGCGGCGGCAGCCCCACCCGCCGGCCGACGGCGAGCGCGGCCACGGGGTCGGGCGGCGCGACGGCGGCGCCGAGCGCGATGCCGGCGGCCAGCGTGGCACCGGGCACCCACAGCGCGAAGCCCACCCCGATCACCAGCGCGGTGACCACGACGAGCAGCACCGAGAGCCCCACGACCGTGCGCATGTTCGCGCGGATCGCGATGAGCGAGGAGTCCAGCGCGGCGCTGTAGAGCAGCGGCGGGAGCAGGACGGTGAGCACGATCTCGGGGTCGAGCTCGAGGTTGGGCCCCGGCAGCAGCGCGTAGACCAGCCCGGTGACGGTCAGCAGCGCGGCGGCGGGCAGGCCGGTGCGCCCGGCCAGCCACCGGGCCGCGACGATGACCGCCACCGCGGCGAGGACGAGCAGGAGGACGGTCTCGGCGTGCACCGAGTCATCCTCGCGGACCGCCCCGTGCCGCAGCCCCCCGACGCCCCGGTACCGCCTTCCGCGCGCGACCCGGGGTGGGCCTTTGTAGCGCTGTCGGCCCCTGGGTCGGCCTCGCGCGCGACAGGCGGACCCCGGGGTGGGCCTTTGTCGCGCACATGGCCCGTCAGGCGGGGACGGACTCCATCGCCTCGGCGGCCAGGGTGACCGAGCGCAGCCGGGCCTCGGTCGTGGGCGCCTGGTGGGCGGTGATCAGCTCGTCGGCGTCGGCCAGCCGGGCGAAGGCGGTCAGCTGCTCGCGCACCTCGTCGGGGGTGCCGGCGGCGGTGTGGGTGAGCATCGAGTCCACGTGCCGGCCCGCGCCGGAGGACAGCAGCAGGTCGGCGGCGTCGTCGTCGAGGTCCCGGCCCTGGCCGAACAGGCCGACCGCGAGCCGGCGGCGGGTGGCGGCGAGCATCTCGCGCGCCTCCCCGGTGCTGTCGGCGGCGAGCACGTTGACGCCGGCGATGACGTACGGGGCGTCGAGCTGCTCGGAGGGCCGGAAGTCGCGGCGGTAGGCGGCGACGGCGGGCTCGAGCATCTGCGGCGCGAAGTGCGAGGCGAAGGCGTAGGGCAGGCCGAGCGCGGCGGCGAGGCCGGCGCCGAACATCGAGGAGCCGAGCACGTACAGCGGGACGTCGGTGCCGCGGCCGGGGACGGCCTGCACGCCGGGCACCCGGGAGTTGCCGGTGAGGTAGCCCTGCAGCTCCAGCACGTCCTGCGGGAAGCGGTCGGCGGAGGCGGGGTCGCGGCGCAGCGCGTACATCGTGTTCTGGTCCGAGCCGGGCGCGCGGCCCAGGCCCAGGTCGATGCGGCCGGGGTGCACCGAGGCCAGCGTGCCGAACTGCTCGGCGATGGTCAGCGGGGAGTGGTTGGGCAGCATGACGCCGCCGGCGCCGAGCCGGATGGTGCCGGTGTGCGCGGCGACGTGCGCGATGAGGACGCTGGTGGCCGACGAGGCGATGGTCGGCATGTTGTGGTGCTCGGCGTACCAGACCCGGCGGTAGCCGGCCTCCTCCGCGCGCTGCGCCAGGGCCACGCTCGCGGCGATGCTGTCCCCGACGGTCTCCCCACGGGCGACGGGGGCGAGGTCGAGCACGGACAGCGGGATGCGCACGGGGTTCCTCCAGGGGCGACGACGTCTTCCTCCTGGTTGCCAACGCGGCGGGGACCCGGGTGCTTCCGCCGCTTGGCGGGACGCAAGTCACCGGCAACCGGGCCGGGGGAGCGTCCTCCCGTGACCGCACCGCTGCCCTTCCCCGTCACGCCCCGCCGGCCCGGCGATCCCGAGGCCGACGTGGCGCGCCTGGCGCTGGCACACCGGGCGCTGTGCGACGGCGTCCGGCTCCTCGCCGGCGCCGCCGCCCTGGCGGAGGAGGAACCGCTCCCGCCGCCGCGCCGGCGTGCGCTCGCCGCCGTCGGCCGGGTGGTGCTGCGCGAGGTGCGGGCGCACACCGAGCGGGAGGACGCCGTCCTCTGGCCGGTCCTCGCGGCCTGCGCCGGGGCGCACGCCGCCGACCTGGAGCCGCTCGTGGAGGACCACACGGTGCTGCGGGAGCTGCTGGACCGGGCCGGCTCGGCGCTCGCGGCGTCGGCCGCCGGCGGGTCCGGGCAGGCGGCCGCCGTCCTCGGCGAGCTGGCCGTCGCCCTCGACGAGCACGTCGCCGAGGAGGAGCGGGAGGTGTTCCCGCTGCTGCGCCGGTGTGTCTCGGCGCGCGACCTCGCCCGCTACGAGGCGGTCTGCGTGCGCGGCCCGGGCCTGCGGCACGCGGCCGCCGTCCTGCCGTGGCTCGCCGGCGCCTGCCGCGACGACGCCGAGCGAGCCGGCCTGCGCGCCGTCACCCCCGTGCCGCTGCGGCTGCTCGGCCGGCTGACCGGCCCCGGCTGGCGCCGCCGCACCGCCCTCCTGGCCGGCCCGGGGGGCCACTAGCGCGACGAGGGCCCCTCGGCGACGGTCGGACGGCGGTCCCGGGAGGGCGGGTCAGTCCAGGGCGGCGCGGGCCGCGGCGATCCAGCCGGGGTGGCCGGTACGCCCGGCCACCGCGACGGCGACGTCCCGGTGGGCGCGTGCCGCGGCGTCGTCGCCACGGGCGGCGGCCAGCCGCGCCAGCAGCGTGGCGGTCGGGCCGAGCGCGAGCAGCGCCGTCTCCACCCCGCACACGGTGTCGCGGTAGGGGGCCAGCTCGGCCTCGGCCTCGGCCATGCGCTCCGCGTCGCCCAGGGCGAGGCCGACCTCTCCGCGCACGAAGGCGAAGAAGGGCGTGAACAGGTCGCGGGTCGTGCGCTCCCGGCGCGGGCAGGAGGCCCGCGCCTCGTCCACCCGGCCGGCCAGCACCAGCGTCAGCGCCCAGGTCTCGCCCGCGATCTCGGGCGAGACGGGCACGAGCGCGGCGAACTCCTCGGGGCTGACCGGCCGCGCCTCCGGCGACCCCAGCTGCAGGCACAGCTGGGTGTTCAGGCGCAGCGCGCGGGCCACCGCGGGGTAGTAGCCGGCCGCGAGGAGGGCCTGCTCGGCGGCGTCGTACACCGCCTCCGCCTCGGCGACCCGGCCCACGACGGCGGCGCGCAGCCCGGCGTAGCACCGCGCGATGCCGTGCAGCAGCGGCAGCCCGTGGGCGGCGGCGAGCCGCTCGGCCTCCGCGGCGTGCCCGTCGGCGGCGTCGAGGTCGAGCACGGCGCAGGTGTCCTGCAGCAGCATGAGCCGGGCGACGGCGGCGAACACGCCCCAGCCCTCGCGCTGCGCCAGCTCGAGCAGCTCGGTGCCCAGCGCCAGCGCCTCGGTGCGGTCGACGTCGCGCATGGCGTGGAAGTGCCGCGCGGCCAGCGCGTGGGCCAGCGCGTGCGGGTCGCCGCTGAGCCGGGCCTCGGCCACCGCCCCCGCCGAGGCGGTCACCGCCCGCTCGTCGTGGCGTTCCTCGAGCTCGGTGGCCAGCATCGCGAGCAGGCGCGAGCGCTGGGCGTCGCCGTGCGGCAGCCCCGCGACGGTGCGCTCGGTCCGCGCGACGAACCGGTCGTCGACGGGGTCGACCCAGGCGTTCCAGAAGGTCGGCACGTCCGAGGACAGCAGCACGCCCGCGGTCAGCGTCGGCGGGGCGTCCTCGGGCAGCACCTCCAGGGCGCGGCTGCGCAGGGCGCGGGCCTCCCCGACGGCGCCGGCCAGCGCGGACGCGTGCGCCTGGGCGCCCAGCAGCCAGGCCAGCTCTCCCGGGTCGTCGGGCCGGGCGGTGCGCAGGGCCTCGGCGGCCCGGCCCCACATGACGGCGGCGTCGGCGTAGGCGAACCGCCGCTGCGCCAGCTCCGCCGCCGCCCGCGCCCAGCGCGCCGCCGAGGCCGCCGCGCCGGGCCCGGCCGCGGCCGCGTGGTGGGCGAGCGCCGTCACGTCGTCGGGGCGCAGCCGCTCGAGGACGGCGGCGACCCGCCCGTGCAGCCGGGTGCGGCGCAGGGAGGAGAGGTCCTCGTAGAGGGTGTCGCGCACGAGGGCGTGCACGAAGCGCAGCCGGCCGGGTCCGGGCTCCACGAGCAGGCCGCTGACCAGCGCGGTCTCCAGCGCCTCCACCAGGGCGTCGTCGTCGGCGCCGCCGGGCAGGCTCCCCGGTCCCTCGGCCGGTGCCGCGGCCGCCAGCAGGAGGTCGGCGTCGACGTCGCGGCCGATGACGGCGGCCAGCCGCAGCAGGGTGCCGGTGCGGGCGGGCAGGCCCGCGAGCCGGTGCCGGACGACGTCGCGCACGGTGCCGGGCACGGCGTCGACGTCGGCGCCGGAGTCGACCAGCCGCAGCAGCTCGCGGACGTAGAAGGGGTTGCCGTCGGCGCGCGCGGCGATGGCGGCACGGGTGCGCCGGTCGACGGGGGTGAGCGCCCAGTCACCGACCAGCTCGTCGACGGCGGCGCTGTCCAGCCCGCGCAGCGCCAGGCGCGTGGGCGAGCGGCGGGCCAGCGCGGCCAGCACGTCCGCGAGCCCCGCGCTCTCCTCCGGCCGGTAGCCCGCCACGACCAGCACCGGCGACCCGGCGAGCGCCGGCAGCAGGTCCAGCAGCAGCGCGGTGGTCTCGCGGTCGGCGCGGTGCAGGTCGTCGACCGTCACGACCAGCGGCGCGCGCGAGGCCACCCGCGCCAGCCAGCCCGCGACGGCGCGGTGCAGCCGGAAGCGGCTGCCGAGCGGATCGCCCGCGCCCGACGGGGCGTCGTCGGTGAGCAGCGTCGCCAGGGCGCCGGGGTCGGGAGGCGGGGAGGCCGCGGCCAGCGAGCGCAGCGCCGCCGACCAGGGCCAGGCCGGCGGAGCGCCGTCGGTCTCCGGGCAGGACACCGCCAGGGTCGTCCACCCGCGGCCGGCGGACTCCGCGCGCGCAGGTGGTCGAGGACGGTGGTCTTGCCGCTGCCGGCCTCCCCGGCGAGGAGCACCACCTCGACGCGGCCGCCGGCGGCCCGGCGGGCCGCGGCCTGCAGCGCGCGGAGCTCGGCCTCGCGGCCGACCGGCCGGGGCGCCTCCGGAGCGGGCGACGCGGGGGAGGGAGGAGGGAGAGGCGCGGCGGGCGCCGGGGAGCCGACGACCGGCGCGGGGGTGCGCACCGGCAGCAGCGACGGCGCCTGCGCGAGCACCGCCTCCTCCAGCGCCCGCAGCTCGGGGCCGGGGTCGACGCCGAGCTCCTCGGACAGGCGGGCGCGCACCTCGCGCAGGGCCGCGAGCGCCTCGCCCTGCCGTCCGGCGCGGTAGAGCCCGAGCGCCAGCAGCCGCCAGCCCTCCTCGCGCAGCGGGTGCTCGGCGACGTGCGCGCGCAGCTGCGGCAGCGGGTCGCGGCCGCGCGGGTCCTCGAGGGCCACGGCGGCGCGCCGCTCGACGGCGGTCAGCCGCAGCTCGTCCAGCCGGCTGGCCTCGGGCGCGGCCCACGGCTCGTCGGCGTACTCGGCGTAGGCCGGCCCTCGCCACAGGTCGATGGCCGCGGTGTAGCGCTGCCGCGCGGCCGCCGGGTCGGTCGGCGCCAGCCGGTCGCCCTCGTCGACGAGCTGCCCGGCCAGCCGCGCGTCGACGTCCCCGGCGGCCGGGCGCAGCGCGTAGCCGGGCGGGACGGTGACCAGCAGCCGTGCCGGCGTCCGCGGGGCGCGGCCGGGCTCGAGCACCCGGCGCAGGTGGCTCACGTGCGCCTGCAGCGTGCCGAGCGCGTCGGCCGGTGAGGCACCGCGCCACAGGTCGGCGACCAGCACCTCGGCCGGCACGACGTGGCCGCCGGCGACGAGCAGCCGGGCGACGACGGAGCGCTGGCGCCGGCCGCCGAGGTCGAGGGGTGCGCCGTCGCGGGTCGCCGACACCTCACCCAGCACGCGGAACACGACAGTTCCGGCACCCGCGTCGACCATGGCGGCGAGAGCATAGGCCGCCGTCAGGCCGCCGGTCAGCCCGCTGCGACGAGGCGCACACCCGCGGGTCACGGGCCGGTCACGCGGCGTGCCATGCGGCTCACAAGTCGCCGCCAACCGGCCGGCGCGACCGTCCCGGCATGACCTCGACCAGCCCCGCCCTGCCCTTCCCCGTCACCCCGCGCCGTCCCGGCGACCCCGAGCCCGACCTGTTCGGCTTCTCCCTCGTCCACCGCGCCCTGCGTTCGGGCTGCCGGTTGCTCGCCGACGCCGCCACCGCGATCGCCGCCGGGGACCCGTGCCCGCCGGACCGGCAGCGCGCCGTCGTCCGGTTCGGGGAGGCGGTGCTGCACGAGGTGCACGTGCACCACTCCCGCGAGGACGACGTCCTGTGGCCGGTGATCGTGGCGTCGGCCGGCGACGCCGTCGACCTCGGCCCGCTCTCCGACGACCACACCGCGCTGCAGGGCGTCCTCGACCGGGCGCGGTCAGCGCTGGCCCGATTCGCGGAGGCCGGTCCTGCCTCGGCCGCGCCGCTGGCCGCCGTCCTCACCGAGCTCGCCGACGAGCTCGACGAGCACATCGGGGAGGAGGAGCGCGAGGTGTTCCCGGTGATGCGTCGCTTCGTCTCGGCCGGTGACTTCGCCCGGGTGGAGACGCGCTTCCGGAAGGGGACGAGCCCGCGGCACATGGTGTTCGTGCTGCCGTGGATCGTCGACTCCTGCCGCACGCGCGAGGAGCGCGCGCAGCTGTTCGCCGGGGCGCCGGCGCCGCTGCGCCTGCTGCTGCGCGTGGTCCAGCCGGGCTGGCTGCGCCGCCGCGACCTGGTCCGCGGCGCCTGAGTCAGACCGCGGCGCGGGCGGCGGCCAGCCAGCCGGGGTTGCCCGACGCCGTGGCCACCGCCACGGCCACCCGCTGGTGGGCCGCCGCCGCGGCCCCGTCGCCGCGCGCGGCGGCCAGCCGCGCCAGCAGCGTCGCCGTCGGGCCCAGCGCCACCGACGCCGACTCCGCCGCGCACACCCCCGCGGCCCACGGCGCGAGCCCGGCCTCCGCCTCCGCGGTGCGCGCCCGGTCGCCCAGCGCCAGTCCCACCACGCCCCGGAAGTAGAGGAACACCTGGGTGTAGGGGTCGCGGCCGTAGCGCGGGAGCGCCGGGCCCAGCGCGCGGGCGCCCTCGGCGTCGCCGGCGAGCACCAGCGCCAGCGCCACGCTCTCCCGCAGGTCGTCGGGGGCGGCCGACAGCACCCGCTCGACGTCGGCGCGGCCCACCGGCGGCACGCCCGTGCCGGCGCCGGAGGCGTGCAGGCACAGCCGGCCGATCACCCGCACCGACTCCGCGACGTCGCGGTACCAGCCGGCGTCCAGCAGCTCCTCGACGGCGTCGCCGTAGACCCGGTCGGCGTCGGCCCCGCGGCCCGCGCAGGCCAGCCGCATCCCCCCGTAGGCGCGCGCGATCCCGCGCAGCAGCCGCAGCCCGTGCCGGCCGGCCAGCTCCTCGGCCGCGGCGGCCTGCCCGTCGGCCGCGGCGAGGTCGAAGCGGGCGCAGGCGTCCTGCAGCAACACCAGCCGGGCCACCGCCTCGAAGACGCCCAGGCCGTGTCCGCGGGCCAGGTCGAGCAGTTCGGTGCCCAGCGCGGCGCGCTCGTCGGGCGCGGAGTCGCGGTGGGTGTGCACGGCGCGGGCGGCCAGCGCGTGCGCCCGCGCCACCGGGTCCCCGGCGCGGCGGGCCGCATCCAGGGCCGCGCGCGACACCGGCGCGGCGCGCTCGTCGAGGCGCTCCTCCAACTCGGTGGCCAGCAGCGCCAGCAGGCGGGGCCGCAGCGGGTCGTCGTCGGAGAGGGAGGCGGCCAGCGCCTCGGTGCGCGCGAGGAACCGGTCGTCGACGGGGTCGACCCGCGGGTTCCAGAAGGTGGGGACGTCGGAGGACAGCAGGACCGCGGCGGTCAGCGGGGCGGGCGCGTCGTCGGGCAGCGCCGCCAGCGCCCGTGCCCGCAGGGCCCGCGCCGGCCCGACGGCGCCGGCCAGCGCGGTGGCCGCGGCCTGCGCGGCCAGCAGACGGGCGAGCTCCGCGCCGTCGCCGGGCCGGGCGGTGGCCGTGGCGTCCGCCGCCCGGCCCCACATGACCGCGGCGTCGGCGTGCGCGAACCGCCGCTGCGCCAGCTCCGCCGCCGCCTCCGACCATCGGGCCGCCGCCGCGGCCGACCCGGGCCCGGCCGCGGCCGCGTGGTGGGCGAGCGCGGTCACGTCGTCGGGGCGCAGCCGCTCGAGGACGGCGGCGACCCGCCCGTGCAGCCGGGTGCGGCGCAGGGAGGAGAGGTCCTCGTAGAGGGTGTCGCGCACGAGGGCGTGCACGAAGCGCAGCCGGCCGGGTCCGGGCTCCACGAGCAGGCCGCTGACCAGCGCGGTCTCCAGCGCCTCGACCAGCGCTTCCTCGTCGTCCTCCCCGGCCGCGGCCAGGAGGACCTCCGCGTCGACGTCGCGGCCGATCACCGCGGCCAGCCGCAGCAGCGTGCCGGTGCGGGCGGGCAGCGCGGCGAGCCGGTGGCGGACGACGTCGCGCACGGTGCCCGGCACCGCGGCCACCTCGGCGCCGCCGCCCACCAGCCGGACCAGCTCGCGGACGTGGAACGGGTTGCCGTCGGCGCGCTCGGCGATCGCGGCGCGCGTGCGGCCGTCGACGGGCGTGATCGACCAGCGGGCCACGAGGGCGTCGACGGCGTCGCGGTCCAGGCCGCGCAGCCGCAGCGTCTCCGGGGAGCGGCGGGCGAGCGCGGCGAGGACGTCGGCCAGCGCGGCGCTCTCCTCGGGGCGGTGCCCGGCGACCAGCAGCACCGGCGAGCCGGCCAGGGCGGGCAGCACGTCGAGCAGCAGGGCGGTGGTCTCCCGGTCGGCGCGGTGCAGGTCGTCGACGGTGACCAGCAGGGGCGCGGTGGCGGCTGCCCGCGCGAGCCAGGCGGCGACGGTGCGGTGCAGCCGGAACCGGTCGCCGGCGGGGTCGCCGCCGGCCGGGGTCGGCGCGTCGTCCGTGAGCAGCGCCGCCAGCGGGGCGGGGTCCTCCGGCGGGCAGGTCGCGGCCAGCGCGCGCAGCGCCTCGGCCCACGGCCAGCCGGGCGGGGCGCCGTCGGTCTCCGGGCAGCACACGGCGAGCGTCGTCCAGCCACGGGCGGCGAGGGTGGCGCGCAGCGAGTCCAGCACCGTCGTCTTGCCGCTGCCGGCCTCCCCGGCGAGCAGCGCCACCTCCAGCCGGCCCCCGGCCGCCCGGTCCGCGGCGGCCTCCAGGGCGGCGAGCTCGGCGTCGCGGCCCACCGGGCGGGGCGGTCCCGCGGCGGCCACGGGCGCCGGGCGGCCGGCGGCGCGGGCGGGCGCGCGGACGGGCAGCAGGTGCGGTGCCTGCGCCAGGACGTCGTCCTCCAGCGCCCGCAGCGCCGGCCCGGGGTCGACGCCGAGCTCCTCGGCGAGCCGGGCGCGCACCTCGCGCAGCGCAGCGAGCGCCTCGCCCTGCCGCCCGGCGCGGTAGAGGCCGAGCGCCAGCAGTCGCCAGCCCTCCTCGCGCAGCGGGTGCTCGGCGACGTGCGCGCGCAGCTGCGGCAGCGGGTCCCGGCCGCCGGGGGCGGCGAGGGCGGCGGCCGCGCGGCGCTCGACGGCGGTCAGCCGCAGCTCGTCGAGGCGGGCGGCCTCGGGCGCGGCCCACGGCTCGTCGGCGTACTCGGCGTACGCGGGCCCGCGCCACAGGTCGATGGCCGCGGTGTAGCGCTGCCTGGCGGCGGCGGGGTCGGCCTCCAGGAGGCGGTCGCCCTCGTCGAGCAGCCGGGTGGCCTCGCCGACGTCGGTCGCGTCGCCCTCGGCCCGGATCGCGTAGCCCGGCGGCACCGTGACCAGCAGCCGCGCGGGGGTGCGGGGCGCCCGGCCCGGCTCGAGGACCCGGCGCAGGTGACTGACGTGCGCCTGCAGCGCGCCCGTCGCGTCGGCGGGGGAGGCGCCCTGCCAGAGGTCGGCGACCAGCAGCTCGGCGGGCACCATCCGCCCGCCCGCGACCAGCAGCCGGGCGACGACGGAGCGCTGCCGGCGGCCGCCGAGGTCCAGCGGGGCGCCGTCGCGGTCGGCGCCGACGGAGCCGAGGACCCAGAACCGGACCCGCCCCGTCTCGCCGCTCATGACGGGCGCAGCGTAGGCGGCCGGAGAGGCCCCGACCAGGTCGGATCCGGGGCCGCGCGACGTGGCAGCGGCCCCGGACCCGGGCTCAGGCGCTCTTCGGGCGGCGCGGGCGGGCGGGGGCCTTCGGCGCCGCCGGGGCGGTCGCGACCGGCGCGTCGTCTCCGGGGACGCCGAGGCGCCGCTCGAAGCCGGGCGGGACGACGACGTCGTCGCGGGACAGGTCGGCGGCGGACTCGCGGGCCAGGCCGGTGAGCGCCGAGCCGAGGCCGTCGCGGAGCAGGTCGAGGACGTTCTCGACGCCGGCCTGCCCGTTGGCCGCCAGGCCCCACAGGTAGGCGCGGCCGATCATCACGGCCTTGGCGCCCAGGGCCAGGGACTTGGCGACGTCGGAGCCGCGCCGGATGCCGCCGTCAAGCAGGACCTCGACCTGGTCGCCGACGGCCTCGACGATCGCCGGGAGGGCGCGGATGGAGGCCGGGGTGCCGTCGAGGTTGTTGCCGCCGTGGTTGGACACCGAGATGGCGGTGACGCCGGCGTCCACGGCCCGCTTGGCGTCGTCGACGCGCATGACGCCCTTGAGCATGAACGGCTTGTCCGTGCCCCACAGCTCGCGCAGCCAGGCGACGTCCTCCCACGTGGGCATGGGCGACTGCATCCACGCGCCGTAGGCGCCGAAGAAGGTCGGCGGGGTCTCCGAGGGGTCGCCGACCATGTTCGGCACGCTGAGGTCGGGCAGCTTCATCGTGCGGGCGAACTGCAGCAGCCAGCGCGGCCGGAGCGCCACCTGCGGGGCGTAGCGGCGGACGGCCTCGAGGTCGATCTTCTCGGGGATGAAGGGGGAGCCCCAGTCCCGGCCGTAGGCGAAGGACCAGTCGAGGGTGGCGATCAGCCCGGCGGCGCCGGCGCGGCGGGCGCGCTCGACCTTGGCGGCCATGGTGTCGCGGTCGCCGACCCAGTAGAGCTGGAAGAAGGTCTTCGGGTTGGCGGCGATGACCTCCTCCATCGGCTTGCTGGCCATCGACGACAGGCCCATGGCCACGCCGCGGGCAGCGGCGGCGCGGGCGACGGCGACCTCGCCGTCGGGGTGCACCGCCTGCACGCCGGTGGGGCTGATGAGCACCGGCATGGAGACCTCCTGCCCCATGACGGTGGTGGCCATCTGCCGGGCGTTGGCGAGGCCCGCGGTGTGCGGGGCGAAGCCGAGCTCGTCGAAGGCCCGCAGGTTGTCGTCGACGGTCAGGCCCTTCTCGGAGCCGGCGACCAGGGCGCCGTAGACGCCCTTGGGCAGCCTGCGCCTCGCCCGCCGCTGGGCCTCGGCCACGGTCTCGAACCACGCGTTCGCCACTGTCGTCTCCGTCCGCTCGGCCCCTGACCCACCGCCGGTGGCACTGAGTGCCACCCTAGCGCCGCGGATGTCGCGCAGGCCACACCCCGGGACGACGCGACCCCCCGGCCGGAGGGCCGAGGGGTCGTGGGGAGCGGCCGGCGCGGGGCCGGCCGGGCTCGGTGGCGGGTGCTCGGTGGCGGGGCTCAGCGGCGCGCGGCCAGCGCGGCGATCTCGTGCGCCGACTCCAGCGTCGGGGCGGAGGCGAGGGCGCGGGCGATCTCGCGGTCGTCACGGCGACGGGCGCGGGTGGCGCGGGCGGAGTCCAGGGCGGAGCGCAGGCGGGTCATGACGGGTCCTCCTCGTGCGACGGTCGACGGCGACGGTCGCTCCCGGCCGTTGCCGGCGGGCCCCGCGGTGTCGTCCCGGTCACAGAAAACCGGCTCCGACCTGCTGGGTCTGCAAATCCAACTGTCCTCCTCCCGAGGCCTCCGCGCCAGTCCCCGGGACGTGATCCGCGCGTCACCCGGCCCGGTGGGACGACGGTCACACCCCGGCGCTAGCGTCGGCCGCGCCGCACCGTCCGCGACCCGGGAGGCCGTCCTGCCCAGCACCGTCGTCCCCGGCGGCGTCAGCACGCCGCAGCTGTCCGCGCACCTCGCCGTCCCGCCGGTGGGGGAGGGGCCCTGGCCGGGCGTGGTGGTCGTGCACGAGGTCTTCGGGCTCACCGACGACGTCCGCCAGCACGCCGACCGGCTCGCCGCCGCGGGCTACCTCGCGGTCGCCCCCGACCTGTTCAGCGCCGGCGGGAAGCGCCGCTGCCTGCGCTCCACCTTCCGCGCGCTGAACCGGGGCGAGGGGCCCGCGTTCGGCGACCTCGAGGCCGCCCGCCGCTTCCTCGCTGACCGCGACGACTGCACCGGCCGGATCGGCGTGCTCGGCTTCTGCATGGGCGGCGGCTTCGCGCTCATGGGCGCCACCCGCGGCTTCGACGTCGCCGCGCCCAACTACGGCTTCCTGCCGAAGGACGCCGAGCGGGTGCTCGCCGGCGCCTGCCCGGTCGTCGCCAGCTACGGCCGGCGCGACGTCGCGCTGCGGGGCACCGCCGCCCGGCTGGAGCGGATCCTCACCGACGCCGGCGTCCCGCACGACGTGCACGAGTACCCCGGCGCCGGGCACTCCTTTCTGAACCACCACAACGCGGGGCCGTTCACCGCGTTGGAGAAGGTCGTCGGCGTCGGCTACCACCAGCCCTCGGCCGAGGACGCCTGGGGCCGGATCCTGCGCTTCCTCGACCGGCACCTGCGGAGCGCGGCGTGACCGGCCCGCTCGCGGGCCTGCGCGTCGTCGAGCTCGGCGGCATCGGCCCCGGCCCGCACGCGGCGATGGTGCTCGCCGACCTCGGCGCCGACGTCGTCCGGGTGGAGCGGCCCGCCGGCGGCCTGCGGATGTCCGAGGGCGGCCGCGACGTCGTGATGCGCGGGCGGCGCCCGGTCGCCGCCGACGTCAAGACCGACGAGGGCCGCGAGCTCGTGCTCTCCCTCGCCGCCCACGCCGACGTGCTCGTCGACGTCTTCCGGCCCGGCGTCGCCGAGCGCCTCGGCCTCGGCCCCGACGCCTGCCACGAGCGCAACCCCGGGCTGGTCTATGCGCGGATGACCGGCTGGGGCCAGGACGGGCCGTGGGCGCAGCGGGCCGGCCACGACGTCAACTACCTGTCGCTCACCGGCACCCTGGCGGCCCTCGGCCACCCGGGCGAGACGCCGCGGGCGCCGCTGAACCTCGTCGCCGACTACGCCGGCGGCTCGATGCTGCTGCTGGTCGGCATCCTGTCGGCGCTGCACGAGCGGACCGTGTCCGGCCGCGGGCAGGTGGTCGACGCCGCGATGGTCGACGGCGTCGCGCTGGTCTCGCAGCTCATGTGGTCGATGCGCGGCATGGGCGTGTGGTCCGACCGGCCCGGCACCAACCTGCTCGACGGCGGCGCGCCCTTCTACGACGTCTACCCCTGCGCCGACGGACGGTTCGTCGCGGTCGGGGCGCTGGAGCCGCAGTTCTACGCGCAGCTGCTCGCAGGCCTCGGCCTCGCGGACGCGGGCCTGCCCGCGCAGATGGATCCCGCCGGCTGGCCGCGGCTGCGCGAGGAGTTCACCCGCGCCTTCGCCGCGGAGCCGCGGGAGCACTGGGAGCGGGTGTTCGAGGGCACCGACGCCTGCGTCACCCCGGTGCTCGAGCCCCGCGAGGCGCCGGCGCACCCGCACCTGGCCGCCCGCGGCACGTTCACCGAGGTCGGCGGCGTGGTGCAGGCGGCGCCCGCCCCGCGCTTCTCGCGCACGCCGCCCGGTCCCGCCGCGCCGGTCGCCGACGGCCCGGCCGACGCCGCCGCCGTCGTGGCGGAGTGGTCGCGGCCCCGCTGACGGGGTCGCACGAGCCCGCGGTCCGCCGCGGAGGAGGGGGCACGCCCGTGTCCGAACCGGTCCTGGTCGAGCGCCGCGGCGCCGTGCAGGTCATCATGATCAACCGGCCCGAGGCCAAGAACGCCCTCGACGCCGCCGTGGCGCGGGGCGTGGCCGCCGCCGTCGACGAGCTCGACGCCTCCGACGAGCTGCGGGCCGGGGTCCTCACCGGCGCGGGCGGCACCTTCTCCGCCGGCATGGACCTCAAGGCGTTCCTGCGCGGCGAGCGGCCGGCCATCGAGGGCCGCGGGCTGTGCGGGATCACCCAGACCCCGCCGCGCAGGCCGCTCCTGGCCGCCGTCGAGGGCTGGGCGCTGGCCGGCGGGTTCGAGCTGGTGCTCGCCTGCGACCTCGTCGTCGCCGGCCGGGGCGCCCGCTTCGGCGTGCCGGAGGTGAGCCGCTCGCTGGTGGCCGCCGCCGGCGCCGCGCTGTTCCTGCCGCGGCGGATCCCCCAGGCGATCGCGATGGAGATGCTGCTGACCGGGCAGCCGGTCGACGCGGAGCGCGCGGCCGCGGTCGGGCTGGTCAACCGGGTCGTCGACGACGGCGGCGCGCTGGAGGCCGCCGTCGAGCTGGCCGGCGTGATCGCCGCCAACGGCCCGCTCGCGGTGGCGGCGACCAAGCAGATCGCCCGCTCGACCGCCGACTGGACCGCCGAGGAGGGCTGGGCCCGGCAGCAGGAGCTCATCGAGCCGGTGTTCTCCTCCGAGGACGCGCGCGAGGGCGCGACCGCGTTCGCCGAGCGCCGCGCCCCGGTCTGGCGCGGCCGCTAGTCCTCCCGCGGCGGGCCCGTCGTCGCCCGGGCGACGAGCTCGGTGGGCAGCGTGAGCGGGGGCGGCGCCGGGCGGCCGGCGATCGCGTCGAGCAGCGCGGCCGCCGCCGCCCGGCCCTTCTCGCGCACCGGCTGGCGCACGGTGGTCAGGCCGAGGCCCGCGGCCGGGGCGGCGTCGTCGAACCCGGCGACCGACAGGTCCTCCGGCACCCGCAGCCCGCGGCGGGCGGCCACCGCCAGCGCGCCCTCGGCGAGCCGGTCGCTCAGGCACAGCAGCGCCGTCGGCGCGGGGGAGAGGTCGAGCACCGCCTCCGCGCCGGCGGCGCCGACGTCGGGTGTGCTGTCCTCGCCGTGCCACACCGGCACCGCCGACCAGTCCAGCCCGGCCCGCCCGACGGCGTCGCGGTAGCCGGCCAGCCGGTCGCGGGTCACGGCGTACGTGGCCGCGTCCTGCACGCGTTCGCCGGCCAGGCCGCGCTCGATCGGCTCGGCGTGCATGCCGAAGGAGACGACGGCGATCCGCCGGTGCCCGAGGGCGAGCAGGTGCTCCGCGACCCCGGCCGCGGCGGCCCGGTCGTCGACGCCCACCCACGGCGTCCCGGGCGCCCCGAGCTCCGCCAGCCGGCTGGGCCGGGGCTGGTCGACCACGGCCAGCGGCAGCCCGCGGGCGGCGGCCGCGGCGAGCAGCGGGTCGTCGTCGCCGAGGGAGCAGACCACCAGCCCGTCGACGACGGCGCCGTGCACGGCGGCGAGCCGGCGGCGGGCATCGGTGGACCCCGGCACCAGCAGCAGCCCCGCGCCGGCGGGCTCGGCCACCGCGGAGGCGCCGGCCAGCAGCGCGAGCGCGACCGGGTCGTCGAAGGCGTAGGACAGGCCGTTGTCGTAGGCGACGCCGATCGCGCCGACCCGCCCGCGGCGCAGCCCGGCCGCCAATGGGTTCGGGCCCGGGTAGCCCAGCCGGCGGGCGGTCTCCAGCACCCGCTCGCGCAGCTGCGGGGAGAGCTGGTCGGGCCGGGAGAAGGCGTTGGAGACCGTCTTCGCCGACACGCCGAGCTCGGCGGCGACGTCGCGCAGCGTCCTCGGGCGGTCGGCGGGCACGGTCCCATCCTGCGTGCTTCATCGATGAAGAAGACGGGTAGGGGTCGCGGCATGCCCCCGGGAGCCGCTCCTCCGCGGGCCGCGCGCGGCGCGGTGGCCGTGCTCTGCGCGGTCCAGTTCACCGACGTCCTCGGCACCACGCTGGTGGTGGCCGCCCTGCCGGCGATGCTCGCCGACCTCGGCGCCCCGCCGTCGGCGGCCACGCCCGTCGTCACCGTCTACTCCGTCCTCTTCGGCGCGCTGCTCGTCCTCGGCGCCCGCCTCGGCGACCGGTACGGCGCCGTGCGCGTGCTGCAGGCCGGGCTGGTGCTGTTCGGGCTGGCCTCGCTGGCGGCGGCGACCGCCCCGTCGGTGGGGGTGCTCGTCGCCGCCCGCGGCGTCCTCGGGGCCGCGGCCGCGCTCTCGGTGCCGCCGGCGCTGCGGCTGCTCACCGCCGCCGCCCCGGAGGGGGAGCCGCGACGCCGCGCGCTGGCCGCGTGGAGCGCCGCGGGTGCCGCCGCGGGCGCGGCCGGGCTGGTCCTCGGCGGGGTGCTCACCGACCTCGCCGGCTGGCGGACGCTGTTCTGGCTGTCGGTGCCGCTCGCGGTGGCGCTGCTCGCCGCGGTGCGCGCGACCGCGCCCGCGGCGCCGCGGGAGGCCGCCGGGCGGCTCGACGTCGCCGGCGCGGCGGTGCTCGCGGCGTCGGTGGCCGCCGTCGTCGGCGGGGCCGCGCTGCTCGAGCACGGCGGGCACCGGCCGGCCGGCGGACTGCTCGTGGCGGCCGGCGCCGCCCTGGCCGCGGCGCTGCCCGCGGTCGAGCGCCGGGCCGCGGACCCGCTGCTGCCCCCGGCGGCGCTCCGGCACCCGGGCCTGCGGGCCGGCGCGCTCGCCTCGGCGGCCAACACGGCCGCCACGTCGTCGGCGGTCACCCTCGCGACGCTGCACCTGCAGGAGCACGCCGGGTTCGGGCCGACGGCGGCCGGGCTGGCACTCGTCCCGTTCAGCCTGTGCGTGGTCGCGGGCGCCGCCCTGGCCGCCCGGGTGCTGCGGCGCACCGAGCCCCGCGCCGCCGCCGCGGCGGGCCTCGCCGTCATCGCCCTCGGCGACGCCGGGCTGCTCGGGGCGCTGCTGTCGCCGTGGGCGGTGCCGGTGGCGGCCGCCGTCGCGGGGCTGGGCATCGGGCTGTCGTCGGTGGCGGCCACGTCGCTGGGCACCGCCGTCCCCGAGGAGCTGCAGGGCACCGCGGCCGGGGTGGTCAACACCGCCGCCCAGCTCGGCACCGCGCTGGGCGTCGCCGTCGTCCTGCTCGTCGCCGGTGCGGCCGGCGCGGCGGCGGGCTGGCTCACGGCCGCGGCGGTCGCCCTGGCCGTGGCCGCGGCGCTGCTCCGGTCCCGCGGCCGGGTCGCCGCGGACCGGGGTTAGTGTGCCGGGCACCACACCAGTCGAGGGGAGCAACGATGCGTGACGCGGTGATCGTGGAGGCGGTGCGCGCGCCGGTGGGCAAGCGCAACGGCGGGCTGTCCGGGGTGCACCCGGTGGACCTGTCGGCGCACGTGCTGACGTCGCTGGTCGAGCGGGCGGGCCTGGACCCGGCGCAGGTCGACGACGTCATCTGGGGCTGCGTCTCGCAGGTGGGCGAGCAGACCTTCGACATCGCCCGCACGGCCGTGCTCGCCGCGGGCTGGCCGGAGACCGTGACCGGCGTGACCGTGGACCGGCAGTGCGGCTCCTCGCAGCAGTCGGTGCACTTCGCCGCCGCGGGTCTGGTCTCGGGCCAGTACGACGTCGTCGTGGCGGGCGGGGTGGAGTCGATGTCGCGGGTGCCGATGGGCAGCGCCCGGCAGGACGCCAACCCGTTCGGCAGCCGGTTCGCCGAGCGCTACGGCGGGGTGAAGATCAACCAGGGCCTGGGCGCGGAGGAGATCGCCCGCCGCTGGGGCCTGTCCCGCCAGCAGTGCGACGAGTTCTCCGTCGCCAGCCACGAGAAGGCCGCCGCCGCGCGCGCCGAGGGCCGCTTCGACGCCCAGATCGCCCCGGTCACCACGCCCGACGGCACGGTCGTGAGCCAGGACGAGGGCATCCGCGAGTCCACGGTGGAGAAGCTCGGCTCGCTCAAGCTGGCCTTCAGCGAGGACGGCGTCATCACCGCCGGCAACTCCTCGCAGATCTCCGACGGGTCGGCCGCGCTGCTCATGACCACGTCGGAGAAGGCCGCCGAGCTCGGCCTGCGCCCGATCGCCCGCGTGCACACCGCCGTCCTGGCCGGGGCCGACCCGGTGATCATGCTGACCGCGCCGATCCCGGCCACCCAGAAGGCGCTGGCGAAGTCGGGGCTGTCGATCGACGAGATCGGCGCGTTCGAGGTGAACGAGGCGTTCGCGCCGGTGCCGCTGGCCTGGCTCGCGGAGATGGGCGCCGACACCAAGGCGCTCAACCCCAACGGCGGCGCCATCGCCCTCGGCCACCCGCTCGGCGGTTCCGGCGCGCGGATCATGACGACGCTCGTGCACCACATGCGCGACAACGGGATCCGCTACGGCCTGCAGACGATGTGCGAGGGCGGCGGCCAGGCCAACGCCACCATCCTCGAGCTGCTCTGACCCCGCCGGGTCCGCCTCCCGCGCGCGGGAGGCGGCCCCGGCTCCGCTCGCGCGGATCGCCGGGGTTCCTCGTGCACTGCCGGTCCTGCAGCGCCGTCGATGCGCGAGGAACGCCGGCACTGCCCCGCTCCTGGGGCGTTCCCCGGTCTCCGGGGGCCCTGCAGGACCCCGGGGGTGCGAGAACGACCCCGGCACTGCCGCCCCGCACGAGCCGCGGCCCGGGGTCGCCTGCAGCGGCGGCCCCGGGCCCGGTTACGTTCGGCGGTCGTGAGCGCCGACGCCGGGGACCCCACGCTGCTCGACGTGCTGACGCTCGAGGAGCTGGACCGCGACCTTTACCGCAGCACCCTGCTGTTCGCCGACCCCTTCCCGCTGTACGGCGGCCAGGTCGCGGCGCAGGCGCTGCTCGCCGCCGGCCGCACGGTGGCCCCCGACCGGCTGCCGCACTCGCTGCACGGCTACTTCCTGCGCAGCGGCGACGCCGCCCGGCCGGCGGTCTTCCACGTCGACCGCGACCGCGACGGCGGCTCGTTCTCCGCCCGCCGCGTCGTGGCCGTGCAGGGCGGCGAGGTGGTGCTGTCGATGTCGGCGTCGTTCCAGGCGCCCACCGCCGGACCCGACCTGCAGGTGGCCGCCGCGCCCGCCGCCGAGGATCCCGCCGACGCCGAGCCGGTGCAGCTGCCGCGGCTGTTCTCCTTCGAGGGCCGCCGCCCCTCGCAGCCCTATCCGGACGCCTCGTGGCCCACCCGCTTCTGGGCCCGCGCCACCGTGCCGCTGCCCGACGACCCGCTGCTGCACGCCTGCGCGCTGCTCTACCTCTCCGACATCGGCACCGGCCTGTCGGCGCTGCCGGAGGACGAGGCGGCGCCCGGGCCGACGCTGGACCACGCCGTCTGGTTCCACCGCCCGGCCCGGCTGGACGAGTGGGTGCTCGTGGACCTGGTCCCGCACACGGTGGCCGGCGGCCGCGGCTGGTACACCGGTGCGGTGACCACCGCCGACGGGGTGCTGGCCGCGAGCCTGACGCAGGAGACGCTGTTCCGGCCGGGCCGCAACCCGTTCCGTCCCGGCCGCTGACCGTTCCGCCGGGACACCTGCGAGGATGGTCAGCCAGCGAGGGGGAGGGATCTGACGTGGCGAAGCACCGGGCACCCGATGGTGGCCCCACCGACTTCGACGCGGCCACGGCCGCGCTGGCCGACGTCTCGGGTGACTACGTCATCGACGTCGCGCACACCCGCATCGGCATCCGTGCCCGGCACGCGATGGTGACGACGGTCCGGGGGTCGTTCACCGACTTCGCCGGGGAGGCGCACCTCGACGTCGCCAAGCCCGGCGCGAGCTCGGTGGCCATCCGCATCCGGACGGCGAGCATCGACACCGGCCAGGCCGACCGCGACGCGCACCTGCGCTCGCCGGACTTCCTCGACGTCGAGCGGTGGCCGGAGATCGTGTTCGCCTCCACCGAGGTCGAGCAGCTCGACGACGAGGTCTACGAGGTCACCGGTGACCTGACCATCCGCGACGTGACCCGCCCGGTCACGGTGGAGTTCGCGCTGACCGGCTCGGCGAAGGACCCGTTCGGCAACACCCGGGTCGGCTTCGAGGGCGCGCTGGCGATCAAGCGCAGCGACTGGGGCCTGACCTGGAACACGCCGCTCGACACCGGCGGCGTGCTGGTCAGCGACCGGATCCAGATCGAGTTCGACGTCTCGGTGATCCGCTCCGCCTGACGGCTCCGGGCGGGTCAGCGGCGCGGGCGCTGGCCCGCGGCGGGCAGCGTCCCGGTCCACAGCACGTCCTCGGCGACGTCGCGCAGCTTGCGGTTGGCGTGGCTGCTGGCGGTGCGCAGGGCGTCGAGGGCCTGCTCGGCGGTCAGCCGACGGGAGGCCATGAGGACGCCGATCGCCATGCCGATGCGCCGGTTGGAGCCCAGCGCCGCCCGCAGGCCCTCGTTCTCCGCCTCCAGGTCGCGCAGGCGCGCCCGCAGCACCGCGGTCCCGGCGTCCGGCATCGCCGGGATGCGGAGCACGCCAGGGGCGGGCAACGGGCGCAGCGAGCGGTGCCGCTCGGCGATCCGCTGCAGGGAGGCCCGCGCGCGCTCGCGGCCCTCGGCGGCGTCGGCGCGCACGGCGCGGGCCCAGGCGGCCAGGACGGCGCCGTCGCGCGCAGGATCGGCCGACCGGCCGGCCGCGCTGAGCAGGGTGCCGTCGGGCCCGCCGGCGGTGAGGGCGCCGAGGGGATCGGACGGGGCGACAACCGGCGACCTCCTCGGATCCGGGCCGGCTGACCTCCCCAGTCTGCCGCGCCCGGCGCCGGCGTGCCCGGCTCAGTCCCCGCCGGGACGGACGACGTCGTAGCGGACGACGGCGAACTCGCCGTTCTGCGCCACCTCGCGGGTGACCAGCTCGACGTGCGCCGGCAGCAGCGGCATGCCCGCGCCCAGCGTGACCGGCGCGATCGACACGACCACCTCGTCGAGCAGCCCCGCCTCCGCGAACCGCGCGGCCACCGGCCCGCCGCCGACGATCCACACGTCGAGGTCGCCGGCCGCGGCGACCATCTCGGCGTGCAGCGCCCGCAGCTCCCCGTCGGTGTCGGCGGCGGTGAACCGGATGTCGCGACCCTCGTACGGCGTCAGCTGCCGGTGGGTGAGGACCCAGGCGGGCTGGTCGTAGGCCCAGTCCTCGCCCTGCCGCTGCACCCACTCGTAGGTCGAGGCGCCCATCACCAGCGAGCCGACGGTCTTCTCGAACGCCTTGTAGCCCATGGCGCCCTCGTGGTCGGCCTCGCGGGTGAGCAGCCAGTCCAGCGAGTGCTCGGCGCTCGCGATGAAGCCGTCGAGCGTGGTGGCGGTGTAGTAGACGGTGCGGGTCATCGGTTCCTCCGGGTGAGCCAGTCGAGAGGGTCGCCGGTGTCGACGGCGACACCGGCCGCGCGCAGCCAGGTCCGCGCCAGCAGGCGGCGGTGCGCTGAGTAGGTGAGGACGTGTGCCACGACGCCGGCGAGCACGAAGCTCTCCGGCGGGTCGCAGAGCGCGTCGACGAGCCGGTCGTTCCAGGCGCCGCGCCGGGCGACGTCGCGCACGGCCGCGAGCCACCGGGGCGCGACGGCGGCGTGCCGGTCGAGCAGGGCGGCGACGTCGTCGGCACCGCGGGCCGGGGTGTCGCGGCCCTCGATCGAGGCGACCCAGACCTCCAGCGTCCACACCTCGTGGTCGAGGACGGCGGCCAGCGTCTCCTCCGGCCCGTCCCAGGGCAGCACCTCGGCCCCGGCCGCGCGCACCCGCCGGTACTCCTCGTCCGGCAGGCCCTTCGCCAGCTCGAGGAGGGACCGGGTGTCCTCGACGCCGTGGTGCACCAGCAGCGCGGTCACCTCGTCGCCGCGGCGCACCGGCTCGTCGGACACCCACAGCGACGCCGGCGGGTGGAAGTGCAGGCCGTTGGGCGCCGGCAGCCAGTGCGCGTCGCGCCCGCCGGCCGCCCCACCGGCCCCGTCCCCGGTCACGGCGCTCGGCGGGGACCCATAGGCGCGGGCGAAGGCGCGGCTGAACCCCTCGACCGACTCGTAGCCGGCGGCGAAGGCGGCGTCGGTGACGCTCGCGCCGTGCCGCAGCTGCCAGGCCGCGCGCTCGAGGACCACCCGCCGGCGCAGCGCGACCGGCGACTCGCCGGCCCCGCCGGACACCTGGCGGCTGAAGTGGAACGGGGAGGCGTAGGCGTCGCCGGCCATGTCGGCGAGCGAGCGGTTGTCCTCGTCGAGGACGGCGTCGAGCAGTTCGCGCAGGCGGTCGCGTCCGGGCGGGGTCACGACGACGAGTCTGGCGAGCCAGGGGCCTCCCGCGCCCGACCGATCTTGCGCCGTCTCAGCCGGCCGCCCAGGCGCGCTCGACGGAGGCACGGCAGCGGTCCGGGTCGTCGCCCGCCGCCGTCAGCAGCGCGACGGTGGTGGCGGACGCCTGCGGTGCGAGGACCGCGGCCGGCAGCACGCCCTGCACCACGAGGGAGACCAGCCCGTGCCCGGCCGCCCAGGAGCGGGTGGCCAGCGCCAGGGGGTCGGTGCCGGGGCCGAGCCGGCCCTCGTCGCGGGCGCGGGCGACGGCGTCGACCAGCCGCTGGAAGGTGGCGTCGGCGGCCGCGGCGTCGGCCAGGTCGGCGCGGGCGTCGAACATCGCGCGGTACAGCTCCGGGGCCTCCAGCGCGTTGCGGGCGTAGGCGACACCGTGGGCCGCCACGTCGTGCACCGGGTCGCCGGTGCGGGGCACGGCGGCCAGCCGGGCGGCGAGCCGGGTGAAGCCCTCCTGCCGCACCGCGCTCCACAGCCCCGGCATCCCGCCGAAGTGCGTGTAGACGGCCATGGTCGAGGCGCCCGTCCCCTCGACCAGCGCGCGCAGCGTCACCGGCTCGCGGGCGGCGAGCATCCGTGCCGCCCGCTCGACCAGCAGGGAACGGAGTGCGGGATCGGCTCGTCGGGGCACTGGCGCACCGTAGCATAGCGCTGCTATGTTACGGCTCTCGCCACTCCCCAGGAGGAACCGTGACCGTCCAGCTGATCGACCCGCCCGGCCTGCCCGTCCCCGGCGTCTACCGGCAGATGGCCGTGGCCACCGGCAGCCGCACCGTCTACCTGGCCGGCCAGGTCGCCCGCACCGCCGAGGGAGAGCCGGTCGGCGCCGGCGACCTCGCCGCGCAGACCGAGCAGGCGTTCCTCAACGTGGCCACCGCGCTGGACGCCGCCGGCGGCACGGTCGACGACGTCGCCAAGCTCGTCCTGTACGTCGTCGACTGGAGCCCCGACAAGCTGGCCGCGCTCGGCGAGGGCGTGGCCCGGGCGTCGGCCCGGCTCGGCCGCGACCTGACCCGGCCGGTCACCCTCATCCCGGTGGCCGCGCTGGCCGAACCGGACCTGCTCATCGAGGTCGACGCCACCGCCGTCCTCGACTGACCGCCGTCACCGGCCCCGGAGTGCCCGCCAGACGGTCTCCGGTGTCAGTGGCATGTCCACGGAGTCGACGTCGAGGGCGTCGCACACGGCGTTGACCACCGCCGGCGGCACCCCGATGCACCCCGCCTCGCCGGCGCCCTTCGCGCCGAACGGCTGGTTCGGGTTGGGCACCGCGGTCTCCTCCAGCTGAACCGGCGGCACGTCGGCGGCGGTGGGCAGCAGGTGGTCGAGCAGCGAGGTGGCCGCCGGGCGGCCGTCGGGCGCGGTGACCGCCTCCTCGGTGAGCGCCTGCCCGAGCCCCTGCGTGATCGAGCCGTAGCCCTGCCCGTCGACGAGCAGCGGGTTGACCACGACGCCGTGGTCGTCGACGGCGACCAGCCGCTGCACGTCGACGACGCCCAGGTCGGGGTCGACCTCCACCACCGCGGCGTAGGCGCCGTACGGGAAGGCCTGTGGCGGGGTGAAGGACTCCTCGCCGGTGAGCGGGCCGGTGGCCGCCGCGACCTCGGCCAGCGTCATCGGCTCCGCGCCCGGCGCCGACAGGACCCCGGCGGCGTAGGTGACGGCGTCGTCGGCCGTGCCGCGGTGCACGGCGAACCGGCGGCGGGCCTCCTCCACCAGCCGCTGCGCGGCGAGCCACAGCGCGCCGCCACCGACCTGCATCGACCGGCTGCCGAAGCTGCCGAACCCGTCGGGCACCTCGGCGGTGTCGCCCTGCACGACCCGGACGGCGTCGAGGTCGACGTCCAGCGCCGCCGCGACCACCTGCGCGAACGCGGTGAGGTGCCCCTGCCCGGTCGACTGCGAGCCGGTGCGCGCCACCACGGTGCCGTCCGGACAGGCCTCGACCGCGCCGTACTCGGGGCTGTGCGGCGCCGCCCCGGACCGCTCGACGTAGGTGGCCAGCCCGATGCCCAGCGGCCGCCCGCCGTCCGCGCGGCGGCGGGTCTGCTCGGCGCGGACGTCGTCGTACCCCACCTCCGCGAGCACCTTCTCCAGCGCCGCGCCGTAGTCACCGGAGTCGTAGGTGCGGCCGGTCGGCGTCTCGTACGGGAGCTCGTCGGGGCGGAGGAGGTTGCGCCGGCGGAGCTCGGCGGGGTCCATCCCGAGCCGGCGGGCGAGCAGGTCCACCGTCCGCTCCACCGCGTAGGCCGCCTCCGGGCGCCCGGCGCCGCGGTAGGAGGAGCTGGGCGGCGTCGTGGTGAGCACGCAGGTGGCCCGGGCGCCCACCCGCGGCGTCCGGTACGCGCCGGTGGCCATGCCGACGGTGAAGGACGGCACCTGGGCGCCGGTGTGCGGATACGCGCCGAGGTCGGCGAGCACGTCGAGGGAGTAGGCGAGGATCCGGCCGTCGGCGTCGGCGGCCATGCGCGTGACCTGGTCCTGGCCGCGCCCGCGGGTGGCCGCCGTCATCGCCTCGATGCGGTCCTCCGACCAGCGCACCGGCCGCCCGGTCAGCCGGGCGAGCGCCACCGCGACGACGTACTCGGGACAGCCCTGGCTCTTCGCGCCGAACGCGCCGCCGGTGGCCGGCACGACCACCCGCACCTGCCGCGGGTCCAGCGCGAACGCCTCGGCCAGCGCCCCGCGCAGGCTGTGCGGCGCCTGGTGGGACACCCACACGGTCACCCCGCCGCCGTCGTCGGGGCGGGCCAGTACCGCCCGGCCCTCCAGCGAGGTGGGCAGCAGCCGCGGCTGCCGGAACCGGCCCTCGACGACGACCGGCGCGCCGACGAACACGTCCGCGAGGTCCTCGGGCGTCTCGTCGGAGGTGTGCACCTGCGCCACGTCGTCGCGGCCGTCCCAGAGCCGCGGGGCGTCGTCGGCGAGCGCCGCGCGGACGCCCAGCACCGGGGGCAGCTCCTCGACGTCGAGGACGACCCGGCGGGCGCCGTCCTCGGCGTGCGCCCGGCTGTCGGCGGCGACCACGGCCACCGGCTGGCCGACGAAGCGCACCCGGTCGGCGGCCAGCGCGGCCCAGTCCCGGCCGGCCAGCGCGCCCCGGCCGGCCGGCGGCACCGGGGTGGGCGGCAGGCCGGGCAGGTCGGCGGCGGCCCAGGCGCCGGCGACGCCGGGCACCTCCCGCGCGGCGGTCACGTCGGCGCCGCGCAGCCGCCCATGTGCCACCGGGCTCCGGACGAACGCGAGCTCCAGCACCGGGGCGCCGACGTCCGCGGCGGTCAGGTCGGCGACGGTGCGGGCTCGGCCGGTCAGGAGGTCGGCGTCCTCCCGGCGCGGCAGCGGATCGCCGAGACGGCGCATGACCCGACCCCTTCCGTGGGCACTGTTGCCCGGTGCACCTACCCGATCGCCGGCCGGGGAAGCCGTGAAGCTCCCGCCGATCACGTATCGCCGGGCCGGCTCCGCCGACGAGGCGGTGGCGCTGCTGGCCGAGGCCGGCGACGACGCGGCGGTGCTCGCCGGCGGGCAGAGCCTGCTGCTGGAGCTGCGGTACGGCGACGTGCGCCGCGGCGTCCTGGTCGACCTCGCGGGCGCGGCGGACCTCGCCGGCCTGGCCGTGGCCGATGGCGAGCTGCGCCTGGGTGCGCTGGTGCGGCACGCCGCCGTCGAGCGGCTGGAGCTCGACGACCCGCTCGCGCGGCTGCTGCGCCGCGCGGCCGCCTACGTGGCGCACCCGCCGATCCGTGCCCGGGGCACCTTCGCCGGGTCGCTGGCCTGGGCGCACCCGGCCGCCGAGTGGTGCGCGCTGGCCCGGGCGCTGGACGCGCGGATGACCGTGCGCGGACCGGCGGGGGAGCGGGAGGTCGCCGCCGCCGACTGGTTCCGCGGGCCGCACCGCACGCGGCGCGCCCCGGACGAGGTGCTCACCGCGGTGACGCTCCCGCTGCTCGGCGCGGGCGCCGGCGTCGGGTTCGCCGAGCTGCGCCGCACCTCGGGCAGCTTCGCGCTGGCCGCCGCCGGCTGCGCCGTGCACGTCGCGGCCGGCCGGGTGACGCGGGCCCGCATCGGGCTGGCCAACGCCGCCGGCGTCCCCGTCCGCGCGGCGGAGGCCGAGGCGGCCCTGGTCGGCAGCGACGGGTCCCCGGAGGCGGTGCGCGCGGCCGCCGACGCCGCGGCCGCCGCGGCCGACCCGGCGTCCGAGCCGCACTGCTCGGCGGACTACCGGCGGCACGCGCTCGGCGTGCTCACCGCGCGGGCGCTCACCGAGGCGCTGGGGGAGGCGGCCTGATGGACGTGCGGATGACCGTGAACGGGCAGCCGCGGCGGGTCGCCGTCGAGGCCCGCGACTCCCTCGCCGACGCCCTCCGCGACGGCCTCGGCCTCACCGGCACCAACCTCGCCTGCGAGCACGGGGTGTGCGGCTCGTGCACCGTCTCCGTCGACGGCGAGGCGGTGCGCTCCTGCCTCGTGCTCGCGCTGCAGTGCGAGGGGTCCGAGGTGCGCACCGTGGAGGGGCTGGCCGACGGTGACCGGCTCTCCCCGCTGCAGGAGGCGTTCTCCGCCGAGCACGGGCTGCAGTGCGGCTTCTGCACGCCGGGCTTCCTCACGCTGCTGCAGCAGGCCCTCGACGACGACCCCTTCCTCGACCGGGACGAGGAGAAGCTGACCGAGCTGCTGGCCTCGAACCTCTGCCGCTGCACCGGCTACGTCGGCATCCGCCGCGCCGTCGTGCGCGCGGCCCGGGCCGGCCGCGGCGAGCCGCCCGCGGCCGACTGACCCGGCACCCGCCCGATCCCGCCACCCGCACCCGCACCGCCCCCGGAAGGACCCCCGTGCCACCCCGAGCCCAGACCGACGCGCCCCCCGGCGCCGCCCCCGGCGACGAGTTCCGCCCCGACCCGAGGCGCTGGTCGGCACTGTCGGTGACGCTCGTCGTCGGTTTCATGACCCTGCTCGACGTCAGCATCGTGTCGGTGGCCCTGCCCTCGCTGCAGACCGACCTCGGCGCCACGCCGGCGACCGTGCAGTGGGTGGTCTCGGGCTACGCGCTCACCTTCGGCCTGGTGCTCGTGCCCGCGGGCCGGCTCGGCGACGCCCTGGGCCGGCGCCGGCTGTTCCTCGTCGGCCTCGCCGGGTTCGTGCTCTCCAGCGCCGCCGCGGGCGCGGCGCCGTCGGTGGGCTGGCTGATCGCCGCCCGGCTGGTGCAGGG
This sequence comes from Geodermatophilus sp. FMUSA9-8, assembly GCF_037034165.1. Lineage (NCBI taxonomy): Bacteria > Bacillati > Actinomycetota > Actinomycetes > Geodermatophilales > Geodermatophilaceae > Geodermatophilus > Geodermatophilus sp. FMUSA9-8. Next base: position 590,119 of record NZ_JBAGKE010000001.1, on the reverse strand, counting down.
CCTGGCCGCGGGCTGCCTCGCGCCGCAGAACTCCGCGCTCATCCAGCAGCTGTTCCGCGGGCCCGAGCGCGGGCGGGCGTTCGGCCTGTTCGGCGCCACGGTCGGCATCTCGACCGCCGTCGGGCCCATCGCCGGCGGCGCGATCCTCGGCCTCGCGTCGGGCCCCGACGGCTGGCGGTGGCTGTTCTACGTCAACGTGCCGATCGGCGTCGTCGCCTTCGCCCTGGCGCTGCGGCTGCTCCCGCGCGGCGGCAGCGGCGGGCGCGGGCACATCGACGGCGTCGGCGTCGCCCTGCTCGGCGCCGGGGCGCTCGCGGTGCTGTTCCCGCTGGTGCAGGCCGAGGCCGGCGGGCTGTCGCGGCTGTGGTGGCTGTTCCCCGTCGGCGCGCTGCTGCTGGCGCTGTTCGTGGCGTGGGAGCGGCGGGTGGTCGCCCGCGACGGGCAGCCGGTGTTCGACCCGCGGCTGGTCACGCAGACCCGCGGCTACGGCATCGGCGCGGCGCTGGGCACCGTGTACTTCGTCGGGTTCAGCGGCATCTGGCTGGTCTTCGCCCTGTTCTTCCAGACCGGCCTGGGCTACACGCCGCTGCAGTCCGGCCTGGCGGTCACCCCGTTCGCCATCGGCTCGGCGTCGTCGGCCGTGGTCGCCGGGCGCCTGGTCGAGCGGTACGGGCGCCGGCTCACCGTGATCGGCCTGTCCGTCGTCATGGTGGGCCTGGCCGCGGCCGCCGTCGTGCTGCTGCTCGTCCCGCCGTCGGCGGCCGGCTGGGCGGTCGCGCCGGCGCTGCTGCTGAGCGGCATCGGTGGCGGGTTCGTCATCTCGCCCAACATCACGATGACCCTGCGCGACGTGCCGGTGTCGATGGCCGGGTCGGCCGGCGGCGGGCTGCAGACCGCGCAGCGCTTCGGCGCCGCGATCGGCACCGCGGCGCTGCCCGGCCTCTTCTACCTGGTGCTGTCCGCGACCGGCGACCACCCGGCAGCGGCCGCCGCGGGGCTGGCCGTGTCGGTGCTCGGCGCCGGCGCCGCGCTCGTGCTCGGCGTCGTCGACCTGCGCCGGTCGCGGGCGGAGGACGCCGCCGCTGCCGCGGAGCAACCCGACGAGCGGCACGGCCCCGACGGCGTGCACAGCCACGGCCACGCCGCCCACCACTGACCCGCACGAGACCGAGGAGACCCGCATGACCGGACCGACGGTGGCCGTGCTCGGCACCGGCACGATGGGCGCGGGGATGGTGGGCTCGCTGCGGCGGGCCGGCCTGCCCGTGCGGATGTGGAACCGCGACGCGGCGAAGGCGCGGGCGCTCACCGACACCGGCGCGGAGGCCCTCGGGTCACCGCGCGAGGCCGCCGACGGCGCCGACGTCGTGCTCACCATGCTGCTCGACGCCGACGCGGTGCTCGACGTCGTCCGGCAGGCCGCGCCGGCCGCCGGCACCACCTGGCTGCAGTGCTCCACGGTCGGCGTCGAGGGCGCCGACCGCACCGTCGCGGCGGCCCGCGAGCTCGACCTGGTGCTGGTCGACTGCCCGGTGCTCGGCACGAAGGAGCCGGCCGCGAAGGGGGCGCTCACGCTGCTCGCCTCCGGGCCGGAGGAGGCCCGGGAGGCGCTGGCCCCGGTGCTGGACGCGCTGGGGTCGAGGACGCTGTGGCTCGGCGAGGCCGGGCAGGGCAGCCGGCTCAAGATGGCGTGCAACTCGTGGCTGTTCATGCTCACCGCCGGCACCGCGCAGGCCGTCGCGCTCACCCGCGCGCTCGGCCTGGACCCGCGGCGCTTCCTCGACGCCATCGACGGCGGCCCGGTCGACTCGCCCTACGCCCACCTCAAGGGCGGGCTGATGATCGACGGCGACTTCCCGCCGAGCTTCGGCCTGACCGGCGCGGCCAAGGACGCCCGGCTCATCCGCACCGCGCTGCGCGACTCCGGCGTCGACGACCGGCTCACCGCCGCGGTGCTCGAGACGATGGAGGCGGCCGCCGGCCGCCTCGAGGACCCGGGCGCCGTGGACATGGCCGCGGTCATCGAGGGCCTGCGCGCCTGATCCCGGTCACACCTCCGGGAACTCTCCGGTGTCGACGAGACGCTCGGCCACCTCGCGCAGCTTCGTGTTGGTCCGGTTCGACACCCGGGCCAGGGCCGCGAACGCCTGTTCGGGGGTGAGGCGGAAGCGCTCGACGAGGATGCCCTTGGCCTGGTCGATGACCGCGCGGGAGTCGAGGGCCTGCTGCAGGTTGACGGCCTGCTCGGACAGGCGCGCGAACCGGTGGCTGTCGGCGACGCGGACCGCGCCGTGCCGGGCGAGGAGCTCCGCGCGGGCCCGCAGCGCCTCGTCGGCCGCGACGGGTGCCTGCAGGTACACGTTCAGCCCCCCGGACGCCGGCAGGGCGCCGGGGAAGGGCACCGAGACGACCGACCGCAGGCCGAGCGCCGCCGCGGCGCGCGACAGGTGCGGCCAGCGCGGCTCGCGCGCGGTGTCCCCGATGACGAGCACCCGCTCGCCCGCGATGGCGTCCAGGCAGGGGCCGGAGCCGGCGCGGTACTGGACCTCGTCCAGCTCGGCCGCCACCTGGGAGCTCGTGCCGACGGTGGCGGCGCCGTCGACGCCGAGGACGGTCACCGAGAGCGCGGCCTCGCTGCCGACCAGGTCCGCGGCCAGGCCGGCGACCTGCTCGAGGACGAGGGGCAGGGGACGGTCCGAGGGGACTAGGGCGAGGTCGAGGAGCGCGGCCGGGAGCCGGTCGTCCGCGGGGTACACGTGGTCACTCCGAGCAGGGCGGTGCCGGGCGCGCCGGCGGACAGGTGCCGGGGTCCGGACTGCTGCAGACCCTCGGGGTGCGGGGAGGTCCCCGCGCACGCCGGCTGTGTGACGCGCGGGAGCGAGGATACCGCCGGGACCGGCGCTCCGGCCGCCGGCCCCGGGGCTTCCGCTCGCCCGGTCAGCGGTCGCCGTAGCGGGCGGCGAACTCGCCGGGTGTCATGCCGGTGACCCGGGCGAAGTCGCGGGTCAGGTGCGGCTGGTCGGCGTACCCGAGCGCGGCGGCCACCTCGGCCACCGTCGTCGTCCGCTCGCGCAGCCGCCCGGCGGCCTCCTGCAGCCGGCGGCGCTGCACCAGCCACTTCGGCGTCAGGCCGAGGCGCCGGGAGCACAGCCGCTGCAGCGCACGCTCCGACAGCCCCGTCTCCGCGCACAGCTGGTCGACGCGGGTCAGGTCCGGCCGGGACTCCACCAGCGCCACCACCCGGTCGACCAGCCGCCCCTCGTCGTCCACGGGCAGGAACCGGGCGAGGACGTCGGTGTAGGCGGCCATCGCGGCCGCGTGCGCGCCGGGCGAGGACGGGTCGCCGGCCATCGCGGACCGCACCGCCGCGGTCAGCCGGGCGCCGTCGTCGCCGAGCACCTCACCGACGTCGACGTGCCGGTCGGTGAACGCCGACACCGGCCCGCCGGCCACCAGCGCCCCGGCGGCGGGGGTGAGCATCACGCCGGCCGCCCAGCCGTCGCCGGCCAGCGTCGTCGTCGACAGACCCTGGACGACGCCGTGGAAGCGGGCGTAGCCGGGGGCGACCACCAGCAGGCAGCACGGGTACTGCAGCACCCGCTGCACCGACTCCTGTCCCGGCGGCACCGACCACACCGGGATCCAGAACCGCTGCACCAGGGCGGCGAGCGGCCCCTCGGCCTCGTACCGGTGGACGACGGCGGTGACGTCGCGCGGGTCGCGCAGGTGGGCCCGCTCGATCGCGTCCAGCCGGCGCGGGCGGGGTGCGGTGTCGGGTTCCATCAAGACCCAGGCTGCCGCACCGGCCAGGCTGGCGTCATGGACACGCTCACCACCCCGGTCGCCACCGCCTACGCCGCCGCCCTCGAGCCGCTGCTCGCCGTCGCCGACGCCGTCCCGGCCGCGGGCTGGGATGCGCCCACCCCGTGCGAGGGCTGGAGCGCCCGCGACGTCGTGACCCATCTGGTCGACACCCAGCGCGAGTTCCTCACCGGCCGCGGGATCGACCTCGGCCCCGCGCCCGACGTGACCGCCGACCCGGCGGGCGCCCTGCGCGCCCACGCCGGCCGCGTGCTCACCGCCGTCGGCGACCCGGCCGTCGCGGACGCCGCCTACGACGGCTTCTTCGGCCCGACGACGGTGGGCGCCACGCTCGAGCAGTTCTACGTCTGGGACCTCGTCGTCCACCGCTGGGACCTCGCGACCGCCACCGGCCAGGACGCCGCGCTCTCCGGCGCCGAGCTGGACCGGATCGAGACCGGGGCGGCCTCCTGGGGCGACGCCCTCTACATGGAGGGCATCTGCCAGAGGGCCGAGGCGCCCGCGGACGCCGGCCGGCAGGCGCGGGTGCTGGCGCTGCTCGGCCGCCGCGCCTGATCGCCGTCCCGGCTGGGTAGCCGTGGCGCGTGCCCAGCCCCGACTCCGCCGACGGCCCCCGCGAGGGCCGGCTCCAGCTACGCGACGGCCGCACCCTCGCCTACGCCGAGTGGGGCGACCCCGCCGGGCGGCCGGTGCTCGGCTGCCACGGCTCGCCCAGCTCCCGCCTGGAGCGGCACGTCGAGGACCCCGGCGCCTACCGCCGCTGGGGGATCCGGCTCGTCGTCCCCGACCGGCCCGGCTTCGGCCGGTCCGACCCGCAGCCGGGCCGGCGGGTGACCGACTGGCCGGGCGACGTCGCCCAGCTGCTCGACACCCTCGGCATCGAGCGCACTGCCGTCCTCAGCCTCTCCGGCGGCGCGGCCTACGCCCTGGCCTGCGCGCACGGCATGCCCGACCGGGTCACGGCGGTGGGCGTCCTCGGCGGGGCGCCGCCGCCGGACGTCCCGTGGGCCTGGTCCGACGTGCTGCCGGGCCGGCTGTCGCCCGCCGTGCGCGCCGCCGTCCACCGGCCGTCCCGGGCGACGACGGCGCTGCTGCGGCCGGTGTTCGCGCCGCTGACCGTCCGCCCCGCCCTGCTCCCGCGCTACCTGCAGGTGCGGCTCAACCCGGCCGACCGCCGCGTGCTCGGCCGCCCCGCCGTCCGCCGGGCGATGGCCGCGACCTTCACCGAGGGGCTGCGGCAGGGCGCCGGCCCGCTGGCGGAGGACCGGGCGCTGCTGTTCCGGCCGTGGGGCTTCCCGCTCGCCGAGGTGACCCAGCACGTGCACGTCTGGCACGGCACCCAGGACTGGCAGGTCCCGGTCGGCCTGGGCCGGGTGCTGGCCGCGATGCTGCCGCGGTGCACCGCGCACTGGTACGCCGGCGAGGGCCACTTCCTCGTCTTCGACCACGCGCGCGAGGTCTACGGTGCGCTCGCGCCGGGAGTGGGTAGCCGCGCGCCATGACCGACCTCCGCGGCCGCGCCGTGCCGCCCACCTACGTCAACGCCAACCGCCTGTGGGTGGACTCGCGCCTCCGCTACGAGATCGGCCTGCGGGTGGAGGGCGCGATCCTGCGGCGGCTGGGCGCCCGCGGGTCCCGTGCGGTGGAGATCGGCACCGGCCGGCGGGGGCTCGGCGCGCGGGTCGCCGTCGAGTGCCTGGGCGCCACCGAGGTGACCGCCTTCGACGTGCACGCCGCGTCGGTGGGCCGCGCGCGGATGCGCTGCGCCGACCTCGCCGACCGGGTGACCTTCCGGGTCGGCGACGCCACGGCGCTGCCGGTCGGCGACGCGAGCGCCGACCTCGTCGTCGACTTCCACGCCCTGCACCACATCGTCGACTGGCGGGCCGCCGTCGCCGAAGCCGCGCGGGTGCTGCGCCCCGGCGGGCAGCTGGCGCTCACCGAGATGACCGCCCGGTTCGTCGACGCCCCGGCGCTGCGGGCGGTCTCCCGCCACCCCGCCGACCGGTTCTCCACCGACCAGCTGGTCGCCGAGCTCGCCGCGCACGGGCTCGAGGTGCCGCCGGGCCGGCTGCGCCGCGCCGCCGGTGACCGGTGGATCCAGGCCGTGGCGACCCGGGCGTGACCGCCGGCGACGCCGTCCGGGGCGCCCTCGCCCTCCTGCGCCGGCACGCGGGCCGCGTCTACGCGCTGTCGCTGGCGGTCACGCTGGTCAACACCGTGCCCGACGTGCTGCGGCAGCTGCTCGTCCACGACGACCCGAGCGTCGCGCACGCGCTGCTGGTCGACGTCGTCGGCTTCGGCACGGGCCTGCTGGCGCAGCTGTGGCTCACCGGCGCGCTCACCGGGCTGCCCGACGACGGCCGGGTGCGCCCGCGCGGCGCCCTCGGCCGGGGGACGGCGACCGCGCTGCGGGCGGTGCGCACCTCCCCGGCCGCGGTGCTGGCCGGCGTCGTCCTCGGCGGGGCGGTGTCGGCGTGCCTGACGCTGCCGGCGTCGATCGCCGCGCTCGGGCTCGACGGCGTCCTGGGCCCGCTCGGCGCCCCGTCGGCGGCCGCGTTCACCGTGGCCACGGTCAGCGACGTCGTCGCGAGCTGGGTCACGCTGCCCTTCCTCGCCGTCGTGCTGGTGCTCACCGCCGGTTCGGCTCGGCGGTTCGCGGGCAAGGGCGGCTCGTGAGCAGCCTGAGCAGCAGGGACTGGGACGTCACCCGCAAGACCGTCGGGTCGCTGTCGATGTGGATCGGCACGGCGGCGCTGTTCGCGCCGCGCTGGATCGCCGGTTCTCTCGGCGTGCGGCCCGACGCGGCGCGGGACGACGTCGCGCTGCCGCTGCTGGTCCGCCTGGGCGCGGCCCGCAACATCGCGATGGGCGCCGCGCTGCTCGTGACGCCGGCGCCGCAGGCCCGCCGCACCACCGAGGTGACGCTGCTGCTCACCGCCCTGGACGCGGCCGCGGTGTGGACCTCGCGCGCCACCGGCGACGTGCGGACCCGCAGCGCGGTGCTGTCGGGGATCGTGCTGGCGCTGTCGGGCTACGGCGCGGCCCGCTGGCACCGGCAGTAGGGCTCAGCGCCGGGCTCCCTCAGCGCCAGGCGAAGACCGGCTGCTCGAGGTGCGCCACCCGCACCAGCTCGCCGCGGCAGGCGATCCGGCAGAACTGCAGCACCACCGCGGCGGTGGGCGCGTGCAGCCAGCCGTCGAACAGCGGCAGCCGCACCACCGGGGCGTCGGACTCCGGGATGGTCACCAGCTCCGGGTCGACGTCGAGGTCGGCCAGCGGCACCTGGTACGCCGCGGCCACCTCGGCCTCGGCGGGCACCAGCGGCCCGGTCTCGCCGGCCCACACGACCACCGGCGTCATCACGTAGCCGGAGCGGGTGACGTAGTCGTCGAGGACGCCGAGCACGTCGCCCGGCTCGCGGACCAGCCCGACCTCTTCGGCCAGCTCGCGCAGCGCGCCCTGCACGGGCGTCTCGCCGTCGTCGAGGCGGCCGCCGGGGAGCGCCCACTGCCCGGCGTGCGCCCGCAGGCCCGGCGCGCGGCGGGTGAGCAGCAGGGCGGGGACGCCGCCGTCGCAGGTGACGCAGACGGCGACCCCGGCCTGCCGCAGCTCGGGGCGGGCGGCCGCGCGGCGGGGGAGGTCCCGCAGCCGCGCGGCCACCGTGTCCCGGGTCAGCACCCGGTCAGGGTCGGTCAGAGCCAGCCGCGCCGCGAGCCGAGCTGGCGGACGGCGGCGTCGAGCTGCGCGGCCACCGCGGACACGTCGGTGTCGGAGTGCGACAGGTGCAGCCGGCCACCGACGTCGCGGCCCTCGGTGAACAGCCCGCCGCGGCGGTCGACCTCGAGCACGACCTCGACGCCGTGCGGCGAGGTCAGGAAGGTCACCTCGAGCTCGTTGACCCGGCCGCGCAGCGCGGGCGGCGGGGTGAACTCGACCTCCTGGTAGAAGGGCAGGTCGCTGCCGGCGAGGCGGCCCTTCTCGACGTCGGCGCCGCGGAAGCCGAAGCCCAGCCCCCCGAGCGCCTGCAGGACGGTGCGCTGCACCGGCAGCGGCTGCACGGTGACCGCGTCGAGGTCGCCGGGGTCGCTGCCGCCGGGGATGTCGACGCGGGTGCGCAGGCCGATGGAGACCCCGCGCAGCGTCCAGCCGTCGACGGCGGTGAACGGGCACTGCCAGGGCACCGGGAAGCTGAACGGCACGGCGGCGCGGGCGCCCGGCTCGATCCGGCCGGCGCCGGCCACGACGGCGGTGCCGAAGGTGACGTTCTCCCGCCACTCGTGGTCGCCGCTCTCCACCTCGACCGCGGCCTGCAGCGAGACGCGGCACTCGGCGATGTCCTGCGCGACGGAGCCACCGGTCAGGTGCACGGTGCCGGTGACGGTGCCGCCGGGCTGGGTGACGGGGGAGTCGAGGACGGTGTCGACGGTGGCGTTGCCGGCGCCGAGCTTCGCCATCAGGTTGCGGAAGGCCATGGGGGAGGTGCTCCGTTCGGTTCGGGGACGGCGCGGATGCTGACACCACGCCCGGTGGCTGGCGAGGGGTTCCCGCGCGGTCCGTCGGGAGGCTCCCGCGCCCTACCGGCGAGTAGTTGGACGTCCTACTAAATCCGGCCTACCGTGCCCGGCATGGCGTCCGCGGAGCTGCACGTCCCCGTCCACCCCGTCCGGTTCGTCACCGCGGCGAGCCTGTTCGACGGGCACGACGCGGCGATCAACGTCATGCGCCGGCTGCTGCAGAGCCAGGGCGCGGAGGTCGTGCACCTGGGCCACGACCGGTCGGTCGACGCCGTCGTCCGGGCCGCGCTCGAGGAGGACGCGCAGGGCGTCGCGATCTCCTCCTACCAGGGCGGGCACGTCGAGTACTTCGGCTACCTGGTCGACCGGCTGCGCGAGGCCGGGGCGGGTCACGTGCAGGTGTTCGGCGGCGGCGGGGGCGTGATCGTGCCCGACGAGATCGCCGCGCTGCGCGAGCGGGGCGTGCGCATCTTCAGCCCCGAGGACGGCGCCCGCCTGGGCCTGCCCGGGATGATCAACGAGCTGATCGCGTCCTGCGACGTCGACCTCACCGAGCAGCGGCCCGACGTCGACGCGCTGCTCACCGGCGACCCGCGGGCGCTGGCCCGGGCGATCACCGTGCTGGAGGCCGGCGCCGACGACGAGCTGGCCGCCCGCGTCCGCGAGGCCGCCGCCGGGCGCACCGTGCCGGTCCTCGGCATCACCGGCACCGGCGGCTCGGGCAAGTCCTCGCTCACCGACGAGCTGCTGCGCCGGCTGCGCCGCGACCAGGAGGACAAGCTGCGGGTCGCCGTCGTCGCGGTCGACCCCACCCGGCGGCGCGGCGGCGGCGCGCTGCTCGGCGACCGGATCCGGATGAACGCGCTGGAGTCCGGCGAGGGCTCGCACACCTTCTTCCGCTCGATGGCCACCCGCACGGCCGGCGCGCAGGTGCCGGGGCACCTGGACGACGTGCTCGCCGCGGTGAAGGCGGCCGGGTTCGACCTGGTGATCGTCGAGACGCCGGGCATCGGGCAGGGCGACGCCGCGATCGTGCCGTTCAGCGACGTCTCGCTCTACGTCATGACGCCGGAGTTCGGCGCCGCGTCGCAGCTCGAGAAGATCGACATGCTCGACCTCGCCGACGTCGTCGCGATCAACAAGTTCGAGCGCCGCGGCGCGGAGGACGCCCGCCGCGACGTCGCCCGGCAGATGGTGCGCAACCGCGAGGCCTTCGGGCAGCCGTGGGAGTCGATGCCGGTGTTCGGCACCAGCGCCGCCCGCTTCGACGACGACGGCGTCACCGCGCTGTACCAGGAGCTGCTGCGCCTGCTGGTCGACGAGGGCCTGCCCGCGGGCGCCGGCGTCCTGCCGCGGGTCGACGTCCGGGCCTCGACGGGGCTGTCGAGCGTGGTGCCGTCGTCGCGAGCGCGGTATCTCGCCGAGGTGGCCGACGCGGTGCGCGGCCACCACCGGGTGACCGAGGAGCAGGCCGCCGTCGTCCGGCGGCGCCAGCACCTGACCACCGCGGCCGAGGTGCTGGAGGGGGAGGCGGCGGACGCCGCCCGGGCGGCCGCCGAGGCCGCCGACCGGGAGCTGCTGCCCGAGGTGCGCACGCTGCTGGAGGAGTGGCCCGCGCGGGTGGAGCAGTACTCCGGCGACGAGTACGTCTACACGGTGCGCGGGAAGGAGATCCGCACGCCGCTGACCCGCGAGACCCTGTCCGGCACGAAGGTGCCGCGGGTGGCGCTGCCGCGCACGCAGGACTCCGCCGAGCTGCTGCGCTTCCTGCGGCGGGAGAACCTGCCCGGCGCGTTCCCGTACACGGCCGGCGTCTTCCCGTTCAAGCGGTCCGGTGAGGCCCCGGCGCGCATGTTCGCCGGCGAGGGCGACGCGTTCCGCACCAACCGCCGGTTCCGCGTGCTGTCGGCCGGCAACGAGGCCACCCGGCTGTCGACGGCGTTCGACTCGGTCACCCTCTACGGCCGCGACCCCGACCCGCGCCCCGACGTCTACGGCAAGGTCGGCACGTCCGGCGTCTCGATCGCGACGCTCGACGACATGCGGGTGCTCTACGACGGCTTCGACCTGTGCGCGCCCACGACGTCGGTGTCGATGACGATCAACGGGCCGGCGCCCGCGGTGCTCGCGATGTTCCTCAACACCGCGATCGAGCAGCGCCTGGACCGGTTCCGTGAGGAGGAGGGCCGCGAGCCCGACGCGGCCGAGGCCGACGAGATCCGCGCGTGGGTGCTGGCCAACGTCCGCGGCACGGTGCAGGCCGACATCCTCAAGGAGGACCAGGGCCAGAACACCTGCATCTTCTCCACCGAGTTCGCGCTGCGCTGCATGGCCGACATCCAGGCCTGGTTCATCGAGCACCGGGTGCGGAACTTCTACTCGGTCTCGATCTCCGGCTACCACATCGCCGAGGCCGGGGCGAACCCCATCAGCCAGCTCGCCTTCACCCTCGCGAACGGGTTCACCTACGTCGAGGCGTACCTGGCGCGGGGGATGTCGATCGACGACTTCGCGCCGAACCTGTCGTTCTTCTTCAGCAACGGCATGGACGCCGAGTACACGGTGATCGGCCGGGTGGCGCGGCGGATCTGGGCGGTGGCGATGCGCGACCGCTACGGCGCCAACGCCCGCTCCCAGCAGCTGAAGTACCACGTGCAGACCTCGGGCCGGTCGCTGCACGCGCAGGAGATGGACTTCAACGACATCCGGACGACGCTGCAGGCGCTGTGCGCGATCTACGACAACGCCAACTCGCTGCACACCAACGCCTACGACGAGGCCGTGACGACGCCGTCGGAGCACTCGGTGCGCCGGGCGCTGGCGATCCAGATGATCATCGACCGGGAGTGGGGCCTCGCCGGCAACGAGAACCCGCTGCAGGGCGCGGCCGTCGTCGACGAGCTCACCGACCTCGTGGAGGAGGCCGTGCTCGCGGAGTTCGACCGGATCGCCGAGCGCGGCGGCGTGCTCGGCGCCATGGAGACCGGCTACCAGCGCGGCAAGATCCAGGACGAGTCGATGCTCTACGAGCACCGCAAGCACGACGGCTCGCTGCCGATCGTCGGCGTCAACACCTTCCTCGACCCGCACCGGGACTCCGCGCCGCCGAAGCCGGTCGAGCTCGCCCGGGCCACCGAGGACGAGAAGCAGTCGCAGCTGCAGCGGCTCGCGGACTTCCAGGCCCGGCACGCCGGCGAGGCGCCCGCCGCGCTGGCCGCGCTGCAGGAGGCGGCGACGTCGGGCGGCAACGTGTTCGCCGCGCTGATGGACGCCGTCCGGGTGTGCTCGCTCGGGCAGATCAGCGAGGCGTTCTTCGAGGTGGGTGGCCAGTACCGGCGCAATGTCTGATCGCGTGGGCCTCTCGCACGCGGGAGGCGCCCGGGACGACCTGGGCGAGCCGGTCCCGCTGACGGGGCCGGCGCGCCGGATCGTGTCGCTGGTGCCGTCGCTGACCGAGGCGTTCGCGGTGACGGTGCCCGACCGGCTCGTCGGCGCCACCGACTGGTGCACCCACCCCGCCGGCCTCGACGTGCCGCGGGTGCGGGGCACGAAGAACCCCGACCGGGCGGCGATCGCGGCACTGGAGCCCGACCTCGTCGTCTGCAACCGGGAGGAGAACCGACGCCTGGACGTCGACCGGCTGCGGGCGGCCGGCATCGCGGTGTGGGTGACGGTGATCGAGTCGGTGGACGAGGCGCTGGCGTCGATGCGCCGGCTGTTCACCGAGGCGCTGCGGGTGCCGGAGCCCGGGTGGCTGACGATCGCCGCGGCCGAGTGGGCGCGGCCGGTGCCGTCGCCGGCGCTGCGGTGCGCGGTGCCGGTGTGGCGGGACCCGTGGATGGTCGTGGGCCCGCGGACCTTCACCGGCGACGTGCTGGCCCGCCTCGGCCTGGTCAACGCGTTCGGGGAGGGGGAGGACCGCTACCCGCACGTGTCGGTGGACGACGTCCTCGCCGCGTGGCCCGACGTCGTCCTGCTGCCCGACGAGCCCTACGTGTTCACCGCGGACGACGGGCCGGAGGCGTTCCCGGGCGTGCGGTCGGTGCTGGTGTCGGGGCGGGCGCTGACCTGGTACGGGCCGTCGCTGGCGACCGCCCGCGCGGACCTGCTGGACGCCCTCGGCGACCGCTGATCCTGCGCGAGGCGCTCACGGCGCCCGGTACGGCGCGTAGCGGACCTCCCGGCCCCAGCGCCGCCAGCCGGGGAGCGGCAGCAGTCCCGGCAGGCAGCCCGCGTACCCGGTCTCGCCCACGACCTGCCCGTCCTCGAGGATCACCTCGACGCGGGACCGGGCCGGCGCGGACACCTCGCGCACCCTGCCGGCGACCGCGGCACGGACGACCCGCTCGAGGAACCCGACGTCCTCGGCCGTGCGGTCCAGCTCGAAGCGACCACCCCGGCCGAGCCGGCCGACCCACAGCAGGACCTCGTCCGCGAGCAGCAGCCACTGCACCGGCGTCGACCGCGGGTCGAGCGGGCGCAGGGTCCAGCTCGTCCCCGAGACGCCGGGGAGCTCCGCGGTCTCGACGGTCGCCCGGCCGGCGAGGTCGGTGGCCAGCCGGTCCGCCAGTGCGGTCAGCCGCGGGGCCACGCCGTCGTCACGGCCGGCGTCGTCCTGCACCGGGCCATCCTGCGTGAGGCGATGACAGCGTGCGCCGACGTGCAGCTCCGGGCGCTCCTGTTGCACCTCGGCGCACGGTGTCGGTCAGCACTCCAGGCCGCCCTCCGCGACTCCCACGTCGATGCAGTCCAGCCTGCCCGCGAAGGCGACCCGCTCGTCGGCGGTCAGGGCGCCCGGCTCGAACCGCACGACCATCCAGCCCGACACGTAGGCGTCGCCGGCGAAGCTGCGCCCGACGGCGAGGGCGTCGTCACGGTCGGGAAAGCGGTACAGGGTCAGGTCGTCGGCCCGCACCGCCTGGAAACAGGGCACCTCGTCGTCACAGAGCTCGTCGGTGGCCCAGCGCCCACCGGGGAGCGCGGGGTCGCCGACGAAGGACGCGAGGTCCACGTTCCGCCGGCTGCCGTTCTCGTCGAGCCAGTGCCACGCCTCGGAGCCGAGGACGCCGGCCGTGAGGCCGAGCGTCAGGCCGACGACGAGCCAGGTGGTCCGCTCGGTCACCGTGCCGGGAAGCCCGTCAGCCGAGGGCCCGGCGCATGAGCACCCGGGGGAAGCCGCCGGCGACGGCGTCGGTGTCGGCGGCCTTCGTGAAGCCGGCCGCCTCGAACAGCCTGCGGGTGCCGACGAAGGCCATCGTCGTGTCGACCCTCCGGTCGCCGCTGTCGGCCGGGTAGCCCTCGACGGCGGGCGCGCCGTGCGACGCCGCGTGGTCGACGGCGCCGCGCAGCAGCGCGTGGGCGATGCCCTGACCGCGGTGGCCCGGGCGCACGCGGACGCACCACAGCGACCACACCGGCAGGTCGTCGACGTGCGGGATCAGCCGGGAGCGCTGGAACGGCAGCTCGGACCGGGGCGCGACGGCGGCCCACCCGACCACCTCGCCGCCGTCGTAGGCGAGCACCCCGGGCGCGACCGGGCGGGTGGTCAGCTCGCGGACGTACTCGCGCCGGGCGGGCCCGACGAGCTCGCGGTTGGTGCGCGAGTCGACCCGGTGGCTCAGGCACCAGCAGACGCTGGAGTCCGGGTTCTTGGGCCCCAGCATCGTCGCGACGTCGTCGAACCGCTCGGCCGTCGCCGGCAGGACCTCGATGCCCACCGCGCCACGCTAGCGGCCGGCGCCGGGTCACCGGGTCCTGCGGAGGGTGAGTGTCAGGTCCTCCTCCCAGTCGCCCCCGTCGCGGGAGTAGGCGCCGCGCAGCGTGAGCTCGTCGCCGGTGAGGGAGCCGGTCGTCCGCTGCGCGAAGGCGGGGTCGTCGAGCCGGAGGTGCCACTCCCGCTCGTCGGCGTCGACGGCGTAGAGCCGGTGGACGCCGCGGGCGTCGAAGTAGTGCATCGCCAGCCGCCCGTCCACGACGCCGATGACGGCCAGGGCGTCGGGGACCTGCGGGTGCTCGGAGGAGGAGCGCCAGGTGAGGAAGTGCCCGCTCTCCAGCCACGCGAACTCCGCCCGCCCGCGGACGACCTCACCGGGCAGCAGCGGATGGGTGCCCTCGGTCGTCCACGTCCCGGTGAGCGCCTGCAGGTGCTGCAGCCGCTCCTCCGGCGTCGCGTCGTGCATGCCGCCTCCTCCCGCTCAGCGTCCCGGCGCGACGCCCGCCAGGAACCGCTCGACGATCGCCGTCCACCGCTCGCGGGCGGCGTCGTTGTCCTCGAGCGTCGCCAGTCCCATCTGGGTGGCCACGAGCGACGCCGTCCCGTTCTTCTTCGGCTCGCTGGTGACGACGACCGACGAGCCGTCGACGGCCCGCGTCCGCCAGGTGATGCGCCGGTCGGTGCCGCTGACCTTGAGGTCGCCGCCCGCGACGATCTCCTGCACCGCCGCGTCGGCGTCGGCGAAGGCGCGCCAGCGCTCCATGAGGTCGGCCATGGGCAGCGGCGTCGCGCGGCTGACGCTGGTCTGGAAGGTGCCGTCGGAGCGCTGCCCCGGGACGCGCCGGCCGATGTGGTGCTCGTAGGCGACGGTCACCGACTGCGTCCACCAGCCGCGCTGCGCGAACCCGTCGCCGAGCTCCTCGTAGACGTGCAGCGCGATGGCCCCGTGGTCGAGACCGGGCGCGCCGATGCCGTCCATGAACGCCAGCCACTCGTCCCAGGTGCGCCCGGTGGTCCGCTCGATCGGCCCGATGCGGGGGTTGACCGCCATGCCGGCGATCCTGCCGGACGTCGCGGTGTGCGCCGCGTGTCGACGTGCTGCTGTCTCCCGGCCACCGAGACGACGACAGGTCGACGACGGGCGCCGCGCCTGCTTCTGCGGTGTTCTTCGTGCTCCTGCGGTGCTGCAGGGCCGCAGGACCACGGGCAACACCGCAGGAGTGGGCGTCAGGCGGCGACCGGGCCGCCGCCGAGGCCGACCTCGTTGCCGTCGGGGTCGCGGTAGGTCACCTTCCGCACGCCGTTGTCGTAGGTCTCGCGCTGCGCCGGCTCGAGACCGCGGTCGGCGATCGCGGCCACCCGCTCGTCGAGGTCGTAGACGAACAGCGTGACCATCGAGTGGCCGGCGTCCTCCGGCTCCAGCTCGACGTAGACGTAGCGGTGCTCGGCGACCTCCCACACCGCCTCGACGTCGTTGGGCAGGAACGAGGGCTCCGCGCCGAACAGCCGCCCGTACCAGTCGAGGGCGCGCGGCAGGTCGCTGACGGGGACGCCCGCGAAGAGCTCGACGGTCATGCCGGGACGCTAGGCGACCGCGGGCCTCGCCGGACGGCAGAGGCGCAGGATGGGCGGCATGCCGCGGCTGCTCGTCGTCCACCACACGCCCTCACCGAACCTGCAGGCCGTGCTCGAGGCGGCCCGGGAGGGCGTGGCGATGGTCGAGGAGGCCGAGCTCGTCGAGCGCCCGGCGCTGTCGGCCGGGCCCGCCGACCTGCTCGCCGCCGACGGCGTCCTGCTCGGCACCCCGGCCAACATCGGCTACATGAGCGGCGCGCTCAAGCACTTCTTCGACACCGTCTACTACCCGTGCCTCGACGCCACCGTCGGCCTGCCCTTCGGCGTCTGGGTGCACGGCGGCGACGACACCGCCGGCGCGCTCCGGGCCATCACCACGATCACCGGCGCGCTGCGGTGGAAGCAGGTCGCCGCGCCGCTGAGCCTCACCGGCGCCCCGTCGAAGGACGACCTGGAGGCGGTCCGCGAGCTCGCCGCCACCGTGGCGGTGAGCCTGGAGGAGCGCTGAGTCCTAGCCTGCGACGGTGAGCACCCGTCTCGTCGTCATCGGGGGCGACGCCGCCGGCGGCAGCGCCGCGTCCCAGGCCAAGAAGCGGCGCCCCGACCTCGACGTCGTCATGTTCGAGCGCGGCCGCGCCACCTCCTACTCCGCCTGCGGGATCCCGTACTGGATCTCCGGCACCGTCGACAGCGAGGCGCAGCTGATCGCGCGCACGCCCGAGCAGCACCGCGCCGCCGGCCTCGACGTCCGCATGCGCACCGAGGTCGTCGGCATCGATCCCGACAAGGGCGTCGTGCACTGGCGGGACCTCGACGGCGGCGCCGAGGGCACCGAGCCCTACGACGACCTCGTCTACGCCACCGGCAGCGTGCCGATGCGCCCGCCGGTCGAGGGCATCGACGCGAAGGGCGTCTACGGCGTCCAGGTGCTCGACGACGGCGTCGCGCTGCGCGCCGAGCTCGACGGCGGGCGGGTGCAGAGGGTGGTCGTCGTCGGCGGCGGCTACATCGGCCTGGAGATCGCGGAGGCCTGCCGGGTGCGCGGCCTCGACGTCACCGTGGTCGACCGGTCGCCGCAGCCGGTGGGCACCTTCGACCCCGACGTCGGCCGGTTCATCGCCGACGCCGTCCGCGGCGAGGGCATCGAGCTCGTCCTCGGCGACGGCGTCTCGGGCATCGACGTCGGCCCCGACGGGCGGGCGCGGGCGGTGGTGACGGCGAGCGGCCGGGAGCTGCCCGCCGACCTCGTCGTCCTCGGGCTCGGGGTGCGGCCCGACGTGCGGCTGGCGGAGGAGGCGGGCATCCCGCTCGGCACCTCCGGCGGCATCGCCGTCGACCAGCGCATGCGCACCCAGGTGCCCGGCGTCTGGGCGGCCGGCGACTGCGTCGAGTCGGTGCACCGGCTCTCGCGGCAGCGGGTCGTCGTCGCGCTGGGCACGCACGCCAACAAGCAGGGGCGGGTGGCCGGCATCAACATCGGCGGCGGCTACGCCACGTTCCCCGGCGTCATCGGGACGGCGGTCACCAAGATCTGCGCCGTCGAGGCCGCCCGCACCGGGCTGGCCGAGGCGGAAGCCGAGCTGGCCGGCTACTCGTTCGTCACCGCCGCCGTCGACTCGACCACCACCGCCGGGTACATGCCGAACGCGGCGCCGATCCGGGTCAAGATGATCGCCGAGCGGCGCAGCGGGCGGCTGCTCGGCGCCCAGGTGGTCGGGCAGAACGGCGCGGCCAAGCGCATCGACGCCCTGGCCATCTGCATCTGGAACGAGATGACCGTCGACGAGGTGCTCTCCCTCGACCTGTCCTACGCGCCGCCGTTCGCCCCGGTGTGGGACCCGGTGCTCATCGCCGCGCGCAAGGCGTTCGAGGCGGTGGAGGCCGACACCCGCGGCTGACTCACCGGGGCAGGGCGGCGGCGATCCGCTCGACGAGGGCGGTGAGCACCGGCTCGGGCGTCGCCAGGTTCACCCGGACGGCGCCCACCCCGGCCTGCCCGCAGCAGCCGCCGTCGACCACCGCGACCCCGGCCCGCTCCAGCAGCAGGTCGCCGGCCCCGGGCACCCCGAGCTCCAGCCAGGCGAGGTAGGTGCCCTCCGGCGGCCGGTGCCGGGCGTGCGGGAGCGACGCGGCCACCAGGTCCGCGAACAGCCGGCGGTGCCGGTCGAGAACGGCGATCGTGTCGTCGAGCCAGCCGACGCCGTCGCGGTAGGCGGCGGTGTTGGCGACGGCGCCCGGCGTCGAGCAGCCGTGCTCCACCGGGTAGCCGACCTCTGCCCACAGCCGCGCGTCCGCCTCGTTCGACAGCACCAGCTGCGCGCACTTGAGTCCGGCGAGGTCCCACGCCTTCGACGCGCTGGTGGCGGTGAACGCCTGCGCGGCCGTGGTCTCCGACAGCGACGCGTAGGGCACGTGCCGGTGCCCGGGGAAGACCAGCGGCGCGTGCACCTCGTCGGCGAACACCCGGCCACCGTGCCGGTCGACCACCTCGGCGATCGCCAGCATCTCCGCGGGCTCCAGCACGCGGCCGACCGGGTTGTGCGGGTTGCACAGCACCAGCAGGTGCCCGCCGGCGCGGAAGGCGGCGTCGAGCGCGTCGAGGTCGTACACGAACCGGTCGCCGTCGCGGGCCATGGGCACCTCGAGCACCTCGCGGCCCAGCGCCGGCGGCACCTCCAGGAAGGGCATGTAGGCCGGCGTCGGCAGCACCACCGGCGAGCCGGCCGGCGTCAGGTGGGTGATCGCCGCCGACAGCGCCGCCAGCACGTCGGGCAGCGGCCGCACCCGCTCCGGCGGGACGGTCCAGCCGTGCCGGTCGGCCAGGAACCCGGCGGTGGCCCGCGCCATGTCGTCGGCCAGCCAGTCGGGCAGGTAGCCGAACAGCCCGCGGTCGACGGCGTCGCGCAGCGCCTCGGTCACCGCAGGCGCCGTCCCGAGGTCGGACTCGGCCACCCACGCGCCGAGCGCCTCCGGGTAGCGCGTCCACTTCAGGCTGCCGCGCCCGCGCAGGCGCTCGACCAGGGCGTCGTCCACGGCGTCGTCCACGGCGTCGTCCACGGCGTCGTCCACCCGGTGATCGTGCCCCGGCTCAGCGCTCCATGCTCGGGTCGCGCGCCAGGTGCGGGTCCGGGGGCCCGGTCGGATCCTCGGCCAGCCAGCGCGCGGTGCCCCCGGGGTCGCGGTCGGCGAAGGCGTCGAGCAGCGCCTCGCGGAGACGCACCTCGCGCAGGCCCGCGGGGGCACCCTCGTCGAGCCGGTCCTGCACGGCGTGCCACTCGGCCAGCAGCCGGTCGGTCGGCGCCGAAGCCAGCGCCCGCCGCAGCGCGGCCTCGCCGGTGGGCAGCCCGCCGCGCCCGGCCTCCTCGCCGGCCAGCCAGCTGCTGAAGACCGCCGTCCCGAGGACGAGCAGGAGCAGGGTCAGCAGGCCGCCGACCTCGCGCAGCGCCGCGGCGCCGGCGACGACCGCCGGGCCCAGCCCCGCGAGCGCCGCGCCGGGCACGGGGTGCGGCAGCTCGGGCAGGACGTCGCCGCACGCCCGGTGCAGCCAGACCAGGACCAGGCCGGCCATCGCGGCGAGCACGGCGCCCCACCCGAGCACCGGCAGGCCCCCGGCGAGGGCCCCGGCGGCGACGAGCGGCACGCAGGCGACGGCGGCGGCGGCGCGGGCGGTCCCGCGCAGCAGCCGGTCGCGGGTCGGACGGGACACGGGGGACCTCCTCGTCGGCGGCGTCCCCTCCGACCTTCCCGCGCCGGCGGGCCCCCTCCCACCGGGGGAGCCATCCGTCACGGGATCGTCACGTGCGCCGTCCGCGGCGGGCCGACCTGGCAGGGTGCGGGGCGTGGAGCTGCTGGTCGTGGTCAACCGGGGTGCCGGGAGCGCCGGCGAGGAACGGCTCGCCCGGGCGCTGGAGGTGCTGCGCCGCGGGGCCGGCGTGGAGGTCGCCGTCACCGGCAGCCCCAGCGAACTCGACGACGTCGTCGCCGCCCGGGGCACCCGCCGGCTGGTGGTGGCCGGCGGTGACGGGTCGGTGTCGGCGGTCGTCGCCGCGCTCGACCGGGCCGGGGACCTCGGCGACCCGCTCGGCGTCGTCCCGCTGGGCACCGGCAACGACCTGGCCGGGGCCCTCGGGCTGCCCGACGACCCGGGCGCGGCCGCACGGGTGGTCCTCGAGGGCACCCCGCGCCACCTCGACCTGCTCCGGGACGACGCCGGCGGCGTGGTGGTCAACGCCGTGCACGCGGGCATCGGGGTGCGGGCCGCCGGCGAGGCCGCGCGGCTCAAGGACCGCCTCGGCGCGCTGGCCTACCCCGTCGGTGCGGCGCTGGCCGGCACCGGCCCGGGGGAGGCGCTGCGGGTCGCCGTCGACGGCGCCGTGGTCACCGTGCCCGACGGCCGCGCCGCCGACGGGGACACCCCGCTGCTCATGGTCGGCGTCTGCAACGGCCCGACGATCGGCGGCGGCACCGCGCTCGCCCCCGGCGCCGACCCGGGCGACGGCCTGGCCGACGTCGTCGTCAGCGCCGCCACCGGCCCGGCCGCCCGGGTGGCGTTCGCCGCCGCGCTGCTGGCCGGCCGGCACGGCGACCGCGACGACGTCGTGGTCGTGCGCGGGCGGGAGGTCACGGTGTCGGGCGGCCCGGTGGGGCTCGACGCCGACGGCGACCTGCTCGACCCGGTGCCGTCCCGCACCTGGCGGGTGCAGCCCGGCGCCTGGTCCGTCCCGCTGCCGGTCGCGCTGCCGGGGTCAGCCGGCCGGTGACCAGCCGAGCAGCGGGCCCAGGCGCTGCACCATGTCGGTGAGCACCTGCTCGTAGTCGGCCTCGCCGAAGCTGAACGGCAGCGCGAAGACCACCTCGGTCACCTCGCGGAACCCGGCGTGCGCGTACAGCGCCTCGGCGATCTGCTCCGAGGTGCCCAGCAGGTCGGGGGCGAACAGCATCCCGGCCGGGCCCTGCGGGCTGCGGGTGCGCGGCGTGCGGGCCTCGACGTAGGCGGCGTACCGCGCGCGCTGCTCGCCGGTGGCGGAGTCGGTGGGGATCACGACCAGGCCCTGCGACACCCGGCCGGTGCCGCCGGCGTCACGGTAGGCGCGGATCTGCGCGGCCTGGACCTCGGCGAAGTCGGTCGAGCCGCCCTCGGCCCGGGTGACGCTGCTGGTCAGCAGGTTCATCCCGGCCTGCCCGGCCCACTGCGCCGAGCGGGTGCTGCCGCCGCCGTACCAGAGCCGGCCGCGCAGGCCGGGGGAGTGCGGCTGCACCCGGTCGGACCACTCCTCGACGACGCCCTCGCGGCCGGCGAACGACGCCGCGGGTTCCCCGGCGACCAGCCGCAGCAGCCGCTCGACGCGGCCGTAGCCGAGGTCCTCGACGTCGGCGGTGTCCGGGTAGAGCGCGCCCCTCACGTCGTCCCAGTGCATCGGCGGGCCCACGCTGACGCCGGGGTTCAGCCGGCCGCCGGCGAGGACGTCGACGGTGGCGAGGTCCTCGGCCAGCCGCAGCGGGTTCTCCCACGCCAGCGGCGTGACCGCGGTGCCGAGCGCGATGCGGGAGGTGCGCTGGCTCAGCGCCGCCAGGACGGCGACCGGCGAGGAGATGCCGTACTGCAGGTGCCGGTGCCGCAGCCAGGCGCTGTCGAAGCCGAGCCGCTCCCCGAGCTCGACCATCCGCAGCGTCGCCTCGTGCCCGGCGGCCGGGTCGGCCGGGTCGAACGTGCCGAGGGTCAGGAAGCCGAGGTGCTCGAGCGGGGTGCCGGGGGCGGGCATGGGGCCGATCCTGCCCGCCCCCGGCGTGCCCTCAGACGGCGGGCTTGTCGGGATCGGTCAGCCAGTCGCGGAAGAGGTCGTCGAGCTGCCGGCCGCTGACCTCCTCGGCGAGGGCCAGCAGGTCGGCCGTGGTGACGTTCGAGTCGGCGTTGTCGCGGACCCAGCTCCGCAGCAGCTCGCCGAAGGCCGCGTCGCCGATGGTCCGCTGGAGGGCGACGAGGAACGCCGCGCCGCGGTCGTAGACGGCCTCGGCGAAGAGGTTCTCCGCGCCGGGGTCGGTGAGCGACACGGTCCAGAACTCGTCGCCCGCCGGGATGGCCGCGACCCGCGCGTATTGCTGCGCCAGGTAGCCCGCCCTGCGGCTCTCGCTCCACCGCCACTGCAGGTAGGTGGCGAAGCCCTCGTTGAGCCAGATGTCGGCCCACGTCGTCGGGCTGACGCTGTTGCCGACCCACTGGTGGGCCAGCTCGTGCGCCACGGTGGTCTGGCTCGCCACGCCGGAGTACACCGGCCGGGTCTGGGTCTCCAGGGCGTACCCGACGCTGTCCTCGTCGACGATCGCGCCGAACGAGCTGAACGGGTACTCGCCGAGCAGGCCCTCGAAGAAGGCGACCATCTGCGGCTGCAGCGCCAGGCTGGCCGCGGTGGTGGCCGCCCGGGAGGGGCTCAGGCCCGTCTCGACGTAGTTCAGGATCGGCAGCCCGTCCGGCCCGGTCTGCGTGGTCGCGGTGTAGTCGCCGATCGACGCCGTCGCCAGGTAGCTGGCCATCGGGTCGTCGGCCGACCAGGTCCACGTCGTGCGCCCGCCGCTGGTGACCGGGGCACCGACCGGCTCGCCGTTGGCGATCGCCGTCTTGCCCTCGGGCACGGTGATCCGGAAGTCGTAGGTGGCCTTGTCGGTGGGGACGTCGTTGACCGGGAACCAGGTCGGGGCTCCCTCGGCCTCGTTCGCCACCAGCACGCCGTCGGCGAAGGTCACCCAGCCGTACTGGGCGCCGGTGTTGTCCAGCGGCTGCCCCGGGTAGCCGCTGTAGACGACGGTGACCCGGTGGTCCGTGCCGGCCTTGAGCTTCGGCGCGACGGTGACCACCAGCTCGCCGCCGCGGCCGTCGGGGCCCGGGGGGAGCTGGGTGAAGCGGGCCGGCTTGCCGTCGACCAGGACCGACGACGCCGTGAGCCCGCGCAGGTCGAGGGAGAAGCTCGCCAGGTCCTGGGTGGCCCGGAGGCTGACGACGGCGGTGCCGTCGAGGCGGCCGTCGGCGTACCAGGACAGGCCGAGGTCGTAGTGCTGGACGTCGTAGCCGCCGTTGCCGGCGGCGGGGAAGTACGGGTCGCCGCCGGAGGTGCTCCCGTCGGTGTAGCGCGGCGTGCCCGGCGCACCGGGTGCCGCGGAGGCGGGGCCCGCGACGGCGACGAGGGAGGCGGCCGCGACGAGCGCGGCGGCGGTGCGGACGGTCGGACGGATGCGCATGCAGGTCCTCTCCGAGGGGCCCGGGTCGGGCCGGATCGGGTCACCGTAGGAGGCGCACGTTCGCGGCTCATTCCCGGGAGGTGTCCCGCAACATCCCCGAATTCGTTGCGTCCGCGTGACCTGCGCCACTACGGTCGCGCGGCATGACGGCGGCAGCGGACGCCGGGACGCGCCTGCGCCGGGCGCTGTCCGGCACCGGCGACGACGAGGGCCCCGTGCGCGCCTTCCGGCGGGCGCGCCGCACCTTCCTGTCCGGCGAGCGGGTGGACATGGGGCCGCTGGCCGCCGAGCTCGGCGTCGACCGCGCGACGCTGTTCCGCTGGGTCGGCAACCGTGACCAGCTCCTCACCGAGGTCATCTGGTCGCTGTTCCTGCCCACCTGGCGCCGCGCGCTCGACGACGCCACGGGCACCGGGGGCCCGCGGCTGGTCGACGCGCTCACCCGCTTCACCCGCGACGTCTGTGCCTCCGCGCCCTTCCGCGCACACCTGCGCCGCGAGCCCGAGCGGGCGCTGCGCCTGCTCACCACCCGCTCGGCCGACTACCAGGTGCGGGTCACCGGCGCCTTCGCCGCGCTGCTCGAGGACAGCGGCGCCGCCCTGCCCCTGCCGGTCCCCGACACCGCCTACGTGCTCACCCGCGTCGCCGAGTCGTTCATCTACGCCGACCTGATCGCCGGTGCCGAGCCCGACGCCGCCAAGGCCGCCGTCGTCTACGCCGCGCTGCTGCGCTGCCCGGCCCCGCGCCCCGGAGAACCGCACCCCGGAGAACCGCCCACCGGAGAACCGCCCACCCAGGAGGAACCGTGACGCTCACCCCGGACCGCACGTCCGCCCCGCTGCCCGGCCGCCTCGGCGACCCCGCCGCCGAGTACCGCACCGACGACCGCGCCGACCGGCGCCTGCGCGAGACGCTCGCCCGCTACGGCCTCGACGCGCAGGCAGCGCCGCCGCCGTTCGGCCCGGAGGCCCCGCTGGAGGACAAGCTCGTGTTCGTCCGCGGCGCCCACGACGGCTTCGAGGGGCTCTACGCCGCGGTGGCCGCGGAGGAGACCCACCGCGACGACGTCACGCGCACCGTGCACGCGGCGCCCGGCCGCGACGGGCACGACGTCCCGCTGTACGTCTTCCGGCCGGCCGGCGTCGAGGGCCCCCTCCCCGGCGTGGTCTACATCCACGGCGGCGGCATGACGATCCTCGACTGCGACAACCGGCTGCACACCCGCTGGTGCGAGGACCTCGCCGCCGAGGGGCTGGTCGTCGTCGCCGTCGACTTCCGCAACGCGGTCACCGCCACCGGCCATGCGCCGTTCCCGGCCGGCCTGCACGACTGCGCCGACGCGCTCACCTGGCTCGACGCGCACCGGGACGAGCTCGGCGCGACCTCGCTGGTGCTGCAGGGAGAGTCGGGCGGGGCGAACCTGTGCCTGGCCTCGGCGCTGCTGGCCAAGCGGGAGGGCCGGCTGGACGCGATCGCCGGCGTCTACGCGATGGTCCCCTACATCTCCGGCGCCTACGGCTGGGACGACGACGCCAAGCGCGCCGAGCTGCCCTCGCTGGTGGAGAACGAGGGCTGGTTCCTCAACACGCTGATGATGGCCATGCTGGTCTCCACCTACGACCCCTCCGGCGAGCACACCCGCGACCCGCTGGCGTGGCCGTACTTCGCCTCCGTCGAGGACCTCACCGGCATGCCGCCGCACGTGGTGTCGGTCAACGAGCTCGACCCGCTGCGCGACGAGGGCATCGCCTACTACCGCAAGCTGCAGGCCGCCGGGGTGCGCGCGGTGGGCCGGGTGGACCTGGGGCTCACCCACGGCGCCGACTCGATCTTCAAGACCGCCGTGCGCGACGTGTACGACGCCACGGTCGCCGACATCGCCCGGTTCGCCCGCAGCGTGGCACCCGCCTGAGCGGGGCGCTGCTCGCCGTCAGCGCACGCGGACGGCGAGCAGCGCGACGTCGTCGTCGGTGGAGCCGGGCACGCCCTCGAGCAGCCGGTCCAGCAGCGCGTCGAGGGGCCGGTCGCCGGCCTCGGCGAAGGCCGCGGCGAGCCGGCCGATGCCCTCGTCGAGGTCGGTGCGCCGCCGCTCGACCAGGCCGTCGGTGTAGAGCAGCAGCGTGCTGCCGGGTTGGAGCCGGGCGCGGTGGCTGTGCCGGGGCCGCTGCGGATCCAGCCCGACGAGCAGGTCGGTGGCGGCGGTGAGCACCTCCACGCGGCCGTCGGGGGAGCGCAGCAGCGGCGGCGGGTGCCCGGCGTTGGTCCACGACAGCACCCGGTCGCCGTCCGAGCGGTCGACCCGGGCGACGGCGACGGTGGCCAGCGCGCCGGTGCGCAGCCCACTCACCGCGGCGTCGAGCCGGGACAGCGCCAGCGACGGCGGCTCGCCACCCTCGAAGGCGAACCCGCGGAGCATCGCCCGCAGCTGCCCCATGGTGGCGGCGGCCCGCACGTCGTGGCCGGACACGTCGCCGATGACCAGCACCGTGGCGCCGTCGGAGTCGTCGAAGGCGTCCCACCAGTCGCCGCCGACCTGCGCGCCGGCGCTGCTGGGCAGGTAGCGGGCCGCCAGCTCGAGGCCGGGCGGGGACGGCAGCTCGCCGAGCAGCGCCCGCTGCAGCGTGGTGGCCACCGACTCCTGCCGGGCCAGCAGCGCCGCGCGGCTCACCGCCTGGGCGGTGTAGCGGGCCAGTGCCAGCACCAGCCCCTGCTCGACGGCGGAGAACTGCCGGGGCTGCGCCCACACCAGGCTCAGCGTGCCCGGCACCGAGCCCGCGACCGGCAGCGGCAGGTGCGCGGAGGCGCCGGCCGGCGTCGGCGAGGGGACCGGGGGGTGCGCGTCGGGGAAGCGCTCCGCCGCGGCCGCGGCGTCGGGCAGGAACACCGCCCGCCCGGTGGCCAGCGCCGCCGTCGGCGGGGAGTCGACGCCCAGCGGGAGCGACGGCAGGTCGCCGTCGGCCGGGGCGCCGTCCGCCACGACCTGCAGCCGCCGTCCGGCCGGGTCGACGAGGGCCAGGCAGGTCCACGAGGTGCCCAGCGCGTCGGCCGCGGCGGCGGTCACCGCGGCCGCGACGTCGGGCAGGGTGGCCGCGTCGGCGAGCGCCTCCGCGAAGCGCAGCAGCAGCCGGTTCTGCTCGCTGGTGCGCCGCGCACCGGCGATCGCCGCCCGCAGGCGCAGCTCCGAGGCGGCCAGCCCGGCGATCTGGGTGAGCACCTCGACGTCGGTGTCGGTCCAGTCGCGCGGGCGCCCGTCGATGGCGCAGACCGCGCCGACCACGTCACCGTCGGGCCCGACCAGCGGCACGCCGCAGTAGGCGACGACGCCGAGGTCGGCGATCGCGCCGTTGCCGGCGAGCACCTCCACCTCGCGGGCGTCGCGCACGACCAGCGGCTGCGCGGAGGCGCGCACGTACTGGCAGAACGAGTGGCTCAGCGGCGTGCGGCGGCGCTGCTGCCAGGCGCCGGGCAGGCCGACGGCCCCGGGGAACACCTGCTCGTCGGGGCCGACGAGGGTGACCAGCGCGGTGGGGACGTCGAGCATCGTGCGGACCAGCGTGGCCAGCCGGTCGAGGTCGGCGTCGGCGACAGCCGGATCGTCGGCCGGGTCGTCGGCCGGGTCGCCGGCCGGGCCGTCCTCGCTGTCCACGAGATCACGGTAGTCGCCGGGGCGGACACCCCGGCCGCCCACCGGGGCGGATCGGTCCTCCACGGGGTGTTCGCCGCGCCGTCGGCAGGGCGTCCACCCCGACAGGATGGGCTGCCTTGCGGGCCGCCCGGCGAGGGCCGCCGGCCGAGCCCGCGGAGGCCCTCGTGACCCGTCTCTCGCGTCGCCGCGCCGGCATCGCCGGCGTCGCCGGCGCACTGTTCGCCGTCCTGCTCGGATCCGCCGTCCCGGCGTCCGCCGCGCCCCCGGGCGGCGCGCCGGGCGGCGGACCCACCCCCGGGGAGGGCGAGCTGCTGGTGATCGGCCACCGCGGCGCCTCGGGGTACCGCCCCGAGCACACGCTGGCGGCCTACGAGCTCGCCGCCCGGATGGGCGCGGACTCCATCGAGTGCGACGTCGTCAGCACCGCCGACGGCGTGCCGGTGTGCCGCCACGAGAACGAGATCGGCGGCACCACCGACGTCGCCGACCACCCCGAGTTCGCCGACCGGCGGACCACGAGGACCGTCGACGGCGTGGAGCTGACCGGCTGGTTCACCGAGGACTTCACGCTGGAGGAGCTGCGGACGCTGCGCGCGGTCGAGCGGCTGCCCGAGGTCCGCGAGCAGAACACGCTCCACGACGGCCTGTACCCGGTGCCCACGGTCGAGGAGTTCCTCGACCTGCGCGCCGACCTGAGCCGGGAGCTGCGGCGCGAGATCGGGGTCCACGTCGAGACCAAGCACCCCACCTACTTCGACTCGATCGGCCTCTCCCTCGAGGAGCCGCTGGTCGCCGAGCTCCGCGACGCCGGCCTGGACAGCCCTCACTCGCCGGTGTTCCTGCAGTCGTTCGAGACGGCGAACCTGCGCGCCCTCGACGCGCTGGTCGAGGTGCCGCTCGTGCAGCTGCTGTCGGCGAGCGGCGCGCCCGCCGACCTGGTGGCCGCCGGGGACCCGCGCACCTACGCCGACCTCTCCACCGCCGGGGGCCTGGCGGAGATCGCTGCGTACGCCGACGCCGTGGGCCCGGAGAAGGACCAGGTGATCCCGCGGCTGGCCGACGGCAGCCTGGGGAAGCCGTCGTCGTTCGTGGACGACGCGCACGCGGCCGGTCTGCTGGTGCACCCGTACACGTTCCGCACCGAGAACACCTTCCTGCCCGCCGACCTGCGCGAGGGCGCGGACCCGGCCGCCCACGGGCGGGCCGTGGAGGAGCAGCTGGCGTTCTGGGCGACCGGCATCGACGGGGTGTTCACCGACCACCCCGACACCGCCGTCGTGTCCCGGGAGCTGTTCACCCGGGGTGAGCGCGCCGCCTGAGCGCGCGCGTCCCCCGACGGCGGCTCACCGCTGCCGGGGGACGCGGCCCAGCAGGTGGAACTCCGGGTTGGGCGGGATGGCGGCGAAGTGCGCCAGCCGGTTGGACAGCGCGAAGAACGAGGTGATCGCGCCGACGTCCCAGACGTCCTCCTCGGTGAGGCCGTGCCCGCGCAGCCGGTCGAGGTCGTCGGCGGTGACGGCGGCGGGCTCGGTGGCCAGCCGGACGGCGACGTCGAGGACCGCGTGCAGCCGCGGCGACACGGGGGCCTTGCGCCAGTCGACGGCGACCAGGTCGGCCAGCAGCGGGTCGCGGGTGCGGATGCGGGCGATCGCCCCGTGCGCGACGACGCAGTAGGCGCAGTCGTTGGCCGCGCTGGTGGCCACCACGATCAGCTCCCGGTCACCCGTGGACAGCCCGGGGGTGTCCTTCTCCATGAGCGCGTCGTGCATCGCGAAGAACGCGCGGGCCTCGTCCGGGCGCCAGGCCAGGGCGGCGAAGACGTTCGGCAGGAAGCCCGAGCGCTCCTGCACCTCGGCGTAGCGCTCCGCGAGGTCGGCGGGCAGGCCGGCGGGGTCGGCGACGGGGAAGCGGCTGATCGGGGTGTCGGCGGTCACGCCGCGCAGCCTCCCGCGCCGCCCTGCCCGCCGTCGACTGCCCGCCCGTCGGCGCCGCCGGGCAGAGTGGGGGCCGTGTCCCGCCGGAGGTCGGTCCTGCTCGCGCTCGCCGTGCTGGCCGGCGGGTGCACGGCGGCCGAGCAGCCGGCGGTCACCCCGCCCTACCGGCTCGAGCCGGCGTGCCCGGCGCCCACGTCGCCGACGGTGGTGTCCGCGGCGCTGGTCAACGAGGTGGTGGCGGTCAGCGACCTGCCGTACTGGCAGGCCGGCGACGTCGGCGCCAGCGCCCGGCTCTCCGACGGCCGGCTGGTGTGGGTCTTCGGCGACACCGTGCGCGCCGACGGCGTCGAGCCGCGGCTGGTGGCCAACTCCGTGCTGCTCACCTCGGGCACCTGCGTCGCGCAGCTGCTGCCGCCGGGGGAGGGGCCGGTGGTGCCCGACGTGGCCGCCGGCCAGGTGCAGTGGCCGATGTCGGTGGTCGTGCTGCCGCCCTCGCCGGGGCTCGCCTACCGGGGCGTCGACGACGTCGTCGTCGTGATGAGCGCGCGGACCGAGCGCGGCGACGGCACCGGCGGCCTGCTCGACTTCCGCTTCCGCGGCACCTCCGCCGCGGTGTTCACCGTCACCGACGGCGGGGCGCCGCAGCCGCTCGAGGTGCTGGAGGTGACGCCCGACGACCCGTCGACGACGCAGGTCAACTGGGGCGCGGCCGCCACCGTGAGCGGCGGGTGGGCCTACGTCTACGGCACCCGGCTCACCGGGGAGCCGCTGGTGTTCGGCCGGGAGCTGTACGTCGCCCGGCTGCCGGTGGCCGACCCCGCCGACCGCTCCCGCTGGCAGTTCTGGGACGGCGCCGCGTGGCAGGCCGACATCGCCGCCGCCGCGCCGGTGCTGCCCGCCGACGGCGGGGTGTCGCAGACGCTGTCGGTCGACCGGGTGGGGGAGACGTGGGTGGCGGTGTCCAAGCGCGGCGGCGACCTCGCCGACTTCGTCTACACCTGGACCGCGCCGGAGGCGACCGGCCCGTGGACGCCGAGCCGGGCGCTGCCGGCGCCGGCCGGCTACGACACCGGGCGGCTCACCTACGCGCCGCTGGCCCACCCGGAGGTCCCGCTGGCGTCGGGCGGGCTGCTGGTGTCGGTGTCGCGCAACACCACCGACCTGGCCCAGCTGCTCGCGGAGCCCGAGGTGGGGCGGCCGCTGTTCGCCGAGGTGCCCCGGCCCTAGGCCGGGCCCCTGCCGGCGACGTGCACCTGTGGTGCGTTCCGGGGCCGGAGTACGCCATCGGCGCACACCACCGTCCCGGATCCGTCGGATGCCTGACTCGGACGCGCTCCCGACCGCGGTGCGCCGGGGGTGGGGCGTCAGCCGGCGGTGACGACGCGGTCGCGGCCGGCGCGCTTGGCCCGGTACAGCCGGGCGTCGGCGAGGCCGAGCAGCTGGGCCGGCGTGCGGTCGATGACCTCCGCGGTGCTCGCGGCGCCGACGCTGATCGTCACCGGCAGCTCTCCGGTGAGCGGCGCCCACGGGTGCGCGGCGACCGCGCGGCGGACGTCCTCGAGGTGCGCGGCGGCCCGGTCGGCGTCGGTGCCGGCGAGCACCAGCACGAACTCCTCGCCGCCCAGCCGGGCCGCGAAGGAGGTGGCGCCGGGCAGCGCGGTGTCCTGCAGGAGGCCCGCGACCGTGCGCAGCACCTCGTCGCCGACGGCGTGCGAGCAGGTGTCGTTGACCCGCTTGAAGTGGTCCAGGTCGAGCAGCGCGACGACCACCAGCTCGTCGGCGGTGGCCGGCGCGGCCAGCAGCCGGGGCAGCTCCTCGTCGACGTGCCGGCGGTTGTACAGGCCGGTCAGCGGGTCGCGCAGCGACAGCTCGCGCCAGCGGCGGCTCTGCCGGCGGGCCTCGGTGGTCTCGTACATCGCCTGGAGTGTGCGGGCGCGGGCCTCGCGCTGCGCCGACTGCTGCTCGACGAGCTCGGCGACGTAGCGCTTGTGCTCCTCGAACGCGGCGCGGTGGTCGCCGGCGGCGGCGTGCAGCTCGGCCTGCTCGGCGCGGGCGCGCACCCGGATGGAGGCCAGCCCGTGCTCGGCGCACCGGCGCAGGCACTCGGCCAGCGTGCGGCCGGCGGCGTCCACCTCGCCGCGCAGACGCTGCACCTCGGCGAGGGTGAGGAGGAAGTCGGCCCCGGCGTCGCCGTCGTGCGAGGCGTCGAGCGCGCGCAGCCCCGGCAGCAGGGCGGCCTCGGCCTCGTCCAGCCGGCCCAGGCCCATGAGCGCGCGGGCCACGGTGTCGAGCCGGCCGACGTCGAGGGGCACGTCGTGCTCGGCGGCGAGCGCCTGCAGCCGGTCGCTGTGCTCGAGCGCCGACTCGAACCGGCCGGAGAGGGTGTCGGTGTAGGCGCGGTTGTTGAGGATGCGCAGCTGCCGGTCGACGTCGCCGAGGTCCTCGGCCAGCCGGAGCACCGCCGCGTAGCGCTCGGGGGCGGCCGGGTCGCGGGACAGGCCCAGCACGTCGGCCATCCGGACCAGGTGGTCGACCCGGAGCGCCGGCAGGTCGTCGTCGTCGAGCAGGTCGACCGAGACGACGGCGTGCTCCAGCGCGCCGGCGAGGTCGCCGAGCTCCTGGAACACGGCGGTGAGCACGAAGGAGCTGCGGGCCAGCAGGTGGCGGTGGGCGGTGTCGGTGGCCCAGCGGTGCACCTCCTGGGCGGTGCGGCCGGCGTCGGAGACGGCGCCGCGGCGGCGCAGCAGGTCGGCGCAGACGAGGCGGGCGCGCTGCTCGAGGTCGGCGCGGCCGAGCTCGCGGGCGGTGGCGAGCGCGGCCTCGGCGCGGTCGGCGGCGGAGCCGGCGTCGAAGCGGGACAGCGTCTCGAGCTCGTCCAGGACGGCGGCCAGCGCCGCCCCGGCGTCGGCCCGCGGGGGTACCGCGGGCACCGGGTCGTCCCGGACGGCCAGACTGGTCACGGCCTCGGGATCGGCAGCCCCGGCTGCGGTACTGAGCCGTCCCGGATCAGGACCACCCCGACGGGTGAGCACCGGCTCAGCCCCCGGCCAGGAGGGCGCGGACGGCGTCGACGGTGTCGGCGTCTGCGGCGGTGCGGTCGGGCCGGTAGCGCAGCACCCGGGCGAAGCGCAGCGCGACGCCGCCGGGGTAGCGGGTGCTGCGCTGGGCGCCGTCGAGGGCCACCTCGACCACCACCTCGGGCCGCAGCTCCAGGCCCCAGTCGTGCTCGGTGCGGGCGTGCGCGGGGAAGGTGGCGGTCTGCCAGTCGAGCAGCTCGTCGGTCATGCCCTTGAACGTCTTGCCGACCATGAGCGGCTCGCCGCCGTCGGGGTCGCGGGCGCCGAGGTGGATGTTGGAGAGCTTGCCGGTGCGCCGGCCGTACCCCCACTCCACGCCGAGGACGACGAGGTCGAGGGTGTGCACCGGCTTGACCTTCTGCCAGGCGCGGCCGCGGCGGCCGGCGGCGTAGGGCGCGTCGAGGGCCTTGACCACCACCCCCTCGTGCCCGGCCGACAGCGCGTCGTCGAGCACGGCAGCCGCCTGCTCGGCGGTGGGCCGCCGCGCGCCGGGCATCCGCAGCGGGGCGGCGTCGTCGGCGGCGAGCAGCCCGTCGAGGACGGCCAGCCGGGTGGCCAGTGGCTCGTCGAGCAGGTCGCGGCCGTCGAGGTGCAGCACGTCGAAGAAGAACGGCGAGAGCAGGACGGCGGCCGCGTCGCCGGGGTCCGTGCCGTCGCTGCCGAAGCGGCTCATCGTGTCCTGGAACGCGCGGGGGCGGCCGTCGTCGTCGAGGGCGAGGGTCTCCCCGTCGAGGACGGCGGTGCGGCAGGGGAGCGCACGCACCCGCTCGACGAGCTCCGGGACGCCGCCGGTCACCTCGCGCAGCGTGCGCGTCCACACCCGGACGTCGTCGCCGTCGCGGTGCACCTGGATGCGGGCGCCGTCCAGCTTGTGCTCCACGGTCACCTCGCTCCCGAGGTCACCCAGCGCCGCGTCGAGCGAGGATCCGGGGCTCGCCAGCATCGGCCGTACCGGGCGGCCGACCCGCAGGCCGACGGCGGCCAGCGCCTCCTCGCCCCCGGACAGGGCGGTCGCGGCGGTCTCGTCGAGCCGGCCGGTGAGCATGGCCGCCCGGCGCACCACCGCGGGCGGTACCTCCGCGGCGGCGGCGACCGCGTCGAGCAGCACGCCCTCCAGCGCGCCCTGGCGGAGCTCCCCGCCGAGCAGCCGGGCGAGGAAGCGCTGCTCGTCGGCGGTGGCGGCGGCCAGCACCTCGCCCAGCAGCGCGGCGCGGCGGGCGGTGGCGCCGGACCCGGTGGTGCCGGCCAGCGCGGTGAGCGCGGCGTCGACCGCGGCGACGGTCAGCGACGGCGCGTCCGCCGGCGGCGGCACCGCGCGGGACAGCGTGCGCCAGCCGACGCCGACGCGGCCCTGCGGCAGCTCACCGGCCAGCCACGCGGCGACGGGGCCGACCTCACCGGGGCCCGCGGCGCGCAGCGCGCCGGCGATCGCGGCCGCCTTCGCCGTGCGGGCGCGGGTGGCCGCCACCGCGGCCGAGGCGGCGACGACGTCGGCGAGCAGCACGCCACCATGCTGGCAGCCGGGTACGACAGCGCCGGTCTCCCGCGCGGGCACGGACGCGGTCAGCGCAGCGCCAGCTCGGTGCCGGCCGAGAGCCACCGCGCCGTCACCTCGCGGCCCGCGGCCAGCAGCGCCCGCGCGCCGCCGGTGTCACGCGGGCCGGTGGGCAGCCGGTCGAGCAGGCCCGCCGCCCAGGCGTCGGCGACGTGCGGCAGCACCTGCATCCGCGGGTCGGCGAGCGCGCCGGCCACCGCGGCCCGGTTGGCCACCGTGCGGGCCACGGTGAACGCCTGCAGCACGGTGTCCAGCGCGCCGGGGCCGGCCTCGACCGGCGCCACGTAGGGGTCGCGGTCGGGATCGGCGGGCACGCCGCAGGCCAGCGGGCCGGCGGCGCGGGGGTGCGCGGCGCAGCGGCCCTCGACGGCGGTGACCGGCGCCAGGCCGCAGTCGAGCACCAGCACGCGGTCGTCGGGGCCCGCGTCGGCGAGCGCGCCGGCCACCGGGACGCCGTCGACGATGCCGCCGTCGACGTGCAGGTGCCCGTCGGGCAGCCGGACGGGTGCGAACAGCCCGGGCAGCGCGCAGCTCGCGGCGAGCACGTCGCCGACCGGGCCGGTGCGGTGCCGGGCCGCCGCGCCGCAGTCGAGGCAGGTGGTCGTGACCGACAGCGGCACGGCGAGCTCGCCGAGGTCGTGCGCGGGCACGTGGTCGGCGACCAGCCGGCGCAGCGGCCGGTCGTCGAGGAAGCCGGCGCCGCGGCGCAGCGAGCGGACCAGGCCGCGGGCGCGGGCGGGCCAGCCCGGGCGCAGCACCCGGCCCATCGCCGGGTCCGACCACAGCTCGGTCAACCGCGCGGCGCGGTCGGGACCGGGCGCGGCGGCGAGGAAGGCGGCGTTGACCGCGCCCACCGAGGTGCCGTGCAGGGCGTCGACGGCGAGGCCGGTGTCGAGCAGGGCGCGCAGGGCGCCGGCCTGGAAGGCGCCCATGGCGCCGCCGCCGCCGAGCACGAGGTGGGTCCGCGGGGTCACCGGACCCATGGTGCACCGGAGGTGGCCGGTGGGAGGCCGTGCGGTGTCGCGCGCCTCAGCGCGCGGTGCGCAGCATGCCTCAGCGCACCATGCCTCAGCGCACCATGCCTCAGCGTGCGGTGCGCACCATGCCCTCCTGGGCCACGGTGAGCACCAGCCGCCCACCGCGGTCGAACACCCGGCCCGAGCACATCGCCCGCCCGCCGCCGGCCCAGGTGCTCTCCTGCTCGCAGAACAGCCAGTCGTCGGCGCGGGCCGGGCCGTGGAACCAGACGGCGTGGTCGAGGCTCGCCGTCGCCAGGCCCGGGGCGCCGATCACCGTGGCGTGCGGCGCGACGGCGGTGGCCAGCAGCAGCATGTCGGTGGCGTAGGCCAGGGCGACGGCGTGCGCGAGCGGCTCGTCCGGCAGCGGCTCGCGGGAGCGGAACCAGAAGCGCTGGCGGGGCGGCGCGGGCTCGCCGCGGCCGGCGGCGACGCGGGGCAGCGGGCCGTCGAAGCGGAAGTCGAACGGGTGCCGCCGGTCCAGCCAGTCCAGCCACGCGCGGACGGGGGCGGGGGCGTCGGCCAGCGCCTCCTCCGGCCGCGGCAGGTCCTCCGGCGGGGTCGCGGCGAGCGCGGGCACCTGGTGCTCCGGGCCGGCCTGCGGCCGGGTGAAGGAGCAGGTCAGCTCCAGGATGGCGGCCTCGCCCTGCCGGGCGGTCACCTCGCGGGTGGTGTAGCTGCCCCCGTCCCGGACGCGGGTGACGGCGAGGTCCACGGCCGCCGACGGGTCGCCGGGGCGGACGAAGTAGGCGTGCAGCGAGTGCACCGGACGGCCGGCGTCCACCGTGCGCGCGGCGGCGGCCAGCGACTGCGCCACCACCGCGCCGCCGAACGCGCGCTCCCCGGCGGGGCCCCCGCGCGGCGCGGCGCGCAGGACGTCGTCGCCGGAGTCGGTGAGGTCGAGCAACGCGGCCAGGGGTGCGCGGGGGGAGGGCGGCGGCACGGCGGGGAGTCAAGCACCCCCGCCGGTCACCGTGAGGGCGACGCCCCCGGCGAGCCGGTAGGGCGCGAGTGCCACCAGGTCGCCGACGACGCGGCGCAGCCGGGACACCTCGGCCCGCGCGGCGACCACGTGCCCGTCGTCGCCGAACAGCGCCCGGCCGAGCGCCGCGGCGTCGAGCCCGGCCGGGCCGGCGGCGGCCACCAGGGCGAGCACCTGCGCCTGCCGGCGGGTGAGCCCGGCCGACCAGGAGCCGTCGCCGCCGCGCACCCGCAGCACGGGCGCCGCGGTGAGGTCGAGCTCGGCCGACACCGGCGCGCGGGCCTCCGCGGGGCGCAGCAGCCAGCCCTCGCCCAGCCGCTCGGGCGTGCACAGCCCGAGCCCGGCGACGGCGAGCGGCCGGCCGGCCCGCGGGACGGCGACCCGGGCGCCCGCGGCGACACCGGAGCGGGCGGCGACCCAGCCGTCGTCGTCGACGAGCAGCAGGGGCCCCCGCGCGGTGCCCAGCACGGGCCCGGCCGCGCGGCGCAGCCGGTCGAGGTGCTGCTCGTGCCGCCGCCACAGCCCGGTCTCGGCCAGCCGCACCGAGGTCTCCACCAGCGCCCCGATCGCCGGGTGCAGGGTGAGCGCGGGCCCGCTGACGTCGACGACCCCGAGCAGCTCCCCGGTGACCGGCGAGTGCACGGGCGCCGCCGAGCAGTACCAGGGGTGCTGGGCGGCCTCGAAGTGCTCGGCGGAGAACAGCTGCACCGGCGCCGCCTCGGCCAGGGCCGTCCCGATGGCGTTGGTGCCCACGGCGGCCTCGGTCCAGGTGGCGCCCTCGGCGAAGCCGAGCCGGTCGGCGTGCCGGCGGGTGGCCGCCGACCCGTCCCGCCACAGCACCACGCCGTCGGCGTCGGTGACGACGACGAGGCCGTGCGAGGCCTCCGCGACGCCGACGAGCACCTGCCGCAGCTCGTCGACCACCGCCTCCAGGCCGGAGGTGCGGCGGCGGGCCTGCACCGCGTCGGCGGGCAGCGGGTCGCGCGGCCGGGGCCGGTCGGGGTCCATGCCGAGCCCCAGCACGCGCGACCAGGACCGCTCGACCACCCGGCGCGGGCGCACCGGCGGGCGGCCGCCGGCGAGGACGGCGTCGTGCACGCGGGACAGCACGCGGGCGTGCGTGGACAGGTCGGTGCCGGGCGCGACCGCCGACCACGCGGGCACCGGCGCCTCCTCGGCGTGCAATGCGCTGCAACGCTCCCGCCGCAGGTCCGGCGGGTGCTGTGCTGCACATCACACCACGTGTGCTGCTCTGCAGGGAGGACCCCGCATGACCTCGACCCTCGACACCCCGTCCACGGCTCCCTCGACCGCCCCGGCCGCCCGCGCCCGGGCCTGGTTCGCCGACCTCGAGGACGCGCTGCGCGCCCGCGACGTGGACCGCGCCGCCGGGCTGTTCGCCGCCACCAGCTTCTGGCGGGACCTGGTCGCGTTCACCTGGAACATCACCACCGTCGAGGACCGGGCCGGCGTCACCGACCTGCTCACCGCCACCCTCGACCGCACCGACCCTTCCGGGTTCGCCGTCAGCGAGGAGCCGACGGAGGACGACGGCGTGACCACCGCCTGGTTCACCTTCGAGACGGCGGTCGGCCGGGGGCGGGGCCTGGTCCGCCTCGTCGAGGAGGACGGGCAGCCGCGGGCCTGGACCTTCCTCACCACGCTGTACGAGCTGACGGGCCACGAGGAGCCGCGCGGGCCCGGCCGGCCGAAGGGTGCCGAGCACGGGATCAACCGGGAGCGGCTGACCTGGGCCGAGCGCCGGGCCCGGGAGGACGCCGAGCTCGGCCGCACCACCCAGCCCTCCGTCCTCGTCGTCGGCGGCGGCCAGGGCGGCGTCGCGCTCGGGGCACGGCTGCGCCAGCTCGGCGTCCCGGCCCTCGTCGTCGACCGGCACGCCCGGCCCGGTGACCAGTGGCGCGGCCGCTACAAGTCCCTCTGCCTGCACGACCCGGTCTGGTACGACCACCTGCCCTACCTGCCGTTCCCCGACAACTGGCCGGTCTTCGCCCCCAAGGACAAGATCGCCGACTGGCTCGAGTCCTACGTGCGCGTCATGGAGATCCCGTACTGGGGCTCCACCGAGGTGCGCAGCGCCGCCTACGACGAGGCGGCCGGCGAGTGGACCGTGCAGGTGGTCCGCGACGGCGAGGAGCTCACCCTCCGGCCGAAGGAGCTCGTGCTGGCCACCGGCATGAGCGGCAAGCCGAACGTGCCGGAGATCCCGGGGCAGGACGTCTTCCGCGGCGAGCAGCACCACTCGTCGGCCCACCCGGGGCCCGACGGGTACGCCGGCAAGCGGGTGGTCGTCATCGGCAGCAACAACTCGGCCTTCGACATCTGCGGGGCGCTGTGGGAGCACGGCGCGCAGGTGACGATGGTGCAGCGCTCCTCCACGCACATCGTCAAGAGCGACAGCCTCATGGAGATCGGCCTGGGCTCGCTCTACAGCGAGGAGGCGGTGGCCGCCGGCATGACGACGGAGAAGGCCGACCTGACCTTCGCCTCCATCCCGTACCGGATCCTGCACGAGTTCCAGATCCCGGCCTACGAGCAGATGCGGGAGCGCGACGCCGACTTCTACCGCCGCATGGAGGAGGCCGGCTTCTGGCTGGACTGGGGCGACGACGGGTCGGGCCTGTTCATGAAGTACCTGCGCCGCGGCTCGGGCTACTACATCGACGTGGGCGCCGCCGACCTGGTGGCGAACGGCGACGTCGCGCTCGTCCACGGGCAGGTCGTGCGGCTCACCGAGGACGCCGTCGTCCTGGACGACGGGACGGAGCTCCCGGCCGACCTCGTCGTCTACGCCACCGGCTACGGGTCGATGAACGGCTGGGCGGCCGACCTCATCAGCCAGGAGGTCGCCGACCGGGTCGGGAAGGTGTGGGGCCTGGGCTCGGACACCACCAAGGACCCGGGCCCCTGGGAGGGCGAGCAGCGCAACATGTGGAAGCCCACCGCCCAGCCGGGGCTGTGGTTCCACGGCGGCAACCTGCACCAGTCGCGGC
Organism: Geodermatophilus sp. FMUSA9-8; assembly: GCF_037034165.1. NCBI lineage: Bacteria > Bacillati > Actinomycetota > Actinomycetes > Geodermatophilales > Geodermatophilaceae > Geodermatophilus > Geodermatophilus sp. FMUSA9-8. The sequence goes on along the minus strand of NZ_JBAGKE010000001.1, from coordinate 552,038 downwards.
ACTACTCGCTGTACCTCGCGCTGCAGCTGAAGGCGCGCCAGGTGGGCATCCCGACGCCGGTGTACGGCCAGGCGGAGGTGCACCACAGGCGGTGAGCGGCCCGGCGCCGGGGAGCCCCGCGCTCCCCGGCGCCGCCGCCCGCCGCCCCCCGGCGGGCGGTCCGGTGCGGCACTAGTGTCCGGACGGTCGCACCCACCGCCGCGGGAGTCGCATGAACCTCGAGAAGGTCGTCTTCGGCTTCTTCGTGCTGCTCGCCGCCACCATCAACTTCGGCTTCTTCATCGGCGACATCGACGACCCGGCCGTGCACAACGTCTACGAGCTGTTCGCGGCGCTGGTGGTCAGCCTCATCGCCACGGTGCTCAAGTTCGGCGACCGCACCCAGATCGGCGCCGTGCACCTGGCCACCAGCCTGGTCGCGGACCTGCAGCTCATCGCCGCCACGATCACCTGGGCGTGGGCGGTGCACGTCTCCGCCGAGGGTCTGACGGCCACCGCCACGGCGAGCATGGTGTCGCTGTCGGGCGGGGCGCTGGTCGCCAACGTCGTCTCGGTGGTGCTGCTGGTCATCGAGACCGTGTCCTTCCAGCGCCACTGAGCGGACGCCGACCGTGGAGACCGCGCCGCCGCCCCCGGTGACCACCCGCGGCCGCCGCGCGCGCCGCCGTCCGGTCGTGCCGCGGGCGGAGGGCTCGGCGACGGTCTTCACCGTCCTGCGGCGGATGCGCGCGCCGCTGATCACGCTGATCGTCATCTTCTTCGTCAGCGTGCTGGGCCTGTCGCTGATCCCGGGCGTCGACGCCCAGGGGCAGCCGGCCCGCCTGAGCCTCTTCGACGCCTTCTACGTCATGAGCTACACCGCGACGACGATCGGCTTCGGCGAGATCCCGTTCGCCTTCAGCTACGCCCAGCGCATGTGGACGACAGCGACCATCTACCTGACCGTCGTCGGGTGGGCGTACGCGATCGGGTCGCTGCTGGCGCTGGTGCAGGACCGGGCGTTCCGCCAGGCGCTGGCGCTGCGGCACGTGTCGCGCAAGGTCACCCGGCTGCGCGAGCCGTTCCTGCTCGTCGCCGGCTACGGGCAGGCGGGGGAGGACCTCGGCGCCTCCCTCGACGCGCTGGGCCGCCGGTTCACCGTCGTCGACATCTCCGAGACCCGCATCGACGCCCTCGAGATCGCCACCTACCGCGGGGACGTGCCGGGGATCGTCGGCGACGCCCGCGACCCGCACGTCCTCGGCGTCGCCGGCCTCGGGCACCCCTGGTGCGAGGGCGTGCTCGCACTGACCGGCGACGACGAGGCCAACCTCGCGGTGACGATGGCCGCGGCGCTGCTGCGCCCGGAGCTGCCGGTGGTGTCGCGGACGACGTCGCCCATGGTGGCCGAGCGGATGGCGGGCTTCGGCTCGCCCACCGTCGTCAACCCCTTCGACCGGTTCGGCGACCACCTGCGCCTCGCGCTGCGGACCCCGGCGTCCTACCAGCTCATGACCTGGCTGGAGAGCGGCCCGGGCGCGGAGATCACGCCCCGTGGGAAGGCCCCGGCGCCCGGGCGGTGGGTGGTCTGCGGCTACGGGCGCTTCGGCCGGCACTTCGCCGCCGACCTCCGCGCCGAGGGCCTGGAGGTGACCACCGTCGACCCCTCGCCGGAGGAGGAGCCGACGATCGTCGGCGACGCCGCGGACCTCGACGTCATCCGGTCCGCCGACCTCGCCGGCGCCGTCGGCCTGGTCGCCGGCACCGACAACGACACCACCAACCTGTCGCTGATCGCCGAGGCCCGGCGGATCAACCCCGGCCTGTTCGTCGCCGCCCGGCAGAACCAGCCGGCCGACGCCGCGCTGTTCGCCGCGATGGAGGTCGACGCGCTGCTGGTCCCCACCGAGGTGGTCGCCCACGACGCCTACGCCCGGCTGAGCACCCCGCTGCTGTGGCGCTTCCTGCGCGAGCTGCCCGGGCAGAGCGACGAGTGGTCGGCCGGCGTCGTGGACCGGCTGCTCGACGCGTGCGGCACCCACCTCGAGGCGCTGTGGAAGGTGCGCCTCACGCCGGACGACGCCCCCGCGCTCCACCCCCGGCTGTCCCGGGGCGGGTTCCGCCTCGCCGACCTGCTGCGCGACCCCGCCGACCGCGACCGGACGCTGCTCGCCGTCCCGCTGCTGGTGCTGCGCCGGGGCGAGGCCCTCCTGACCCCGGACGGCGACCTGGAGCTCGAGCCCGGCGACGAGCTGCTGTTCGCCGGCCGTGCCGCGGTGCACCGCGAGGTGGAGGCGACGCTGTTCATCGACGGCGTGGCCGACTACCTGGTCACCGGCCACCGGGTGCCGTCGAGCTGGATCTGGCGCAAGCTCAGCCGGTCGGCGCCGACTCCGGACGCAGCCGCCGCGTCCTGACCTCGCGGCGCCGACGTCCGCGAGGGGGGACGCATGTCCGAGCAGGGACCGGGCCGGCGCCTGGTCGAACGGCTCACCGGCCGCTCCGACCCCGTCCGGCCGCCGGGGCTGCGCACCGACGACGACCGCTCCGCCTCCCGGCTGGAGCTGTTCTTCGACCTGGCCTTCGTCCTGGTGCTGGCCGAGCTCGCCAAGGCGCTGCGCGAGGACGTCACCGTGCACGGCTACCTCGTCTTCGCCGGGCTGTTCGGCGCGGTGTGGTGGTCGTGGGTGAGCTCCACGCTCTACGCCAACCGCTTCGACCACGACGACGTCGTCTACCGGGTCTACAAGCTGGCCAGCATGGCCGCCGTCGTGGGCCTCGCGGCCTCGGCGTCGGAGGCCACCGGCGAGCGGGCCACCGTCTTCGTCGTCTGCCAGCTCGTGCTGCGCGGCCTGCTGCTCCTGCAGTACCGCCGCGCCCACGTGCACGTGCCGGAGGCGAGGCCGGTCACCCGGCTCTACCTCGCCGGCGCGGCGGCCGGGGCGGCGTTCTGGGCGGTGTCGCTGGCGGTGCCGCGGCCGGCCGCCTACGCGTTCTGGCTCGCCGCGGTGCTCGTCGAGGCGCTGGTGCCGCTGCTCGCGACGCGGACCTCGGCCGAGGTGCCGGTGCACGTCGAGCACCTGCCGGAGCGGTTCGCGCTCTTCGTCATCCTCGTGCTCGGCGAGCCGGTGGCGGCCGTGGCGCACGGCCTCTACGACGCGACGTGGACGGCGAACTCGGTCGTCGTGGCGGCGCTGGCCTTCGTGCTCGCCGCGGCGCTGTGGTGGAGCTACTTCGACCTCGCCGGGGCGCGCGCCAAGCGCCTGCTCGACGAGTCCGGGGAGCCGCGCGCCACGCACGCCCTCGACGTCTACGTCTTCGGGCACCTGCCGCTGACGCTGGCGCTGGCGACCGTGGGCGCGGGGATCGAGCTGGCCGTCGTCGAGGCCGGCGACGTGCCGCCGGGCACGCGGCTGCTCGTCGCGGGGGGCGTGGCGCTGTACCTGGCGTCGGCGAGCGTGACGGCGTCGGCGATGACCGGCGACGTGCGCCGCGGGTGGTGGTGGCCCCTGGCTGCGGCAGTGGTGGCCGGCCTCGACGCGCTGCTCGACCTGCCGGCCGTCGCCGTGATCGGCGCGCTGGCCGCGCTGGTGGTCGTCGTGGTCGTGGCCGGATCGGTGCAGCGGGCGACGGGGCAGCTGGAGGCCGAGGAGGTCTGACCGGCGCGGCAGGGACCTCCGGCCCTGCCGCCCGCGGTCGGGGAGGGCTGCACTGGGACGGGGGCCGGACGCCGACCCGCCGGGAGGTGCGCTGCCGTGGACACGACGCCGGGGCTCGACGGCGGGGTCGTCGTCGGGGTGGACGGGTCGGCCTGCGCCCGGACGGCGCTGGCCTGGGCCGGCGCGCTCGCCGCGCGGGCCGGGCTGCCGCTGCTCGTCGTGCGGGCGTGGAGCCTGACCACCGCGCCGCGGCCGGCCACCTGGGAGTGCGGCTACGTGCCGCCGGTGGCCGACTACGAGGCGGCGGTGCGGCAGGCGCTGGCCGACGACGTCGCCGCGGCCGGGGTGCCCGCGGGCGTGCCGGTGGAGTGCCGCGCGGTGCACCGGGCGCCGGTGGACGCGCTGCTGGACGCCGCGGAGGGGGCCGCGCTGCTGGTGGTCGGCGCCCGTGGCCGCGGCGCCGCGCGCGGGCGGCTCCCCGGGTCGGTGGCGACGTCGGTGCTGCGGGCGGCGTCGTGCCCGGTGACCGTCGTGCGCCCGCAGGGGACGACGCACGGGACGACGCCCGGCCCGGGACCGGGCGGCAGCAGGGAGGAGCGCCATGACCAGGTCCAGCACGCCGGGCTCGGGTGACGACCGCCGCCGGGAGATGACGGCGGAGGAGAAGCTCATCGCCCAGTGGGAGGCGCAGCACGACGTCGCGGCCCGCGGGCACCGCTGCGACCCGATGGGGCTGCAGCACCAGCTCAGCCGGGAGCGGCTGGCCGACCGGGTGCGCCCGCCGCGCCGGGACGGGGCGCCTGCCGGGGCGACGGCGAGCGCCGCCGCGGCGCCGGCCGAGCCCCCGCCGGTGCCCGCGGCGCCGACGGCGCGGCGCCACCCGTGGCGGCGGTTCCACCACCACGCCTCGGAGCACTGAGCCTCGGAGCACTGAGCCCTCTCCGCAGGGCGCCTACCGCAGGGCGCCGTCGAGCTCCCGGACGAGCGCGCCGACCCGCCCGCCGCCGGCCGGGGCGGGCGGGTAGCGGCGCAGCACGCCCGCGACGACGGGCCCGGCGGTCCGCCGGGCGCGGTCGAGGACGGCGGCGGGGTCCTCGCCGTCGAGTTCGGCCGCGCGGGCGGCGTGGGCGGCCGAGCCCAGGACGTGGGCGACCTGGGTGGCCCGCGCGATCGGGTGCAGGAACGCGGCGCCGGCCGCGGCCATCGCCGACCGGGCCGCCTCGGCCGCGGCGGGCTGCCCGGCCTCCCGTGCGGCGGTCGCCGCCCGCTGCGCGGCCCAGGCGGCGTCGCGCAGCGCCGTCGTGCGCTCGCCGCCGTCGGCGAAGGCCTGGGCGGCGTCGATGGCGGCGCGGGGGCGCGGGTCGCCCGGCCGGTCCCGCTCGAAGCGGGCGAGGGCGGGCCGGGCGCACGCCGCAGCGAAGCCCGCGACCGCCCGCAGCTCGGCCCGGGTCAGCGCGACCTCGGGGGCGTCCTGGCTCACGCCGCCCGTCCTCGGGGGTGGGGACGTCGAGGTGTCGCCGTGTCGCGCTGTCGACCGGTCGCGCTGTCGACCGGTCGCCGTGTCGGGACGTCGAGGTGTCGCCGGGTCGAGGTGTCGGCGGATCGAGGTGTCGGCGCGTCGAGCTGTCGGCGCGTCGAGCTGTCGCCATGTCGACCCGCCGGGGTGCCGTGGGCAGATCGTGGGTCCGCTGTGGGGGCGCTGTGGGTGGGTCGTGCCGGGCGCCGCCGACAGGCTCGACGCCATGACGCACACCGCTCCCGCCGTCCCGATGGCCGACGTCCGTGACATGTACGTGGTCCACCGCGCCTTCCGCCGCGAGCTGCGGCTCGTCCCCGGGCTCGTGCGGGCCGTCGCGCCCGGGGACACCGCCCGCGCCGCCGTGCTCGCCGCGCACACCCGGATGTTCCTGCAGGGCCTGCACCTGCACCACACCGCCGAGGACGACCTGCTCTGGCCCACGCTGCTCGAGCGCTGCCCGCCCGACGCCGCGCTGATCGAGCGGATGGAGGAGCAGCACGCCGAGGTCGAGCGGCTCACGGAGGCGCTCGGGCCGGCCCTGGACCGCTGGGAGGCCGAGGCCCGCCCCGCCGTCGCCGAGGAGGTCGCCGGCACCGTCGACGCGCTGCGCGAGGTCCTGCTCGTCCACCTCGAGGAGGAGGAGCGCGAGATCCTCCCGCTCGCCCGGCGGCACGTGACGCAGGAGGAGTGGTCGCAGCTCGGCGAGCACGGCAAGGGCCAGATGGCGGCGCGCGACCTGCCGCTGCTGTTCGGCGCACTGCTGGAGGAGTGCGACCCCGAGGAGCGGGAGATGATGCTGCACGTCGTCCCGTGGCCGGTCCGGGTGCTGCTGCGCACCGTGTTCGCCGGCCGGTACCGCCGCTACGTCAGCCGGGTGCGCGGGACCCGCTGAGCTCCGGGCCGGGCTCCGGGCCGGGTTCCCGGGCCGAGGTCCCGGACCAGGGCCGGGACGTCCTCCGGGCGCAGCAGCCGGCCGGCGTCCCAGGCCCGCCCGAACGCCTCCGCGCCCAGCGCCGCGCGCACCTCCGGCAGCACCTGCGCGGCGAGCTCGACGTCGGGCGGGAACGCCACCGCGACCGCCGCCGCCTCCGCCGTCGCCGAGCCGGCCGCGAACAGCCGGGCCGCCAGCTCCGGGCGCCCCCGGGCAGCGGCGACGGCGGCCAGCCCGGGCAGCGTGTAGGCGAGCGTCCAGGTGGTGCGCACCTCGGCGGCGAGCACGGCCGCCTCCGTCCACCGGGCCAGCGCCTCCTCGCCGTCACCGGCCAGCCAGGCGAGGGAGGCCTGCACGTTGAGCACCGTGGCCAGCGTGAACGGGCTGCCCAGCTCCCGGGCGAGCCCCTCCGCCCGGGCGAGCTCGGCCGTGCCCCCGCCGAGCTCACCGGCGCGCAGCAGCAGCTGCCCGCGGGCGGTCACCGCGTGCGCCCGCGCCCACGCCTGCCCGCTCGCCTCCGCCAGCCGGAGCGCCTCGTCGAGCTCGGCCGCGGCGGCGTAGAGGTCGCCGGTGAAGACGGCGGCCGAGCCGGTGAGCACCCGGGCGAGCGAGCGCAGGTCGGCGGCGCCCGCGGTCCGGGCCGCCGCGGCGGCCGCCTCCCGCGTGCCGGGGACGTCCCCGGCGGCGTACCGGAGCGCCGCCGTCGCCAGCAGCAGCCGGGCTCCGTCGTCGGGGGCGAGCCCGTCGGGGGACACCCGGTCGAGCCACCGCAGGCCCTCGGCGGCGTTGCCGCGCACCGCCCAGTAGAGCCAGGTCGCCTCCATGAGCGCGGCGACGTCGGCGGCGCGGCCCGCCGCGGTCAGCCGGCCGAGGGCGACGCCGAGGGTGCCGTGCTCGCGCTCCAGCCGGTCGAGCCACGCGCCCTGCTCCGCGCCGGGCAGCCCGGTGCGCGCCCCCTCGGCCAGGGCGAGCACCGCCGCGACGGCGCGGTCGGCGACGGCGTCCGCCTCTCCGGACGCGGCCAGCCGCGCCGCGGCGTACTGGCGCACCGGCTCCAGCAGGCGGTAGCGCGCGTGCGGCCCTCCCTCGGCGACGACCAGCGACTGCTCGACCAGCCCCGCGAGCGCGACGACGGCGTCCTCCCCGCCCGACACCGCCCGCGCCAGGTCGAGGTCGAAGCCGCCGGCGAGGACCGACAGCCGGCGCAGCAGCGCCTGCTCGCCGGCGGTGAGCAGGTCGTGGCTCCAGTCGAGGGCGGCGGCCATCGTCCGCTGCCGCTCGGGCAGGTCGCGCGAGCGGCTGCGGCCGAGGGCGTCGTCGAGCCGGCCGAGCAGCGCCGACGGCGGCAGGTAGCGGGCGTGCGCGGCGGCCAGTTCCAGCGCCAGCGGCAGGCCGTCGAGGCGCCGGCAGATGGCGGCGACGTCGGCCGCGGTCGCGTCGTCCAGGGACAGCGGCCGGCCCGCGGCGGCCGCGCGGTCGAGGAAGAGCCGGGCGGCGGGGGAGGCGGCGACGGTGCCGGCGTCCGCGTGGGCGGGGACCGGGAGGGGGCCGAGCGGGTACTCGCGCTCGGCCCGGACGCGCAGCGCGGCCCGGCTGGTGGCGAGCACGCTCAGGCCGGGGCAGCGGGCCAGCAGCGCGGCGACCTCGGGCGCGGCGTCCAGCACGTGCTCGACGTTGTCCAGGACCACCAGGCAGCGCCGGTCGCCCAGGCGTGCGGCGACCGCGTCGGCCGCCGGGCCGGCCGGCTGCCGGCCACCGAGCACGCGGGCGAGCTCGGGCAGCACCGACCGCGCCTCCCGCACCGGCGCGAGCTCCACCACCGCGACGCCACCGGGGAACCCGGGCGCCAGCGCCCGGGCCGCCGCCAGGGCCAGCGTCGTCTTCCCGACGCCGCCCGGGCCGGTGAGCGTGAGCAGCCGGGTGGTCCCCGACCGCAGCAGCGCCGTGACCTCCGGCAGCTCGGCGTCGCGCCCCACCAGCGGCACGGCGGGCACCGGCAGGCCGGGCGCCGGCGCCGGGTCCGCGGCGTCCGGGCGGGCGGCCGCGGCCAGGTCCGCGCGCTCGGCGTCGTCGAGGCCGAGCGCGTCGCCCAGTGCACGCAACGTGTGCGGGTGGGGACGGCGTCGCTCGCCGCGCTCCAGCGCGCCGATCGCCTTGCCCGTCAGGCCGGCCCGCGCGGCGAGCTCCTCCTGGCTGAGCGCCGCCCGCTCGCGGAGCCGGCGCAGCAGCGCGGCCAGGGGACCGGGGGACGGGGCGCTCACCGGCCGGGAGGGTAGCGGCGTCCCGGGTCGCCGGGGACCACGCCGTCCGCCACAGTGGGGCGCCCGCACCCCACACCCGGAAGGCCCCCACCGTGCGCCCCTCGGACGACGGCGACCCCCAGCTCGCGGAGTTCGGCTACCGGCAGCACCTGGACCGCAGCATCGGCCGGTTCTCCAGCTTCGCCGCCGGCGTCAGCTACATCTCGATCCTCACCGGCACGTTCCAGCTCTTCTACTTCGGCTTCGGCGCCGGCGGCCCGGCCTACGTGTGGTCCTGGCCGATCGTCTTCGCCGGCCAGCTGATGGTCGCGCTGTGTTTCGCCGAGCTCGCCGCCCGCTACCCGGTGGCCGGGTCGCTCTACAACTGGACCAAGCGCCTCGGCAGCGCGACGACGTCGTGGCTGGCCGGCTGGGTGATGCTCACCGCCTCGGTGGTCACCCTCGCCGCGACCGCGCTGGCGTACCAGATCACGCTGCCGCAGCTGTGGTCCGGCTTCCAGGTGGTCGGCGACGGCACCGGCACCTACGACGTCGCCGTCAACGCGGTGCTGCTCGGCGGGCTGCTCATCACCGTCACCACGCTCATCAACGCCTTCGGCGTGCGGCTGATGGCGCGGATCAACAGCACCGGGGTGTTCATCGAGCTCGTGGCCGCCGTGCTCATCGTCGTCGTGCTGGCGCTGGCGATCACCCGCGGCCCGCAGGACGTCCTGTTCGACACCGCCGGCCGCGGCGAGGGGCAGTCGCTGGGCTACCTCGGCGCCTTCCTCGTGGCCGCGCTCGCGTCGGGCTACGTCATGTACGGCTTCGACACCGCCAGCTCGCTCGGCGAGGAGACCATCGACCCGGGCCGCACCGCGCCGCGGGCGATCCTGCGGGCGATCACCGCCTCCTTCGTGCTCGGCGGGCTGATCCTGCTGTTCGGCCTGATGGCCGCCCCGAGCCTCGCCGACCCGCAGCTGGCCAGCAGCGGGGGCGGGCTGCAGTACGTGCTGCTGTCGGTGGCCGGCACGGGGCTGGGCAAGGCGTTCCTCGTCTGCATCGTCGTCGCGGTCACCGTGTGCTGCCTCGCCGTGCACACCGCGGCGATCCGGATGACGTTCGCGATGGCGCGGGACAACGCGCTGCCGGCGTCGGCCCGCCTGGCGCACGTCGACCCGCGGCGGCGCACGCCGGTCGTCCCCGCCGTCGTCGTCGGGGTGCTGGCCATCGGCGTGCTGCTGCTCAACGTCCGCCAGCCGCAGGTCTTCACCGCCCTCACCAGCATCGCCGTGGTGATGATCTACCTGGCGTACCTGCTGGTGACCGGCCCGATGCTGGTCGCCCGCCTGCGCGGCCGGTGGCGCCCGGCGCCGGGGCGCTTCTCGCTGGGCCGCTGGGGCCTGCCGGTGAACGTGCTCGCGGTGCTGTGGGGTGCCGGGATGGCGGTCAACCTCGCGTGGCCGCGCCGGGAGGTCTACAACGCCACCGGCGAGCAGCACTGGTACCTGCAGTGGGCCGCGCCGGTGTTCATCGGCGCGATCGTCGCGGTGGGCCTGGGCTGGTACCTGCTGCGTCAGCGGCGGCGCACCGGGGTGCTCCCGGAGCACGCCGCGGTCATCGACCCGACGCCGCCGCCCGCGCCCGCCTGAGCCCCGCCCCCAGCCGGGCCGCGGTCCCGCCCGCGACGCCGCGCAGCAGCCGGGCCCGCTGCGCTGCCGACAGCGCCCCGAACACCCGGGCCATCGTCCCGGCGACGGCGGACGGCGGCGAGCCCCCGTCCAGGTAGGGCGCCCACGCCTGCTCGGGGAGCGTGAAGAAGGCACCGAAGAACGCGTCGGTGGCCGCGGCGTCCATGGGCAGCAGCACCTCCAGGCCGAGGCCCAGCAGCGCCGCGGTGGCCCGCGGGCGCGCGGCGCGCACCACCGGGCGCGGGTCGCGGCCCGCGGCCAGCGCCCCGGCCACCCGCGGGCCCAGGCGCAGCGACGCCGCCACGCTGTAGCCGGTGGCCGGGTGCACCAGCCCGGCGGCGGCGCCCAGCGGGGTGCCGGGGCCCGCCGGGCGCGGGGCAGGGTCGAGCGGGATGGCCACCCGCTCGGCCCCGCCGGCCGGCCGCAGCCCGTGCGCCGCGAGCAGGGCGGCGAGCCGCGCGCGCAGGTCCGCCAGCGGCAGCGGCGGCCGCGCGGCGAGCGAGGTGGCCTCGAGCAGCACGGTGCCGTCGTCGAGGGGCAGGCCGTAGAGGAAGGCCGGGGGAGCGCCGGGGGCGGCCAGCGCCGTCCAGTCCATGAACAGGGCGCCGCCTGGCGGCACCAGGTCCGGCACGGGTCCGGCGACCACCTCGCCCCACGCCCGCTGCTGCGCCGTCGCGGGCCCGCCGCCCCGCGCGTCGAGCACGGTGCGGGCGGCCAGCCGGGTGCCGTCGGCGAGGACGGCGACCTCGCCGTCGGCGTCGTCGAGCAGGCCGCGGACCCGGCCGGGCACCACGCGCCCGCCGGCGGCGGTGAACCGGTCGAGCAGGGCGGCGTGCAGGGCGTCGTTGCGCAGCCGGGCGTAGCCGCGGGTCAGCCGCCGCTCGCCGCCGGACGCCGTCCGGACGACGGTGGGGGAGTACCGGGAGGCCATGGTCGTCCGCGCCGCGGCCGGGTCGAGGCCGAGCGGTCCGGCCTCGGCGTCGAGCTCGTCGGCCCACAGGCAGTAGGTGGCCGGCCAGGGCCGCACCGCGGGGGCGACCAGCGCCGTCGCCAGCCCCGCCGCGGCGCACGCGGCGGCCGCCGACAGCCCGGCCGGGCCGGCGCCGGCGACGACCACGTCGAGGGGGGCTGCCACCGCCGCAGACGACCACACCCCCGGCTCCGGCGCGCGGCCGGGGTCGGGGGTGGAGTCGGGATGCGGTCGGGGGTGTGACCGGGAGGACCCGCTCAGCGGGTCGAGGAGAGCGCCTCCTGCCGCAGCTCGGCCTGCGCGTCGCGCCGGCCGGGGCCGGCGTTCGTGGCGTCGGCGGGCAGGTCGCCGTGGTCGTCGTCGAGCATCGTCGCCTCGTCGAACGGCACCTGCCCGGACAGGGCCGCCGAGAGCTGCTCGCGGTCCAGCTCGCGGGTCCAGCCGGCCACCAGCACGGTGGCGACGGCGTTGCCGGCGAAGTTGGTGACCGCGCGGGCCTCGGACATGAACCGGTCGATGCCGACGATGAGGCCGACGCCGTCGAGCAGGTCGGGGCGGTGCGCCGACAGGCCGCCGGCGAGGGTGGCCAGGCCTGCGCCGGTGACACCGGCCGCGCCCTTCGAGGCGATGATCATGAAGGCCAGCAGGCCGACCTGCTCGCCGACCGACAGCGGGTCGCCCAGCGCCTCGGCGATGAACAGCGAGGCCATCGTCAGGTAGATGGCGGTGCCGTCGAGGTTGAACGAGTAGCCGGTCGGCACGACGATCCCGGCCACCGGCTTGCTCACGCCGGCGTGCTCCATCTTGGCGATCAGCCGCGGCAGCGCCGTCTCCGACGACGACGTCGAGACGATGAGCAGGAACTCCCGGCCCAGGTACCTGAGCAGCGAGAAGATGTTCACCTTCGCCGCCAGCCGCAGGAGCAGCCCGAGGACGACGAAGACGAAGACGGCGCAGGTGGCGTAGAAGCCCAGCATGATCACCGCGAGGCTCTTCAGCGCGTCGACGCCGGTCTCGCCGACGACGGCCGCGATCGCGCCGAACGCGCCGATCGGCGCCACCCACATGATCATCGCGAGGACGCGGAAGACCAGCTTTTGCAGGTGCCCGATGCCCCGCAGGAGGGGCTCGCCCGAGCGGCCCATCGCCTGGATGGCGAACCCGACGAGCAGCGCCACGAGCAGCGCCTGCAGCACCGAGCCGTCGGTCAGCGACGACAGCAGCGTCGTGGGGATCAGGCCGAGCAGGAAGTCGGTGGTGCCGCCGCTCTCCTCGGCGGTCTCGGCGAGCTCGGAGCCCCGGCCGCGCAGCTCGTCGGACAGCGCGAGCCCGTCGCCCGGGTGCAGCACGTTGCCGACGACGAGGCCGATGGCCAGCGCCACCGTGGACATCAGCAGGAAGTAGCCGAGCGCCAGCCCGCCGACCCGGCCCACCTTGGCCGCCTGCCGGATCGACCCGATGCCCAGGACGATCGTGCAGAAGATGACCGGCGCGATCAGCATCTTGATCAGCGCGACGAACGCCGTCCCGATCCACTTCAGGCCGACGGCGAACTCGGGGAACACCAGGCCGACGGCGATGCCGAGGGCGACGGCGGCGATGACGGCGATGTAGAGCCAGTGGGTGCGGTCGCGCCTGGTGCGCGCCGGGGTGTCGCCGGCCGCGGTGCCAGCTGCCATGTCTGCTCCTGGGGGAGACGTCGGGACGGTCGGGTACCAGTGGGCCGGACCCCGTGACCGCCGTCACCCATGTGTTCATTGCGTACGTGAGCCACGTCGCAGCCGCGGGCGCGGGACACTCGCGGGCGTGCCCCGCCTCCTGCCCCGCCGCCGCACGGGCGGCAGCCTGGCCCGGCAGCTGCTGGCGCTGCAGGCGCTGGTGCTGCTGACCGTGGTGGCGGCCGCGGCGTTCGTCGCCTGGCGCGACGCCCGCGCGGCGCTGCAGCGCGGGGCCGAGCAGCGCACCACGGCCGTGGTGGAGAGCCTGGCCGACTCCCCGCTCGTGGCCGACGCGGTCACCGGCGGGGACCCGACGGCGGTGCTGCAGCCGTTCGTGGAGCAGGTGCGCGCCGACACCGGCCTGTCCTTCGTCACCGTCATGGCGCCGGACCGCACGCGGTTCACCCACCCCGACCCGGCGGAGATCGGCCGGCCCTTCCTCGGCACGGTCGGGCCGGCGCTGGCCGGCACGACGTTCACCGAGACCTACACCGGCACGCTCGGCCCGTCGGTCCGGGCCACCGGCACGGTGTTCGACGCCGACGGCGACGTCGTGGCGCTGGTGTCGGCCGGGCTCACCGTCGACGTCGTGGCCGCCGACCTCGCCGAGGCCGTCCCCGGCATCCTCGGCACCGCCGCGGTGACCCTCGCCGTCGGCGGCCTGGGCAGCGCCGCGGTGGCCCGGCGGCTGCGGCGCCAGACCGGCGGCCTGGACGCCGCCACCCTCGCCCGGATGCTCGAGCACCACGAGGCGGTGCTGCACGCCGTCCGGGAGGGGCTGCTGCTCGTCGACGGGCGGGGCCGCGTGGAGCTGGCCAACGACGAGGCGCGCCGCCTGCTCGGCCTGGCCGGCGACCCGGCCGGCCGCCCGGTGGCCGACCTGGGGCTGCCCGGCGAGCTGGCCGCCGCGCTGGCCGACCCGCGCCGCGGCGTCGACGAGGTGCACCTGACCGATGAGCGCGTGCTGCTCGTCAGCCGGATGCCCACCCGGACGCCCGGCCTCGGCGACGGCTCGGTGGTGACCCTGCGCGACCACACCGAGCTGCAGGCGCTGGCCGGCGAGCGCGACAGCGTGCGGGCCTTCGCCGAGTCGCTGCGGGCGCAGGCGCACGAGGCGGCCAACCGGCTGCACACCACCGTGTCGCTGGTGGAGCTCGGGCGCAGCGCCGAGGCGGTCGAGTTCGCGACCGCCTCGCTGGCCTCGGCCCAGGAGCTCACCGACCGGGTCGTCGGCGCCGTCGAGGAGCCGGTGCTCGCCGCGCTGCTGCTGGGTAAGGCGGCCACCGCCGCCGAGCGCGGCGTGGCGCTCGAGGTCGACCCCGGCACCGCGGTCGGCGTCACCGGGCTGCCCGCCGGCGACCTGGTGACGATCGTGGGCAACCTGCTGGACAACGCCATCGACGCCGCGCTGTCCGGGGAGCCGCCGCGGGAGGTGGCCGTGGGACTGGCCGTCGACGGCCACCGCCTGGAGATCCGGGTCGAGGACAGCGGCCCGGGGCTGAGCGCGGAGGAGGCGGCCGAGGCCTTCCGGCGCGGCTACTCGACCAAGGACGACGCCGGCGCACCCGACGGGCTCGGCCGCGGGCTGGGCCTGGCGCTGGTGCGGCAGGCGGTGCACCGGCACGGCGGCACGGTGACCGTGCGGCCCGGCCCGGGCGCGGAGTTCACCGTCTCGCTGCCGCTGGCCGTGCCCGCCGAGGTGGCCCCGTGACGGGCAGCGCGACCGGCACCGTGGGCGGGCCGGCGCCGGTGCGGGTGCTCGTCGTCGAGGACGAGCCGGTCGCGGCCGAGGCGCACCGCGCGTACGTCGAGCGCACCGTGGGGTTCACCGCCGTGGGGGTCGCGGGCACCGGCGCCGCCGCGCTCGACGCCCTGTCGCGCACCGCCGTCGACCTGGTGCTGCTCGACCTGCACCTGCCCGACGCCTCGGGCCTGGAGCTGTGCCGGCGGATCCGGGCGGCCGGCGCCGACGTCGACGTCCTCGCCGTCACCTCCGCCCGGGAGCTCGCCACCGTGCGGGCGGCGGCGGTGCACGGCGTCGTCGGGTACCTGCTCAAGCCGTTCACCTACCCGGCGCTGCGCGACCGGCTGGAGGCCTACGCCGCCTACCGCGCGCAGCTGCGGGCCGGCGGGGAGGCGGCCGGGCAGGCGGAGATCGACCGGGTGCTGGGCGCGGTGCGCCCGTCGCGCTCGGCGCCGCTGCCCAAGGGCATGGGCCGGGAGACCCTCGACGCCGTGGTGGCCGCGGTGCGCCGGGCGCCCGGGGTGTCGGCGGCGGAGACGGCGGAGCTCATCGGCGCCTCGCGGATCACCGCCCGCCGCTACCTCGAGTACCTGGCCGAGACGGGCCTGGTCGACCGGGTGCCCCGCTACGGCGGTGCCGGGCGGCCGGAGCTGGAGTACCGCTGGCGGTGACCGCCCCGGCCGGGCCGCTCGGGCCGGGCCGCTCGGGCCGGGTCGCTCAGGCCGGGCCGCTCAGACCGGGTCGCCGTCGACGTACACCCAGCGGCCGTCCCGCCGGCGGAAGCGGCTGTGCTCGGCCTGCACGGTGTCCTGCCCACCGGCGCGTGCGTGCGCGCGGAAGGTGACCGTGCCCTCGGCGTCGAACAGCCCGCCGCCGGTGGTGGCGAGCACCTCCAGGCCGGTCCAGCGCACGCCCGGGTCGAGCTCGAGCGTGGGTGGCCGGGTGGCCGGGTCCCAGGTGGCGAGCAGATAGGCGGGGTCGCCGACGGCGAAGGCGCTGTACCGCGAGCGCATGAGCTGCTCGGCGGTGGCCGCGGCCGCGCTCCCGTCGTGGAGGCGGCCGCAGTCGTCCGCGTAGGGCAGGCCGGATCCGCAGGGGCAGCGCGTCGGGGTCACCGTCGCAGTCTGGCCCCTCCGCAGGGTCCCGCCGGGAGCTCGCGAGTGGCGGGGGGCGGAGGGGTCCTTCCTCAGTCCTCGGCGATCCAGACGGCGGTGTCCGGCGGGAGCGCCACCGAGCGGGCCGAGGTGTGCACGCCGGGGCCGGACTCCAGCAGCACCCGGCCGCGGGAGCGCACCAGCACCGGCTCGCTGCCCATGTTGACCACGCAGCGGACCGTGCGGCCCTCGCCGGTGCACCGGACGGTGAGCACGTCGCCGCGGCTGCTGACCGTGGCCTCGCCGGTGCCGAGCGCCGGCTGCTCGGCGCGGACCGCGAGCGCCTCGCGGTAGAGGTGCAGCACGGAGGAGGAGTCGCGGGTCTGCCGGGAGACGGCGTACTGCCGCCACTCGGCCGGCACCGGCAGCCACGGCTTCGCCGCGCGGGCGGGGGAGAAGCCGATGCCGGGGGTGGCGTTCCACGGCATCGGGACGCGGCAGCCGTCGCGGCCGGCGCGCTCGCCGTTGCTGCGGTGGAAGATCGGGTCCTGCTTGGCCTCGTCGGGGACGTGCGCCTGGGGCAGGCCCAGCTCGTCGCCAGCGTAGACGTAGGCCGAGCCGGGCAGCGACAGCAGCAGCAGGGCCGCGGCGCGGGCGCGCGCCAGGCCGGTCTCGCCGCCGCCGAAGCGGGTGACCATCCGGTCCTTGTCGTGGTTGCCCAGCACCCACGACACCGGGGCGCCGACCTTGCCGAAGGCGTCCAGGGCGCTGCCGATCGCCTCGGTGAAGGCGGTGGTCTCCCAGCGGGACTTGAGCAGCCGGAACGACAGCGACTGGTGCAGCTCGTCGGGCCGGGAGTACAGGGCGACCTCGTCGAGGTCGGCCAGGCACACCTCGCCGACCAGCATGGTGTCCGGGTACTCGTCGCAGACCGCGCGCCAGCGGCGCCACACGTCGTGGACCTCGGGCTGGTTCCAGGTCATGGCCTGCTCGGGGCCGTGCCCGAACAGGGTGGGGGAGTAGGTGCCGGGGTTGTCGCGCAGCCCGGCGTCCTTGTGCAGGCCGTAGGCGACGTCGACGCGGAAGCCGCTCACGCCGCGGTCGAGCCAGAAGCGCAGGGTCCGCTCGAAGTCGTCGGCCACGACCGGGTCGCGCCAGTTGAGGTCGGGCTGCTCGGGCGCGAACAGGTGCAGGTACCAGCGGCCGTCCGGGGTGCGCGACCAGGCCGGCCCGCCGAACAGGGAGCGCCAGTTGTTCGGCGGCTCCTCCGACGGCGGCCGGAAGTGGTAGCGCGACGCCTCGGGGCAGTCCGGGTCGGCCAGCGCCGCCTGGAACCAGGGGTGCTGGTCGGAGGTGTGGTTGGGGACGACGTCGAGCACGACCCGCAGGCCGAGCTTCCGCGCGTCCGCGACCAGGGCCTCGACGTCGGACACGTCGCCGTACTCGGGGTCGACGGCCCGGTAGTCCACGACGTCGTAGCCGCCGTCCGCGCCACCCGAGGGGTAGTGCGGGTTGATCCACAGCGCGTCGACGCCCAGCCAGGAGAGGTAGGGCAGGCGGGCGCGCAGGCCGGCCAGGTCGCCGATGCCGTCGCCGTTGCCGTCGGCGAACGAGCGCAGGTACACCTGGTAGACGACGGCCGAGCGCCACCAGGGCTGCTCCTGGACGGGAGCCGGCCGGGACCACGGCTGCTGGCCGGCGGCGGTGCCGGCAGCGACGAGTCGAGCGGACATGCGGGAAGGATCGGCCCATCCGGCCGTCCGGTCGCCCACCGCTGATCACGAAGGGTGAGACGCACCTTGTCAGGTGTCGCCGAATCGGCTGGTGGCGGTGTCGTCGGGCACATCCCGGATGCCCCGGACGGGTGACGGTGTTGCACCAGCCGTCCCACGAGTCACGAGCCGCCCGACGGGGCGGCACAGGAAGAACGCGCCATGACCAGCACCCCGGCCGCTCCCGCGGCCGACCGCGCCGTCTGCCACCGCCACCCCCGGCACGTCTGGATCGCCAGCTGCCCCGACTGCACCTCCTGGCACCTCGCCGGCCTGCGGGCCGGACGGCAGGACCGCCCGGCGGTGCCGCGCCCGCGCCCGGACGACGACGCCCGCACGCACGCCGCCTGACCGCACGTCGCTCCACCGCACTCCGCTCCACCGCACGGCGCTCCACCGCACTGCCCGACGCGCCCCTCCGGCTCCCCCGCCGGAGGGGCGCCGTCGTCTCCGGGGAAGGTCCGGGACGCCACCCTGGTTCACTGTGGTTGAACGTTTGACGACAGCGGGGCGGGTGTCCCGCGCGACCGGAGGAGGAGCGCCGTGCACCTGGGCGTCGACAGCTTCGTGGCGGCGGTGACGGACCCGTCCACCGGGCGGGCCGTCGGGCCCGAGGAGCGCATGGCCGACCTGCTCGAGGAGATCGAGACCGCCGACCGGGTGGGCCTGTACTCGTTCGGCATCGGCGAGCACCACCGCCCCGAGTACTACGATTCCGCGCCGCCGGTCATCCTCGCCGCCGCGGCCGCCCGCACCTCGCGCATCCGGCTCGGCAGCGCCGTCACCGTGCTGTCGGCCGCCGACCCGGTGCGCGTGTTCCAGCAGTTCGCCACGCTCGACCTGATCAGCCGGGGCCGCATCGACCTCGTCGTCGGCCGCGGCTCGTTCACCGAGGCGTTCCCGCTGTTCGGCCTGTCGCTGGCCGACTACGACGAGCTGTTCGACGAGAAGCTCGACCTGCTGCTGCGCATCCGCGAGTCCGAGCGGGTCACCTGGTCGGGCCGGCACCGCCCGGCGCTCACCGGCCAGGGCGTCTACCCGCGCCCGCTGCAGGACCCGCTGCCGGTGTGGGTCGGCGTCGGCGGCACCCCGACGTCCTTCGTCCGCGCCGGGCTGCTCGGCCTGCCGCTGATGGTCGCGATCATCGGCGGCGAGCCCCGCCAGTTCGCGCCGCTCGTCGACCTCTACCGCCAGGCCGGCGAGCGGGCCGGCCACGCGCCCGAGCGGCTGCAGGTGGGGCTGCACGTCTTCGGCTTCGTCGCCGACAGCACGAAGGCCGCCGCCGACACCGTGTACCCGGGCTGGCACGAGATGTTCACGAAGGTCTCCCGCGAGCGCGGCTTCGCCCCGCCGACCCGGGCGCAGTTCGACGCCACCAGCGGGCCCGACGGCGCCTTCTTCATGGGTGACCCGGACACCGTCGCCGAGAAGCTGGTGCGCATCTCCGGCCAGCTCGGCGGCGTCGACCGGGTGTCGATCCAGATGACCAACCCCCGGCTCGCCCACGCCGACCTGCTGCGCGGCATCGAGCTGCTCGGCACCGAGGTGGCCCCGCGGGTGGCCTCCTCCTGAGCGCTCAGGCGTCCTCCGGGTAGGGCGGGGCGCTGTCGGCGACGACGGCGCCCCGCTCGCCCAGCGGCCGGTCGGGCCCGACGGTCGAGTCGCGCTCGGTCTGCCGCTCGGCCTCGGCGTTGACCACCGCGCCGAACACGACCAGGAACACGCTCAGCCACAGCCACACCATGCTGATCGCCACGCCGGCCAGGGAGCCGTAGGTGGCGGTGTAGTCGCCGAGGCCCTGCACGTAGGCGAACAGCGCCAGCGACGTCGCCACCCACAGGCCGGTCGCCAGCACCGCACCCCCGCTGATCCAGCGCCACCGCGCCTGCCGCCGGTCGGGACCGACCCGGTAGAGCACCGCGCACACGAACACCATGAGCGCGGCGACGCCGACCCAGACGAGCAGCGGCTCCAGGTTCCGCACCGCGCGGGGCGCGGCGGACAGGACCGACGCCACCAGCCCGCGCACGGCGATGGCAGCGCCCAGCAGCACCGCCCCGCCCAGCACGAGGAGGAGGCCCAGCCCGCTGCGGCGCAGCACGCCCCGGGTCTCGCGCTCGTGGTAGGCCAGCGTCAGCGCGTCGACCAGGTAGGTGGCCGCCGTCGTCGCCGTCCACAGCGCGGCCGCCAGCCCGGTGAGCCCGCGGAGGGTGAGCACCTGGCCGGACGCGGTGGTGATCGTGGTGAGCTGCTCGGCGACGAGCGGCTCGAGGTCGTCGGGCAGCACCGCGGCCATGTCCGAGAGCTGGCGCAGCGCCGAGCCGGGGGAGTTGAGGGCGCCGTAGATCGACAGCGCCGTCACCAGCACCGGAGCGATCGACAGCAGCGCGAAGAAGGCGACGGCGGACACCTGCACCATCAACCGCTCGCCGAACGCCTGGCGCAGCGACCGGCGCAGCACCTGGAGCCAGCCCCGGGGCGGGATCCGGTGGGGGGACGAGGCGTCGTGCGCGACGCCGGTGCCGGAGGCGTCGGCCATGCACGGAGTGTCCCGTCGGGGGAGCGCCCGGGCATCCCCGGAGCGCGCGGATCCGGGGCGGTCCAGGGGATCGCCGGATACCCCGCCGGTGCGCCCGGCGGCAGGCTCGGGACATGACATCGACACCGCAGACCGCCCTCCCCCCGACCCCCCGCCGCGAGCTCCGCCGCGCCCGGTCCGGCGCGATGCTGGGCGGCGTCAGCGCCGGCCTCGCCGACTACACCGGCGTCGACACGGTGCTGTGGCGCGTCCTGTTCGTCGCGCTGACCCTCGCCGGCGGCGCCGGGATCGTCCTCTACGCCGCCCTGTGGGTGCTGACCCCGCCGGTGCCCCTGGCCCCGGGCGAGCAGCCGCGCCGGGTCGACGAGGCGGTCGAGCGCCTCTCCGGCAGGCTCGGCGGGACGCCCCGCTGACCGTCCCCCCGGGCACCCTCCGGCCCGGCGCTCAGCCGGGCGGGAACAGCCGGGCCAGCTGGACGCGGGAGCGCAGGCCCCGCTTGCGGTAGACGCCGCTCAGGTGGTGCTCCACGGTCTTCGGACTGAGGAACAGCTCCGCGGCGATCTCGCGGTTGGAGGCGCCGCCGGCCGCGAGCGCGGCGATCCGCACCTCCTGCGGGGTCAGCGGCTCCTCCGGCAGCGCCCGGCGGGGCCGCGCGGTCCGCCCGGTGGCCCGCAGCTCCTCCTCCGCCCGCCGGGCCCAGGCCGTCAGCTCCATCTCCGCGAACGCGTCGGCGGCCGCGGTGAGCTCCTCGCGGGCGGCCACCCGGCGGCCGGCCCGGCGCAGCCGCTCGCCGAGCAGCAGCCGGGTGTGCGGCTCCTCGAACCGGTCGGGCCCGGCGGCGTGCGCGGCCAGCGCGTCCCGGAAGAGGGCGACCGCCGCGTCGTCGTCGGGGCAGGCCAGGGCGTGGCAGCGGGCCACGAGCGCCGCGGTCGCCGGGGACGGGGACCGCGACACGGCGCCGTAGCGGGCGGCGAGGTCGGCTGCCTCGGTCCGCCGGCCGAGCCCCGTCCACGCCTCCACCAGCAGCGGCGCCACCCCGAGCGGCTCGCCGAGCGCCCCGCTGCCGCCGTCGGCGGCCAGCCGCTCCTCCAGCAGCCGCGCCGTCGTGGTCAGGTCCCCGCGGCACAGCGCGCACGCGGCGGCGGACAGGGCGAGGTGCGCGGCGACGCCGGCCGTCCCGGCGCGGACGACGAGCGCGCGGGCCCGCCCGAGGTGCCGCTCGGCGTCGTCGTGCCGGCCGCGGGCGGCGTACTCCCAGGCGAGCAGCTCGTGCGCCGGCGCGGCGTCGGCGACGTACCCCAGCTGCCCGGCGAGCTCGACGGACTCCCCGGCGTCGGCGAAGGCGCCCGCATGGTCGCCGAGCAGCTGCACCCGGCCGTGCGCGGTCATCGCCAGCACCGCGACCAGGACACCGAGCGCCCCGGCGGCCCGCGCCTCGCGCACCCGCCGCTCGACCACCGGCACGAGGGTCAGGGGGTCGGCGAGCCACCCGACGGCCAGCACCAGCAGGGGGAGCAGCCGGGGCTCCGCGCGCAGCCCGGCCGTGTCCTCCATCGTGCGCACCGACCGCTGCAGCAGTGCCCGGCCGGCGTCGAGGTCCCCGCCGGACACCGCGGCGAGCCCGGCGACCCACGCGGCGAGCGCGCGCTGCAGCGGATCCGCGTCGTCCGCGACGGCGGCCGCGCGCCGGGCCGCCGCCCGGATGCCGGCGACGTCGCCCAGCCGGTGCCCGACGACGGCGAGGTCGGTGAGCGCCCAGACCGCGGTGCGGCCCTCCGCGAGCCCGGCCGCGGACTCCAGCAGGTCGCGGGCGGCGGGCACCGAGCCGGTGTCCTGCTCGACCCGGCCGAGCACGGCCAGCACCTCGCCGCGGACGGCCGGTGCGGCCGGGCCGCGCAGGACGGCGTCCCCCAGGGAGCGGGCGCGCGCCGTGTCCCCGCCGAGCGCCGCGTCCCGGACGGCCCCGGCGAGCAGCGCGGCGGAGCGGGCGGCGTCGCCGGTGAGCGCGGCGGCCCGCTCCAGGGCGGCCGAGGAGGCGGCGAAGCCGCGACGCTCCCGCGCCCGGCCGGCCACGGCCGCGAGCTCGCCGGCCAGGGCCTCGTCGGGGCCGGTGGTGGCCAGCGCGCGGTGCCAGGTGCGGGCGACGTCGTCCCCGTCGGGAGTGGCCTCGGCGAGCAGCCGGTGCGCGCGGCGCCGCTCCGCCGGGGAGGCCCGGCTCCACGCGAGGCCGCGCAGCAGCGGGTGCCGCAGGTCGAGCACCCCGCCGGACCGCACGAGGACGCCGCGCCGCTCGGCCTCGTCGAGGGCCGCGTCGGCGTCCAGCCCCGCCCGGGCCAGGGCGGCGGCCACCGTGGCGGCGCGGCCGTCCTCGGAGGCGGCCACCAGCAGCACCGCCTGCCGCGCGCCCGCGGGCAGTGCGGCCAGTTCCGGCCCGAACGCGCCGGAGAGCCCCGGGCCGGCCGGCAGCTCGGCGGGCAGCGGCTCCGCACCGGACCGCTGCGCCGGGGACAGCGCCGCGGCCACCTCCCGCAGCGCGAGCGGGTTGCCGCCGAGCCGGGCGGCGAGCCGGCGGGCGACCGGACCGGCGACGGCGCCGGCCAGCAGGTCCGGGACGGCGGGGGGGTCGAGGTCGGCCAGGCGCAGGACGTCGTCGCCGGCGACGGGCTCCGGCCCGGGGCGCCGGGCCACGACGACGGCGACCCGGTCGGCGTGCATCCGGCGCGCGGCGAACAGGACGGCCCCGGCCGACTGCGGATCGGCCCACTGCAGGTCGTCGACGGTGACCAGCAGCGGGGCCTCCGCGGCGGCCGCGGCGAGCAGCGACAGGGTGCCCGCGGCGACGAGGTGCCGGTCGCCCGGGACGCCGGCCGGCCCCCAGCCGAGCGCGGCGGCCAGGGCACCGGCCTGGCCGGCCGGGACCTCCCCGAGCAGCGGCCGCAGCGGTGCCAGCAGCTCGCCGAGGACGGCGTATGGCAGCGCCGCGTCGGACTCGATGCCGCGGGCGGTGACCCGGCCGAAGCCCGCCGCGCGGGCGGCGGCGGTGCGCAGCAGGGCGGTCTTGCCGACGCCGGGCCCGCCCTCGACCACGAGCAGCCCGGCGCGGCCCGAGCGGGCGCCGTCCAGGAGCCGGTCGAGGCGGCCGACCTCCGCCGCGCGGCCCACGAGGTCGGGGGTTCTCCCCGACGCGACCGCTCGCCCGCCGGCCGCACGCTCGTCCGGCAGGAGACCCTCGGGAGGACGCCATGACCACGACACCGGGCCGGACCCTATCGCCGCTCACGCTGCAGCTGAGGTGTCTCGCGCGCCTGTTCGGGGCGCCGCTGTACCCGCTGCCGCGGCCGCCGCGGCCGCCGCGGGGGTCCCGGTGACCGCCCCCGCCGTCGACCACCTGACCCTCACGGTGACCGACCTCGACGCGAGCCAGCGCTTCTACGGCGAGCTGCTCGACCTGCTCCGGCTGGCCGACTTCGGGACCGTGCGGGTGCTCGTCCACCCCGCCACCGGCTTCACGCTGTCGCTGGCCCTCAACGGGGGTGCGGGCGGCCGCTTCGACGAGCGGCGCACCGGCCTCGACCACGTCGGCCTCGCCTGCGGCTCCCTGGCGGAGCTGCGGGCGCGGGAGGCGCAGCTGGCGGCCATGGGCGCGACGTACACGCCGATCCGGGAGATGCCCTTCGGCTGGCACCTCAACCTGCGCGACCCCGACGGCATCGCGCTGGAGTTCACCGTGCCGAACGCGGTGCTCGCCGCGGCGTACGCGGAGCTGCGGGAGCCCGGGCTGACGCAGGAGCGGCTCGACGTCCGGGCGCGCGAGGTGCTGGCCGCCGCCGGGGTCGACGCCGTCGGAGGGTGAGCACCGTCACCCGATCGGGTCGCCGTCGTTGAGCACGGCGTCGTCGTCCCCCGGCCCCGATGGAGTGGTCCGCTTGCGCCGCCTGATCGCCGTCCTGTTCGCCGCCCTCGCCGGCGTGGTCCTCCTGGTCCCGCCCGCGGCGGCCGCCCCGCCGCCGCGCGAGCCCCTGGACCACGTCGCCCTGGGGGACTCCTACAGCGCGGCCTCCGGTGTCCTGCCGCCGGACCTCACCGCCGCGCCGCAGTGCCTGCGGTCGACCCGCAACTACCCGCACGTGCTGGCGCAGGCGATCGGCGCCCGGCTGACCGACGTCACCTGCGGCGGCGCCGACACGGACGACTACTTCGAGGCGCAGCACCCGGGCGTGCCGCCGCAGCTGGAGGCGCTGTCGGCGGAGACCGACCTGGTCACGATGACCATCGGCGGCAACGACAGCGGCGTGTTCATCCAGTCGCTTCTGCGCTGCTCCGCTGCCGGCCTGCTCACGCTCGGCCAGGGCAGCCCCTGCCGCGACACCTACGGCAGCTCGTTCGAGGACACCGTGCGCACCACCACCTACCCGGCGCTGGTGCGGGCGCTGAGCGCGGTGCGCGAGGCGGCCCCGCGGGCGCGGGTGGCGATCCTCGGCTACCCGTGGATCCTCCCGGCCTCCGGCGGCTGCTTCGACCGCATGCAGGTGGCCGCCGGCGACGTCCCGTACCTGCGCTCGCTGCAGGCGACCCTCAACGACGCCGTGGCGCGCGCGGCGCGGGAGACCGGCGTGACCTTCGTCGACCTCGCGCCGGTCTCCGAGGGCCGGGACGCGTGCGCGCCGCTGGGCGTGCGCTGGGTGGAGCCGGTGCTGCAGGGCACCAACGCGGTGATCGTGCACCCCAACGCCCTCGGCGAGGCCGGCATGGCCGCCCGGGCGCAGGAGGTGCTGCGGCTGCGCTGACCCGGGTCGGCCGGGACCCCGTCCGGGCTCAGCGCCGCGGGAGGGCCAGGGCCGCCACGAGCCCGGCGGCCACCACCGCGGTGCTGACCCCGAACGCCACCTGGTAGGAGGCGACGTCCGTCAGCCAGCCGGCCACCAGCGGCCCGGCGACGGCGCCGAGGTCGGCCGACATCTGGAACACCGCCACCACCCGGCCGCCGCGGGCGGGGCTCACGTCACCCACCAGCGCCGCCGGCACGCTGGCCAGCAGCGCCGCGGCCAGGCCGTAGGTGGCCATCGAGAGCAGGAAGACGCCGGTCTGCGGGGGCAGCACCAGCAGCGCCAGCGCCGCGGTGCCGGTGGCCGACCCGAGCAGGAGCGCCGGCCGCCGTCCCCAGGTGTCGGCCAGCCGGCCCGAGCGCAGCAGCGCCAGCGCCTGCGCCGCCGAGCCCGCCAGCAGGCCCGCCCCGGCCCAGGCGGCGCCGCGGCCCAGCTCCTCGGTCACGTACAGCGGCACCAGCGAGTTGCGCACCCCGAACAGCACCCAACCGACGCCGAGGTTGGCGACCAGCGCCGCCACGTAGGCCCGCGAGCGCAGCGCCGCGCGCAGCGGCAGGGCGTCCGGCGCGGTGGGGGCGGGAGCCGGGGCGGGCGCGCCGGCCGGGGCGCGGAGCAGGACGAGCGCGACGGCGCCGGCCACCAGCAGCGCCGCCGCGTAGAGGAAGAACGGCAGCCGCGGCGACACCTCGGTGAGCAGCCCACCGGCCGCCGGCCCCGCGATGCCGCCGAGGATGAAGCCGCCCTGGTAGGTGGCGGCGGCGCGGCCGCGGTGGGTCGGCGGCGCCACCCGCAGCAGCAGCGCCAGCGCCGCGACGGTGAACATGGCGCTGCCCACCCCGCCCGCGGCGCGCAGCACGAGGAACACCGGGAACGACTCGCCAGGCCCGCCGCGCCGGTGGTCAGTGCGACGATCGCCAGGCCGGACGCCAGCACCACCCGCTCGCCGAGCCGCTCGACCAGCGACCCGCCGCCGAACGCGGAGACGAAGCGGAAGAAGGCGAAGGCGCTCACCGCGAGCCCGACGGCCGTCGTCCCCACGCCGAAGGCGCGGGTGAACAGCGGGATCGCCGGGGCGACGATGCCGAACCCCAGCGCCACGACGAACGCGACGACGGCCAGCACGCCCACCTCGCGCGGCAGCGCCGCGTCCCCCCGTCCCCGCACCGGGCGATGCTCGCAGGCGCCCGCGCGGGGAGACTCCCGGGGCATGGGGACCGGAGCGCGGGCCAAGCCGCTGCGCGACGTCGTCGCCCCCGGCCTCGACGTCCTGTTCTGCGGGATCAACCCGTCGCTGCTGTCGGCCGAGCGGGGCCACCACTTCGCCCGGCCGGGCAACCGGTTCTGGCCGGCGCTGCACCTGGCCGGGCTCACGCCGCGGCGGCTGGCGCCGGAGGAGGACGGCGAGCTGCCGCGGTACGGCCTCGGCGTCACCAACCTCGCCGACCGGCCCACCCGCACCGCTGCCGAGCTCACGCCCGAGGAGCTGCGCGACGGGCTGCGGTCGCTCACCGCCCTGGTGGCGGAGTACCGGCCGCGGGTGCTGGCGGTCCTCGGCGTCACCGCCTGGCGGCTGGCCACCGGCCGCCCGCGCGCCGGGTGGGGGCGGCAGGAGGAGTCGCTGGCGGGGGCGCAGACCTGGGTGCTGCCCAACCCCAGCGGCCTCAACGCCCACCACCAGCTGCCCGACCTCGCCCGGCTCTACGCCGGGCTGCGCCCGTGACTCAGACGGTCGCGCCCGCCAGCCGGCCGACCAGCGCCACCGCGCCGCCCGCGTCCAGCGCCGCGCCCTCGGCCTGCGCGGCCACCAGGTCGTCGGCCGGCAGCGCCGCCTGGGTGGCGGCCACGTAGCGCTGCCCGTCCATCGGGTCCATCCGCAGCGGGTCGTAGCCGACCAGCCGGGCGTTGGCCTGCACCGCGCCGAGCAGCACCCCGCCGGCCCACGCGTCGCCGGACGCCGTGGCCGCGCCGACCGCGGCGAGCAGCCCCGCCAGGGTGCCGGTGGCGTCGCCCTCGCGGTGGGTCAGGTCGACCATCCGCCACAGGTCGGCCAGCGCCTCGTCCGCGCGGCCGGCGTCGGTGAGCACCTTCGCCCGGATCCACAGCACCGACGAGTGCGCCCACGAGTGCCCCAGCCCCAGCGCGAGCTGCTCGGCCCGGCCGAGGTGCTCCAGCGCGCCCGGGACGTCCCCGGCCACGCGGGAGAACTGGCCGAGCGTCATCGCGATCTCGGCCTGCACCCACTCGATGCCCGGCGCCTGCGCGAGCTCGAGGCCGCGGGCGATGTCCTTGGGCGTCTGCCCGTCGGGGTCGGCCTGGCCGAGCAGGGCCCGCACGAAGCCGCGCAGCACCAGGGCGAGCGCCAGCACGCCGTCGGACCCGTCGTCGGCGACGTCGACGATCTCGTTGGTGCGCGCCCAGATCGAGGCGACGTCGCCGGACAGGTAGGCCAGCAGCGCGTCGCCGAGCAGCGCGCCGCTGCGCACGGACGCCGGCGCGCCCGGGGTGGCGTCCAGGGCGGCGGCCAGCCAGCGGCGGCCCTCGGCCACGTGCCCGCGGCGGTACCACCACCACGACAGCGCCGACCCGATCCGCAGCGCGGCCTCGCCCTGCCCGGTGGCCAGCGCGTGCCCGAGCGCGGCGCGCAGGGCGGGCTGTTCGGCGTCGAGCCGGCGGGCGCTCGCGGTCCACTCGGGACGGCGCAGCGTGGGCTCGAGCCGCTCGGTCAGGTCGACGGCGAAGCGGGTGAGCCGGTCGCGCAGCCGCCGGCCGAAGGCGTCGTCGAGGCCCTGCTCGGCGTACTGGCGCAGCGTCTCGAGCATCCGGTAGCGCCCGGTGCCGTGGTCGAGCTCCACCAGCGACTTGGCCACCAGCACCCGCAGCAGCTCCAGCGCGCCGCCGTCGACCTCGGGACCGGCCACGGCCTCGACCAGGTCGGGCCCGAACGTGCCCGGCAGCACCGCGACGGCGCGGTAGACGGCGAGCTCGGGCGGGGAGAGCAGGTCGACGCTCCACTGCACGGTGGCCGCGAGCGTGCGCTGGTGCGGCACCGCGGTGCGCCAGCCACCGGACAGCAGGGCGAACCGGTCGTCGACCCGGCCGGCCACCTCCGCCAGCGGCAGCGTGGTCAGGCAGGCGGCGGCCAGCTCGACGGCCAGCGGCAGCCCGTCGAGAGCGGCCACCAGGTCGCGGACCTGCCGCAGGTCGTCCTCCGACGGGTCGGCCAGGTGCGGGGCGACCAGCCGGGCGCGGTCGAGGAACAGCTGCTCGGCGTCGCTGCCCGGGGCGCCGGCCGGCATCGGCCCGCAGGGCAGCACCGCCTCGCCGGGCAGGCCCAGCGGCTCCCGCGAGGTGGCCAGCACCCGCAGCTCGGGGCAGCGCGGCAGCAGCTCGGCGCAGGCGGTCGCCGCCGCCTCGACCACGTGCTCGCAGTTGTCGAGGACGAGCAGCAGCGGCCGGTCCTGCAGCGCGGTGGCGACCGCGCCGAGCGGGTCGCCCCCGGCGAGGGTGACGCCGAGGACGCCGGCCACCTGCGCGGCCACCAGGTCGGGGTCGGTGACGCCGGCCAGCTCTACCAGCACCGCCGGCGGCGCCCCGGCCGGGCGGCGGCGGGCGGCCTCCAGCGCCAGGCGCGTCTTGCCGCTGCCGCCGGGCCCGACGAGCGTGACCAGCCGCGGGCCGGCGAGGGCGGCGCCGAGCTGGGCGAGCTCGCGCTCCCGGCCGACGAACGCCGTCAGCGGTACCGGCAGCGGCGGCAGCGGGCGGGCGGCGGGGCGCTCGGGGGCGGGCGCCGCCTCGGCGGCGGGGGCGGGCGCCGGCCGGACCGTGCCCGACCCGGCCAGTGCCGGGTCCTGCCGGAGGATCTGCGCGTACAGCGACTGCAGCGGCCGGCCCGGGTCGACGCCGAGGCTGTCGGCGAGCAGCCGCCGTCCCTCCTCGTAGACCTCCAGCGCCTCCGCCTGCCGGCCGCACCGGTACAGCGCCAGCATCAGCGAGCCGCGCAGGCCCTCGCGCAGCGGCTCGGCGCGCAGCAGCTCTCGGACGTCGTCGACGATCTCGGCGTGCCGGCCCAGCCGCAGGTCCAGCTCGGCGGCGAGCTCGCGGGCGGCCAGCCGCAGCTGCTCCAGCCGCTCGGACTCCTCGGCGGCGAACGTCGCCGACACGTCGGCGTAGGCCGGGCCCCGCCACAGCGCCAGGCCCTCGGTGACCGCCTCGCGGGCGGCCGCCGGCTCGTCGCGGGCGGCGAGGTCGCGGGCGGTGCGCAGGAGCTGCACGAACCGGACGGCGTCGACGTCCTCCGGCGCCACCTCCAGCCGGTAGCCGGGTTCCCGGGTGACCAGCACCGTCCAGCGGCCGCCGGTGACGTCGGGCTCGAGCTCGCGGCGCAGCCGGGACACGATCGACTGCAGCGTCGCCGACACCGCGGCGGGCGGGTTGCCGCTCCACACCCGGTCGACGAGCAGGTCGACCGGCACGGTGCGGCCGGGGTCGAGGAGCAGCGCGGCGAGCACCGCGCGGTGCTTGGGGGACTGGGGGGCGAGCAGGGAGCCGTCGCGCCGGACCTCCACGGGGCCGAGCACGCGGAACGAGGTCGCGGACATCGCGGCGCAGCCTAAGTTCCGGAACCCGCGCGTGGTGCCCTCCGCTGCGTCCCTCGTCCGTTCCGTGACCTCCGGGTCCGCGCCCGTGAGCAGGCACCCAAGCGCGCACCAAGGACACACCAAGGGCGGCGGCCGACGCTCTCCCCGCACCGCACCCCTGCACCCTGGAGAGACAGTGACGTCCGCGACCGCCGCCCCGCCCGCCCTGCCGCCCGACCTGACCGCGACGCTGCGCTCCCGCCTGTCGCACGGCGCCCGGCTGACCGAGGGGGCCGGCGCCGCCGGGGCGATGGTGCAGGTCGCCGAGGTGTCCGACGTCGTCGCCGCCGTGCGGCTGGCCGGCCGGCACGGGGTGGCGCTCGCCGTCCGGGGGCCGGGCCGGTCCGGCGGGCCGGGCGCATCCGGTGGGGCGGGCCGCCCCGGCGGGCCGGCGCGGCGGCTGACCGTCGACCCCGACCGGCTCGCCCAGGTCACCGTCTCCCCGGCCGGCTGGGCCCGGGTCGGGTCCGGGGTGAGCTGGCGCGAGCTCGCGGGCGAGGCCGGCCGGCACGGCCTCACGCCGTTGACCGGTGGCTCGGCCTCCGAGCGGGTGGCGGACACGGTCACCGGCGGTGGCGTCGGCCCGCTCGCGCGCACGTACGGGCTGGCCGCCGACCGCGTCCGCGCCGTCGAGGTGGTCACCGGTGACGGCGCGCTGCGCCGGGTGACGCCGGACGACGAGCCGGAGCTGTTCTGGGGCCTGCGCGGCGGCGGCGCGGCGCTGGGTGTGGTCACCGCCGTCGAGCTCGACCTGCTCGCCGCGGGGCCGCGCTACGGCGGGCAGCTGCGCTGGGTCCCGGCCGACGCCGCGCGGGTGCTCGACGCCTGGCGCGCCTGGACCGCGACGCTGCCCGCGCAGGCCGGCACCTCGCTGGTGCTGTCCCGGCCGCGGCACGGGGAGGGCGGCGTGGCCGTGCGCTTCGCGTGGGCGGGGGACCCGGAGGACGGCGTCGCCGTGCTCGACGGGCTGCTCGGCCCGCTGGCCGCCGGGGGGCGACCGCTGGACTCCGAGATCGCGCCGCGCGGACCGGCCGGGCTGGCCACGCCGCAGCAGGTGACGGACCCCGGCTCCTCGCTGCTGGCCGACCGGCTGCCCGACGACGGCGCGGGCGCCGTGCTGCGGGCGGTGCGGGGGAGCCGTCCCCGCACGGTGGAGCTGCGGCTGCTCGGCGGGGCGCTCGGGTGGGTGCCCGAGCGGCCGAGCGCGGTCTGCCACCGCGACGCGCGGCTGGCGGTGCTCGTGACCGGCGGCGCCGGCAGCGAGGACCGCGCCGCCACCCGCGCCTGCACGGACGACGTCGCGGCCGTGTTCGGCCCCGACCTGGGCGGCCGGGAGCCCGCGCACGGCTTCGCCGCGGTGCCCGACGTGCTGGCCCGGACGCCGACGCCCGCCGTCCGGGATCGGCTCGCCGCGCTGGCCGCCGACGCCGACCCGCACCGGGTGCTGGAGGGTGCGGCGCCGCGCTGAGGCCGGCGGCTCAGGCGGCCGGCCGCCGCCGGATCAGGCGGCGGGTCAGGCGGCGGGTCAGGCGGTGGCGGTCGTCGCCAGCAGGCGGCGCAGCGCCTCGTCGAAGTAGTCCTCGTACAGCTCGCGCACGAGGTCCATCCGGTCCTCGGCGACGGCGGCCTCGACCCGCCGGGCGTAGTGCTCGTGCAGTTCGGTCAGCGACGTGTCCACGGGGTCTCCTGGGAGGTGGGCTCGCCTCCAGTGTCCGGCCGCGGGCGCGGTCGGTGCCGCATCCGGGGCTGCTCGCTCCGTCACACCCGCCCTCGCGCCGTGACCTCGCGCGATGCCGTCGCGCGTGCCCCTCCCGCCGTGGTGCCCGACCTCGCCCCGCAGCGCGAGGTCGGGCACCGCGCGGCGAGGTCGGGTGAGTGCGACGGGCCTCCCGTCGGCGGCACCGCGCGTGGCAGGGTGAGCGCCCCGGACAGCGCCGTCCGTCCCGACCGCACCCCGAGGAGACAGGCGTGGACCGCGAGAGCTACGGCACCGACGGCACCGATCCCGAGGAGGCCACCGGCCTGCTCGAGCGGGAGGACACGCTGGAGGACGGGGACGACCCGCTCGACACCGGCTGGTCCCCGCCCGAGCGGCCCTGGGGCGTGCAGGAGTGGGGCACCACCGACCGCGAGGAGGCCTCCGGCGAGGGCCTCGACGGCCAGCTCGCCCGCGAGCTGCCCGACGGCTCCGGCGACGACGACGGGGACGAGCTCGGCGACCTCGCCGGCGGCGACGGCGAGCTGCGCGACGACGAGGTGGGCGACGCCCGCGCCGGCCGGCTGGCCGACCTCGACGACGACGGCGTGGCCGACGGCGAGGACGAGCTCCTGGCCGACGACCTCGGCATCGACGGCGGAGCGGCGTCCGCCGAGGAGGCCGCCGTCCACGTGGTGCGCGGCGACCGCTAGCCCGGCGGCCGGGTGAGGCGGGCGGCGAGGACCTCCTCCGCCAGCACCGCCTGCCCGGTGGTGCCGTGGCCGAGCTCGCGGCCGGCCGCGTCCTCCGCCCGGCAGGCGCAGGTGACCCGGTTGCCCGCCACCGCGGTGCACGTGGCGGTCACCCGCACCCGGTCGCCGGGCCAGGCCGGCGCCAGGTGCTCCACCGACACCGCCGTGCCGACCGCCGCCTCGCCCGGCTCCAGGTGCCGCAGCAGGAGCACCCGGCCGGCCTCCTCGAAGTGCTTCGCCATCGAGTACGTGGCGTAGACGGGGTGCACCGGGCCCAGCCGGTCGAAGTCGACCGTCATCGCCTCGGTGACGACGACCTCGAGCACGGCGACGTCGCCGACGGCGGGCGGCCGCACGGCGTCAGGCGTCGAAGTCGACGGTGACGGCGTCGGAGCGCGGCAGCGTCTGGCACGTGAGCACGTACCCCGCCTCGACCTCGCGCGGCTCCAGCGCGTAGTTCCGCCGCATCTCCACCTCGCCGTCGGTGACCCGGGCGCGGCAGGTTCCGCACACGCCGCCCTTGCAGGCGAACGGCAGGTCCGAGCGCACCCGCTGGGCGGAGTCCAGCACGGTCTCCTCCCGCGGCAGCGCCAGCGTGGTGGACCGTCCGTCGAGGACGACGGTCACCTGGCTGCTCGGCCCCTCGACGGTCGCGTCGTCGCCGCGCACCGGCTCCGGTGGGACGTCGTCGACGAAGAACAGCTCCTGGTGCACCCGCTCGGCCGGGACGCCGAGCTCGGCCAGCAGCGCGCGGGCGTCGGTGACCATCCCGTGCGGCCCGCACAGCCACCAGTGGTCCACCCGCTCCACCTCGACCAGGTTCGACACCAGGCTGCGCAGCCGGTCGCCGTCGAGCCGGCCGCTGGTCAGCTCGGCGTCGCGCGGCTCGCGGGAGAGCACGTGCACCAGCTGCAGCCGGGGGCCGTGGGCGTCCTTCAGGTCGGCGAGCTCGTCGGCGAACATGACGGTGTTGGTGCGGCGGTTGCCGTAGAAGACGGTGACGGTCGACTCGCCGTCGCGCAGCACCGTGCTCGCCAGCGACAGCGCGGGCGTGATGCCGGAGCCGGCGACGACGAAGACGTGGTCGGCCGGCGTCGACAGGTCGGCGGTGAAGGTCCCCGACGGCGGCAGCACCTCGATGGCGTCGCCGGGGCGCACCTCGTGCACCAGCCAGGAGGAGAAGAAGCCGCCGGGCACCTCGCGGACGCCGACCCGCGGCGCGGCGCCCACCGGCGCGCAGATGGAGTAGGAGCGGCGCTCGTCGCGGTCGCCGTCCACCCGCCGGAGCGTCAGCGCCTGCCCGGGCCGGAAGGCGTAGTCCTCGGCCAGCTCGGCGGGTACGTCGAAGGTGACGGCGACGGCGTCGTCGGTGAGCCGCTCGACACCCGCGACGGTCAGTGGGTGGAACTGCGGCCGGCGGCGCGGGGGCGCGCTCACTCCGCCCTCGGTGCCGCTCCGCGGTCGCTCCGCTCCTCGCTCGCTGGCGCTCGCTGCGATGCTCACTCCCTGTCGCGGCACTAGATCTCCTTCACGTGCTCGAACGGCTCCCGGCAGCTGCGGCACCGGCGCAGCGCCTTGCACGCCGTCGCGCCGAACTCGCTGATCTGCTCGGTGTCGGCCGACCCGCACAGCGGGCAGGACGCCGTCCGGCGGGGAGGCCCGAGCTGCAGCGGCACGGGCCCGGCGGTTCGCTCGGGGGCGGGGCCGGGCGGGGCGATGCCGGCCTCGGCGAGCTTGCGGCGGCCGTCCTCGGTGATCCAGTCGGTGGACCAGGCCGGCGACAGGACGGTGCGTACCTCGACGTCGTCGAAGCCGGCCGAGTGCAGCGCGTGCAGGAGGTCGGCGCGCATGACGCCCATCGCCGGGCAGCCGGAGTAGGTGGGGGTGATGTCGACGACGACGGTGCCGTCGTGCACCCGGACGTCGCGGAGCACGCCCAGGTCGGCGAGCGTCAGCGCCGGCAGCTCGGGGTCGGTGACGGTCTCCGCGACGGCGCGCGGGTCGGCGATCACGGCGCTCACCAGGTCGCCGCCGGGTGCTGGCGCGCCAGGCCTTGAAGCGTCGCGAGCAGTGCCGTCAGCTCCTCGCCGTGCCGCCCCTCCCGGCCGCGCGGGGCGGCGTCGTCCGGCCACGGCGGCACGGTCAGGGTGGCGCGCTCCAGCACGGTGGTGAGCACCTCGCGCACCTCGTCGCGGACGGCGGCCGGGTCGACGGCGACGCCCGCGGCGACCAGCCGGCGCTCGACGTCGGTGGCGGTGAACAGGTCGGCCATCAGCGGCCACACCGCGGCGACGCCGTCCTGCGCGCGGCGGTGCGACTCGGGCGTGCCGTCGCCCAGGCGCAGCACCCAGCGGGCGGCGTGGTCGCGGTGGTAGGCCAGCTCGTGCACGCCCTTGGCGGCGATGGCCGCGAGCACCGGGTCGCGGGACTCCCGCAGCCGCGCGAACACGGCCAGCCGCACGGTGGACGCGACCAGCAGCCGCACCATCGTCCGCGCGAAGTCGCCGTTCTCCGCCTCCACCAGGCCGGTGTTGCGGAACTCGTCGGCGTCGCGGAAGTAGGCGAGGGCGTCCTCGTCGGGGATCGACGCCGTCGCCAGCGACCGGGAGCGGCCGAGGACGCCGGCCGAGCCCGCCCGGGCCAGCAGCAGCCGGGCCTGGCCGAGCAGGTCCAGGCCGGTGTTGCCGAGGGCGACCTCCTCCTCGAGCTCCGGCGCGTTGGTCATCCACTGCGTGAGCCGCTGCGCGAGCACGAGGGCGTCGTCGCCGAGCATCAGGCAGTAGACGCCGAGGTCGGCGGGGTCGACGCCGTCGGGGACGGTGGTGTCGACGCCGGCCAGCGGCTCGTCGAAGCCGGTGCCGAAGGCCCAGTGCCCGGCGTCGTCGTGCGCGTTGGTCAGCGCGTCGTAGACGGTCTCCTCGTGCATGCCTGCCCTCCCTGGGGCCGATAGCGCTACAAAGGCCGACAGGGGCCCGCTCACATGTGGGGGACGTTCTCGGGGATCTCGTAGAACGTCGGGTGGCGGTAGACCTTGTCGCCGCTCGGGGCGAACATCGGGTCCTTCTCGTCGGGGCTCGAGGCGGTGATGTCGGCCGCCTTCACCACCCAGATGCTCACGCCCTCGTTGCGCCGCGTGTAGAGGTCGCGGGCCGCGTGCACGGCCATCTCGTCGTCGGGCGCGTGCAGCGAGCCGACGTGCACGTGGTTCAGGCCGCGCTTGCCGCGCACGAACACCTCGTACAGCGGCCAGTCCCGCCTCACCGTCCGCGGGCGCGGCTCGACCGGCACCTCGGGACCGGTGGGGACGGCGCCGTGCCCGCCCTCGGCGGTGACGTCGGTGCTCATGCCGCGGATCCGGCGTGCTCGGCGGCGTGCTTCGCGGCGTAGGCCGTCGCGGCCTCGGTCACCCAGGCGTTGTCGTCGCGGGCGGCCCGGCGCCGGCGGATGCGCTCGGCGTTGGCCGGGCCGTCGCCGGCGATCACCCGCTTGAACTCCGCCCAGTCGATGGGCCCGGAGCGCCAGTGCCCGCTCTCCTCGTCCCACCGCAGGTCGGGGTCGGGCAGCGTCACGCCGAGCACCTGCGCCTGCGGCACCGACATGTCCACGTAGCGCTGCCTCAGCTCGTCGTTGCTGTGCCGCTTGATGCCCCACGCCATCGACTGCGCCGAGTTGGGGCTGTCGTCGTCGGGCGGGCCGAACATCATCAGCGAGGGCCACCACCAGCGGTCGACGGCGTCCTGCACCATGGCCCGCTGCTCGGGGGTGCCGCGCATCATCGTCATCAGCAGCTCGTAGCCCTGCCGCTGGTGGAACGACTCCTCCTTGCAGACGCGGATCATCGCCCGGGCGTAGGGCCCGTAGGAGGAGCGGCACAGCGGCACCTGGTTGCAGATGGCCGCGCCGTCGACCAGCCAGCCGATGACGCCGACGTCGGCGTAGGTGAGCGTCGGGTAGTTGAAGATCGAGCTGTACTTCTGCCGGCCCTCGATGAGCTTGTCGGTGAGGTCGGCCCGGTCGGCGCCGAGCGTCTCGGCCGCGGAGTACAGGTACAGCCCGTGGCCGGCCTCGTCCTGCACCTTGGCCAGCAGCACCGCCTTGCGCCGCAGGCTCGGGGCGGCCAGCAGCCAGTCGCCCTCGGGCTGCATCCCGATGATCTCCGAGTGCGCGTGCTGGGCGATCTGGCGCACCAGCGTCTTCCGGTAGCCCTCGGGCATCCAGTCGCGCGGCTCGACGCGGTGGTCGGCCGCGATCGTGGCGTCGAACTGGGCCTGCAGGGCGGTCTCGTCCACCGCGGGCCGGTCGAGCGTCGGCGCGGACATCGGGTCTCCCCTCGAGCTATTTACTGACCGTGCGGTCGGTAATAGTGTGCCGCAGCGTGCTGCACGACACAAGCGGCGCGATCGGTGCACGGCCGACGAGGAGGCAGGCATGACGACGGCGACCGGCGATCTGCGGCGGCTGGGCGAGGCCCCCGACCCCACCACCCTCGACCCGGCCGAGCGCATGGGCGTCGACGAGCTGCGGGCGGTGCAGCTCGAACGGCTGCGGGAGTCGCTGCGGCACGCCTACGCCAACGTGCCGCACTACCGGCGCGCGTTCGACGAGGCCGGCGTCCACCCCGACGACTGCCGCGAGCTCGCCGACCTCGCGCGGTTCCCCACCACGAGCAAGGCCGACCTGCGGGAGAACTACCCCTTCGGCATGTTCGCCGTCCCGCGCGAGCAGGTGCGCCGCGTGCACGCCTCCAGCGGCACCACCGGCCGGCCGACCGTCGTCGGCTACACCGGGCGCGACCTGGAGACCTGGGGCGCCGTCATGGCCCGCTCCATCCGCGCCGCCGGCGGGCGGCCCGGCGACGTGCTGCACAACGCCTACGGGTACGGCCTGTTCACCGGCGGCCTGGGCGCCCACTACGGCGCCGAGGCGCTGGGCTGCACCGTCGTCCCCGTGTCCGGCGGCATGACGCCGCGCCAGGTGCAGCTGATCACCGACTTCGCGCCGCGCGTGATCATGGTGACGCCCAGCTACATGCTCACCGTGATCGACGAGTTCGAGAAGCAGGGCCTCGACCCGCGCGCCTCCAGCCTGGAGATCGGCATCTTCGGCGCCGAGCCGTGGACCGAGCAGATGCGCCGGGAGATGGAGGAGCGCCTCGACATCCAGGCCGTCGACATCTACGGGCTGTCGGAGGTGATGGGCCCGGGCGTGGCGCAGGAGTGCGTGGAGACCAAGGACGGCCTGCACGTGTGGGAGGACCACTTCTACCCGGAGGTCATCGACCCGGTCACCGGCGAGGTGCTGCCCGAGGGCGAGGTGGGCGAGCTGGTGTTCACCTCGCTCACCAAGGAGGCGATGCCGGTCGTGCGCTACCGCACCCGCGACCTCACCCGGCTGCTGCCCGGCACCGCGCGCCCGGGCATGCGCCGCATGGAGAAGGTCACCGGCCGCACCGACGACATGATCATCCTGCGCGGGGTGAACCTCTTCCCGACGCAGATCGAGGAGGTCGTGCTGCGCACGCCGGGGCTGGCGCCGCACTTCGCGATGGAGCTGACCACCCGCGGGCGGATGGACCACCTCGTGGTGCGCGTCGAGGCCCGCCCGGACTGCCCGCCCGAGCGCCGCGAGCAGGCCGCCGCCGAGGTGGCGACGGGCGTCAAGGACACCGTCGGCACGAGCATCGAGGTGCTCGTCGTCGACCCCGAGACGCTGCCCCGCTCCATGGGCAAGCTGCAGCGGATGACCGACCGGCGGGAGCGCGCGTGACGCAGGTGCGGGTCCGCCGGGGACGGCCCGGGCACTCGCTCGACAGCCTGCTCGACGTCGCCGTCGCGGTGTTCAACGAGCGCGGCTACGACGCCACGAGCATGGAGGAGCTGGCCGCGCGGCTCGGGGTCACCAAGTCGGCGATCTACCACCACGTGCCGAGCAAGGTCGAGCTGCTGCGGATGGCGCTGGACCGGGCGCTGGACGCGCTGTTCGCGGTCACCGCGGAGCCGGGGGCGGTCACCGGGCGGGCCATCGATCGGCTGGAGCACGTGGTGCGCGGCTCGGTCCGGGTGCTCGCCGCGGAGCTGCCGTTCGTCACCCTACTGCTGCGGGTGCGCGGCAACTCCGCGGTCGAGGAGGCGGCCCTCGCCCGGCGGCGGGAGTTCGACCGGGTCGTCACCGACCTGGTCCGCGCCGCCGAGGAGGAGGGCGACGTGCGCCCCGACGTCGACCCCGCCGTCACCAGCCGGCTGCTGTTCGGCACGGTCAACTCGCTCACCGAGTGGTACCGGCCCGGCGGCAGCCTCTCGGCCGACGACCTCGCCGACGCGCTGGTGACGACGGCCTTCCGGGGGCTGCGGACGCGCCCCTGAGGGCGGTCAGCCCCGGTCGCGGCGGGGTCGGTAGGGCGCGCCCGGGTTGAACACCTCGAGCGTGTAGGCGTCGAGCCGGCGCAGCAGGGCGCGGGCTCGGGTCACGGGGGTGGCGTGCTGGGTCATCGGCGGGGTCATGGCGTCTCCAGGGGGACCTCGGGGTGGGGACGTCGTCGTCTCGGCCGCGTCCCACGCTCCCCGCGGCAGGTTGCGCCGCGGACACGTCCGGGTGAACGGACGGTGGACCGCACCGTGTCCTCAGACACTGCCTCCCAGCGCGTCCTCCAGCGCCGCCCACCCGTCCCGCCGGGCCCCGGCCGCCCGCTCGGCGGCGGCCCGCTCCGGGCCGAGCGCGGCGTCCACCGCCGCGGCGAGCTGCGCGGCCAGCGGGCGCAGGAACGGCCACACCCGCAGGCCCAGCAGCCGCCGGGTCGCGTCGGCGGAGCCCGCGAGGCGGGCCGCCTCCTCCGGCCGGCCGGTCAGCAGCGCCACCCCGGCCAGCGCCTCCAGGCAGTTCGCGAGGCCCTCCCGGTCGGCGAGCGCCCGGTGCAGCGCGGCGGCCTCCCGCAGGTGCGCCGCGGCGTCGTCCGGGTCGCCGCCCAGCAGCGCGTCGAGGCCGAGCTGGTCCAGGACGGCGGCGGCGAGGTGGTCGTCGCGGCTCGCCCGCGCGGCCGCCAGCGCCTCGGTGTGCCGGGCGGTCGCGGCGGGCACGTCGCCGGCCAGCAGCTCGACGTCGCCGAGCGGCACCAGCGTGAAGCCGACCGCCCACGGGTCGCCGCTGGCCCGTGCCGCGGCCTCGGCCTCCTCCAGCTGCGGGCGCAGCGACGGGTCCTCCGGCGGGCGGGTCATCGCCAGCAGCGTCAGGCCCTGGGCGAGCAGCCACGGGTCGCCCAGCTGCCGCGCCTCGGCCACCAGCCCGGTCAGCTGCGGCACGGCGTCCGCCGGCCGCCCCATCGCGATCGCGGTGCTGCCGCAGGCCCAGCGCAGCGACGCCGCCGCGGCGGGGGAGAGCCGGCGGGCCGAGGGCAGCGCGGCCGTGCGGTCGGCGAGGTCGGACATGGCCGCGAGCCGGCCGCGCGCCCACCAACACCGGGCCAGCGGCGCGGCCAGGCCGACGACGAGCTCGGCGCGGTCGGCGGCCACCGCCCACTCCAGCGTGGCCTCGAGGTCGTCGGCCTCGGCCTCCAGGCGGGCCAGCCACGTCGCCCGGTCCGGCCCGGCCAGCCCCGCAGCCGCGGACTCGGCCACACCGGTGAGGTGGCGGGCCAGCCGCTCGCGGGCCGCGTCCTCCTCCCGGAGCTCGCGCAGCCGCTCGGCGGCGAAGGCGCGCACCACGTCGAGCATGCGGAACCGCGGCTCGCCGTCGGCGGCGTCCCCGGGGGCGACGAGGCTCTGCGCCACCAGCGCCGACAGCGCCTCCACGACGTCGACGTCGCCGTCCACCGCGGCGACCGCCTCGGCGGTGTCCAGCGTGCAGCCGCCGGTGCACACCGACAGCCGGGCCAGCACCAGCCGCTCCTCGGCGCCGAGCAGCTCGTGGCTCCACTCCAGGGTGGCCCGCAGGGTGCGCTGGCGGTCGGGCAGGTCGGCCACCGGCGCCCGCAGGTCCAGCGCGCTGCGCAGCCGGCGCAGCAGCGCCCGCGGCGGCAGCACCCGCACCCGCGCCGCGGCCAGCTCGATCGCCAGCGGCAGCCCCTCCAGCCGGCGCACCAGCTCGCCGACGGCGGCCGCGTCCTCGCCCTCGGCGGTGAACGAGGGGTCGGCGGCCCGGGCGCGGGCGGTGAACAGCTCCACCGCCGGCGCCGCCGGGTCCGGGGCGCCGGGGGCGGGCACCGGGAGCGGCTGGAGCGGCACGTCGGTCTCGCCGCGCAGGCCGAGCACGCTGCGGCTGGTCACCAGCAGGTCCAGGCGGGGGCACCGCTCCAGCAGCGCGGCGAGGACCGGCGCGACGCCGGACACCTGCTCGGCGTTGTCGAGCACGAGCAGCGCCGACACCCCCGCGAGCCGCTCGGCGACGACGTCGACCAGCGGCCGGGCGCCCTCCGGCCGCACCCCGAGGACCCCGGCGACGGCGACCGGCACCCCCGCGGCGTCCCGGACCGGCGCCAGGTCGACGAACCAGACGCCGTCGCGCTCCGCCCGCACCGCCCCGGCGCCGGCCAGCGCCAGCCGCGTCTTGCCGATCCCGCCCGGGCCGGTGAGCGTCACCAGCCGCACCTCCGGCGCCCGCAGCAGCCCGGTGAGCAGGGCGAGCTCCGTCCCGCGGTCGACCAGCGGCGTCGGCGGCTCCGGCAGCCACCCCGGGGTGAGCCCGGGCACCGGCGCCCCGGGCGCGGGGCGGGCCGCGAAGCGCTCGGTGAGCAGGACGGCGAGGTCGTCGGCGACCTGCTCACCGAGCCGCGCGGGGTCGCCGAACGGCACCGTCGAGGCCCCGCCGGTGGCCTGCATCCGCTCGACCAGCGCGGCCAGCCGCGGGTCGCGGTCCGGCGCCGGGTCGCGCACGTACAGCAGCCGCGGCAGCCCGTCGGACAGGTCGAACTCGTCCTCGATCCCCGACACCGCCATCCCGGGCGCCACCCAGCCGTAGCTGTCGCCGTACAGGCCGACGAAGACGTCGCTCTGCCGCAGGTAGGCGCGGTAGAGGTCGCGCGGTGGATGCGGGCGGGCGCCCAGCTCGAACATCACCGGGGTCAGCCGCAGCGAGGTGACCGCGGCCCGGACGGCGGCCCGCTCGGCGGCGAGCTCGGTGAGCGTCGAGGACACGAAGACCCGCAGCCGGCGGTCCGGCGTGCCGATCGGTGCGGCCGGGTCGGGACCGGGCCCGGTCATGGCGCCTCCCGCGACGGGCGGCCCCGCGGCCGCTCCCGGGACCCGGAGCCTAGGGCCGGGGGCGGTCGCGCCGACAGGCCCGGCGGGGTCGCGCGTGTCCGCCCCGGCGTGGCGCGGGCGGGCGTCCGGAATGCCGGTGACAGCCGCGCGCGGCGGTGCTCCAATGGGCGCCGCACGGGGAGGCACCGACGTCGGAGGTCCTGGTGGACCCAGCCACCACCACCGTGCGCCCGGCGGCCGACCGCCGCCGCGAGCTGCTCCCCGCCATGCGCGCCCTGCTCCGGGTGTTCTGCGTGCTGACCGCGCTGGCCGTCCTCGCATTGCTCGTCCAGCCCGGCCGGACGGCGGACGTGTTCGCCTAGACCATCGCCCCGCCGGCCACCGCCGCCTTCCTCGGTGCGGGCTACGCCGCCGGGTTCACCCTGGTGCTGCTGTCGCTGCGCGACCCGGTGTGGGCGCGCAGCCGGGTGGCGGTGCTGACGATCCTGGTCTTCACGCTGCTGACCCTCGTCGCCACGCTCGTGCACCTCGACCGCCTGCACCTGCAGCCGGAGTTCGCCGACGCGCCGCTGCTCGCCCGCGGCGCCGCCTGGTTCTGGACCGGCGTCTACGTCCTCATCCCGGTGGCGATGGCCGTCGTCCTCGTGCTGCAGGAGCGCGCGCCGGGCACCGACCCGCCGCGCCGCGCGCCGGTCCCGGTCCCGCTTCGGGCCGCCCTCGGCGCGGAGTCGGTCGTGCTGCTCGCCGTGGGTGCGCTGCTGTCGGTCGCCCCCGCCGACACCACGGCGCTGTGGCCCTGGCCGCTGACCCCGTTCACCGCGCGGGTGGTCGGCGCCTGGCTGATCGCCTTCGGCGTCGCCACCGCGCTGGCCGCGCTCGCCGGCGACCTCGAGCGGCTGCGGACCGCCGCCGTCGCCTACACCGTCTTCGGCGTCCTGGTCCTGGCGGTCGTGGCGGTGCACGCCGGCGACGTCGGGTGGGACCGGCCCTCGGCGTGGGCGCTGGTCGCCGTCGCCGCCGCCATCGCGGGGACCGGCGCCGCCGGCTGGCGCCTGGCGCCCGCACCGGGGAGGCACCGGCCGTGAGCGGCGAGCGCGAGGCCTGCCTGCTCGTCGTCACCCGCGACGACGACGTCCGCGGCACCACCACCGCCGAGCTGACCCGGCGCTACGGCGGCGACTACGAGGTGCGCTCCTGCGCCTCCCCGGAGGAGGCCGCCGCGACGCTGACCGGCGACGGGCCGCCGGTCGCCGTCCTCCTCGGCGGGTTCGGCGACGCCGACCCCGACGGCCTCGCCGAGCTGCGCGCCCTGCACACGCGCACGCCGGGCGCGGTGTCGGTCGCGCTCGTCCGCTAGGGGGCGTGGGACACCGCGCGGCCGATCTTCGACGCGCTGACCGTCGGGCAGCTCGACCGCTGGCTCACCGCGCCGCAGGTCCGCGGCGACGAGGAGTTCCACCGGCTGGTCACCGAGGTGCTCGAGGAGTGGTCCTCGCGCCGGTCCGGCGGGTTCCAGGCGGTGCGGGTGATCGGCGAGCAGTGGTCGCCGCGCTCGCAGCAGCTGCGGGACAGCTTCTCCCGCAACCGCATCCCGCTCGGCTTCCTCGACGCCGGCTCCCGGGCCGGCGCCGAGGCGCTGGCCGCGCTCGGTCTCACCGAGCCGAGGCTGCCGGTGGTGAGCATCCGGTTCACCCGCGAGCCGGTCGTCCTGCAGGACCCCACCGACCTCGAGATCGCCGACGCCTTCGGCCTGTTCACGCCGCTGGACGCCGACGTCGTCTCCGACGTC
Source organism: Geodermatophilus sp. FMUSA9-8 (assembly GCF_037034165.1). Taxonomy (NCBI): domain Bacteria; kingdom Bacillati; phylum Actinomycetota; class Actinomycetes; order Geodermatophilales; family Geodermatophilaceae; genus Geodermatophilus; species Geodermatophilus sp. FMUSA9-8. The sequence continues at coordinate 509,291 of NZ_JBAGKE010000001.1, read as the reverse complement.
CTCGTGCTCGGCTCCGGCCCGGCCGGCCTCGGCGCGAGCGTGTACGCCGCCTCGGAGGGCCTGTCGACGCTGGTGGTGGAGGGCGAGGCGATCGGCGGGCAGGCCGGCACCAGCTCGCTGATCCGCAACTACCCCGGGTTCCCCACCGGGATCAGCGGCAGCCGGCTGGCCTTCAGCGCCTACCAGCAGGCGTGGGCCTTCGGCGCCCGGTTCCACTTCATGCGCCAGGGCAGCGGGCTGGAGACCACCGCCGACGGGCTGCACCGCGTCGCGCTCAGCGACGGGACGACGGCGTGCGCGCGCACCGTGGTGGTGGCCACCGGCGCGAGCTGGCGCCGGCTCGGAGTGCCCGAGCTCGAGGCGCTCACCGGGCGGGGCGTGTTCTACGGCGCGGCGGTCACCGAGGCGCCGGCGATGCGCGGCCGGCACGTGTTCGTCGTCGGCGGGGGCAACTCCGCCGGGCAGGCGGCGGTCTACCTGGCCGGCTACGCGGACCGGGTCACCGTGCTCGTCCGGCGGGCCACGCTGACCGAGACGATGTCGGACTACCTGATCCGCGAGCTGGAGGCGCTGCCCCGCGTCGACATCCGCTACCGGGTGCAGGTGACCGGCGGCAGCGGCACCGACTTCCTCGAGTCGGTGGTGCTGCGCGACCTCGACACCGGCGAGGAGACGACGGAGGAGGGCGTGCTGTTCGTCCTCATCGGCAGCGAGCCGCGCACGGACTGGCTCGCCGGCACGCTCGCCCGGGACCGCTGGGGCTTCCTGCTCACCGGCAGCGCGCTGCTCGCCGACGGCGTCACGCCCGCCTGGCCGCTCGAGCGCCCGCCCGCGCCGCTGGAGACCAGCACGCCCGGGGTGTTCGCCGCCGGCGACGTGCGGGCCGGCTCGGTCAAGCGGGTGGCCTCGGCGGTGGGCGAGGGCGCCCTGGTGGTGACGCTCGTGCACGCGCACCTGGCGGCGATGCGGGCCGCGGAGGGGTCCGGCGCGCAGGTCAGCGCGCCGGCAGGGCGCGGCTGACCACGGGGGAGGGGCGCAGCGCCACCGGCCGGCCGGTCCACTCCGCCCGGTCGAGGGTGTCGGTGAGCAGCTCGCGGCCCGACGGCGACAGCGCGGTCACCGAGCGGGCGTCGACGACGTCGACCCGCACCGGCTCCCGGCCGTAGCAGCGCCAGAACGCCTCGACGGCGGCGGCGTCGACCTCGCCGGCGAGCACCAGGACCCGCCCGCCGGAGGTGTTGAGGAGGCGCACCACACCCCGGCGCAGGGCGGCGGGGACGGCGGGCACGCCTCCCAGTGTGCCCGCCGCCTCCCCGGCGGCGTCGGTGTCCTCGGCGAGACTGGGGCGGTGGACCGGGTGCTGCTGCGCCGCGACGGCGGGGACGCCGTCGCCGCCGACTGCGCGCCCGACGGAACCCCCGGCCACGCGACCCAGGTGCCCGCCGACGAGCTGCCGTCCTGGGTCGCCGCCCGGGAGGGCGGGGGCACGGTCCGCTGGGTCTGGGACGACACGACGCGCTGGTACCCCGCGCTGCTCGACGCCGGCGTGCGGGTGGAGCGCTGCACCGACCTGCGGCTGACCGGCGCCCTGCTGCGCCGCTCGCCGCTGGCCGACCCGGCGCTGCTCGCCGGCGACGACGCGGCGGGCTGGGCGGCGCTGGAGCCCCGCGCCGGCGGCGACCCGGCGCTGTTCCCGCTCGAGGACCCGGCCGACCGGCTCGACCCGGCCGCCGAGCTGCGCCGCCAGTCCGCCGCCCTCGCCGCGTCGGCGCACGGGGGCCGGCTCGGCCTGCTCGTCGCCGCCGAGTCCTCCGGCGCGCTGGCCGCCGCGGAGATGACCTGGGCCGGCCTGCCCTGGCGCGCCGACGAGCACGCCCGGCTGCTCACCGGCCTGCTCGGCGACCGCCCGCCGGCCGGGCTGCGGCCGCCGGTGCTGGAGCGGCTGGCCGGCGAGGTGCGCGCCGCGCTGCGCGCCCCCGACCTCAACCCCGACTCCCCGGCCGCGGTGCTGCGCGCGCTGCAGACGGCCGGCCTGCCCGTCGAGGACACCCGCTCCTGGACGCTGGAGCGCATCGACCACCCCGTGGTGCCGCCGCTGCTCGAGTACAAGCGGCTGGCCCGGCTGCTCGCGGCCAACGGCTGGGCGTGGCTGGACACCTGGGTGCGCGACGGGCGGTTCCGGCCGGTGTTCCTGCCCGGCGGGGTGGTCACCGGCCGCTGGGCCTCGCACGGCGGGGGCGCCCTGTCGGTGCCGGTGCAGGTGCGCCCCGCGGCCGTGGCCGACGACGGGTGGTCGCTGGTCGTGGCCGACGTCGCCCAGCTCGAGCCGCGGGTGCTCGCCGGGATGAGTCGCGACGCCGCGCTCGCCGAGGCGGCCCGCGACCGCGACCTCTACGCCGGGATGGTCGCCGCCGGCGTGGTCGCCACCCGCGCCGAGGCGAAGGTCGGGGTGCTCGGCGCGCTGTACGGCGGCACCCGCGGCGAGAGCGGGCGGATGATGCCGCGGCTGGCCCGCCGCTACCCGCGGGCGATCGGCCTGGTGGAGGACGCGGCGCGGGCCGGCGAGCGCGGCGCGGTCGTGCAGACGCTGCTCGGCCGCGGCTCCCCGCTGCCCGGCGCCGCGTGGGCGGAGCGCTCGGCCGACCTCGGCGAGGCGCCCGAGCCCGGCGGCCGCGACTCCGACCGGGCCCGCCGCGCGTGGGGCCGGTTCACCCGCAACTTCGTCGTCCAGGGCACCGGCGCGGAGTGGGCGCTGTGCTGGCTCGCCGACCTGCGCAACCGGCTGTGGCGCCTGGGGGAGGGGCAGGTGCACCAGCGCCCCCACCTGGTGTTCTTCCTGCACGACGAGGTGGTCGTGCACACGCCGGCGGACCTCGCCGACCGGGTGGCCGGCGAGGTCCGCGCCGCCGCGGCAACGGCCGGGCGGCTGCTGTTCGGGGACTTCCCCCTGGACTTCCCGCTCGACGTCGCGGTCGTGCGGTCCTGGGCCGACGCGGGCTGAGCCGCACCGGGTCGTCCGGCCCTCCCCGGAGGCGGCCGGCGGTCCTACCCTCGCCGCGTGCTCCGTCGAGCCGTCGCCCTGACGGCCGCGGCCGTGGTCCTCGCGGGCTGCACACCGGCGACCGGGACGCCCGAGGACGGGGCCGCGGCGACGGTCGCGTCCGGCCCGGACGACCGGCTCGCCCGGAGCGAGGCGCTGCTCGCCGACGTGCTGGACCCCGGCGAGCCGGGGTGCTCGGTGGCGGTCGGGGTCGACGGCGAGGTGGTCTGGGCGGCGGCCCGCGGCCTGGCCGACGTGCGCACGGGGCGCCCGCTCACCACCGACACCTCCTTCGACGTGGTCTCGGTGGGCAAGCAGTTCACCGCCACGGCGGTCCTCCTGCTGGAGCAGGACGGCGTCCTGGCGCTCGCGGACCCCGTGTCCCGGTGGCTGCCGGGCCTGCCGGCCTGGGCGCAGGAGGTGACGCTCGACCACCTGGTGCACCACACCAGCGGCATCCCCGACTACCTCGCCGACCTCGAGGCCGCCGGGTTCGCGGCCACGGACGTGACCACGCAGGAGCAGGCGCTGCAGGCGATCGCCGGCCACGCGGAGCTGCCGGAGGCGGAGGGCTTCGCGTACTCGAACTCGAACTACGTGCTGCTGGCCGAGGTGGTGCGCGCGGCGTCCGGGCAGTCCCTCGCGGACTTCCTCGCCGGGCGGGTGTTCGAGCCGCTCGGCCTCGCCATGGCGGTCGACCCCACCGCGGCCGCCCCCGACGCCGCGGACCCGTCGTCGGCGCGCGGCCACGTCAAGGACACCGCCACCGGGCCGTGGCGGGTCGCCGGCTCGCGGTGGCAGCAGGTGGGCGACGGCGCCGTGCGGGCGACGGCGTCGGACCTGGTGCGCTGGGCCGACGAGTACCGCACCTCCCGGCTGGGCGGTGAGGAGCTGCTGGCCGCGCGGCTCGCCGACCCCGCCCCGGTCAACGGGGAACGCGACTACGCCGCCGGCATCACCGTCACCAGCGGTGGGGCGCTCGAGCACCGCGGCGGCTGGGCCGGGTTCGCCAGCGCCTTCCGCGTCTCGGCCGACCGGCACACGGCGGTGGCCGTCACCTGCAACGGCGACGAGCCGGGGGTGGCCGACGTCGAACGCCTGTGGCGGGTCCTACCGGGCCTGTGGCTGTGAGCCCCGGCCGCCGCACGGCGGCCGGGCCCCCGGCTCAGCGGCTGCCGAACAGCTTGCGGTCGTACCAAGCCGCCAGCACCGGGTAGCGCGCCGGCAGCAGGCGCACCAGCCGGTCGACGAGCACGGCGTCCCTGCCCACCCGCACCCGCGGCTTCCCGGCCTCGACGCCGTCGACGACGATCCGCGCCGCCTGCTCGGCCGGCATCTTCAGCAGCTTCTCGTCGTACACCCGCTGGCGGGCGACCTCGGCGGCCGACAGCTCGATGCCCTGCGCCTGCGCCTCCCGGGCCGTCGACGAGGCGATGTTGGTCTTCACCCCGCCCGGGTGCACCACGGTCACCTGCACCGGGTGGCCGCCGGCGACCATCTCGGTGCGCACCACCTCGGTGAACCCGCGCACGGCGAACTTGCTCGCGCAGTACGCCGACAGCGTCGGCTGCGCCATGAACCCGTTGAGGCTCGACACGTTCACCACATGCCCGTCGCCGGACGCGACGAGGTGCGGCAGGAACGCCTTCGTGCCGTGGACGACGCCGAACAGGTTGACCCCGAGCGTGCGGTCGTAGGTCTCCCAGTCGGTGTCGAGCACCGAGCGGCCGCCGCCGGAGATGCCGGCGTTGTTGTAGACCTGGTGCACCACGCCGAAGTGGGCGGCCACCGCGTCGGCGTACGCGACCACGGCGTCCCGGTCGCTGACGTCGACGCGGGCGGTGTGCACCTCGGCGCCCAGCGCCTTCGCCCGGTCGGCGGTCTGGCCGAGGCCGAGCTCGTCGACGTCGGACAGCGCGAGGCGCGCGCCCCGCTTCGCCAGCTCGAAGGCCAGCTGCCGGCCGATGCCGGACCCGGCGCCGGTGACGACGGCGACCTTGCCGCGCACGCTGCTCATCGGTTCTCTCCCGTTCGCTGGGCGCCCGCACTCCGGGCGGTGTCGGTGCGGCCCGCTCCGCGGGCGAGGTCGGTGGTGAGCTCGACGAGCCGGTCGACGACCCCGGGCGCCAGGTGGTGGCCCATGCCGGGGATCTCCACGTGCCGGGCGCCGGCGATGGCGTCGGCGGTGGCCCGCCCGCCGCTGGGGTGGACCATCCGGTCGACGTCGCCGTGCACCACCAGCGTCGGGGCGGTGATGCCGGCGAGCTCCGGCGTGCGATCGCCGGAGGCCTGGATGGCGCCGATCTGGCGGGCCACCTCCTGCGACCGGGCGCCGCCGACGCGCTCCCACACCTCGGTGGCCCAGGCGCGCTCGAGGTCGTCGTCGGGCGGGAAGCCGGGGCCGCCGATGTGGCCCAGCATCGCCAGGTGCCGCTCGACGGACTCCTCGACGGTGCGCGGCGCGGACTTCGCGAGCCGCAGGATCGTCGAGCGGGCCGGCTGGCCCACCCGGCGGTGCCCGGTGGTGGAGAAGATCGACGTCAGGCTGGCCACCCGGTGCGGGTGCCGGGCCGCGACCACCTGGCTGATCATCCCGCCCATCGACATGCCGACCAGGTGCACACGGGCGATGCCGAGGGCGTCGAGCAGGCCGACGGTGTCGGCGGCCATGTCGGTGAGGTCGTAGGCGTCGGGTCGCGGGCGGGCCAGCAACTGGCGGGTGCGCCCGGGCGGCGGGGTGGCGATCCGGCTCGACCGGCCGGCGTCGCGGTTGTCCAGCCGGACCACGCGGAAGCCGCGGGCGGCGAACCCGTCGACCATCCGCCGCGGCCACGAGGTGAGGTCCAGCCCGAGGCCCGCGACCAGCAGCAGCGGCTCGCCGTCCTCGGGGCCGTCGAGGCGGTAGCAGATCCGCGGGCCGGCCGGCAGGTCGGCGAAGCGGTCCTCCTCGGTGGCGCGGGGCGCCTCGGTGGCGGTCACGCGCCCACCGCCGCGGCCGGCCGCGGCAGGCGGTCGCGCGAGGAGGTGAGCCGGAGCTCCGGGTCGACCACGCTGTCGGCCCGGAGCAGCTTGACGTCGTCGGAGTAGTCCATCGAGGTCAGCCACGGCATGCGGTCCCCCTGGCGGGGCAGCTGGGCGACCGCGCGCTGGATGTAGCCGGCGGCGAAGTCGAGGAAGGGCCGGGTGGGCATGCCCGGGTCGGCGAGGACCGGCCGTGCGGTGTCGAGGCCGCGCTCGTCCATGTGGCGCAGCAGCCGGACGAAGTGCTCGCAGAGCAGCCCGATCTTCAGCGTCCAGGACGAGTTGGTGTAGCCGATCGCGAAGGCCAGGTTGGGCACCCCGGACAGCATCATGCCCTTGTAGGCGACGGTGTCCGACAGCGTCACCGGCTCGCCGTCGACCGTGATCGCGACCCCGCCGAACGCCTGCACCGACAGGCCGGTCGCGGTGACGATCACGTCGGCGTCGAGGTGCCCGCCCGAGGCGAGCCGGATGCCGGTCTCGTCGAAGGTCGCGATCCGGTCGGTGACGACGTCCGCCTGCCCCTCGCGGATCGCGCGGAACAGGTCGCCGTTGGGGACGGCGCACAGCCGCTGGTCCCACGGGTCGTAGGGCGGGTTGAAGTGCGTGTCGACGTCGAAGCCCGCGGGGAGCTGCTTGGTGTTGACCCACCGGATCGCCTTGCGGGCGGCCTTCGGGTGCTTCTGCGCGAACCGGTAGATGGCGCGCTGCTGGGCGATGTTCTTGCGGCGGACGAGCGCGTGCGCGCGCTCGTCGCCGAACCAGCGCCGCAGCCGCGCCGCGATCGGGTCCTCGCGGGGGACGGGCAGCACGTAGGTGGGCGTGCGCTGCAGCATCGTCACGTGCGCGGCGGTGCCCGCGATGGCCGGCACGATCGTCACGGCGGTCGCGCCGCTGCCGACGACGACGACCCGCTTGCCGGTCAGGTCGAGGTCCTCGGGCCAGAACTGCGGGTGCACGATCTCGCCGCGGAACCGGTCCCGGCCCTCGAACACCGGCGTGAAGCCCTCGTCGTAGCGGTAGTAGCCGCCGGCGCAGAACACCCAGCCGGCGGTCAGCCGCAGCCGCTCGCCGGTGTCGGTGCGCTCGACGTCGACCGTCCACCGGGCGTCGGCGCTCGACCAGGACACCGCCAGCACCCGGTGGTGGTAGCGGATCCGCTCGTCGAGGCCGTTCTCGGTGGCCGTCTCGCGCAGGTAGGCGAGGATCTTGGGGGCGTCGGCGATCGACTGCCGGTCGCGCCACGGCTTGAACTCGTATCCGAACGTCGACAGGTCGGAGTCCGAGCGGATGCCGGGGTAGCGGAACAGGTCCCAGGTGCCGCCCGAGGCGCCGCGCGCCTCCAGGATCGCGAAGCTCTTCGCCGGCAGCTCCGTGGTCAGGTACCGGCCGGCGCCGATCCCGGAGATCCCGGCGCCGACGATCAGCACGTCGAGGTGCTCGACCGGCGTCTGCAGCGGTGGCTGGCTGGTGGTCATGCGGTGGCTCTCCCCGGGGACGGTCGTGTGCCTGTCCCCGACGATCCGTGGCGCAGGCCACTGCCCGCTAGGACGACGTGCACCCTGTCACTACCCGCGTGGTGCACGATGCACCGGTGAGCGACGACTGGCCCCGGGTGTCCGAGCGCACCCGGGAGCTCTTCCGGCGGGGCGCGGAGGCGGCGCTGGACCCCCGGGCCGAGTGGATCGAGGAGCTGCACGCGGCGGCGCTGGGCAGCGACCGGATGCGCCCGGTGGCCGAGGACCCGGTGCTCGCCGAGGCGACCCGGCGGGCGAACCTGGCCAACCTGCTGCACTGGGCGGCGGCCAACGTGCAGCACCCGGGCCGCCGGGTGCCGGCCAACCTCGGCCCGGAGGTGCTCGAGGCCTCCCGCGACCTGGTGCGCCGCGGGCTGGACCAGAGCGGGCTGGACGCCTACCGGACCGCCCAGGGGGTGGCCTGGCGGCGGTGGATGGAGATCTGCTTCCAGCTCACCGCCGACCCCGCGGAGCTGCGCGAGCTGCTCGACGTCTCGGCGCTGTCGATCACCGCGTTCATCGACGACACGGTCGCCGCCGTCTCCGAGCGGATGGTCGCCGAGCGCGCCGAGCTCACCCGCGGCGGGCACGCCGAGCGCCGGGCCACGGTGGCGCTGCTGCTGGAGGGCGCCCCGATCGCCCGCGCCCGCGCGGAGGCCCAGCTCGGCTACGGGCTCACCGGCCCGCACACCGCCGCCGTCGTCTGGTCGGGATCCGGCACCGCCGGGCCCGAGGACCTGGAGGCCGCGGCCGAGGCGCTCACCCGCGCGGCCGGGGCGCCGCGGCGGCTGACGGTGGTGGCCAGCGCCGCGGCGCTGTGGGTGTGGCTGCCGGTGGGCACAGCGCCGCGGGTGGCCGACCTGACGGCGTCGCTGGCGGGGACGCCGGGCGTGCGGGTCGCCGTCGGCCGGCCCGGCCGCGACGTCGAGGGCTTCCGGCGCAGCCACCTCGACGCCGCGACCACCCAGCGGATGCTCGCCCGGCTGACCTCGCCGCAGCAGGCCGCCCGCTACGAGGACGTGCAGCTCGTCGCGCTGCTCACCGCCGAGCCGGCCGCCGTCGACGAGTTCCTCGCCGACACCCTCGGCGGGCTGCTCACCGCCGACGCCGAGGTGCGCCGGACGGTGCACACCTACGTGCAGGAGCTGGGCAACGCCTCCCGCACCGCCGAGCGGCTGTGGACCCACCGCAACACCGTGCTGCGCCGGCTGGCGCGCGCCGAGGAGCTCCTGCCCCGCCCGCTGGCCGACAACGTCCTCGGCGTCGCGGCGGCGCTGGAGGTGCTGCGCTGGCGCGGCCCGGGGGGCTGACCGCTCAGGCCGGCTGCGCCTCCCGGTCGGGTACCCGTCGGCTGACCAGCCAGCCGACCAGCGCCGCCACCGGGAACATCAGCACCCCGTAGACGGCGGCCGGGATCGCCAGCTCCACGCTGCCCAGCACGCTGATCGCCACCGCGATGGCCAGCGTGCTGTTGTGCACGCCGATCTCGAAGCAGCACGCGACCGCCTGGCGGTGGCCGATGCCCAGCGCCCGCGGCACGGCGAACCCGAGCAGCAGGCTCAGCAGGCAGAAGGCGAGCGCCACGAGGCCGACCTGGCGCAGGTAGTCCGCGACGTCCTCCCGCTCGGCCAGCACGGTGCCGACGATGACGAGGGCGAGCACCACGGCCGACAGGACGCGCACCAGGCGGTCCATGCGGTCGGCGAAGGCCGGGGCGGCGCGCCGCACGAGCATGCCCAGCGCCACCGGCACCAGGACGACGGCGAACACCTGCAGCGTCTTGCCGAACTGCAGGCCGATCGAGTCCGCGCCGGCCGGGTCGAAGACGGTGACCGCGAGGTTGGTCAGCAGCGGCAGCGTGACGACGGCGAGCAGCGAGTTGACCGCCGTCAGCGAGACGTTGAGCGCGACGTCGCCGCGGAACAGGTGGCTGAACAGGTTGGCCGTCGTGCCGCCGGGGGAGGCGGCGAGCAGCACCATGCCGACGGCGAGCACCGGCTCCAGCCCGGCGAGCGCCACCAGCCCGAAGCACAGCGCGGGCAGCACGACCACCTGCAGCCCCAGGGCGACGACGGCCGCCTTCGGGCGGCGGGTGACCCGGGCGAAGTCGTCGACGGTCAGCGACAGCCCGAGGCCGAACATGATCACCGCCAGCGCGGCGGGCAGGGCGACGGTGCCGAGTGCCGAGTCCATGGGCGACCTCCGGGACGGCCGCGGCGCCGTTGCCGCGGAACTGTGCGGATCGTGGCCGACGGGAGGCCCTGAGGCGAGCCCCCTCCCGTTCGGGCCACCCGGGTGGTCGAGGCCTGTGACCGGGGTCGGTGGTTGGGGACGGTGCCGTCCGGGCACCCCTGCTGGAGCGCTCGCGGCGGCTCAGCCGTCGCCGGGCCGCTCCCGGGGGGAGTCGACGGAGGCGGGCAGCCGGCCCGCGCACGCGGACGGGACGGAGCACGGGACGTGACCTCGCTGGGCACCGGGCGGCAGACGCTGGGGGACCGCTACCAGCTGCAGGAGCCGATCGCCAGCGGCGGCATGGGCCAGGTGTGGCGCGGCCGCGACGTGCTGCTGGAGCGGCCGGTCGCGGTCAAGGTCCTGCGCAGCGAGTACGCCGACGACCCGGTGTTCCTCGAGCGCTTCCGCTGCGAGGCCCGGCACGCCGCCGCGCTGAGCCACCCGAACATCGCCGCGGTCCTCGACTACGGGGAGACCCGCGACGCCGACACCGGCGAGTCCCTCGCCTACCTGGTGATGGAGCTGGTCGAGGGGGCGCCGCTGTCGGCGCTGCTGTCGGCCGACGGCCCGCTGGAGCCCGGCGCCGCCCTGTCGGTGCTCGAGCAGACGGCGGCCGGTCTCGCCGAGGCGCACCGCGCGGGCCTCGTGCACCGCGACGTCAAGCCGGCCAACATCCTCGTGCGCCCCGACGGCGGGGTGAAGCTCACCGACTTCGGCATCGCCTGGTCGGCCGAGAGCGTGCCGCTCACCGGCACCGGGCAGGTCATCGGCACCGCGCGCTACATGTCGCCGGAGCAGGCCGCCGGCGGGCGGGTGAGCCCGGCCAGCGACGTCTACGCGCTCGGCCTGGTCGGCTACGAGTCGCTCACCGGCCACGCGCCCTTCGAGGGCACCAACCCGGTCGCCGTGGCGCTCAAGCAGGTGCGCGAGCAGCCCGAGCCGCTGCCCGAGGACGTGCCGCCGGTCGTGCGCTCCCTCATCGGCGCGGCGCTGGTGAAGGACCCTGCCGAGCGGCCGGCCGACGCCGACGCCTTCCTCACCGCGGTCCAGGAGACCATCGAGGAGACCTCCGGCCCGACCGCCGTCGGGGCGGGCCCGCCGACCGGCCCGGTGCCCGCCCTCCTGCCGGTCGGCGACGACGTGCGGGAGCCGCCCGCCCGGCGCCGCGGCGTCCTGCTGCTGGCGCCGGTCCTCGCGCTGGTGCTCGCCGGCCTGCTCGCCGTGGTGCTGTGGCCCGGCGGCTCGGGCGGCGGGCAGGCCCCGGCGCAGGCCGCCGAGTCCTCGACGCCGTCGGGCGGGAGCGCCGCCGCGGCGTCGTCCGTCGTGCTGACCGCCGGCGACCACGTGGGCCGGCCGGTCGAGGACGTCGCCGCCGACCTCGCCGCCCTCGGCCTCACCGTCGCCCGGGAGACCGAGCAGACGACGGCGGTCGCGCCGGGCACCGTCGCGGCGCTCGACCCCGTCGGCGTCCCGCTGCGGGCCGGCGACCGCGTGACCCTGTCCGTCGCGGCCGCGCCGCCCGCCGCCGGGTCCCCGGCCGGGCCGGTGCCCGCCGAGGACACCGCACCGGCGCGGGAGCCGGCGCCGTCGGACACCGCCGCCCCGGGCAGCGGGTCGGCGACCGCGCCGGCCGCCCCGTCCGCGACCACGCCGCCGGGGCCCGCCCCGTCACAGCCGGCGGACACCGGGGCCGCGCCGTCGGGGGCGGGTGAGTCCGCGCCGGCCGGGTCGGCGCCGGGGGAGTCGGCGCCCGCGCCGGAGGAGTCCGCTCCCGCGCCCTCGGACCCGGTGGAGCCCTCGCCGACGGAGCCGGAGGACTCGGCACCGACGGCCCCGGAGTCGTCCGAGCCGGTGGAGCCCGAGCCGGTGGAGCCCGCGCCGTCGGAGCCCGCGCCGTCGGAGCCGGAGGCCCCCGCGTCGGGGTCGCCGGGGTCCCCGGGCTCGTCGTCCGCCCCGTCGGCGGGCTCGTCCGGTCCGGCGTCGGCGGGTGCGCCCGGCCCGGACGCCGGTGCGGGCGGCTGACCGGCGCCGACTAGGGTCCTCCGCCATGCCGACCAGGTCGCCGGGCGCGCCGGCGGGGACGATCGCGACGCTGGACCTGCCCACCCGCGCGGTCACCGCGCTGACCCGCGCCGGCATCACCGACGTCGTCGCGCTCGCCGGCCTGTCCCGCCGGGAACTGGCCGCCGTCCCGGGCCTCGGGCCGGGACTGGTGACGGCCATCCGCCGGGTCGTGCCCGAGCCGCCGGCGCAGCTGCCGCTGCCCTCCGAGGACGACGGCGGGCCCGCCTCGCCGGAGATCCCGTCCTTCGCCTCGCTGCGCGACCCCCGCCGGCGCACCGCCTTCGACCTGCTGGTGCCCGAGGCCCAGGTCGAGGCCCCGGCCGAGGCCCTCCTCGCGACCGGGGAGGACGCCGGGGCCGCGGGCGCCCCGGAGGACGACGCGGACCCCGGCGACGACGAGCCCGAGCCGGCCCCCGCGTCCCCGCGCGCGACGACCCCCCGGGCGACGGCGCCCCGCCCGGCCGAGTACGCCGACCTGCTCGCCTTTGGCGTCCGGGTGGCCCGGTCCGCCGTCACGCTGCCCGCCCGGCTGGCCGTCTGGTCGGTGCGCACCCAGGCCGACCTCCTGCGCCGCCTGCTGGGCTGACCCGGCACGGCGCGGGCCCACGGCGCAGTCGCACGGGGAACCGGCGACACGCCGACGGCGCGCGCGACGCTCGTCACGCCGGACCGGCGCGAGATTGTCACGGGGCGATAACGACGTCTACCGTGGCGCCGTCCGACCGGTCGTCACGTCCCCGTCCGGGGAGTCCGGGCGGACGCCGCCGAGTCGCCCTCCGGGGCGAGCCGGGGACCCACCGCACCACTGGGGTGAATCCCGCGGGGCCGGACACCGTCCGCCCGCAGGTAGGGCTGCTTCCCGCCCGAACCCGTCAGCTGACCCGGTAGGCGGCCATCGGGAGAACGGAGAGCCGCCGGATGGCGCGCGCCCTCAGCACGACCGCACCACCCCCGCGCCGGCTCCGCCGCACCGGGGTGCGCCCCCGGATCTGACCGCCCCGGCCGTCCCCGACGCCGGTCCCGCGACCGCCCGGCCCCGCCCGGACGCCGGTCGCCGGCCGACCGCGTCCCGCGGACCGCCGGAGCCGCCCGCACATCCGCCCCGCCGTGCCCGCCACCGGGCCGCGAGGCCGCACCCCTGGAGCACAGCCCCGCATGGACGCCCCCACCGCCGAGATCCGCACGCCGGAGCCGGCCGCCCCCACCGCGGAGATCGCCGTCCCCGCCGCGCCCCGCGGCGCCGCCCGGACCGCCCGCCGCGCCGCCCGCCCCGCCCGACCGGCCGCCCGCCGCTCCGCCGTCCGCCGCCCCGGGCTGCTGCTCGGCGTCGCCGCGGCCGGCGCGCTGGCCGCCAACCTGCTGCTCACGCCCGACCCGGCCGCCGAGGCGCAGGCCGGCACGTCGGAGTCGTTGAGCGTCGCCCAGGCGCTGGGGCTGTCGGCCGCGACCGGTCCCGCCGCCACCGAGCCGCAGGCGGTGCAGCCGCAGGACATCGCGGAGCTCGGCCAGGTCGCCGCGAGCCGCGGCAGCCGCGAGGCCGCCGAGACCGCCGCCCAGCAGGCGCAGGCCGGCGCCGACCAGGCCGTCCGCGACGCCCAGGCCGCCGAGGCCGCCCGGCTCGCCGCCGAGGCCGAGGCCGCCCGCGTCGCCGCCGAGGCCGCCGCCGCCGCGGAGGCCGCGGCTGCCGAGGCGGCCGCCGCCGCGGAGGCAGAGCAGGAGTCCGCCGCCGCGTCGTCGTCCGGGTCCTCGTCGTCCGCCTCGTCGTCGGCGTCGTCGTCCGCCACCGGGACGACGGCCTCCCGGGTGGCCCGGATCAGCAACACCTCCGGCCCGGTGCGCTCGGTGGTGCAGGCCGCGGCCGACGCCGTGGTGAGCAACGTGCCCGGCGCCGCCTCGATCACCCTCGGCGGCACCCGGCCCAGCGCGGCCGACCCGGGCGGGCACCCGTCGGGCCTGGCGCTGGACTACATGGTCCTGTCCGACGCCGCCCTCGGCGACGCGATCGTGCAGTACCACATCGACCACTGGTCCGAGCTCGGCGTCGACTACCTCATCTGGGAGCAGCGGATGCTGTCCTCGCCGGGCGGCTCGTGGTCGCGCATGGAGGACCGCGGCGGCGTGACCGCCAACCACTACGACCACGTGCACGTCAACTACCAGGGCTGAGACCCGGAGCCGGTCCGCTCAGGCCGGCAGCCAGCGCACCGGGTCCTCGAGCACCGCGTCGAGGGCCCGGAGCGCCGCGCCCGTGGCCCCCGCGGCCGGCACCGCACCGCCGGCGTCGACCACCGGCCGCCGCCAGCGGGCCGACAGCACCCGGCGGGCCAGGTGCTCCTCCAGGCGCGGGCGCAGCAGGCCGGTGAGCTCGGCGAGGTGCCCGCCGAGCACGACGGTCGGGATGTCGAGGACGTTCACCACCCCGGCCAGGGCCACGCCCAGCGCCCACGCGGCGCCGTCGACCGCCGCCCGCGCGGCCGGGTCGCCGGCCTCCGCGCGGGTGCGCAGCTCGCCGGGGCCGGCGTCGGCGGGCACCCCGGCCGCGGCGAGCAGCGCCAGCCGGCCGGCGTAGCGCTCCAGGCAGCCGGTGGACCCGCACGGGCACGCCGGTCCGGCGGGGTCGACGCAGACGTGCCCGATCTCGCCGGCCCAGCCCGAGCTGCCGGTCATCACCCGCCCACCCAGCACCGCGGCGCCGCCGATGCCGATCTGGCCAGACAGGTAGACGAAGTCGCGGTGCGGCCCGGGGCGCCCCGGCGCGTCCTCGGCGACGCTGCGCGCGGCCAGGTCGGCCTCGTTGCCCAGCGCCGGCACCAGGTCCGCGGGGAGGGCGCCGGCCAGCAGCTCGGCCGGGCACACCCGCGACCAGCGCAGGTTCGGCGCGCGCAGCAGCAGCCCGCGGCCGGCGTCGACCAGGCCGGGCAGCGCCAGCCCCGCCCCGACGACGCGGGTGCCTGCGGGCAGCGCGCCCAGCACGTCGGCGGCCAGCCCGCCCAGCAGCGACAGCGCGGCGGCCGGGTCGCTGTCGCGCAGGTCCTCCTCGCGCAGCCGCTCCGCGAGCACCCGGCCGCGCAGGTCGAGCACCCGGACGGCGACCAGGCCGGCGTCGACCTGCATGCCCAGGCCCGCCGGCCGCGAGCCGGGCGCCAGCGGGGTGGCGGGGCGGCCGCGGCGGGCGGCGGGCCCGCGCTCCACCTCGTCGAGCAGGCCGCCGGCGACGAGGTCGTCGACCAGCCGGGCCGCCGTCCCGCGGGTGGCGCCGAGTGCCGCGGCGACGCCGGCCCGGGACAGCTCGCCGGGGTCCGCGCAGACGGCGCGCAGGACCAGCCCCAGGTTGGTCGCGCGCAGGGTCGACTGCCGGGCACCGCTGGGGGTACGGCCGTCGGACACGGGTTGAGGCTAGCGGCGTCCGTCGTTTATGTTCTACGGCAGCACAAAAGCGGTGGCCCACGTCACCCGGACGAGCACCCCGTGCCCAGCGGAAGGAACCCCATGGCGAACCAGCCCACCCGCGAGGACAAGTTCAGCTTCGGTCTGTGGACCGTGGGCTGGAATGCCCGCGACCCGTTCGGCGAGGCCACCCGCCCGGCGATCGACCCGGTGGAGAGCGTCGAGAAGCTGGCCGAGATGGGCGCCTACGGCGTCACCTTCCACGACGACGACCTGATCCCCTTCGGCACCGGCGACGCCGAGCGCACGAAGATCATCGAGCGGTTCAAGCAGGCGCTGGCCGACACCGGCCTCGTCGTGCCGATGGCCACCACCAACCTGTTCACCCACCCGGTGTTCAAGGAGGGCGGCCTCACCGCCAACGACCGCGGCGTCCGCCGGTTCGCGCTGCGCAAGATCATGCGCAACATGGACCTGGCCGCCGAGCTCGGCGCCAAGACCTACGTCCTGTGGGGCGGTCGCGAGGGCGCCGAGGTCGACGGGGCCAAGGACCTGTCGGCGGCGCTGGACCGCTACCGCGAGGGCATCGACACCCTGGCCCAGTACTCCGAGGACCGCGGCTACGGCCTGCGCTTCGCCCTGGAGCCCAAGCCCAACGAGCCC
Organism: Geodermatophilus sp. FMUSA9-8; assembly: GCF_037034165.1. NCBI lineage: Bacteria > Bacillati > Actinomycetota > Actinomycetes > Geodermatophilales > Geodermatophilaceae > Geodermatophilus > Geodermatophilus sp. FMUSA9-8. The sequence goes on along the minus strand of NZ_JBAGKE010000001.1, from coordinate 493,367 downwards.
CGCGGCGACATCTTCCTGCCCACCATCGGGCACGCGATCGCCTTCATCACCACCCTGCAGCACGCCGACCTGGTGGGTGTGAACCCCGAGGTCGGGCACGAGCAGATGGCCGGCCTGAACTACACGCACGGCATCGCGCAGGCGCTGTGGCAGGGCAAGCTCTTCCACATCGACCTCAACGGCCAGCACGGCATCAAGTACGACCAGGACCTGGTCTTCGGCCACGGCGACGTGCTCAGCGCCTTCGCCACCGTCGACCTGCTCGAGCACGGCGGCCCGAACGGCGGCCCTGCCTACGACGGCCCCCGCCACTTCGACTACAAGCCGCTGCGCACCGAGGACCTCACGGGCGTCTGGGAGTCGGCCGCGGCCAACATGCGCACCTACCTGCTGCTCAAGGAGCGGGCCGCCGCGTTCCGCGCCGACCCGGAGGTGCAGGAGGCCCTCGCCGACGCCGCCGTGCCGGAGCTCGCGCAGCCGACCCTCGGCGACGGCGAGTCCTACGAGCAGCTGCTCGCCGACCGCTCGGCGTTCGAGGACTTCGACGCCGACGCCGCCGGTGCGCGCCGCGGCGGCCAGGTCCGCCTGTCGCAGCTGGCCGTCGAGCACCTCCTCGGCGCCCGCTGATGCCTCTGGTCGCGGGGGTCGACACCTCGACCCAGGCCTGCAAGGTCGTCGTCCGGGACGCCGACTCCGGCACCCTCGTCCGCGAGGGCCGGGCGCCGCACCCCGAGGGCACCGAGGTGGCCCCCGCGGCCTGGGCGGCCGCGCTGGAGCAGGCGGTGGCGCAGGCCGGCGGTCTCGACGACGTCGCCGCGGTCGCCGTCGGCGGCCAGCAGCACGGCATGGTCTGCCTCGACGAGGACGGCTCGGTCGTGCGGGACGCCCTGCTCTGGAACGACACCCGCTCCGCCGGCGCGGCCGCCGACCTCACCCGTGAGCTCGGCGGCCCGCAGGCGTGGGCCGACGCCGTCGGCCTTGTGCCGGTGGCGTCGTTCACCGTCACCAAGCTGCGCTGGCTGGCCGAGCACGAGCCGGCCAACGCGGAGCGCACCGCCGCGGTCTGCCTGCCGCACGACTGGCTGACCTGGGTGCTGGCCGGGGGGCAGTGGGGCGGGTCGGCGGGTGGCAGGCAGAGCCTCGACGCCCTGGTCACCGACCGCGGCGACGCGAGCGGCACCGGCTACTGGTCGGCGGCGACGGGGGAGTACCGCCCCGACCTGCTGGAGCGCGCCTTCGGCCGCACCCCGGCGCTGCCGCGGGTGCTCGGGCCCGCGGAGTCCGCGGGCACGTCCACCACCGGCGCGCAGCTCGGCCCGGGTACCGGCGACAACGCCGCCGCGGCCCTCGGTCTCGCCGCCGAGCCCGGCGACGTCGTCCTGTCGGTGGGCACCTCCGGCGTCGTGTCGATCGTGTCGGAGGTCCCCGCCGCCGACGCGACCGGCGCGGTCGCCGGGTTCGCCGACGCCACCGGCCGCTACCTGCCGCTGGTGGCCACGCTCAACGCCGCCCGCGTCCTCGACGCCACCGCGCGGCTGCTCGGCGTCGGCCACGACGAGCTGTCCCGGCTCGCCCTGTCGGCCCCGGCCGGCGCCGGCGGGCTGACGCTGGTGCCCTACCTGGAGGGCGAGCGCACGCCCGACCGCCCGACGTCGACCGGCGCCCTGCACGGCCTGACGCTCGGCACCTCCACCCCGGCGCACCTCGCGCGCGCCGCGGTCGAGGGGCTGCTGTGCGGCCTGGCCGACGGACTCGACGCCGTCCGCGCCACCGGGGCGGAGGTCCGCCGGGTGCTGCTGGTCGGCGGCGGCGCCCGCTCGGAGGCGGTGCGGGCGATCGCCCCGGCCGTCCTCGGGGTGCCGGTGCTCGTGCCGCCGCCGGGGGAGTACGTGGCCGACGGCGCCGCCCGCCAGGCGGCCTGGGTGCTGTCGGGCGCCGACGCGCCGCCGGAGTGGGCGCGGCCGGGCACCGAGGTGCACGAGGCCGACGCGACGCCGGGGGTGCGCGAGCGCTACGCCGAGGTGCGGGAGATGACCGCCGAGCGCCTGCGCGCCGGGTGAGCGGGGGGTTCCTCCCGGACGGGCTGACGCCGTCGCTGCTGGCCCTGGTGCTGGTGGCGGCGCTGGCCGGGGTGGGTCGACGCCGTCGTGGGCGGCGGGGGCCTCATCCAGCTGCCGGCGCTGCTGCTGGTGCCGGGGCTGGCGCCGGTGCAGGCGCTGGCCACCAACAAGCTCGCCTCGGTGTTCGGCACCACCACCAGCGCGATCACCTACCAGCGCCGGGTGCACCCCGACCTGCGCACCGCGCTGCCCATGGCCGCGGTCGCGCTCGCCGGCTCGTTCGGCGGCGCGTCGGTGGCGGCGCTGCTGCCGGCGAGCGTGTTCAAGCCGGTGATCGTCGTCGCGCTGGTCGGGATCGCGCTGTTCACCGCGTTCCGGCCCGCGCTCGGCGAGGTGACGGGGCTGCGGCACACCGGCCGCCGGCACACCGGCACCGCGCTCGCGATCGGCGCGGTCATCGGGTTCTACGACGGCGTGCTGGGCCCCGGCACCGGGTCGTTCCTCGTCTTCGCCCTGGTCTCGCTGCTGGGCTACGACTTCCTGAACGCCAGCGCCAAGGCGAAGATCGTCAACGTCGCCACGAACCTCGGCGCGCTGGCGTTCTTCGTGCCGCACGGGTCGGTGGTGTGGGGGCTGGGCCTGTCGCTGGCAGCGGCCAACGTGGTCGGCGGCTACCTCGGCTCGCGGACGGCCACCAGCCGCGGCACCGGGTTCATCCGCGCCGTCTTCCTCGTCGTGGTCACCGCGCTGATCGTGCGGCTGGGCTGGGACGTGTGGACGGAGAACGTGCGCGGCTGACCGGGTCCCCGCGGGCGCGCCGCGGGGACCCGGCCGCACCTCACGTCCCGCGCAGCTCGCGGCGCAGGATCTTGCCGGTGACCGTCTTCGGCAGCTCGTCGAGGAGCACGACGCTGCGCGGGTACTTGTAGGCGGCCATCCGCTCCTTGCAGTGCGCGATCAGCTCGTCGGGCGTCGCGCTCGCGCCCGGCTTGAGGCTGACGAACGCCTTGACCGTCTCCCCGCGCTTCTCGTCCGGGACGCCGACGACGGCGGACTCCCGGACGGCGGGGTGCTCGGCCAGGACGTCCTCGACCTCGCGCGGCCACACCTTGTAGCCCGACGCGTTGATCATGTCCTTCTTGCGGTCGACGATGAACACCCAGCCCTGCGGGTCCATGAAGCCGACGTCGCCGCTCTTCAGCGCCCCGCCGGGCAGGTTGGCCGCCGTCTCGTCGGGCTTGCCCCAGTAGCCGGCCACCACCTGCGGGCCGTCGGCCACGATCTCGCCGACCTCGCCCAGCGGCACGTCCTCCCCGTCGTCGTCCTGGATCCGCACGATCGTGTTCGGCGCCGGGACGCCCACCGACAGCGCGCCCGACGTCGGGTCCACCGGCGACGGCGACCCGAACGGCGTCACCGTCATCGGCGACGTCGTCTCCGTGAGGCCGTAGGCGTTGTGCACCTGCTTGCCCGTGGCCTGCAGGAACCCCTTCTCCGCGGTCGGGGAGATGGCCGCCCCGCCCGAGTAGATCGACGTGAACGACGCGAAGTGGTCCTTGGTGAACCCCGGCGCGTTGAGCAGCGCGCTGAACGCGGTGATCGCCCCGATGGTGAACGCCGGCCGGTGCTCGAGGAAGGCGTCGAGCACGACCTGCGGCTCGAAACGGTAGGCGAGCACAAGCGTCTGCGGCACCAGCATGCTCACCGCGACGTGCCCGATCAGGCCGGTGATGTGGAACAGCGGCGCGATCCCGAAGATCGAGCCGTCGCGGCCGGCGTGGGTCCAGTCGCGGTAGACCTGCGCGGTGAAGCAGACGTTGCGGTGGGTGTTCATCGCGCCCTTGGGCACGCCCGTCGTCCCCGACGTGTAGGTCAGGAACGCGACGTCGTCGGGCCCGAGCGTCGCCGCGGGCGGGGTCTGCCCGCGGTGCTGCTCGACGAACTTCAGCAGGTCGGTGGTGCCCTCGTGCCGCTGCCGGGTGACCCCGGCGAACAGCCGCTCGTCGTCGCGGGTCTGCAGGTCCAGCCCGCTGGTGGTCAGCACCAGCCGGACGTCGGTGCCCGGGACGACGTCGCGCGCGACCTCGTCGTAGAGGGTGTCCAGGCACAGCAGCACCGTCGCCCCGGAGTCGGCGAGCAGGTAGGACAGCTCCCGCGTCCGGCTCATGGGGTTGATCGACACCATGACGCCGCCGGCCTTCCAGGTGGCCACCATCGCCATCACGAACTGCGGCACGTTCTGCAGGTAGACCGCCAGCCGGTCGCCGGGGGAGAACCCGTTCGCCAGCAGGCCGGCCGCCATCGCGTCGGTCGTCTCGTCGAGCTCCCGGCGGGGAACGGCGCCGTCGAAGTACTGCAGGGCGACGCCGTCGGGGTCGCGTTCCACGCCCGCGCGGAACATCGACAGCGCGTCGGCGAACTCGATGTCGTAGTCGGCCGGCTGCCCGCCGTACAGGGACAGCCAGGGCCGGTCGTCGTAGCCGCTCACGACGGGCTCACTTGAGGACGACGGGGTTGACCGGGGAGCCGCTGCCCTGGTGCACCTTGAGGGGGGCGGCGACGTAGAGGCCGTCGTACTGGCCGTCCTCGGCGCAGTCGGCGGCGAGCGCCTCGAGGTCGGCGATCTCGGTGAGGGTGACGCCGAGGTTGCGCATGAGCGCGTTGTGCAGCACCAGCGCGACGCCGTTGTTCGGGTCGGTGGTGACCTCGTTGGCGATCGTGTCGGTGACCAGGTTCGGGATCTCCATGTCCTGGAACCACTGCACGAGCTCGGGGCTGTAGACCAGGCCCGGCTCGTTGAAGCCCTCGTAGAAGCCCTCGCCCTGCTCGAAGAACAGCTGCAGGAAGTTGGTGCGGATGACCAGGATGTCCCGCTTGCGGATCTCGGTGCCCTGCGCCTGCGCGCAGGCCACGAGGTCCTCGTGGGTGAAGGTCTCGCCCTTGTCGAGCGTGGGCTTGCCGCGGAAGCGGGCCATGTCGAGCAGCACCGCCCGGCCGACGACGCCGCGCTGGGCGATCGGCTCGACGCTGGCCTTGTCCAGGCCGCCGATCGTCGTCCGCGCGTCGTAGCCGTTCCAGATCTTGCCGCCGTACCAGACGTGGCCGAGCCCGTCGTACTGCGTGGAGCCCTGCAGGAACGCGTTGATCTTGTCGTCGGCGTAGTGGAGGCCGCCGGGGTACTGCGGCGCGTCGGGGGAGTCCCAGGTGGACTCGTCGAGGATCTGGGTGCGCTCGGCCGGGGTGCGGCCGGGCCAGACCGGGTCGCCCTTCGGGTCGCCGATCAGCCGCTGCAGCGTGAAGACCTTGCCCTGCCGGACGAGCCCGACGGCGGCGAGCACCTGCTCGGGGCCGAGGTAGTTCAGCGAGCCGACCTCGTCGTCGTCGCCCCACTTGCCCCAGTTGGTGGGCGAGTCGGCGAGGAGCTCCTCGAGGGAGGGGACGGGGGTCTCGGGCTCTGCGGTCACGGCTGGCCTCCACGGGCAGACGGGGGAACGGTTGCGGGGTGCACCCGACCCCGACCCTGCCGCGCTGTGGTCCCGGCCACAAGGCGGGTGCAACGATCCCTGCAACCGGATCCGCCGCCCAGCCGAGGAGCGCGTCATGACCAGCCCCGAGTCCGTCTTCACCTACGGCGCGCCGCAGCTCAAGTTCGGCAGCGGGGCGTCCGACGAGATCGGCTACGACCTCAGCCGCTACGGCGTGCGGCGGGTGCTGGTGGTGACCGACCCGGGGGTGGCGGCGACCGGCCTACCGCAGCGGGTGGCCGACCAGATGGGCCGCTTCGGCATCGAGGCGCGGGTCTACGACGGCGTGCACGTCGAGCCCACCGACGTCAGCCTCACCCAGGCCATCGAGGACGCCCGCTCGTCCGGGCCGTGGGACGCGTTCGTGGCGGTCGGCGGTGGCTCGAGCATCGACACCGCCAAGGCGATCAACCTGCTCACCACCAACCCCGGCGAGCTCATGGACTACGTCAACGTGCCGGTCGGCAAGGGGCAGGCGCCGAGCGAGCCGCTGCGGCCGCTGGTCGCCGTCCCGACGACGACCGGCACCGGGTCGGAGAGCACGACGATCTGCGTGATGGACGTGATCGCCCAGCGGGTGAAGACCGGCATCAGCCACGCGCGGCTGCGGCCCACCCTCGCCGTCATCGACCCCGACCTGACGCTCACCCAGCCGGCCGGCGTCACGGCGGCGTCGGGGATGGACATCCTCTGCCACGCGCTGGAGAGCTACACCGCGCGCTGGTACACGACCTACGACCGCAAGTCGCCCGAGCAGCGGGTGCCCTACTGCGGGTCCAACCCGATCTCGGACATGTGGTCGGAGAAGGCCCTGTCGCTGCTGGCCGGCTCGTTCCGGCGGGCGGTGCGGCACGGCGACGACACGCAGGCCCGCGCGGACATGGCGATGGCGGCCACCTTCGCCGGCATGGGCTTCGGCAACGCCGGCGTGCACATCCCGCACGCCAACGCCTACCCGATCGCCGGGCAGGTGAAGGACTTCCACCCCAAGGACTACCCGGCCGACGAGCCGATGGTGCCGCACGGGATGTCGGTGGCGCTGACCGCGCCGGAGGCCTTCCGGTTCACCTTCGACGCGTCGCCCGAGCGGCACGTGCGCGCCGCGCAGCTGCTCGCGCCGAACGCCGGGCAGCCCGACGACCCCTCGGAGTTCCTGCCCACCGTGCTCACCGACCTGATGCGCGACATCGACATCCCGAACGGGGTGGGCGCGGTCGGCTTCGGTGACGGCGACGTCGGCGACCTCGTCGAGGGCACGATGAAGCAGCAGCGGCTGCTGGCCACCTGCCCGAAGGAGGTCACCGAGGACGACGTCGCGGGGATCTTCCGCCGCTCGATGTCGCTGTGGTGACCGCGGGCCCGCTGACCGGACCTCGCGCCGCGGTGCCCGGCCTCGCCCCGCGGCGCGAGGTCGGGCACCGCGCGGCGAGGCCGGGGCGGGCTCAGCCGGCCGGGACGACCGACTTGGTGACCTGCGCCGAGGCGACGAGGACGCCGTCGACGGTCGCCTCGGACCGCAGGAACGCCACCGCCCGCCCGCGGCGCAGCACCGTGCCGGTGACGTCGACGCGCGCGCCCGCCGGCACCGGCCGCAGCAGCGAGGCGGTGAGGTCGTGGGTGACGGCGTGCTCGGTGTCGGCCAGCTGCGGCAGCAGCGCGAGGAACGCCGCGACGTCGAGGAAGGTGTAGACGACGCCGCCGTGCAGCAGCGCGGCCTGGTTCTGCGCGGCGGCGTCGACGGGGAACCAGATGCCGGCGGTCGGGTCGGCCGGGTCGCGCAGCCGCATGCCCAGGTGCCGGTGCAGCGGGATGCCGAGGACCGCCCGCACCCGCGCGGCGGTCGCCTCCGGGGAGGTCACCGCGCCAGCAGGTCGAGGACCCGGCGCAGGAGCAGCGTCGCGGCCTCCGGGTCGTAGGAGGGCAGCGTGCGGTCGGCGAAGTAGTGCTGGTCGCCGGGGTAGGTGAACAGCTCGGCGTCGGCCGTGGACGCGGCCAGTGCGCGGGCGGCGTCGAGGTCGCCGTCGTCGACGAACAGCGGGTCGGCGTCCATGCCGTGCACCTGCACGGGGACGCCGGCCGGCCACGCGCCGAACTCCTCGGCCGGGAGGCAGGAGTAGAGGAGCACCGCGCCACGGGCGCCGGGGCGGGTCTGCGCCAGGCTCTGCGCGGGGAGCACCCCGAGCGACATGCCGGCGTAGACGAGTTCCGTCGGGAGGTCCGCGACGGCGGCCGCCCCGCGGTCCAGCAGTTCGTCGAAGCCGGTCTCGCGGGCGTGCCCGACGCCGGCGTCGACCGTGTCGAAGGTGGCACCGGCGTACAGGTCGGGCGTGTGCACCGTGTGCCCGGCGGCCCGCAGGTCGTCGGCGAACGCGGTGACGCCGGGGGTCAGCCCGAGCGCGTGGTGGAACAGGACGACCTCGGCCATGCGGGCATCATGCCGAGCGCCCGCTCCGGGCGCCCGGCGGTCGGGCGGCGGACCGTCAGGCGCTGAGCCGCTCGCGGCGCTCGAGGCGCACCCGGCGGCGCTCGCGCTCGGACAGGCCGCCCCAGATGCCGAAGCGCTCGTCGTTGGCGAGGGCGAACTCCAGGCACTCGGCGCGCACGGTGCAGCCGGTGCACACGCGCTTGGCCTCGCGGGTGGAGCCGCCCTTCTCCGGGAAGAAGGCCTCGGGGTCGGTCTCGGCGCACAGGGCGTCGAGGCGCCAGGCGGCCGAGCCGCCCTCGGTGGTGTCGGCCCAGAAGGACAGCGGGGACTGCTCGGCGGGGGCGTCCGCCGCGATCTCGTAGTCGTCGTACACGTCCTCGGCGTCGTAGCCGAAGTCGGCCTCGTCGTAGGCGAGGGCGGGGCCGTCGGCGACGAGGCTGAGGTGGGGGCGCGAGAAGGAGTACACGGGAAGCTCCTCGGGAGTCGGGGGTGAGGCGTCGTCCGCTGTGACGGACGGGTACGCCCTGGCTGCTGACAGTGACGTTACGGAGACCCGTCCCGTGAGCGCACTGGCAGAAAACTGCGGAACGTCGGCGTCCGCTTGTCGTTACCTGCCCTCGACCTGACCGTCCGGGGTGTCGCCGACCCTCCGGGCCGCCCGTCCGCTAGAGGCGGCCCGGGAAGATCTTCCGGGCGGCCTGTCGATCTGGTGCGGTGCTGCGTGTCGGAGAGGTGGAGGGCCCGAGAGGCGGGTCCCCGGAGCGCAGGAGGTCCCGATGAGCCGCTACATGATCCTGATCTACGAGGACGAGGCGTCCTACGCCACGGCGACCCCCGAGGTCATGGGCGAGATCTACCAGGAGCACGACCGCTTCTCCGCCGGCGTCGAGCAGCTCGGCGCCAAGATCCTCGGCGGCGAGGCGCTGGAGCCGACGCCCACCGCCACGAGCGTCCGCGGCGGCGACGTCACCGACGGGCCCTTCGTGGAGACCAAGGAGGCGCTCGGCGGCTACTACATCGTCGACGCCCCCGACCTCGACACCGCGCTCGCCGTCGCTCGCACGGTGCCGGCCCGCTTCGGCGGCGTCGAGGTCCGGCCCGTCATGGTGTTCGACTGAGCCGACGACCGTGACCGCCGACCCGGACGCCGTCGCCGCCGCGGTCGCCGACGCGCACCGTCGCGAGTGGGCCTTCGTGCTCGCCGCGACGGTGCGCGTCACCCGCGACCTCGACGTCGCCGAGGAGTGCGTGCAAGAGGCCTTCGCCGCCGCGCTCACGGAGTGGCGCACCGCGGGGGTGCCCGCCCGGCCGGGCGCCTGGCTCACCACCGTCGCCCGCCGCCGGGCGCTCAACGTGCTGCGGCACTCCGGCGTCGAGCGCCGGCACCTGCCGCTGCTGGTCGAGGAGGAGGTCGCCCCCGACCCCCGCGACGACGGCGCGCACGGCTACCCCGACGACCGGTTGCGGCTCGTCGTCACCTGCTGCCACCCCGCGCTCGACCGGCCGGCGCAGGTGGCGCTCACGCTGCGGCTGCTGTGCGGCCTGTCCACCGCCGAGGTGGCCCGCGCCTTCCTCGTCAGCGAGCCGACTATGGCCGCCCGGCTCACCCGCGCCAAGAAGAAGATCGCCGTCGCGCGCATCCCCTACCGGGTGCCCCCGCCGGCCGAGCTGCCCGCCCGGGTCGACGCCGTCCTCGCCGTCGTCCACCTGCTCTTCACCACCGGGCACACCGTCCCGGCCGGCGAGGAGCTCGTGCGCCGCGACCTGGTCGAGCGGGCGCTGCAGCTGTGCCGGATGCTGCGCGGCCTGCTGCCCGGCGACCCCGCGGTGGCGGGCCTGCTGGCGCTGCTGCTGCTCACCGACGCCCGCCGTGACACCCGCACCGCCGACGACGGCCGGCTGCTGCTGCTCGAGGATCAGGACCGCGCCCGGTGGGACGGCGCCGCGATCACCGCGGGCGTGGCGCTGGTGCGGGAGGCGCTGCGGGCCCGCCCGCCGTCGCGGTACGCGCTGCAGGCCGCGATCGCCGCCGTGCACGCCGAGGCGCCCACCTGGGCCGACACCGACTGGCGCGAGATCGTGGCGCTCTACGGTGTGCTCACCTCGGTGTGGCCCTCGCCGGTGGTGGCGCTCAACCGCGCGGTCGCCGTCGGCTTCGCCTCGGGGCCGGCGGCGGGGCTCGCCGCCCTCGACGCGCTCGCCGCCGAGCCGCAGCTGGCCGGCTACGGCTACCTCCCCGCCGCCCGCGCCGACCTGCTCCGCCGCCTCGGGCGGGTCGCCGAGGCGCGCGAGGCCTACGGGGAGGCGCTGCTGCTCACCGGCAACGCCGTCGAGCGGGACTTCCTCGCCCGGCGGCTGGCCGAGCTCGGCTGAGCCCGGCCGGGGCGTCGCGGCCGGGTGGGCCCGCGCTCAGCCGAGGACCGTGCGCTCCAGGTAGGCGTTGCGGAACGCGCCGCGCGGGTCGAGGCGGCCCACCAGGTCGCGGAAGTCGCCCATCCGCGGGTAGCGCTCGGCCAGCTCGGCGGCGCCGGTGGTGAACAGCTTCCCCCAGTGCGGGCGGGCGCCGAACGGGCGCAGCGCCGCCTCGATCTCCGGCAGCAGCGCGGTGACGGCCGGCTCGTCGGGCAGCCAGGTGAAGTGCAGCGCCAGGACGTCGCCGCCGGTGGCCGGGCTCAGCCAGAGGTCGTCGCCGGCGATCGTGCGGATCTCGCTGACCTGCAGCAGCGGCGCGACCCGGTCGGCGAGGGCCCGCATCGCCTCGCAGGCGGCCCGCCCGTGCTCGGCCGGCACGAAGTACTCGCTCTGCAGCTCGTCGCCGTGGCTCGGGGTGAACTCGGCGCGGAAGTGCGGCAGCCGCTCGTGCCACTCGCCGGGCAGGTCGAGCTGGTCGGTGAGGTTCTCGATCGGGGTGTCGCGCAGCATGTGCGTCGGCTCGGTGGCCGCCCGCGCGCCGAAGAAGTCCTCGGGAGCGGCGGCGTCGAGCTCGTCGGTGCGCGACTTGACCCACACCGAGGTGACCCGGTGCCAGTCGGTGAACACGCTGACGCTGTAGGCGGCGCCGGTGACCCCGGGGAGGTCGGCGAACAGCCGGTCCCAGGTGAGGTCGAGGTAGACGTTGGTGCGCACGGAGAAGGTCGGCTGGAAGCGCAGCGCCACCCGGGTGACCACGCCGAGCGCGCCGAGGTGCACCACCGCGCCCGGCAGGTCGGGCGAGTCCTCGCCGAGGACGACGACCTCGCCGTCGGAGCGCACCAGTTCCAGGCCGGCGACCGAGGTGGCCAGGGACCCGTTGCGGCTGCCCGAGCCGTGGGTGCCGGTGGCGGTGGCCCCGGCGATGGTGATGTGCGGCAGCGAGGCCAGGTTGTGCAGCGCCCGCCCGTGCCGGGCGAGCTCGGGCACCAGCCGGCTGTAGGGCATGCCGCCGGGCACCCACAGGACGCCGGAGCCGTCGGGCTCGGCCCGCGCGAGCTCGACGGGGACGTCGAGGTCGTCGAGCACCACCAGGTCGGCATCGGTGTCGGCGATGTCGTTGAAGCAGTGCCGCGAGCCCAGCGCCTTCACCCGCGGGGCGCCGGCGACGGCCTCCTGCAGCTCGTCGAGGGTGCGCGGCCGGTGCACCCGGGCGGCGCGGTAGGTGAGGTTGCCCGCCCAGTTGCGCAGCGGGGTGTCGAGGGCGGTCACCGGACTCCGATCGGGGGGAGGACGCCGGCCCGCTCGAGCAGGCCGGCCAGGGCGCGGCCGTCGCCGGCGCGCACGACGGGGACGTCACCGGCCTGCTCGCCGGCCGGCTCGCCGGTCTCCGGCGACGGCGCGCCGGCGGGGGCGGTGGTGCGCAGCGCGATCGCCACGACGCGGCCGGGATGGGCGGTGGCGAAGTCGCGGTAGATCTCCGGGTCGTGCTCGCCGTCGTCGCCGACGAGGAACCAGCGCACGCCCGGCAGGTCGGCGGCCACCCGCTCCAGGGAGCCGCGCTTGTGCGCCCGGCCGCTGCGGAACCACGCGCGCGGGCCGATGCCCCAGTCGGTGAGCAGCAGCGCCGCGGCGGGGAAGCCGTTGCGCTCCATGAACGCGGTGATCGCGCCGGCCAGGTTCCACGGGCCGTTGCTCAGGTAGACGACCGGGGAGTGCGGGTGCTCCCGGGCGACCCGGGTGAGCAGCGCCGCCATCCCGGCGACGGGCCGTCGGGTCGCGCTGTTGCCGGCGAAGGTGCGCCAGGCCGCGCGGAGGGGGTGCCGGATGCCGGTGATCCAGACGGTGTCGTCGATGTCGCAGACGATCCCACGACCGGCGTCGGGGGCGGCGACGTACACGGGCGCGGCCACCGGCGGGCGCCCGCCGACGTGCAGCAGCGCGTCCGCGCGGCCGGGCGGCAGCACGGCGGGGAGCGCGACGTCGAGCAGGCCCGCCTCGTCGGCGCGGGCGCGCACCCGGCCGCCGGCGAGCTCGACGTCGATCTCGCCGAAGGGCTGCTCGAGGGTGAACAGGCGCCGCCAGCCGGGCAGGTCGCGCCGGGCCTCGGGGGCGGTGCGGGCCGGGGCGAGCAGCAGCCGCCCGCGCACCCGCGCCCGGCCGCCGGCCGCGTAGCCGGGGTAGCCGAGCGCCGTCGTCGTCCAGCCCCGGTCGCGGGCCCACGCCGACAGCGCCCGGTTGCCGCGCAGCTTGACCGCGTGCAGGGCGCCGACCAGCCGTCCCGAGGGGTCGCCCGGCGCGGTCACCGGCCGAGGTGGGCGCGCAGCGCGGCGACCACCATCCGGTGGTCCTCCAGCTGCGGCAGCCCCGACACGACGACGACGCCGACCGGGCCGACCCCGCGGACGACGAGCGGGACGGCGCCGCCGTGCGCGGCGTAGAGGCGCGGGTCGAGGCCCGAGGACTCCTCGAACGTGGTGCCGCGCTCGATCCAGGTCTGCCGGACGTACAGCGAGGCGTGCCCGAACCGGTGCACCACCCGGGCCTTGCGCTCGATCCAGTCGGCGTTGTCCGGCGTCGCGCCGGTCAGCGCGGCGGAGAACAGCCGGTGCCCGTTGCGGGCGACCTCGACGGCGACCGGCGCGTCGGCGCGGCGGGCCGCGGCCACCAGCGCCGACCCGAGCTCCCACGCGTCGTCGTTGGTGAACCGGTCCAGCTGCAGCTCGTCCTCCTCCGCCGCGAGCTCCGCGACGGTCGGGAAGCCGCTCACGCCCCGGCCCCGCCGACGACGACGTTCCACGGCCGCACCGACCACGAGGTCACCAGGCCCCGCAGCACGTAGGGGTCGCTCGCGGCGAAGCGCTCGACGGTCTCCCGGTCGGCGTCCCACACCAGCAAAGCGCGGTCGTAGGGGTCGGGCAGCGCGCCGGCCAGCAGGAGCTCGCCGCGCTCGTGGGCCGCCCGGGCCAGCGCGAGGTGCTCCTCGCGCAGCGCTGCCCGGCGTTCCAGGTAGTCCTCGGCGAGGGTGTACTCGAGCAGCAGGTGCATGCCGCCACTCTCACACGCCTCAGGCGGACAGGGCGCTCCCGCGGTCCGGGACCAGCTCCCCGGCCAGCGCGGCGGCGAGCTCGTCGAGCGGCAGGCCGACCGCGCCGGCGAGCGCGGCGACGGTGAAGAACGCCGGGGTGGGCACCCGCCCGGACTCGATCTTGCGCAGCGCCTCCAGGCTCACCCCGGACGCCGCGGCGACCTCGGCCGGCGGGCGGCTGCCGCGGGCGGCGCGCAGCAGGGCGCCCAGCCGGCGGCCGCGCTCGCGCTCCTCGGGGCTCAGCGGGGGGCGGACCACGGCGTGATACTAATACCGGGATAGTCATACCGGCGGTCGCCGGGGCCCCGACGGAGGAGAGAACCGTGATCGAGCTGCGCACCCCCGGCGAGCTGGAGGCGATGCGCGCCGCGGGCGCGGTGGTGGCCGACATGCTCGCCGCCGTCCGGGCCGCCGCCGCCCCCGGCGTCCGCCTCACCCAGCTCGACCAGGTGGCCCGCGACGTGCTCGCCGACGCCGGCGCCACCTCGCCGTTCCTCGGCTACGCGCCGCTGCCGACGACCCCGCCGTTCCCCGGGGTGGTGTGCCTGTCGGTCAACGACGTCGCGCTGCACGGCATCCCGACGACGCTGCCGCTGGAGGACGGCGACCTGCTCAGCGTGGACGCCGGCGCCACCCTCGACGGCTGGGTGGGCGACGCGGCCATCACCTTCCCCGTGGGCACGCCCCGGCCGGAGGACCTCGCGCTGGTCGCCACCGCGGAGCGGGCGCTGGCCGCCGGGATCGCCGCGGCGGTGGTCGGCAACCGGGTCGGCGACGTCTCGGCCGCGATCGGCGCCGTCGGGCGGGCCGGCGGCGTCGGCATCAACACCGACCAGGGCGGCCACGGCGTCGGGCGCACCATGCACGAGGCGCCGCACGTGCCCAACGAGGGTCGCGCCGGGCGCGGGGTGCGGCTCGCGGCCGGGCTGGTCATCGCCATCGAGCCGTGGTTCCTCGGCGGCGGCAGCGACGACTACCGGGTCGACGCCGACGGCTGGACGCTGCGCAGCGCCGACGGCAGCCGCGCCGCGCACGTGGAGCACACGGTGGCGGTCACCGCGGACGGCCCGCGCGTCCTCACCGCTCCCCGCTGACCGCCCGGGCGGTCCCCGCTCACGGCTGCCGTCGCAGCTCCCGCCACAGCCAGGCGGCGATCGCCGCCGGCACGACGGCGAACGCCGACACCGCCGCGACGTCACCGATCCCCGCGCCCACCCACGCCAGCAGCAGCGGGGTGCCGAACCCCGCGTAGGCGAAGGCGTAGAAGGCGCTGTTCATCGCCCCGCGGGTCTGCGGCGGGGCGAGCCGGGCGGTCAGCGTCAGCCCGGCGGTCAGGCACAGGCCCGCCCCGGCGCCCAGCAGCACCGACGCCGGCAGCAGCAGCGGCTCGGAACGGGTGACGATCGCGAGCACGCTCACCGCGAGCCCGGCCGAGCCCATCGCCATGCCCAGCGGCCCGCCGCGCGCGATCCCGCGCCCCACCCGGGCGGCCACCGCGCTCGCGCCCAGCGCCAGCCCGCCGATCAGTCCCGCGTAGGCCGGGCCGACGCCGCCGGGCACCACCAGCAGCGGCAGCAGGGTCGCCGCGACCGCGGGGAAGGCGAACACCCCGACGGCGGTCGGCGCGAGCAGCGCCCGGAAGGGCCGGCGCGCCTCCGGCGGCAGCCCGAGGGTCATCAGCCGGCCGGGGCGCCGCTCGGTCACCGTCTCCGGCACGGTGAGCAGCGCGGCCAGGCCGACGGCGACCACGGCCACGTGCACCAGGTAGGGCAGCGTCGTCGGGGCGGGGCCGTACTGGGCGAGCACGCCGCTCATCGCGGGGGCGATCGCGAAGCCCAGCGACGTCGACACCGCCCCGCGGGTGGCCGCCGACTGCTGCCCCTCCGGCCCGGCGAGCTCCTGAAGCCAGGCGTTGGCCACCGAGAAGACGACGCCGGAGACCACGCCCTGCAGCAGCCGGGCCAGGTAGAGCAGCGGCAGGGACCCGGCGGCGGGCAGGAACAGCAGCGACACCAGCCCGGCGACGACGGCGAACGGCAGCACCAGCGCGCGGCGCCCGAAGCGGTCCGACGCCGCGCCGGACACGGTCAGCGCGGCGATCAGGCCGATCGCGTAGCAGCCGAAGACGGCGGTCAGGTCGGCGTCGGACAGGCCCAGCGTGCGGCGGTAGACCAGCAGCAGCGGGGTCGGGATGTTCGTGCCGAGGGCGACGGTGAACAGGCCGAAGGTCAGGGCGTCGAGTCGGCGGCGGGTGTCCCGCCGCGACCCGGCCCGCTGCGTCGCGGGGTCCGGCACCCGGCGGACGCTACCGCTCCGCGGGTTCCCGGGGAGGTGTGCCGCCCCGCGACGGGGTAGTCGCCGGGGCGTGGGCCGTCCGGCCCGGTCGGGAGGTGGGTCCGTGCGGTTCCTGGTGCTCGGCGGGGGCGGGTTCCTCGGTGCGGCGGTGGTCGACGCCGCCGTGGCGGCGGGCGACTCCGTGACGGTGTTCTCGCGGTCGGGCCGCCCGCCGGCCGACGGCGTCGAGGTGCTGACCGGCGACCGCCGCGGCGACCTCGGCGTGCTCGCCGGCCGGCGGTGGGACGCCGTCCTCGACACGTTCACCGACGACGAGCCGGGGGCGCCCGCCGTGGCCGCGACGGCGCGGCTGCTGTCCGGGTCGGTGGGCGCCTACGGCTACGTGTCCGGGATGAGCGTCTACGCACCGGACGGGCCGGCCGTGCCCGACGAGACCGCACCCGTGCGCGCCGCCGGGCAGCAGCCCGACGACGACCCGCTGCAGCAGCGCTCGCTGGCGAAGCTCGCGGCCGAGCGGGCGCTCGCCGAGCACTTCGACGGGCCGGTGCTCGTCCCGCGGGTGGGGATCATGGTCGGGCCGCGCGACCCCTCCGACCGGTTCACCTGGTGGCCGGTCCGGATCGCAGAGGCACTGGCGGACCGGCGCGACCGCCGGGTGTGCGTGCCGGGCGACCCGGCCCGCCCGGTGCAGTTCTCCGACGCCCGCGACGTCGCCGGCTGGGTGGTCGCGATGCTGCGCGCCGGCCGCGGCGGGGTGTTCGACACCGTGGGCCCCGGGCGGCGGCAGACCCTGGCGAGCGTGCTCGACGCCTGCCTCGCCGCGGCGGGCGGCGGCCCCGGCGACGTGGAGTTCCTGCCGGTCGGGGAGGAGGCGCTGCGCCGCGGCCTGGCCGGCGTCGAGGAGGAGCGCCGCCCGCTGTGGTTCCCGGAGGACCAGATCCCGCAGGAGGCCGTCGACTCCTCGGCCGCCCTGGCCGCCGGCCTGACCTTCCGGCCGGTGGAGGACACCGCCCGCGACACCCTGCACTGGGTGCGGCGGGACCGCGGCACCTGGCCGGACCTCGACGTCGACCTCGACGCCGACCGCGAGCGCGCCCTGCTCGCCGCGGACTGAGCCCGGCCGCCGCGGCCGCTGCCAGGATGGGCCGGCGACGGAAGGAGGGACCCGTGTCCCTGCACCGGCACTACCCGCCCGACCTGTACCGCGGCACCACCGGCGAGGCCAGCGCCTGGCTGCGGCCGGCGGACCGCCCGCCGGACACCGTCTCCGCGGCCGGCGTGACCTGCGAGTTCCTGGCCACCGGTGAGCAGACGGCCGGCCGCTTCGGGCTCTACCGGTGGACCTTCGGCGAGGAGGCGTCCGGGCCCGGGCCGCACTTCCACCGGTCGATCTCCGAGCAGTTCTACGTGCTGTCCGGCTCGGTGGAGGTCTTCGACGGCCGCTCCTGGGTCGCCGCCGGGCCGGGTGACTTCGTGTACGTGCCCGAGGGCGGCGTGCACGGGTTCCGCGGCGGGGACCGCGCCTCGATGCTGCTGATGTTCGCGCCGGGCGGCCCCCGGGAGGAGTACTTCGAGACGCTGGCGCGCGGCGAGTGGATGACGCCGGAGGAGCGGGCGGAGTTCATGCTCCGCCACGACACGTACTGGGTGTGACGCGCGGCCGGCCCGGGCCGGTGCGGCCCGGGCCGGCCGGCGGTCAGCGGTGCAGCAGCTCCCCGAAGCGGGCGCAGCTCT
This sequence comes from Geodermatophilus sp. FMUSA9-8, assembly GCF_037034165.1. Classification (NCBI taxonomy): domain Bacteria; kingdom Bacillati; phylum Actinomycetota; class Actinomycetes; order Geodermatophilales; family Geodermatophilaceae; genus Geodermatophilus; species Geodermatophilus sp. FMUSA9-8. The sequence continues at coordinate 475,832 of NZ_JBAGKE010000001.1, read as the reverse complement.
CCTCGATCGCGGCCTGCGCTGCGGGGGAGACGGCGCCCATGTCGAAGAAGCCGTGGATCATCCCGTCGTAGCGCAGCACGTGCGCGGTGCCGCCGGCGGCCTCCAGCGCCTTCCCGTACGCCTCGCCCTCGTCGCGCAGCGGGTCGTACTCCGCGGTGACCACGACCGCCGGCGGCAGGCCGGCCAGATCGGCGTGGTGCAGCGGGGACAGCCGGGCGTCCCGGGCGTCCTCCCACGCGCCGCGGTAGTGGCCGTAGAACCAGTCCATCGTGTCCTTCTCGAGGAAGTAGCCCTTCGCGTTCTCCACGCGCGAGGGGTAGTCGCCCTCGGCGTCGACGGCCGGGTAGACGAGGAACTGGGCCAGCAGCGGCGTCCCGTCGTCGCGCAGCGCCTGGGCGACGACGGCGGCGAGGTTGCCGCCGGCGCTGTCCCCGGCGACGGCGAGGCGCTGGTCCCCGCCGAACTCGTCGAGGTGCTGGGCGATCCAGCGTGCGGAGGCGACGGCGTCCTCGGCGGCGGCCGGGAAGGGGTGCTCGGGAGCGAGCCGGTAGTCGACGGCGACGACCACCGCGCGGGCGTGCCGGCAGACGTTGCGGGCCATGTCGTCGTGGGTGTCGAGGTCGCCGATCACCCAGCCGCCGCCGTGCAGGAACACGACGGTCGGCAGTGGGCCGTCGGCGCCCTCGGGGCGGTACACGCGGGCGGGCAGGTCACCCGCGGCGCCGGGGACGGTGCGGTCCTCGACGGCGCCCACCGGCACGACGGCCTCGGGCGCGCGGGCGTCGCGGGTGAGCGAGAGGTAGTAGGCGCGCCCGGCCTCGGGCGTGCCCTCGTTCAGCGGCGGTGCGCCGGACTGCTCCAGCATCGTGAGCAGGGCGGCGATGGACGGGTCGACCGGCACGGGGGTCCTCCTGGTCGCGGGGGTGTCGGGGTCAGCGGTAGACGAGCGAGCCGTCGTCGAGGTCGGCCTTCGGCAGCGCCTCGGCCTCCTCCGCGTGCTCGAGCATGTGGATCCACGGCTCCCGGTCGCCCTGCTTGAACAGGAGGTGCTGGGAGCGCAGCACGTAGCCGGCGTTGAAGTTCTCCGGGTCCGACCACGGGCGGATCTGCATGCCGGCGTCCTCAGGCCGCAGCTCCGGGACGACGCTGCGGGCGCCCCTCTCCCGCATCCGCTCGAACACCCGGGTGACCAGGTCGCACACCAGGTCCACCCGCAGCGTCCAGCTGTGCCGGAAGTAGCCGAAGACGTAGGCCATGTTCGGGACGCCGCTGATCATCACGCCGCGCCAGGTGACCCGCTCCGGGAACTCGACCCGCTCGCCGTCCACGGTGAAGGCGACGTCGCCGAACGCCGACAGGTCGAAGCCGGTCGCCGTCACCACGACGTCGGCCTCGAGCTCCTCGCCGGAGGCGAGCCGGATGCCCTTCTCGGTGAAGGTCTCGATGGTGTCGGTGACGATCGACGCCCGCCCCTCGCGGAGGGCGGCGAACAGGTCGCCCTCCGGGACGATCGCGATGCGCTGCTGCCACGGCCGGTACCGCGGCGTCAGGTGCTTGTCGACGTCGAAGCCCTCCGGCAGCAGCGGCTTCACCGACTCCATGAGGAAGGCGTGCAGCTCGTCGGGCGCCTCGTGGGACAGCCGCGCCAGCTCGTTGAACTGGGCGGAGTAGGCGCGGCGGAGGATCTCGTGCGTCCAGTCCTCGGGGATGTCCAGCGCCCGCAGGGTCACCGCCAGCTCGTGGGTGAGGGGCGGCGCGAGGAAGTAGGACGGCGAGCGCTGCAGCATGGTCACGTGCGCGGCGTCCTGCGCGATGGCCGGGATGAGGGTCGCGGCGGTGGAGCCGGAGCCGATGACCACGACGCGCTTGCCGGTGACGTCGAGGTCCTCCGGCCACGACTGCGGGTGGACCAGCAGGCCGGCGTAGGCGTCGAGGCCGGGCCAGTCGGGTCGGTAGGGCTCGGCGTGGTTGTAGTAGCCCTGGCACATCCACAGGAAGTCGGTCGTCATCCGCACCGTCCCGCCGGCGTCCTCGCGGCTCACCTCGACCGTCCACCGGGCGTCCTCGCTCGACCAGGAGGCGGCGGTGACCCGGTGCCGGTAGCGGATGTGCGGGGCGAGGCCGTCCTCCTCGATGACCTCGTCGAGGTAGGCGAGGATCTCCCCGCCGGCGGCGATCGAGGGGCCGCGCCAGGGCTTGTGCCGGTAGCCGTAGGTGAACAGGTCGCTGTCGGAGCGCACGCCGGGGTAGCGGTGGGTCCACCAGGTGCCGCCGCGCGCGTCCTGGGTGTCCAGGAGCACGAAGCTGCGGTCGGGGAACCGCTCGCGCAGGCTGTGCGCGGCCCCTATCCCGGAGACCCCGGCGCCCACGATGAGGACGTCGACGTGCTCGACGTCCTCATGTGGAGCCTGCGGGGCCTCCTGGGTCGCCGTCGGAGTCGTCGTGGTCATGCGATGACCTCCCCCAGGAGCTGTGATCCAGGTCACGGACGCTACCGGGGGTGTGCCCGACTGCGGAACGGGGAGGACGAGCAGCCGCGCGCGCCGCGACCAGCAGCCGGGCGCGTCGGGACAGCTGGCGGGGGAGCGGCGGGCGCGCCTCGGCGGCGAGCTGTCGGGCGGCGACCACCGACGCCGGCTCCCGCGCCTCGCCGGTCATCGCGCCCGCCGGCCGAGGTCGAGCGGAAGCGCGTCCAGGCCGTGCACGAACGACAGCCGGCGGAACGCCAGCCGCTCCGGCGGGACGGCGAGGGAGAGGTCGGGGAAGCGCCGCAGCAGCGCCGGCAGCACCGTGGTGAGCTCCAGGCGGGCGAGCTCGGCGCCCACGCAGCGGTGGATGCCGTGCCCGAAGGCGAGGTGCCCGCCGCGGGGAGCGCGGTGCGGGTCGAGGCGATCCGGGGCGTCCCCGGCCCAGCGCGGGTCGCGGCCGGCGGCGGCGAGGGAGACCAGGACGACGTCGCCCGGCGCCACGGCGGTGCCCCCGACGACGGTGGCGCGGCGGGCGAAGCGCGGGAAGGCCACCGAGACGGCCGCGATCAGCCGCAGCAGCTCCTCGACCACCGCCGCGACGTCGGCGGGCGAACCCTCGCGGACCAGCGCGGCCGCGGCGGGGTCGCGCAGCAGCACGACCGTGCCGAGGGCGATGGTCGACGCTGTGGTCTCGAAGCCGCCGGTCACCAGCCCGTCGGCGAGGCCGGCCAGCTCGTCGTCGGTGATCGCCTCCCCCTGCTCCCGGACGATCCGGCCGATCAGCCCGTCGCCGGGGGAGCGCCGCTGGGCGGCGACCGCCTCGGCCAGCAGGCGCCGCTGGGCCGACACCGCGCCGAAGGCGCCGGCCGGGCCGCCGGTGGCGTCGAAGCGGCGGGTGGCCAGCCGGGCGAGCACCTGCTCGTCGGCGCCCTCGAGGCCGAGCAGGCCGGCGATCACCGACATCGGCACCGGGGTGGCGACGTGCCGGACGAGGTCGGCGGGGGACCCGGCGGCCTCCAGGGCGTCGAGCGCGCGGTCGACGGTGCCCTCGACCACCGGGACGAGGCGCTGCAGCCGGGCGCGGGTGAACTCCGGGGCGACGAGCCGGCGCAGCCGGGTGTGGTCCGGCGGGTCGGTGAACCCCAGCCCGCCGACGTCGGCGCCGGTGACGGGGCCGTCGCCGCTGAACAGGCGGCGGACGTCGGTGCTGTAGCCGTCGGCGTCGGCCAGCACGGCGCGGGCCTCGGCCGCCCCGGTGACCAGGTGGACGGCGACGTCGAGGGGCAGCTCGAGCCGGTGCACCGGGCCGCGCGCCGCCAGGGCGGTGAGAGCGGACGCCGGGCCGACGCCGTCGCGGCGCAGGGGCACGGTCGCCGCGCGGGGCAGCACCCGCAGGGTGGCCAGGTCGATGCCGCGCCGGCGCACCCGGCGGGCCAGTAGCGCGCCCAGCCACCGGCGCACCCGCCGGGGCCGCGGCGGAGGCGGTGCGGGCGCCCGGTCCTCGGGACGGGGGCACTCGGGGAGGACCAGCTCGGCAGTGCTCATTCCGCCTTCTCTCGGGTCCGCGTCTCTCGGGGACCCGAGCCTCCCGACGGCGCCCGCCGGCGGACATCAGGTGGAACCCCCGAACCGGCCCCCGTCTGTGCGGCGGCGCGGTGGGGGACTCCCCCGAGGGGCCCGGCGGCGAGGTGCGGCGCCCGCCCGCGTGTGGCTTGCTGGGGAGGTGGAACTGCGCACCCTCGGCCGCAGCGGCTGTGCCGTCTCGGCCCTCGCCCTGGGCACGATGACCTTCGGCGCCGAGACCGACGAGGCCGGCGCCCACGAGCAGCTCGACGTCTTCACCGAGGCCGGCGGCACGCTCGTCGACACCGCCGACGTCTACTCGGCCGGCGCCTCGGAGGAGATCGTCGGGCGCTGGCTGGCCGCCCGGCCCGCCGACGTCCGGGACCGGGTCGTGCTCGCCACCAAGGGCCGCTTCCCGATGGGCGAGGACGCCAACGCGCTCGGCACCTCCCGCCGGCACCTGCGCCGCGCGCTCAACGACTCGCTGCGCCGGCTCGGCGTCGACCACGTCGACCTCTACCAGCTGCACGCCTGGGATCCGCTCACGCCGCTGGAGGAGACGCTGCGCTTCCTCGACGACGCGGTGCGCGCGGGGAAGGTCGGCTACCCGGGGCTCTCGAACTTCACCGGCTGGCAGGTGCAGCGCGCCGTCGACGTCGCCGAGCGCGAGCACCTCGCCGTCCCGGTCACCCTGCAGCCCTCCTACAGCCTGCTGGTGCGCGGCATCGAGGCCGAGATCGTGCCGGCCTGCCGCTACAACGGGCTGGGCCTGCTGCCGTGGGGACCGCTGGGCGGCGGCTGGCTCTCGGGCAAGTACACCCGCGACCAGCGGCCCGAGGGCGCCACCCGGCTCGGCGAGGACCCCGGCCGCGGCATGGAGGCCTACGACCGGGTGGCGGCGAAGGCGCGCACCTGGGACGTGCTCGAGGCGGTGCAGGACGTCGCCGAGGCGCGCGGGGCGACCATGCCGCAGGTGGCGCTGGCCTGGTTGCTCGCCCGACCGGCCGTGAGCTCGGTGATCCTGGGCGCGCGCACGACCGACCAGCTGCGCGGGAACCTCGGCGCCGCCGGCCTCGCGCTGTCGGCGGAGGAGACGGCGCGCCTGGACGCCGTCAGCGACCCCGCCGAGCCCGACTACCCCTACGGCGAGGTCGGCACGGAGCAGCGCAGCCGGGACCTCGCCGGCTGACCGTGCGCCGGGCGCTGCGGGTGCCGCGGGCGCTCTGAGTGCCGCGGGCGCTCTGGGCGGCGCTGGCCGTCGCCGTCGTGTGTGCTCTGGTCGTGGGGCTGCTCTGGGCGTTCCAGCGCCGGCTGGTGTACCTGCCCGACGACGGCCCGGTGCCCGCGGCGGCCGGCGGGGTCCCCGGCGGCCGCGACGTCGAGCTGACCACCGCCGACGGGCTGACGCTGGGCGCCTGGTTCGTACCGGGCCGGGCAGGCGCGGCCACCGTGCTGGTGGCGAGCGGCAACGGCGGGCGCCGCGGCAGGCGCGCGCCGCTGGCCCGGGCGCTGTCCTCGGCGGGCCTCGCGGTGCTGCTGGTGGCCGCCGTCGTCGAGCTGGCGGAGCTTGCTGGCTGAGCGGTCAGGGGCCGGGGAGGACCGACCCGCGCAGCCGCCGGCCCGCCCAGTGCAGCGGCTCCCCGCCGGGGTGCCGGGGCGGCCACGGGTCCGCCGACAGGTACACCTCCCACAGGTGCACCTGCGCCCGCCAGTACGCGCCCACCGCCCGGGGGACTCGTGCGAGGTCCATGCCCCACGGTGGGCCCCCGCGCGGCGCGGCGACAGCCCTGCGACCGCCGCGGACCGCAACGCGGCTGCCACTCAGCCGGCGCCCGGCTCCTTCGCCAGCCCGCGCAGCAGGAGGCCGGTGAGCTGCTCGTAGGCGGCGGCGTCGTCGAGGCCGGTGCTCGCGGCCACCTGCCGCTGCTGGATGCGCACCATGACGGCGGTGACGACGTCGGCGGCGAAGGCGGCGTCGACCTCGCGGAAGGCGCCCTCGGCCACGCCGTCGCGGATGATCCCCTGCACCCGCGCGGCGGCCGCCCGGGTGTTGCGCTCGTAGATCTCCCGGGCCGGCGGGAAGGCGGCGACGTCGTCGTAGAAGCGGGCCGACGCCGGCGCGAGCTCCTCGGCCACCGCCCGGAGGTAGGCGACCAGCCGGTCGGCGGGCGGGCGCGGGGGCGCCAGCGCGGCCTCCACCCGGGCGGTGGCGGCGCGGAAGAAGTGCACGACCGCCACCCGCACCAGCTCGTCCCTGCTGCCGGCCAGCGCGTAGAGGGTGCGCTTGGAGCAGTGCAGCCGGGCCGCGAGGTCGTCGAGGGTGAGCGAGGCGAAGCCCTCGGCGAGCAGCACCTGCACGAGCTGGCCGAGGAGCTCCTCGTGCCGCGCGGCGCCGCGGCGCACCGGCACCCGCGCCTCCACCGACATGCCCCGATCCTCCCGCACGCCCGAACGGCCCCGCAGCGGTACCGTGGACACCGCCGCCAGTACCGATGAGGGGATCGCCGTGGCCGTCGACCGTCTGCTGCCCACCGACGAGGCGCAGGACCTGATCGAGCTCGTCCGGGACGTCGCCGACAAGGAGCTCGCGACGCGGGTCACCGAGCACGAGCGCGCCGAGACCTATCCCGAGGGCCTGTTCGCCACCCTCGGCGGGCTGGGGCTGCTCGGCCTGCCCTACCCGGAGGAGATGGGCGGGGGCGGCCAGCCCTACGAGGTCTACCTGCAGGTGCTCGAGGAGCTCGGTGCCCGCTGGGCCGCCGTCGCCGTCGCCGTCTCGGTGCACGGGCTGTCCTGCCACCCGCTGGCCACCTTCGGCACCGACGCCCAGCGCGAGCGGTGGCTGCCGGCGATGCTCGCCGGCGAGCAGATCGGCGGCTACTCGCTGTCCGAGCCCCAGGCCGGCTCCGACGCCGCCGCGCTCGCCTGCCGGGCGGAGCGCACCGAGCAGGGCTACCGGGTCACCGGCACCAAGGCGTGGATCACGCACGGCGGGAAGGCCGACTTCTACGCGCTGTTCGCCCGCACCGGCGAGGGCTCCCGCGGCATCTCCTGCTTCCTCGCGCCCGGGCAGGTGGAGGGCCTGAGCTTCGGCCGGCCCGAGGAGAAGATGGGCCTCACCGCCATCCCGACCACCTCGGCGCACTGGGACGGCGCCCTGCTGGAGGCCGACCGGCTGCTCGGCGCCGAGGGCCAGGGCCTGTCGATCGCCTTCTCCGCGCTGGACTCCGGCCGCCTGGGCATCGCCGCCGTCGCCACCGGCCTCGCGCAGGCCGCCCTCGACGCCGCCGTCGGCTACGCCCAGGAGCGGACGACGTTCGGGCGCAAGATCGCCGACCACCAGGGGCTGGGCTTCCTGCTCGCCGACATGGCCGCCGCCGTCGACTCCGCCCGCGCCACGTACCTCGACGCCGCCCGCCGCCGCGACCTCGGCCGCCCCTACGGCCGGCAGGCCAGCGTGGCCAAGCTCGTCGCCACCGACGCGGCGATGAAGGTGACCACCGACGCCGTCCAGGTGCTCGGCGGCTACGGCTACACCCGCGACTTCCCGGTCGAGCGGTACATGCGGGAGGCGAAGATCATGCAGATCTTCGAGGGCACCAACCAGATCCAGCGCCTGGTGATCAGCCGCTCGCTGGCACCCTGACCCGGTGACCGCCCCCGCGCCCCGGCGCCCGCGCTCGGTCTACGGCGTGGGGGAGGAGCCGGACGCGCGGTTCAGCCTGGCCAACGAGCGCACGGCACTGGCCTGGATCCGGACGTCGCTGGCGCTGTCGGCGGCGGGCGTCGCGCTGGAGGCCCTCGACGTGCCGATCGCCGAGGGGCTGCGGCTGGCCTGCGCGCTGCTACTCGTCGGCCTCGGCGTCCTCGCGCCGGTGCAGGCGTGGTGGGGGTGGGTGGCGACCGAGCGGGCGATGCGGCTGGGCCGTCCGCTGCCGTCCCCCGTGTTCACCCCGGTGCTCGCGGCGGGGACCGCCGCGGCCGGCGTGCTGCTCGTGCTGGGCCTGCTGCTGCGGTGAGCACCGTCCCCGGGCCGGTGCCCGACGGCGGGCTGCAGGCCGAGCGCACGGCGCTGGCCTGGCGGCGGACGGCGCTGGCGATGGCCGTGGCCGCGGTCGGCGCCGGGCGCCTGGCCGCCCCCGTGCTCGGCGCGCTCGCCCTCGTGCTGGCCGGGGCCGGCCTGCTGCAGGCGGTGGCGGCCGGGGCCGGGGCGCGGCGCCGCCACCGCGAGGTCCGCGCCTCGCTGCTCACCCGCGGCGACCTCTCCGGCGTGCCCGGCGGCGGGCTCCCGGTCGCGGCGCTCGCCGCCGCCGGCGTGCTCACGGGGCTGCTCGCGCTCGCGTTCGTCCTCGGGCCGGGCTGACCCCCGGTCCGCACCCGGTGGGAGGCTGACCGCCGGCAGGAGGGGGACGGGATGCGCGGGGACGGGCCCGGGGCGGTGGTGGTCGGCGTCGACGAGTCACCGACCTCGCTGCGCGCGCTCGACTACGCCGCCGGCCTCGCCCGCCGCCAGTCCGGCCGGCTCGTCGTCGTCCACGTCCGCTCGCTGCGCCCGGTCGGCCCCGGCCTGGACGCGCTCGCCCCCGTCGCCGTGCAGGCCGCGCTCGAGGCGCGGCAGGCGACGGAGGACGACCTGCGCGCGGAGGCGCGGCGGATCGCCGAGCAGGGCGACGTCGAGGTGACCTTCGTGCTGCGGGTGGGCGAGCCGATGCGCGAGCTGTCCGCCGTCGCCGACCAGCAGCACGCCGACGTCGTCGTCGTGGGCGCCTCCACCCGCCCGGCGCACCGGCTGGCCGGCTCGCTGGCCGCCCGTCTGGTCCGCAGCTGCGGCTGGCCGGTCACCGTGGTGCCGTGACCGGTCCGACCATGCGCGCGCACGTGCTCTCCGGGCCCGGCGAGAGCGCGGTGCGGGAGGTGCCGGTGCCGGTCGCCGTGCCCGGCGAGGTGGTGGTCGACGTCGAGCGGGTCGGCGTCTGCGGCACCGACGTCGAGTTCGCCACCGGTGAGATGGCCTATCTGCACCAGGGGCACGCCGCCTACCCGATGCGGCTGGGCCACGAGTGGTGCGGCCGGGTGACGGCGGTCGGCGCGGGCGTGGACCCGGCCTGGCTCGGCCGCCGGGTCACCGGCGACACCATGCTCGGCGACGGCACCTGCCGCCGCTGCCGGCGCGGGCAGCAGCACGTGTGCGAGCGGCGCCAGGAGGTCGGCATCCGCGGCGGGCGGCCCGGCGCGCTGGCCGAGCAGCTCGCCGTCCCGGCGTCCTCGCTGCACCCCCTGCCCGACGCCGTCGACCCCGTCCTCGGCGCGCTCGTGGAGCCCGGCGGCAACGCGCTGCGCGCGGCCCGGGCGGCGGCCGCCGGGCCGGGGGACCGGGCGCTGGTCCTCGGGCCGGGGACGATCGGGCTGCTCACCGCGATGTTCCTGCGCGCCGCCGGCGCCGAGGTGCACCTGCTCGGGGTGGACCCCGCGTCGCTGGCCTTCGCCCGCGCGCTCGGCTTCCCGCACACCTGGACGGCGGGCACGCTGCCGGACCTGCCGTTCGACGCCGTGGTCGACGCCTCGACCGCCGCCGCCCTGCCGGCCCTCGCCCTCGAGCGGGTGGAGCCCGCGGGCCGCGTGGTGTACATCGGCCTGGCCGGGACGCCGAGCCGGATCGACACCCGCGACCTGGCGCTCGGGGACGTCACCGCCGTCGGCGTGCTGTCGGCCTCTCCGGGGCTGGCCGCCACCGTCGCCGCCTACGCGGTGGGCGAGGTCGACCCGCGCCCGCTGGTGGCCGCGACCGTCGGGCTGTCGCAGGTGGGCGCGGTGCTGGCGGGGGAGCGGCCGCCCGGCGCCGGGCCGGGGCCCAAGGTGCACGTGGACCCGCGGCTGCCCTGAGCGGCGGGCAGGATCGGCCCCGGCGGACGCGGCACGACGGGAGGACCGGGATGGCGAGCGAGGCGGACCTGCGGGCGCGGTGGGCGGAGGGCCGGGCCAGCCACGGGCTCTGGAGCCTGCTGCCCGGCGCGGTGACCGGCGAGGTGCTGGCGCGCACCGGCGCCGACCACGTCGTCGTCGACCTCCAGCACGGCGCCGGGACCGAGGCCGACCTGCCCGGGGTGGCCGCGGCCGTGACGGCGGCGGGCGCGGTCCCGCTGGTGCGCACCCGCAGCCCGCACTTCGCCGACGTCGGCCGCCCGCTCGACCTCGGCGCGCGCGGCGTGATCGTCCCCAACGTCCGCGACGCCGCGCACGCCCGCGAGGTGGTCGCCGCCTGCCGGTACGCCCCGGCCGGGGGCCGGTCGATCGGGCGGCTGTCCGGCGGGGCCGACGAGCCGCTGGTCGTCGTCATGGTGGAGGCCGCGAGCGCCCTCGACGACCTCGACGCGCTGCTCGCCGTCGACGGCCTCGACGGGGTCTACGTGGGCCCGGGCGACCTCGGGCTCTCGCTCGGCCTGGCGGGGGAGGAGCACCGGGCGGAGCTGCGCGGGGTGCTGTCGTCGATCGTCGCGCGGGCCGTGGCCGCCGGGGTGCCGGTGGGCGTGCACGCCTACAGCGGCGAGGAGGCGGCCGGGTACGCGGCGGAGGGCGCCACGATCGTCACGGTCGCCGTCGACGTCGCGGTGCTCGGCGCGGCGGCGGCCGGGCACCTGGCCGCGGCCCGGAGGTCGGCGCGGGGAGCGGGCGCCGGGGAGGCCTGACCCGCCTCAGCCGGCCGGCTCGCCGTCCGGCGGGTCCGGCTCCGCCGGCCGCGCGCGGAGGCCCTCGACCTCGGCGGTGAGCGCGGCGGCCCGCTCGCCCGCCCGCCGGGCGCCCGCCTCGGCGTCGGTGGCCCGGCGGGCGGCGTCCTCGGCGCGCCGCGCGGCCGCGGCGGCCTCCGCCAGCGCGTCACGGAGGTCGCGCTCGGCGGCGGCCGCCCGCGTCGTCGCCTCCGCCGCGCGGTCGCGGGCCTCGCGCTCCCCGCGCCGGGCGGCGTCCCGCTCGCGCTCCGCGTCGCGGGCCCGCTCGCCCGCGCGGGCCGCGTCGGCGAGTGCCGCGTCGCGGGCGGCGGCCGCCTCGTCCCGCTCGCCCGTCCGCTCCCGCAGGGCGGCGGTGAGGGTCTGCTCGGTGACGCCCCACCGGGCGCGGGCCTCGACCAGCTCGTCGTGCTCCCGGGCGGCCTGCGCCCGGGCCTCCTCGGCGTCCCGCCGCGCCCGCGCCGTCTCCCGCTCGGCGTCCCGGGCGGCCGACCCGGCGTCCTCGGCGCGCTGCTCCGCCGCCGTCCGCTCCTCCTCGGCCGCCCGGCGCGCGGCCTCCGCCCGGTCCCGCTGCTCCTCGGCCGCCTCGCGGGCGGCGTCGGCGGCGGCGACCCGGCCGGCGGCGTCCTCGCGGGCGGCGGTGACCGCCTCCTCGGCGGCGACCCGGGCGGCCTCGGCCGCGCTCTCGGCTGCGCGGCGGCCCTCCTCGGCCTCCGCCCGCAGCTGCTCGTCGCGGCGGGCCTGCTCCTCGGCGCGCAGCCGGGCCGCGTGCGCGCCGTCGACGTCGGCCCGCGCCTGGGCGAGCCGCGCCTCGACGGTGGCCTCGTCCCGGTACTGCGCGAGGGCCTCGGCGGCGGCGGTGAGCAGCGCGGCCTGCGCCTCCGCGGCCTCGGCGGCCTCGCGGGTCGCCTCGGCCCACCGGCCCACGAGGTGCCGGACCCGGCCCTCGGGCGGCAGCTCCTCGGCCAGCGCCGTGGCGGTCGCGGTGAGCCGGCCGTTCCGCCGCCCGGCGGCGCGGGCGCGCGCGGTGCGCGCCGTCTCGGGGTTGTGGTCGGGCCGGTCGCAGAACCGGGGCGACGGTCCGCTGCGCCCGGGGACGCGCGGCCGCGGGGGAGCGGGACAGCCCGGGAAGGCGCACCGGGTTCCGTCCTGCGCGTCGTCCTGCTCCGTCATGCCGGACGACGATAGACGGATGTGCGGTCCATGTATCCATCCGTGCGGATCACAAGGGCGTCCTGATGGGCGGTCGCTTCCGAGAAGCACCTACTCTACGAAGTGATGACGGAGGACCCGACGACGCGAGCGGTGACCCCTCGGACGGGCGGGGGACCGCTGCTGCCGGGCGACCTCAGCGCGGTCGGCGCCTACCTCGACGCGTCGCACGCCGACTCGACGCGGGACGCCTACGCGCGCGACGTCGCCGCCTGGGAGGCGTGGTGCCGGGGCCGCTCGCTGCCCGTGGCGCCGCCTGCCGATCCCCTGGCGGTCGCGGCCTGGCTGGCCGGGATGGCCGACGAGGGGCGCAGCCCGCGATACGTCGCCCGCCGGCTGTCCGCGCTCAACGACCTGCACCGCCGCGCCGGGCTGACCCCGCCGGGGGACAGCGAGGGCGTGCGCCGGACGCTCACCGGCATCCGCCGCACCGCCGTCCGCAGCGGCTACCGGCCGCGGCGGGCGCGGGCGGTCGACACCGCCACCGTCCGCGCGCTCGTCGAGGACCTGCCGGACACCCTCGCCGGCACCCGCGACCGCGCCCTGGTGCTCGTCGGCTTCGCCCTGGGGCTGCGGGCGTCGGACCTGTGCGGGCTGCGCGTGGACGACGTCGTCCCGGCCGGCCACGGCGGCCTCGACGTGCTGATCCGGTACTCCAAGACCGACCAGGAGGGCGCCGGGGAGACGCTCGCGCTGGCCGAGGGGGTCCGCGCCACCACCTGCCCGGTCCGCGCCGTGCGGGCCTGGCTGGCCGCCCTCGCCGGCCAGGGCGTCACGTCCGGGCCGCTGTTCCGGTCGGTGGGCAAGGGGCGCGCGCCGCGGCTGGGGGAGGCACCCCTGACCACGCGCAGCGTCGACCTCGTGCTGCGGCGCGCCGCCGAGCGGGCCGGCGTCCCCGTCGAGGGACTCTCGCCGCACTCGCTGCGCCGCGGCTTCGCCACCACCGCCTACGCGCAGGGTGTGCCGGAGAAGGAGATCAGCCGGACCGGGCGGTGGCGGTCGCTCGTCGTCCGCTCGTACGACGCCTCCAGCAGGTGGGCCGACCCGGCCTCGGGCTCCCTCGGCCTCTGACCCCACCCGCCCGACCCCGCCGACCCGGCCCCCGCGGCGACGGCGGGATACTCGTGCCGACGGAGTCCGCCGGCGGCCCCGCGTCGAGGAGGTCCCTGCACGTGCCGAGAGCCCTGCTGCTGGAGAACATCGACCCGGTGGCGGCCGACCTGCTCGGCTCGGCCGGGTACGAGGTCGAGTCGCTGCGCGGCGCGCTGGACGAGGACGACCTCGTCGCCGCCCTCGACGGCGTGGACCTCCTCGGCATCCGCTCGAAGACGCAGGTGACCGCGCGGGTGTTCGCCGCCCGCCCGTCCCTGGTCGGCCTCGGGGCCTTCTGCATCGGCACCAACCAGATCGACCTGCGCGCCGCCGCCGGCGCCGGGGTGGCGGTGTTCAACGCGCCGTACTCCAACACCCGCAGCGTGGTGGAGATGGCGATCGCGGAGATCATCATCCTGGCCCGCCGGCTGGTCGACCGGGACCGCGCGCTGCACGCCGGCTCCTGGGACAAGTCGGCGTCGGGCAGCCACGAGGTGCGCGGCCGGACGCTCGGCATCGTCGGCTACGGCAACATCGGCAGCCAGCTGTCGGTGCTGGCCGAGGCGCTGGGCATGCGGGTGGTCTTCTACGACCTCGAGGACAAGCTGGCGCTGGGCAACGCCGAGCGCTGCGACACCCTCGAGGAGCTGCTCGAGCGGGCCGAGACCGTGACGCTGCACGTCGACGGACGGGCCGGGAACGCCGGCATGTTCGGCGCCGAGCAGTTCGCGCGCATGCGCCGGCGGAGCCTGTTCCTCAACCTGTCCCGCGGCTTCGTCGTCGACCACGAGGCGCTGCGCGAGCACATCCTCAGCGGCCACATCGCCGGTGCCGCCGTCGACGTCTTCCCCGACGAGCCGCGCGAGCAGGGCGACCCGTTCACCTCGGTGCTGCGCGGGCTGCCCAACGTGATCCTCACGCCGCACGTCGGCGGGTCGACCCAGGAGGCGCAGCACGACATCGGGCGGTTCGTGGCCGGCAAGCTCGTCGACTACACCGGCGCCGGCACGACGACGCTGAGCGTCAACCTGCCCACCGTGGCCCTGCACGGCTCCTCGGCCGACCGGTTCGCGCTGCTGCACCGCAACGTGCCCGGCGTGCTGGCGCGGGTCGACGCGCTCGTCGGCGAGCACGGGCTCAACGTCGATGGCCAGGTGCTGGCCACCCGCGGAGAGCTGGGGTACGCGGTCACCGACGTCAGCGCGCAACTGCCGGAGGAGCTCGTCAAGGCGCTCGAGGCGCTGCCGGAGAGCGTCCGGCTGACCACCTTCCGGCACAGCGGGGCCTGACCGCGCCAGGACGTCGGTCCGGCGCAGGTCACCACCTACTGCCTGGACTGAGCCCTCAGGCGGGGCGCGGCCAGAACGCGAGCAGGGTCCGGATCCCGGTGACCAGCGCGAGCGGGCGGTCGAGCATCGGGTGGTGCCCGGCGTCGGGCAGGTCGACGACCGGCAGGCCGCCGGGCACCAGGGCCGCCATCTCGGCGGCCATCCGCGGGTCCACGAGCCCCTTCTCGCAGCGGAACAGCGCCGCCGGGACCGTCAGCCGCGGCAGCAGCTCGGTGAGCAGCGGCGGGGAGCCCCACAGCTGCGGGTCGAACTTCCAGGTCCACCCGTCGCCGTCCCGGCGCAGCGAGTCGGCCGCGACGTGCTCGCGGACGTAGGGGAGCAGCACGTCCTGCGCCGGGACGGTGCGGAACCGCCCGACGGCCTCCTCGACGGTCGGGTAGGTGCGGTGCGGCCGGCGCCGGTCGCGCAGCTGCTCCTCCTCCGGCGGCCGGCGCACCAGGGGTGAGTCGATGACCGCGACGCCGGCGACGGCGTCCGGGTGCTCCACGCCGACCACGAGGGACACCCAGCCGCCCATGCTGTGCCCGAGGACGACGGGCCGGGAGAGGCGCTCGGCGTCCGCTACGGCCACGACCTCGCGCGCCCACGTGCCCATGTCGTAGGCGGCGCGGCGGCCGCTGTCGCCGTGCCCGCTGAGGTCCAGGGCCACCACCCGGTGCGAGTGCAGCTGCGGGGCCACGTGGTCCCACCAGCCGGAGTGGGCCGCGCCGCCGTGCACCAGCACCAGCCCGGGACGCCCGGCCTCGCCCCACACCCGGTAGCGCACGGGCGTGCCGTCGACCTCGACCTCCCGCCGCTCGGGTGCCTGCGCGAGCGCGGCCGCGAACCAGGCGGGGGCGGCGCCGGTCTCGGTGGCGGCGGACATCGGCGGCTCCTCGGGGTGCGGCGGTCGGCCCGCCGATCATCCGGGGGGCCGCCGTCAGCCGAGCAGCCGCCCCCGCTCGGCGGCGTCGGGCACCGCGACGGCGGTGCGCAGCGCGTGCCGCGGCATCGACCCGCGGTGCTCGGTGATGAAGGTGGCCACGGCCTCCGGTCGTCGCGGATCGACACCGGGAACGACCCCGCCAGGACCCCGGACCCATCGGCGCAGCCTGGTTGTGCGCACCCATGACGGACTTCTGCTTTCGCGAGCGCACAAGTGGCTAGGTTAGGTGACGTGGGGCACAGCCCCACTCGCGGACGGGGACGACACCCCGCCGCCCGGGCGCCTCGGCCGAGGTGCCCGGGTGCGCGGGACGTCGGCTCCGCGAGCGACGACGTGCACCGCTGCACCCGTCGAGAGGGATCCACCCGAGGTGAAGAGAAGTCTCCGGTCCACGGCCCGCGCCGTGCTCCTGGCCGCCCTGTCCGCCGTGCTGTTCATCGGCCTGGCCGGCACCGCCACCGCCGCGCCACCGACGACGTCGCCCGGCGCGTCCGACTGCGCCGGCCGCGGCGTGCCGCTGAGCAAGATCTCCGTCCAGCTCTACACGTTCGCCGAGTACATCGGCGGGGGCGCCGGAGAGCAGGCGCGGCACGAGGAGGTCCTGCGGCGGCTGGCCGAGATGGGCTACCGCAACGTCGAGCCGTTCACCCTGAGCGGCTGGACCGCCGAGGAGTACCGGGCCCTGCTCGACGAGTACGGGCTGAAGGCCTCTGCTCGCCACGTCGACGTCGGCACGCACACCGCCCCGGCCGACATCGCGCGGATCATCGAGGACAACCGCGTCCTGGGCATCAAGTACTTCGGGTCCGGCAGCAGCGCCGGCGCTCCGTGGATGCAGCCGCTCCCCACCGAGGCCGACTGGGTCGCCTACGCGCGGTACCTCGACGCCGTGGGTGAGCAGGCCCGCAAGGCCGGCCAGACGCTGATGATCCACAACCACGACTTCGAGTTCACGCGCGTCTTCGGCGACCGCACCGCCTTCGACATCCTGATGGCGAACACGCAGAAGAAGAACGTCGTCTCCCAGCTCGACCTCTACTGGGTGTCCCGCGCCGGCCTCGACCCGGTCGACGTGCTCGAGGAGTACGGGAACCGCATCCAGCTGTTCCACGTCAAGGACCTCAACCCGGCGCTGGGCAACCGGATCGAGATCGTCGGCCGCGGGACCATCGACTTCCCGGAGGTCTTCGCGGCGGGCGGCGGCAGCACCCGCTACTTCGTCGTCGAGCACGACCCGCGCTTCGGTGACCCGACCTTCGACCCGTTCGAGGCGGCCGAGGAGGGCCTGGCCTACCTCACCTGCACCACCTACTGACACATCGCACTCCCGCTCGTCGGGGGCGGTCCCGGGTCTCCCGGGGCCGCCCCCTCGCGCGTCCGGCGCCGGTGGCAGCATGCGGCCGTGCACCCTCCCGAGTCGCCGTCCGAGCTCCCCGGCGAGCGGGGCGGCACCGCGTTCGTCCTGGGCGGCGGGGGAGTGCTCGGCGCCGCCGAGGTCGGCATGCTGCAGGCCCTGTTCGACGCCGGCATCCGGCCCGACCTGGTCGTCGGCACCTCGGTGGGCGCGGTCAACGGCGCGTTCGTGGCCGCCGACCCCACGCCGGACGCCGTCGGCCGGCTGCGCGCCGTCTGGGAGGAGCTGGCCTCGAAGCGCGTGTTCGCCGGGTCGGTGGTCGCCCGCGTCGGCACGCTGGTGCGCACCCGCACCCACCTGCACCCGCGCGAGCCGCTGCGCGAGCTGCTCGAGTCCTCCCTGCCGGCCGACTTCGCCGCGCTGCGGGTGCCGTTCCAGTGCGTCGCGGCCAGCATCGAGCGGGCCGCCGAGCGGTGGTTCACCGACGGCCCGCTGGTCGACGCCGTCCTCGCCTCCTGCGCCGTGCCCGGCCTGCTGCCGCCGGTGGAGATCGACGGCGAGCACCACCTCGACGGCGGGCTGGTGCACAGCATCCCGGTCGGCCGGGCCGTCGCCCTCGGCGCGCGGACGGTCTACGTGCTGCACGTCGGCCGGGTCGACCGCCCGCTGCGCCCGCCCACACGGCCCTGGGAGGTGGCCACGGTGGCCTTCGAGATCGCCCGCCGGCACCGCTACTCCGCCGACCTCGCCGCCCTGCCGCCCGGGGTGACGGTGCACGTGCTGCCCGCCGGCGACGACGCCCCGCCCGGCGCGGCCAACCTGCGCTACCGCGACTTCTCGGCGGTGCCCGACCGCATCGAGCGGGCCCGCGCCGCCGCGGCGGGGTCCCTCGCGCGCGCCACCCCCGGGCAGGCCTGACGTGCTGCCGCCGCGCCCCGTGCGCCGGGTGGCCGGCCCGGTCCTGCTCGGCCTGCTCGTCGCGGGCGTCGTCCTGCTGCCGGTGCTCGCCGTCGTCGCGCTGGTGGCCTCGTTCTTCCTGCCCGGCCGGCTGCGCGCGCTGCGGCTGCTCGCGTTCGCGCTGGTCTACCTGGCGATGGAGGTGGCCGGCCTGGTCGCCGCCGCGGTGCTGTGGGTGGCCGGTGGCGCCGGCCGGGCCGTGCGCGCCCGGCGGTGGCGGGCGGCGCACTACACCGTGCTGCGGGTCCTCCTCGACGTCGTCATGCGCGCCGCGCAGCGGCTGTTCGCCCTGCGGCTGGTCACCGACGGCGAGTCCTGGTCACCTCTCGACGACGGTATGCCCGGCTCCACCAACGCCATGGTCGTGCTGTCCCGCCACGCCGGGCCGGGCGACTCGTTCCTGCTGGTCAACACGCTGATGAACCGCGACCACCTGCGCCAGCCGCGGATCGTCCTCAAGGACACCCTCCAGCTCGACCCGCTCATCGACACCTTCCTCAACCGGCTGCCCAACTCCTTCGTCTCCGCGGGGCCGGGGGCCGGCGAGCGCGCGGAGCGGGCGATCGCCGACCTCGCCCGCGACCTCGGCGAGGAGGACGCGCTGCTGATCTTCCCGGAGGGCGCGAACGCCACCCCGCGGCGGCGGCTGCGGGCCATCCAGCGGCTGCGCGACCGCGGGCTGGTGGCGGCGGCGCGCCGTGCGGAGGCCATGCGGCACGTGCTGCCGCCGCGTCCCGGCGGTGTCGTCGCGGCGCTGCAGGCGGCACCGCACGCCGACGTCGTCCTGGTCGCGCACACCGGGCTGGAGCACCTCGACAGCGTCCGCGACGTCTGGCGCGAGCTGCCCATGGACAAGACGCTGCACCTGCGCTGGTGGTTCGTCCCGGCCGCGGAGGTGCCGCGCGGGGAGGCCGAGCTCACCGACTGGCTCTACCGCTGGTGGGAGACGATCGACGCCTGGATCACCACCACCTCGGCGGCCGAGGACACCGGCCGCTGACCGGCCGGCGGGGGAGTCCCGCCGCCCGCCCGGGCGTCAGGTGCGCACCGGTGTGCCCGGCTCGGCCGGCACCGCCGCACCGCCGGGCGGCACGTCGGCCCCGTCCGGGCGCTCGTCGGGCCGCCGGGCCAGCCGGGAGGGCCACCACATCCACCGGCCGACGTCGAGCGTGAGCGCCGTGACGAGCACCGAGCGCACGATGATCGTGTCCAGCAGCACGCCCAGCGCGACGGCGATGCCCAGCTGGGTGAGGAACGTCAGCGGCAGGGTGCCGAGCACCGCGAACGTCGCCGCCAGCACCAGCCCGGCCGAGGTGATCACCCCGCCGGTGGCCGCGAGGCCGACGAGCGCGGCGCGCCGGGTGCCGTGGTCGACGGCCTCCTCCCGCACCCGGGTCATCAGGAAGATGTTGTAGTCGATCCCGAGCGCGACGAGGAACACGAACACGAACAGCGGGAACGAGCTGTCGGTGTCGGTGACGCCGAGGACCGCGTCGAACAGCAGCGCGCTCAGGCCGAGCGCCGCGCTGAAGCTCAGCACCACGGTGGCGATGAGCAGCAGCGGCGCCACGACCGCCCGCAGCAGCACCCCGAGCACGGCGAGCACCACGAGCATGATCAGCGGGATGACCACCCGGTTGTCCCGCTGGGAGGCGGTCTGCACGTCGAGGTTGAGCGCGGTGTTGCCGCCGACGACAGCCTGCCCGTCGCCGGCGTCGTCCAGCGACACCCGCAGCCGCTCGACGGTGTCCGCGGCCGCCGGGCTGTCGAACGGATCGGCCAGCGACGCCTCGACCAGTGCGTCGTCCCCGACGACCTGCGGCTCGCGCACCTCGGCGATGCCGTCGTCGGCCGCGACGGTCTCCGCGACCTCCGGGGCGGAGTCCGCCGTCGTCACGACGTAGACGGAGTTGCCCGCGACGGCGGGGAAGTGGCGGGCGGCCGCCGCGTCGCCCTGCACCGACTCCGGCTCGCCGCGGAAGCCCTCGGCCTGGGTGAGGCCGCTGGGGTCCAGGCGGAACACGGCGGTGCAGGCGAGCAGGAGCAGCAGGCTCGTGACCACCCAGGTGACCCGCGGCCGCGGCCGGAGCGCCGCGCCCACCCGCGCCCAGAACCCGGTCGCGCTCGGCTCGGCACTGCCGAAGGCGGGTCGCACCGGCCAGAACACCCACCGCCCGCAGATGACCAGGAGCGCCGGCAGCAGCGTCATGAGCACCACGAGGGTGACCGCGACGCCGATGGCTGCCACCGGGCCGAGGCCCGCGGTGGAGTTCATCTCCGCCGCGACCAGGCACAGCATCCCGAGGACGACGGTCCCGCCGCTCGCCAGCACCGCGGGGCCGGCCCGGTGCACGGCCTCGGTCATCGCCTCGTGCCGGTCGGCGTGCAGCCGCAGCTCCTCGCGGTAGCGGGCGACCAGCAGCAGCGCGTAGTCGGTGCCCGCGCCGACCACCAGGACGGTGAGGATGCTCGCGCTCTGCGCGTTGACCGTCAGGTCGGCGTACCGGGCGAGCAGGTAGACCACGGCCTGCGAGCAGAACAGCGCGATCACCGCGGAGAAGATCGGCAGCACCCACAGCACCGGGCTGCGGTAGGTGAGCAGCAGGATCAGGACGACGACGCCGAGGGCCGCGAACAGCAGCGTCCCGTCGATGCCGGCGAAGGCCTCCGACGAGTCGGCCGCGCTGCCGGCGGGGCCGGTGACGTAGGCGTCGAGCCCGGACGGGCCGTCGGAGACCTCGGCGCGGATGCCGTCGACGACCGGCGCGATCGCCTCCCAGCCGTCGGGCCCGACGTTCAGCGGCACGACCAGCTGCAGCGCCTGCCCGTCCTCGGACGGGACCGGGCCGACCACCTCGCCGTCGAGCGCCTCGAGCCCGCCGAGAACCTCGACGTCGGCCTGCACGGCGGCGGCGTCCTCGGCGGTGAGCCCCGCGGCCCGCTCGTAGACGACGACGGCCGGGATGAGGTCGGGGTCCGAGCCGAGCTCGGTCTGCAGCTCCAGCGCCCGGGTCGACTCGGCCTCGGCGGGCAGCCAGGCCGCGACGTCGTTCTCCTGCTGGTCGGGGAGCCGGCCGGCCAGCGGCGCCGACACCGCGGCGAGGACCAGCCAGACGACGAGCACGACCCACTTGAGGCGCGGGTGGCTGACACGGGACGCGAACGACCTGCCCACGGGGACCCCTCCGGGAGAGCCGGGGGCCCCCGCGACCCCGGACGGCGACGGTGCGGCCCGGACGCTAGCGACGGCCGCTCCCGCCCGGCACCCGGTCCCCCCGCGGTTCGCGGCGTCCGCCGGGCGCGTGTCACGGGGCGTGACCGCACCGCCGCCGGACGGTGGCCGGTCGGCCGGGCCGGCGCCGCAGGCGGGGTGGTGCGCGTCTTAACCGTCTCGAAACGCTCCGCGCCCGGCCGCGAAACGACCCGTTCCTAGCGTCCGTCGCGAGCGGGCGCCGGACCGGCGCCCGGCCGAGAGACGGAGAGCCGCATGCCCCTTCCCCGCCGCGCCGCGCGCGCCGGAGCCCTGCTGACCGCCGCCGTCCTGGCGCTCACCGCCTGCGGGTCCGGCGACGAGCCCGCCGCGGCCGCCGGCGAGGGAGGCGGGGACCTCGGCGAGCTGACCCTGCAGCTGTCCTGGATCAAGAACGCCGAGTTCGCCGGCGAGTTCTTCGCCGACACCAACGGCCACTACACCGACGCGGGGTTCACCTCGGTGACGATGGACCCCGGCCCCGGCGCGATCGAGACCCTGGTGGCCACCGAGGACGCCGACTTCGGCCTGAGCAACGCCGTCTCCACCGCCCAGGTGATCGCCGAGGAGGACGCGCCGCTCAAGATCGTCGGCACCAAGTTCCAGAAGAACCCGTTCACCATCCTGTCGCTGGCCGACGGGGGGAACATCGCGACGCCGCAGGACCTCGTCGGCAAGCGGATCGGCGTGCAGGCCGGCGGCAACGAGACGCTGTTCGACGCCCTGCTCGAGGTCAACGGCATCGACCCGGCCGACGTCGAGAAGGTGCCGGTCGAGTACGACCCGGCCCCGCTCATCGACGGCGAGGTCGACGGCTTCCTCGCCTACCTGACCAACGAGTCGATCACCGTGCAGTCGCAGGGCATCGAGGTCACCAACCTGCCCTTCGCCGACAACGGGCTGCCCTTCGTCGCCGAGTCGGTCATCACCACCGACCGGATGATCGCCGAGGAGCCGGAGCGGGTGATGGCCTTCCTGGAGGCCGAGATCCGCGGCTGGCAGGACGCGCTGGCCGACCCGGCCGAGGGTGCCCGCCTGGCGGTCGAGGAGTACGGCGCGGACCTGCAGCTCGACATGGCCAAGGAGCTCGAGCAGTCCGAGGTCCAGGCGGGGCTGATCGTCACGCCCGACGTCGAGGCCAACGGCCTGTTCACGATCACCGACGAACTCATCGAGCAGAACATGGCCACGCTCGAGGCCGCCGGCATCGACATCGCGGCCGAGGACCTCTTCGACCTCTCGCTCCTGGAGCAGCTGCTCGAGGAGAAGCCCGAGCTCACCGAGCTGCCCGCCTGACCGACCCGTCCGGGAGACCCGACATGACCGACGTCGTCACGACGTCGACGGGCGCCGGTGCCGGTGGGGCCGCGGGCTCCACCGGCACCGGCGTGCGGATCGACCACCTGACCAAGACGTTCCGGACCGGCCGCCGCACGGTGCAGGCCCTGGAGGACGCCACCCTGTGGACCGACCGGGGCAGCTTCCTGTCCCTGCTCGGGCCGTCGGGCTGCGGCAAGTCCACGATCCTGCGGATCCTCGCCGGCCTGGAGGAGCCGACGTCGGGCTCGGCGCTGGTCGACGGCCGCACGCCGCAGCAGCTGCGCCGCGACCACGACCTGGGCATCGCGTTCCAGGACTCCGCGCTGCTGCCCTGGCGGTCGGTGGTGTCCAACATCCGGCTGCCGTTCGAGGTCTCGGGGCAGCGGCCCGACGACGCGCTCGTCGCCGAGCTGATCCGGCTGGTCGGCCTCGAGGGGTTCGAGAAGGCCAAGCCCGCGCAGCTGTCCGGCGGCATGCGGCAGCGGGTGTCGATCGCCCGCGCGCTGGTGGTCCGGCCGTCGGTGCTGCTGCTCGACGAGCCGTTCGGGGCGCTGGACGACATGACCCGGCAGCGGCTGAACGTCGAGCTGCTGCGGATCTGGACGGAGAAGCCGGCGACCACGCTCATGGTCACCCACGGCATCTCCGAGGCGGTCTTCCTGTCCGACCGGGTCGCGGTGATGAGCGCGCGGCCCGGCCGGGTCCAGGAGGTCATCGACGTCGACCTGCCGCGCCCGCGGACGCCGGACATGATGCGCACGCCGGAGTTCCACGCCCTGCACGACCGGGCGTCCGAGCTGCTGTTCGGCGGCGCCGCGGCGGCGGGCGAGTGAGCGTGGGCCTCGCCCGCGGGCCGGCGCGCTCCCTGGTGACCGGAGCGGCCGGCATCGCCGCGCTGCTCGCGGTCTGGTGGCTGGCGGCGGTCACCGTGCTGTCGGGCGCCCGCGTGCCCACGCCCGGCGGGGTGGCCGGCGCGGCGGTCGACGGCGGCTGGCGGTTCTGGTCGCTGCACTTCGGCATGACGCTGCAGGAGGCCGCGGTCGGCTTCAGCTACGGAACGCTCGCCGGCCTCGTCGTCGCCTCGCTCGTGCTGCTGCTGCCGGTCGCCGAGGCGGTGCTCATGCAGGTCGCCGTCATGAGCTACTGCGTGCCGCTGGTGGCGGTGGCGCCGGTGCTGTTCATCGTCATCGGCAACCCCGACGAGGGGCAGCGCTCGGGCACCGCCACCGCGCTCGCGGCCCTCTCGGTCTTCTTCACGACCGTGGTCGGGGCGGTTCTCGGCCTGCGCTCGGCCGACCGCGCCAGCCTCGACGTGGTCCGCGTGTTCGGCGGCGGGCGGGTGCGCCAGCTGGTGGAGGTGCAGGCGGTCGCCGCGCTGCCGTCGCTGCTGGCCGCGCTGCGGATCGGGGCGCCGGCGGCCTTCCTCGGCGCGATCCTCGGCGAGTACGTCGGGGGCGTGCAGCGGGGCGTCGCGCTGGTGCTCAAGATCGCCCAGCAGAACGTCGACGTCGAGCAGGCGTGGGCGGTGGGCATCGGCTGCGCGCTGGTGGCCGGCGCCTTCTACGCCGCCTTCGGGCTGGTCGGCCGGCTGGTCACCCCGTGGTCGCGAGGGGCGGCGACGTGACCGCGGTGCTGCCCGGCGCCGGCCAGGCGCCCGCGCCCGGGCGGGCCGGCTCGCTGCTGCGCGCGGTGCTGCGCCAGGTGGGCACCGCGGTGCTGGTGCTCGCCGTCGTCGTGCTGCTGTGGACGGTGCTGCTGCGGGTCTTCGACGTCTCGCCCTACGTCGGCAAGACGCCGGCGGAGGTGTGGACGACGCTGTTCGGCGAGGACGACTCCGCCGAGCTGCGCGCCGAGATCGGCGCCCTGCTCGGGCAGACCCTGCTCGACGCCGGCGTCGGCTTCGGAGCGGGGCTGCTGTCCGCCGTCGTGCTGGCCGCGGTCGTGGTGCGCTACCGGCTGCTGGAGGGCGCGGTCATGCCGGTGGCGCTGGTGCTGCAGACCGTCCCGCTCATCGCGCTGGCGCCGATCCTCATCCTCGCCGTGGGCCGCGGGTACGTCCTCGTCGCCACGATGAGCGCGATCGTGGTGCTGTTCCCGGCGCTGGTGAACATCGTGCTGGGCCTGCGCTCGGTCACCCCGCAGATGCGCGACCTGGTGCTGGTCTACGGGGGGTCGCCGTCCACGGTGCTGCGCCGGGTCGGCTTCCCCTCCGCGCTGCCGGCGCTGTTCGCCTCGGTGCGGATCGCCGTGCCCGGCGCGCTCACCGGCGCCCTGCTCGCCGAGTGGCTGGCCACCGGCAAGGGCATCGGCTACGCCGTCGTCTCGGCGGCCGGCCGCTCGCAGAACGCCCGGGTGTGGGCGCTGGTCGTCGTCGTCACGGTCACCGCGCTGGTGCTCTACCTGCTGGCGCAGCTCGTGGAGGCCGCCGTGCTCAGCCGGTTCGGCCGCGCGGAGGCCGCCCGGTGACCCTGACCGTGCACTCCACCCCGACGCCGGCCGACCCGGCGATCGACGCCATGGTGGCCGCGCTGCCCAAGGTCAGCCTGCACTGCCACCTCATCGGCAGCGTCGCACCGGGCACCGTGCTCGACCTCGCCCGGAAGCACGGCGTGCGGCTGGGCCGCTCGGCCGAGGAGCTCTACGAGCACGACAGCTACGAGGACCTCGGGGAGTTCCTCCGCGTCCTCGACGTCGTCGGCTCGCTCATCCGTGACCCCGACGACTTCGCCCGGGTGACCTACGAGTCGCTCACCGCCGGCGGCGCCGCGCACGGCGTCCTCCACCGCGAGGTGCACCTGAGCCCGCCCGGCCACCCCGGCGTGCCCTACCCGACGATCCTCGAGGGCGTCCTCGCCGGCGCCCGCGACGCCGAGGCCGACACCGGCATCCAGGCCCGCTTCCTGGTCGGCATCTGCCGGGAGCGGTCGGGTGCCGCGGCCGTGGAACTGGTCGAGCAGGTGGTCGCGCACCGCGTGGACGAGGTCCTCGGCATCGGCCTGGACTACGCGGAGGTCAACGGGCCGCCCGGGCGGTTCGTCGAGGCCTACCGGCTCGCCGCGCGCTCGGGCCTGCGCCGCACCGCGCACTCGGAGTCCGGGCCGCCGGACCACGTCCGGGTGCTGCTCGACGAGCTCGGCTGCAGCCGGGTCGACCACGGCTACCACGTCGTCGACGACCCGGAGCTCACCGCCCGATGCGTCGAGGAGCGGGTGCCGTTCACCTGCACCCCGGTCAGCTCCGACATCGGCCGCTACTCCGGCAGCGGCGACGGCAGCCACCGCCGGATCGCCGAGATGGTCGACGCCGGGCTGCTCGTGACGATCGACAGCGACGACCCGCCGATGTTCGGCACCGACCCGACGCACGACCACCGCGTCCTCGCGCACGCGCTCGGCTGGCGCCGCGACCGGCTGGCCGACCTCACCCGCAACGCCGTCGAGGCCTGCTGG
Source organism: Geodermatophilus sp. FMUSA9-8 (assembly GCF_037034165.1). Lineage (NCBI taxonomy): Bacteria > Bacillati > Actinomycetota > Actinomycetes > Geodermatophilales > Geodermatophilaceae > Geodermatophilus > Geodermatophilus sp. FMUSA9-8. The sequence goes on along the minus strand of NZ_JBAGKE010000001.1, from coordinate 450,171 downwards.
CTCGACGACACCGACAAGGCCGCCCTCCTCGCCCGCGTCGAGGCGCAGGTGGCGGCCACCCCCGACGCGCCCCCGGCACCCCAGGAGGACCCCGCATGAGCACGCCGTTCACCGTCCCGACCGTCGACGTCTCGCCCTACGTGCGCGGCGGCACCGCGGAGGAGCGCGCCGCCGCGGCCGCCGCCTTCGACGAGGCCGCCCGCACCGTGGGCTTCGTGCAGGTGGTCGGCCACGGCGTGCCCGAGGCGGTCACCGACGCCTTCGCCGCTGCGCTCGACGAGTTCTTCGGCCTGCCGCTGGAGGTGAAGAAGCGCCACCGGACGCCGCCGGAGGTCAACCGCGGCTACGCCCCGCCCAAGACGGAGTCGCTGAGCCTGAGCCTGGGCCTGGCGCCCGCCAACCGGATGCACGACTTCTTCGAGGCGTTCAACGTGGGCGCCGCGGTCTCGGACTTCCCGGGGCTGGACCTGCCCGAGGCCGACTACCCGGAGAACGTGTGGCCCGCCGAGGCGCCGTCGTTCCGCCCGGCGGTGGAGGCGTACTGCGCCGAGGCCGCCCGGGTGGCCCGCACGCTCACCACGCTGTTCGCCGACGCCCTCGGCCTGCCGGCCGGCTTCTTCGCCGGCTACACCGGCCACAGCCTCGACGTCCTCCGGATGAACAACTACGCCCTGGAGCCCGGCGCGCTCGAGCTCGACGGCGACCTGACCGGCATGGGGGAGCACACCGACTACGGCATCGTCACGGTGCTGTGGGCCGACCAGGTGGCCGGCCTGCAGGTGCTCGGGCGCGACGGCGGCTGGCACGACGTCATGCCCGCCGACGGCGCCCTGCTGATCAACCTCGGCGACCTCATGGCGCGCTGGACCAACGACCGCTGGATGTCCACCCTGCACCGGGTCAAGCCGCCGATCGTCGACGGCACGATCGCCCGCCGGCGCAGCGCCGCCTTCTTCCACGACGGCGACGTCGACGCGGTCATCGAGACGCTGCCCACCTGCGTCGGCGACGGGTCGCCCTACCCGCCGATCACGGTCGGCGAGCACATCCGCGCCAAGCTGGCCGGCTCGCGGGCCGGCGTGGCCAACCCGGAGGCCGCGCGCGAGGCGGCGCGGGTGCTCGCGGCGCAGGGCGGCGCCTGACCGGCCGGGAGGCCCTACGGTCCGGCGGCATGGCGCAGCCGGTCCCGCTCCTCGTCGTCACCGCGGTGCAGCTCGCCGCCCAGGCGGCCGGGCACGCCGTCGCGCTGCGGCGCGGGCGCGCCTTCGACGTCCCGTTCCTGACCGGCAGCCCGGAGCACCTGGTGCGCGACTGGCTGTGGTTCGGCACCGCCTACAGCGCGCCGCCGTACCTGCTCGTGCCGCAGGCGTGGGCGCTCGCCCGGTTGCTGCGCGGGCCGGACGACCGGGCGCGCTGGGTGCTGCGCCGGATCGGGGCCGGCCTGACGGTCGGCTACCTGAGCGAGCGGTCCGTGCGCGCCCGCGTCCGCCCGGGCGGCCTGGACCCGGTCGAGACGCCCGTCGTCGTGGCCGGCTGGGGCTGCGCGGCGGCGATGGCGCTGCTCGCCGGGCGCCCGGGTCCGGCGGTCAGCGCAGCGGGGAGCGGCGGACCAGCTCGCGGGCGATGACGGTCCGCTGGATCTCGTTGGTGCCCTCGCCGACGATCATCAGCGGGGCGTCGCGGAAGTAGCGCTCGACGTCGAACTCGGTGGAGTAGCCGTAGCCGCCGTGCACCCGGACGGCGTCGAGCGCCACCTGCATCGCGGTCTCCGACGCGAACAGCTTGGCCATCCCGGCCTCCATGTCGGCGCGCTCGCCGGCCTCGTAACGGCGGGCGGCGTGGAGCACCAACTGCCGGGCGGCGGTGAGCCGGGTGACCATGTCGGCGAGCAGGTTACCCACCGACTGGTGCTCCCAGATCGGCCGGCCGAAGCTCTCCCGCTCCTGCGCGTAGCGCACCGAGTCCTCCAGCGCGGCGCGGCCCACCCCGAGCGCGCGGGCGGCCACCTGGATCCGGCCGATCTCCAGCCCGCGCATCATCTGGGCGAACCCGCGGCCGGGCTCGCCGCCGAGGACCGCGTCGCGGGGCACCCGCATGCCGTCGAAGGACAGCTCGCAGCTCTCGACGCCCTTGTAGCCGAGCTTGGGCAGGTCCCGGGAGACGGTGAACCCCGGGCCCTTCTCCACCAGCAGCACGCTGATGCCGCGGTGCGCCGGGCGCGCGTCCGGGTCGGTGCGGCACAGCAGCGCGACCAGCCCGGACCGGCGGGCGTTGGTGATCCACGTCTTCGACCCGGTGACCACCCACTCGTCGCCGTCGGGGCGCGCGGTGGTGCGCATCGCCTGCAGGTCCGAGCCGCCGCCGGGCTCGGTGAGCGCCATCGTGGCCCGCAGCTCGCCGGTCGCCATCCGCGGCAGGTACCGCGCCCGCTGCTCGTCGGTGCCGTGCGCGAGCAGCAGCCGGGCGACGACGGTGTGCCCGCCCATCGCGCCGGCCAGGCTCATCCACCCGCGGGCGAGCTCCTCGGTGACCGCCGCGAAGCACGGCACCGACACGTCGGACCCGCCGTGCTCCTCCGGGACGAGGAGACCGAAGACGCCGAGCTCCCGCATCCGCCCGATCAGCGCCTCCGGGTAGGTGTCGGAGTGCTCGAGCTCGCGGACGACGGGGCGCACCTCCCGGTCGACGAACCGGCGGACCACCTCCACCACCGCCGTCTCCTCGGCGTCGAGGTCGTGCAGGGCGGCGGGGTCGGGCACGGCGTCCTCCAGGTCGGCGGGCTCGGGCACATCCTGTCGGGTCGCCCGGCGCGTCGCGGAACCCTCGCCGCCGCCGGGCCCGTTGTCCGGGTGCCGGGGTGCGCCGGCGCGGGCGCGGGGGCCCCGCCGCTCGCGTCCCCCGGCCCCTCCGGGCGGCCGTCCGGGGGACCCGACGGAGAACGGAGCACCATGCCGGTCGACCTGTCCACCGCCGAGCCCGCCGACGTCCGCACCGCGCCCACCCCGCAGGGCCATGAGGCGCTGGTCCGCGAGGTGGCCCTGGTGCACGCCCGGGCGCGCGCCGCCGAGTACCTGGTGCGCGAGGACCCGGTGGCGGCCGCGCGGGCGCTGCGCGGGCTGACCGTCTCCAGCGGCGCGGTGTGGGACGCGCTGCGCACCGGGGCGCCCGCGCCACGGACCGGCGCGGTGGTCGTCACCGACCTGCTCGGCGCCTTCCGCGCCGCCGGCGGGTCGGTGCACCTCGTCGCCACCGGCCCGGAGCGGCGGCTGACGCCGGACGGCGCGGCCGCGGTGCGCGCGCTGGTCGAGGAGGTGCTGGCGGCGGGCGTCGACGCGGCCGGCTCGCTGTCGGTGGCGCTCACCTGGTCGACGGCGCACCTGGACGTGCTCCTCGTGCTCGGGCCCTCCGCCGACCCGTCCGCCGCGGAGCCGGTGACCGCGGCCGACCTGCTGCGCTCGGCCGGGGCGGTGCTGGCCGCCGGCGGGACGCTGCGGGTGGAGACGCCCGCGGCCGGCGGGACCGTCGTCGCGGCGTCCCTGCCGGTGCCCGCGCCGGCCCGGGCGGCGATCGCCGGCTGATGACCACCGGCTGACGACCACCGGCTGACGACCACCGGCTGACGACCGCCGCCTGATGACCACCGCCCCGCCCGGTCAGTGGGTGGAGGGCTCCTGCGCGACCTCGCGGCGGTCCTGCGACCACAGCGTGTGGAAGGTGCCCTCCCGGTCGATGCGCCGGTAGGTGTGCGCGCCGAAGAAGTCCCGCTGCCCCTGGATGAGCGACGCCGGCAGCCGGTCGGAGGCGAGCGAGTCGAAGTAGGCGAGCGCGGAGGAGAAGCCCGGGGCGGGGACGCCGGAGGCGGCGGCGATCCCGACGATCCGCCGCCAGGCGGCCTCGCCCCGCGCCACCGCGTCGGCGAAGTACGGGTCGACCAGCAGCGTCGGCAGCTGCGGGTCGCGCTGGTAGGCCTCCACGATCCGGTTGAGGAACTGCGCGCGGATGATGCAGCCGCCGCGCCAGATGCGGGCGATCGCGCCGAGGTCGATGTCCCAGTCGTAGGCGAGGCCGCCGGCCACGATGAGGTCGAAGCCCTGCGCGTAGGCGACCACCTTCGACGCGTAGAGCGCCGCGCGAACGTCGTCCTCGAAGCCCTCCGGCGCCGGGGCCGGGGCCGGGCGCTCGCCGACGCTGCGCTGCACCGCCGCCCGCTGCACCGGCTTGGACGACACGGCCCGCGCGAAGACCGCCTCGCCGATGCCGGAGACCGGGACCCCGAGGCCGACGGCGTTCTGCACGGTCCACACGCCGGTGCCCTTGGAGCCGGCCTCGTCGCGGATGACGTCGACCAGCGGGCGGCCGGTCTCGGCGTCCCGCTGCTTCAGGACCTCCGCGGTGATGTCGATCAGGTAGGACTCGAGGTCGCCGCGGTTCCACTCCTCGAAGACGCCGACGAGCGCGTCGGGCTCGTGCCCGCCGACCCGGCGCAGCAGGTCGTAGGACTCGGCGATGAGCTGCATGTCGGCGTACTCGATGCCGTTGTGGACCATCTTCACGAAGTGCCCGGCGCCGTCGGTGCCCACGTGGGTCACGCACGGCTCGCCCTCGGCGACAGCGGCGATCGACCGGAGGATCGGCCCCAGCGTCTCCCACGCCTCGTCGGAGCCGCCCGGCATGATCGACGGCCCGTTCAGGGCGCCCTCCTCGCCGCCGGAGATGCCGGTGCCGACGAAGTGCAGCCCCCGCTCCCGCAGCGCGTGCTCGCGGCGGATGGTGTCGTGGAAGTCGGCGTTGCCGCCGTCGACGATGATGTCGCCGGGCTCGAACCGCTGCGCCAGCTGCTCGATGACGGCGTCGGTGCCGCGGCCGGCCTGCACCATGACGATCGCCGTGCGCGGCCGCGCGAGGGAGGCGACGAAGGCGTCCATGTCGTGCGCCGCGACGAAGCCGAGGTCCTCGTGCTCGCTGAGCAGCTGGTCGGTGCGGGCGGTGGTGCGGTTGTAGACCGCCACGGTGTTGCCCTCGCGCGAGGCGAGGTTGCGGGCCAGGTTCGACCCCATCACGGCGAGGCCGACCACCCCGATGTTCGCCACTGCCTGCTCGGTCATCGCGCTCTCCTCGGGTGCGTCGGCTGCTCGGCGTCCGCGGTGATCCTCAGCCGTGCCGGGAGCGGTGTCCACGCCCTGCCGGTCCCCGGCTCGGGGACCGGCGGGGCGGGCACCGGCCGGGATGCGGACGTGCCGGCGGTCAGGCCAGCGTGGCGGCGTCGATGACGAAGCGGTACCGGACGTCGGAGGCCAGCACCCGCGCGTAGGCCTCGTTGACCCGGTCGGCGGGGACGACCTCCACCTCGGCGCCGATGCCGCGCTCGGCGCAGAAGTCGAGCATCTCCTGGGTGGCGGCGATGCCGCCGATCATGGAGCCCGCGAAGGTGCGCCGGCCGCCGATCAGCGACATCGCGTTCAGGCTCAGCGGGTCGGCGGGCGCGCCGACGTTGACCAGCGCGCCGTCGACGGCGAGCAGCGAGAGGTACGCGTCGACGTCGACGGCGGCGCTGACGGTGTTCAGGACCAGGTCGAACCGCCCGGCCAGGTGGCTGAAGGTCTCCGGGTCGCTCGTGGCGAAGTAGGCGTCGGCGCCCAGGCGCAGGCCGTCCTCCTGCTTCTTGAGCGACTGCGACAGCACGGTCACCTCCGCGCCCAGGGCGTGGGCGAGCTTGACGGCCATGTGGCCCAGCCCGCCGAGGCCGACGACGGCGACCCGCCGGCCCGGGCCGGCGCCCCAGCGGCGCAGCGGCGACCAGGTGGTGATGCCGGCGCACAGCAGCGGCGCGGCGGCCGCGGGGTCGAGACCGCCGGGCACGCGCAGCACGTAGCCGGCGTCGACGACGACGTGGGTGGAGTAGCCGCCCTGGGTCGTGGTGCCGTCGCGGTCGGTGCCGGCGTAGGTGGGGACCATGCCCTGCAGGCAGTACTGCTCGTCGCCGGCGCGGCAGTTCGCGCACTCGCCGCAGCTGTCGACCATGCAGCCGACGCCGACCCGGTCGCCGACGCGGTGGCCGGTCACGCCGGCCCCGACCTCGGCGACGACGCCGACGATCTCGTGGCCCGGGACGACCGGGAAGGGCTGCGGGCCCCAGTCGCCGTTGACGGTGTGGATGTCGGAGTGGCAGATGCCGGCGTACTCGATGGCGATGAGGACGTCGTTCGCGCCGACGTCGCGGCGCTCGATGGTGGTCGGGGCCAGGGGCTGCCCGGCGGCGGGGGCGGCGTAGGCGTTGACGCGCATGGGTCGGAGTGCTCCTCGGGGTGGTGCGGGTAGGTCGGTCGCCGGCGGGGGTGGCGGTGTGGGCCCGTCGGGGACGTCCACCACGGAACGCCGTCCCGCGCGGGCGTGGGAGGTCGGATCTGTGGGGGGTGGAGGCTCGACCCCCCTCCGCGGGCGGCGCGGCCTACCGTCGGCGGGCGTGGACAACCGCTCCGACATCCGCGAGTTCCTCGCCACCCGGCGCGCCCGGATCACGCCCGAGCGGGCCGGCCTGCTGCCCGGCGGCGGGCGGCGGCGGGTGCCCGGGCTGCGCCGCGAGGAGGTCGCCGTCCTCGCCGGGGTGAGCACCGACTGGTACACCCGGCTGGAGAAGGGCCACATCGCCGGCGTCTCGGAGGACGTGCTGGAGGCCGTCGCCCGCGCGCTGCAGCTCGACGAGGCCGAGCGCACCCACCTGTTCAACCTGGCGCGCGCCGCCGCGCGGCCGGCCCGCACGCCGCAGCGCCGCTCCCGGCCGCGGATCGCCCCCCGGGTGCAGTGGATGCTCGACGCGATGACGGGCTCGGCCGCGCTCGTCGCGAACGGCCGGCTGGACGTCCTGGCGACCAACGCCCTCGGCGCGGCGCTGCACGCCCCGCTGTTCGACAGCCCCCGCGGGCCGGCGAACTTCGCCCGCTTCCAGTTCCTCGACCCACGGGCGGGCGACTTCTACACCGACTGGGCCGGCGCGGCCAACACCACCGTGGCGCTGCTGCGGGGGGAGGCCGGGCGCCGCCCGCACGACGCGCAGCTGCGGGAGCTGGTCGGGGAGCTGTCCACGGTCAGCGAGGAGTTCCGCGTCCGCTGGGCCGCGCACGACGTGCGCATCCACCACAACGGGGCCAAGCAGTTCCGCCACCCCGTCGTCGGCACGCTCGAGCTGGGCTACCACACGTTCGACCTGCCGGCCGAGGACGCCGCGGACCTGCGCATGACGATCTAGACCGCCGAGCCCGGCACGCCGTCGGCGGACGCGATGGCGTTGCTGGCCAGCTGGGCGGCGACCCGGGCGGTGCCCGCGTCCGGTCCTGCCCCCGCCCCGACCGACCGCTCCTGACGGCGCGGTCGGAAGAGCGCGGTCGGGAGCGCTCGGTCAGGCGCCCGCGGCCCGCCGGCGCTCGTGCAGGCGGAGGCGGGCCATCAGGTCGCCGAACAGCAGCCGCGTGTCGACGTCGGTGTAGACCCGCCGTGCCGCGCCGCCCGGCGCGGCCGTGCTCTCCGTCCACGTGCTCGACGCGTCGTCCAGTGCGGTGACCAGCACCGGCGGGCTGTCGCCGAGCGGCCAGACCCCGCCGAGCCGGATCCAGTCCGGCAGCGGCAGCTCCAGGAAGCGGGTCCACAGCCACCGGCCCACCGCGCCGCTGCCGCCGAGGTCCTGCTCGAGCTCGGCCACCGAGTACGCGCAGCGCCGGTAGGTCTCCAGCGGGAACGAGCGGACGGCGAGCTCCGACCGGCCCAGCACGGCCGCGGCGGCCGCCGGGTCGGTGTCGCGGTTGTACTCGGCGGCCGCCTCGGCCAGCGCCCCGCCGACCCAGACCAGCGTCAGCCGGGTCGCGATGTCGGGCGCCTCGGCGAGCGCGGCGGCCACGTTGGTCAGCGGCCCGGCGCACACGAGGACCAGCGGCAGGTCGTCGTCGCGTCGCGCCTCCTCGACGATCGCCCGCGACGCGGCCGAGGCCGCCGACAGCGGCGCCCCGGCGTCGAACGGGTGTTCCGCCCCGGTGTGCACCGGCGGCCGGGACGGCCCGCCGACGAGGTCGACCAGCTCCCGGGCCAGCGCCGAGCCGCGCTCCGCCGTCGACCCCAGCGGGCCGAACACCGGGTTGAGCAGCGAGCTCGTGACGGCGACGACCCGGTTGGTGGGGGAGAGCAGGTGGTGGGCGAGGGCGACCAGCCCGTCGGGATCGCCGGCCCAGTCGTTGTCGACGACGACCCGGCACTGCTCGGCCAGACGCAGCTGCTCGGTGTGCTCCACGGTCGGAGGGTGGCGCTGCGGCCGCCGCCGCTGCCAGCCCGTTGCCGATGAGCGGCACCCGGGGTGGGCGCGCGGGGGGAATGCCGTGCCGGGCCAGGCGTTAGCATGAGCGGGCACCCGTCCCGGGACCGCGGCGGCCGTCCCCACGGCGGATCCGCCCCCGCGGGACCGCCCCCGTCGTCGCTCCCGCGACCGGCTCCGGCGGCCTCCGACGCTCCCGGCGCTGTCCGGCCGTCCGGTCCGGGCGAGCCCGGTCCGCGGGCGGTGCGGCTCGACGCCGCGGCTCCCGTGCCGCGGAATCACGGAGGAGTGGTCAGTGGCCCGACCCGGCCGGCGCCAGACGGGCGCTCGCCGCCCCGCCCCGCGCGACGCACGGCGCGTGCGCGAGGGCGGCGACGTCATCGCCGTGCTCGCGCGCGCCGTCCGCGGCCTGGAGGCCGCCGTCGGGCGCGGGCGGATGACGCCTGCCCTGCGCACGGAGTTCCAGGCCGTGGCTCTGCTGGTGCGCGAGCAGCACGCCCGGGTGCGCGCCGACGAGGGGCTCACCCCCGCCGCCCGCGCCGAGCAGCTCAAGCGCCTCGACGGCATCGGCACCATCCTCGCCAAGACCGCCGTCCGGGCCCCGGCCCTGCTCACCCTGCTCGCCGAGGACGCCGTCGTCTCCGACGCCGCGCGCTCCGCCGCGCGCGAGATCCTGCGCGAGGCCCGCGTCGAGACGCCCGAGCCGGCCGCCGAGCCCGAGCCGGAGCCCGTCGCCGCCCCGTCCGCGCCCGAGCGCCGGGTGGTCCCGCAGTCGGTGGTCTCCCGGCAGCTGGCCAACCCGTTCCTCGCCCCCGACTACTCGGCCGTGCAGCAGCGGCCGGCCCGGCCCTCGCGGCTGGCCGGCTGGGAGCTGATCGGCCCGCTGCTCACCTCCTTCGAGCGCGCCGGCAGCGGCGACGCCGCCTGCATGCCGCTGCCCCCGCCGTCGCCGGTGCGGGTGCCGGCCGGGCGCGAGCTCATGCCGCACCAGGCGCAGGTGGTCGCCGCGGCCGCCGAGGGCCACCGCACCTTCCTGCTCGCCGACGAGCCGGGCCTGGGCAAGACCGCGCAGGCGCTGCTGGCCGCCGAGGCGGCCGACGCCTACCCGCTGCTCGTCGTCGTCCCCAACGTGGTGAAGACCAACTGGGCGCGCGAGGCCGGCCTCTGGGTGCCGCGCCGCCCCGCGACCGTGGTGCAGGGCGACGGCGAGACCGTCGACGGGTTCGCCGACGTCGTCGTCGTGAACTACGACGTCCTCGACCGGCACGTCGGCTGGCTCGGCGACTTCGGGTTCCGCGGGATGGTCGTCGACGAGGCGCACTTCATCAAGAACAAGACCTCGCAGCGCTCGCAGCACGTGCTGCGGCTGTCGTCGCGGATCCGGGAGCGCACCGCTCGGGCCCTGCTCATGGCGCTGACCGGCACCCCGCTGATCAACGACATCGACGACTTCCGGGCCATCTGGCAGTTCCTCGGCTGGATCGACGACACCCAGCCGCTCGGCGACCTCGTCGAGGCGCTGGAGGCGACCGGGCTGACCCCCGCCGACCGCGGCTTCTACCCGGCCGCCCGGCGCTGCGTGGTCGACCTCGGCATCGTCCGGCGCCGCAAGGTCGACGTCGCCGCCGACATCCCCGCCCGCCGGATCGCCGACCTGCCCGTCGAGCTCGACGGCGCCGCCGGCCGCTCGATCCGGGCTGCCGAGGCCGACCTCGCCCGCCGGATGGTCGCCCGCTACGAGACGGCGCTGGCCGCCCGCTCCGACGTCGAGGAGCCGGCCGGCGGCATCGACCCGGCGCTGGTGCGCCGGGTGGCGCGCGCCGAGCTCAAGGACGCGACCGCGGGGGAGTCCGGCGAGAACGTCTTCAGCATGATGCGGCGGATCGGCCGGGCGAAGGCGGGGCTCGCCGCCGACTACGCCGCCCAGCTGGCCCGCAGCGCCGGCAAGGTCGTGTTCTTCGCCAAGCACGTCGACGTGATGGACGCCGCCGAGGAGACCTTCGAGCGGCAGGGCGTGCGGTTCACGTCGATCCGCGGCGACCAGACGCCGCGGGCGCGCCAGCAGGCGGTCGACGCGTTCGTGCAGGACCCCGACGTCGCGGTGGTGGTCTGCTCGCTGACCGCGGCCGGCGTGGGCCTGAACCTGCAGGTGGCGTCCAACGTGGTGCTGGCCGAGCTGTCGTGGACCGACGCCGAGCAGACGCAGGCGATCGACCGCAGCCACCGGATCGGGCAGACCGAGCCGGTGACCGCCTGGCGGATCATCGCCGCGCAGACCCTCGACGCCCGCATCGCCGAGCTCATCGACAGCAAGGCGGGCCTCGCCGCCCGGGCGCTCGACGGGTCCGACCAGGAGGTCTCCTCCTCGCCGGACGTGCAGCTCGAGGCGCTCGTCGCGCTGCTCACCGACGCGCTCGCCGCCCGCGCCGCCGCCTGACGGCCCCCCGGCCCCCGCGCCCGTCCCACCCCGCTCCGGCGGCCGTCCCCCGGGCGGCCGCCGGCCGCGTGGCCGGCGTCACTATGGTCGGCCGGGGCGGCCCGGAGGGGGCCCAGGAGCCGGGGAGAGCGATCGTGCAGTTCAGCGAGCAGGGGACGGCGGCCCTCGCGGAGGTCCGCCGGTTCATGGACGACCACGTGTACCCGAACGAGCAGCTCTACGCCGAGCAGCTCGAGGAGGTCGGACCGACGGGCTACCCGCCGGTGATGGACAAGCTGAAGGCGGCCGCGCGCGAGCGGGGGCTGTGGAACCTCTTCCTGCCGCACCTCGAGCCCGACCACCCCGGCACGAAGCTGACCAACCTCGACTACGCGCCGATCTCCGAGGAGCTGGGCAAGGTGCCCTTCGCCTCCGAGGCGCTCAACTGCAACGCGCCCGACACCGGCAACATGGAGGTGCTCAACCTCTACGGCTCGCCGGAGGTCAAGCAGCGCTGGCTGCTGCCGCTGCTGGAGGGCGAGATCCGCTCGGCGTTCTGCATGACCGAGCCGGACTCCGCGTCCTCCGACGCCACGAACATCGGCCTGCGGATCGAGCGCGACGGCGACGACTACGTGCTCAACGGCCGCAAGTGGTTCAGCTCCGGCGCGCTGGGCGAGCGCTGCCGGGTGTTCGTCGTCATGGGCAAGACCGACCCGACGGCGCCCCGGCACACCCAGCAGTCGATGATCGTCGTCCCCAAGGACACCCCCGGCGTCTCCTTCGGCCGCAGCCCCATGGTGTTCGGCTACCACGACCGCGGCGGGCACCCCGAGGTCGTCTTCGAGGACGTGCGCGTGCCGGCGGACAACCTGCTCGGGCAGGAGGGCAGCGGCTTCGCCATCTCCCAGGCGCGGCTGGGCCCCGGCCGCATCCACCACTGCATGCGCTCGATCGGCGCGGCCGAGCGGGCGCTGTCGCTGATGGTGGCGCGGGCCCTGCAGCGGGAGACCTTCGGCTCGTCGGTGGCGCACAAGGGCCTGGTGCAGGACTGGATCGCCGAGTCGCGCATCGAGATCGACATGGCCCGCCGCTACGTCCTGCACACCGCGCACCTCATGGACACGGTGGGCAACAAGGCCGCCGCCACCGAGATCTCCGGCATCAAGGTGGCCGTGCCCAACATCGTGCTCAAGGTGATCGACCGGGCCATCCAGGTGCACGGCGCGGCCGGGGTCACCCAGTACACGCCGCTGGCCGAGATGTACGCCCACCAGCGGACGCTGCGCATCGCCGACGGCCCCGACGAGGTGCACAAGATGACGATCGCGCGCCGCGAGATCCTCAAGCACGACCCGGACTTCCGGATGTCGGGCAGCGGCACCGCCAAGCCGTGGACGGTCACCGACCAGCGCGACGACGTCCAGGTGTTCCAGCGCCCGTAGCCGGCCCGTCGCCGTCCGGCGGGCCGGGGCCCCTAGGGGACCAGGGCCCGCCGGACGACCAGGCGCAGCGCCGCCCGCCGGCGCTCGTGCTCGGCCTCGTCCTCGGCGGCCGACGCCGTGTACGTGCCGCTGACCGGCGACCACGTGCCCGCCAGCGCGATGACGATCGAGTAGACCTCGTCCGGGCGGATGCCGCCGACGATCCGCCCCTCGGCCTGGGCCCGGGCGATCGCCTCGTGCTTGGGCCGCGCCAGCGCCGCGTGCCCGGCCAGCAGGTCGCCGGCCGGCACCCGCTCCAGCCGGTTCCAGCTGGTCAGCCGGATCAGCTCGGGGGAGGCGAGGTAGGAGTCGTAGAGGCGGACGGCGTAGCCGGGCAGGTCGTCGGCGTCGAGGGGCACCGTGTCGACGATGCGGTGCAGCTGCGCGTCGAAGACGGCGTCGAAGAGCCCGTCCTTGCTGCCGTACCAGGCGTACATCTGCGCCTTGTTCACCCCGGCCGACGCGGCGATCCGGTCCACCCGCGCGCCGGCGATGCCGTACTCGGCGAACTCCGCCGTCGCGGCCGCCAGCACCCGCTCCCGGCTGCGCTCCCCGTCCCGTCCCACGGCTCCACCCTACGAGTAACCAACCAGTTGGTTAGTCTCGGGGCATGGCACGCATCGAGAGCCGCTTCGGCAGCACCAGCACCGCCCGCGAGGTCGTCGAGGGCATCGACCTGACCGGCCGCCGCGCCGTGGTCACCGGCGCCTCCTCCGGGATCGGCGTCGAGACCGCGCGGGCCCTGGCCACCGCGGGGGCCGAGGTCGTCCTCGCCGTCCGCGACGTCGCCGCCGGCGAGCGCACCGCCGCCGACATCGCCCGCACCAGCGGCCGCGACGACGTGACCGTCGCCCGGCTCGACCTCGCCGACCTCGCCTCGGTCGACGCGTTCACCGCCGCCTGGTCCGGGCCGCTGCACGTCCTGGTCGCCAACGCCGGCGTCATGGACACCCCGTTCGGCCGCACCCGCCAGGGCTTCGAGACGCAGTTCGGCACCAACCACCTCGGCCACTTCGCGCTGGCCACCGGCCTGCACGGCGCCCTCGCGGCGGCCGGCGACGCGCGGGTCGTCGTCGTCTCCTCCAGCGGGCACGCCGCCTCGCCGGTGGTCTTCGACGACCTGTTCTTCGAGCGCCGCCCCTACGACCCGGGCCTGGCCTACGGGCAGTCGAAGACCGCCAACGTCCTGTTCGCCGTGGAGGCGACGCGGCGCTGGGCGGCCGACGGCGTCACCGCCAACGCGCTCATGCCCGGCGGCATCTGGACCCCGCTGCAGCGGCACTGGAGCCCCGAGCAGCGCGCGGCCGCCGAGGAGCAGGCGCGCCGGGCCGAGGGCGCGGGTCTGTTCGCCATGAAGACGCCGGAGCAGGGCGCCGCGACGTCGGTGTTCCTCGCCACCGCCCCGGAGGTCGCCGGCATCGGCGGGCGCTACTTCGAGGACTGCCGCGAGGCCGAGGTGGTCGACCGCCTGCAGGGCCTGCACGGCGTCGTGCCGCACGCGCTCGACCCGGTCGCCGCCCGCCGCCTGTGGGACGTCAGCCAGGAGCTGGTCGACGCCGCGCGGGCCGCCGCCTGACCTCAGGTCATGTCCACCGCGATCTTCAGCTGCCCCGGCCGGGGGCTGATCGCGGCGGTGAAGGCGGCCTCGACGTCGGCGACCGGGTGCACGTGCGTGACGTACCCCTCGCGCAGCTCGGGGTGCGCGGCGAGGAACTCACCGGCGTCGGCGAGCACCCGGCGCCGCTCGAGGGTCACCCCCGAGCGCAGCGTCAGGTTCTTCCGGAGGAAGGTCATCATGTCGAACGGGTAGACCGGGTCGTCCGGGACGCCGAAGTAGAAGACCTGCCCGCCGGGCGCGGCGGCGTCCAGCGCCGGCTGCAGCGTGGACACCTGGTGGCCCACCGCCTCCACGACGACCGACGGGCGGTCGGCGTCCGCCAGCCCGGCCGACCACCGCTCCGCCCGCGCGGTGACGGTCTCGTCCACGCCGAAGACGCCCGCGACGTCGCCGCGGTCGACCGGGTCGACGCCGGTCACCCGCGCGGCGCCGCGGGCCTTCAGCACCGAGCTGAACAGCAGCCCGATCGGGCCCTGGCCGATGACGGCGACCGACTGGCCGGTGACGTCGCCGAGCTGCTCGACGGCGTAGAGCACGCAGGCCAGGGGCTGCAGCAGCACGGCGGTCGACGGCGCGAGCGAGGGGTCGTGCGGAGCCAGCCCCTCGCCGTCGGTGACCACCAGCTCGGCGATCGCGTCGAACATCGACGCCCAGCCGACGACGAGGTCGCCGGGGGAGTGGTCGGGGTGCCGGCTGGCGACCACCTCACCGGCGACCTCGTGCATCGGGAAGCCCGGCGCGCGGGTGGCGCCCCAGCCGTCCTCGGCCGCCGGGTGCGGCCACACGCCGCCGCGGAAGTTGGGCAGGTCGCTGCCGCAGATCGCCCCGGCCCGCGGGGCGAGCAGCACGTGCCCGGGCGGCAGCGCGGCCGGGTCGGGCGCGGCCACCTCCACCTGCTCGAAGCGGAACGGGCCGCGCAGCGTCTGCGCCCACATGGGTCCTCCTCCGTCCTGGCCGGCGGGAGCGGGCCGCCGTCCACCGGTCTGCAGGATGTCCGGGGCCGGCCGCGGCGGCCACCCCGGCGGCCACCCCGGGCCCCGGATCGCGCCGCCACCCGCCGACCGGTAGGACGGGGGGCGGGGCGCCCCTCCCGCCCACCCCTCCGAGCCCCGCGAGGCCCCCGATGAGCGCCCCCGAGCTGGACGTCGACCCGTGGCAGGTCCGCGAGCCGCGCGTGGACCCCGAGACGCTCGACGTCACCGAGTCCCTGTTCACCCTCACCAACGGCTACGTCGGCACCCGCGGCACCCTCGACGAGGTCGAGCCGCACGGCAGCCGCGGCACCTACCTGTCCGGCGTCTTCGAGACCCACCCGCTGTCCTATCCCGAGGGCGGCTACGGGCACCCGGAGGAGGGCCAGGCGCTCATCCCGGTCGCCGACGGCACGCCGCTGCGGCTGCTCGTCGACGGCGTGCCCCTCGACGTCCGGGAGGCCCGGCCGGAGGTGCACGAGCGCACGCTGGACCTGCGCGCGGGCACCCTCGACCGCCGGGTCCGCTGGGCGACGGCGTCGGGCACGACGGTGGAGGTCACCTCCCGCCGGCTGGTGTCCCTCGCCGAGCGGGCCGTCTGCGCGGTGCGCTACGAGGTGCGCGCCGTCGACGGGCCCGCGCACGTCGTCGTGCGCTCCGAGCTGGTCGACGGCGAGGTGACGCCCACCGGCGTGGACAACGACGACCCGCGGGTCGGGGAGGTGCTGCGCGACGCCTTCAGGCCGCTCATGCGCGACACCACCGGCCGCGGCGGCGCGCTCGCCGCGCGGACGCGGCGCTCGGGCATCACCGTCGCGGCCGCGGTGGGCCACGTGGTGGAGGGCGGCCGCGTCGACGGCGGGACCGACCGGCGGCAGGCGGTCACCACGGTGACCGCCGACCTCCGGGCGGGGGAGTGCGTGACGGTCGTCAAGGCCATCGCCCACACCTGGTCGCTGGACGCCACGGCCGACTCCCTGGTCGGGCAGGCCGAGGCGGCCATCGACTCGGCGCTCGACCTCGGCTGGGACGGGCTGCTCGCCGCGCAGCGCGCCGCGCTCGACGACCTGTGGGACAGCGCCGACGTCGAGGTCGACGGCGACCCGGAGCTGCAGCAGGCGCTGCGCTACGCCGTCTTCCAGCTCACCTGCTCGGCCGCGTGCATCTCCGGGGCGCCGATCGGCGCCAAGGGACTGACCGGCATCGGCTACAGCGGGCACACCTTCTGGGACGTCGAGGGCTTCGTGCTGCCGGCGCTCACGCTGCTGCGGCCGGGGTCGGCCGAGCGGCTGCTGCGCTGGCGCGCGAGCACCCTCGACCTCGCCCGCGAGCGGGCGCGGGTGCTGGGGCTCGCGGGCGCGTCCTTCCCCTGGCGCACCATCGACGGGCGCGAGACGTCGGCGTACTGGCCCGCGAGCACCGCCGCGATGCACGTCAACGCCGACGTCTCCCGCGCCTTCTGGCTGTTCCGCAACGTCACCGGCCGCGACCACGACGGCCTCGGTGGGCTGGCGGTGCTGGTGGAGACGGCGCGGCTGTGGATGTCGCTCGGCCACGAGGACGCCGCCGGCGGCTGGCACCTGTTCGGCCTGACCGGCCCGGACGAGTACACCGGCGTCGTCGACGACAACGTCTTCACCAACCTCATGGCCAAGCGCAACCTGCTCCGCGCGGCCGAGGAGTGCGCCCGCCTGGAGACCCGGGCCGCCGAGCTCGGCGTCGACCACGCCGAGACCGCCGCGTGGCGCGCGGCGGCCGCGGCGGTGCACGTCCCGTGGGACGAGGGGCTGCGCGTGCACCCGAGCAACCAGAACTTCACCGCCTACCGGGAGTGGCCGTTCGAGGACGTGCCCGAGGACACCCCGGTGCAGGAGTACGCGCACTACGCGACCTTCTACCGGCGGCAGGTGGTCAAGCAGGCCGACCTCGTCCAGGCGCTGTGGTGGTGCCGCGAGGACTTCACCGCCGAGCAGGTGGCCCGCGACGTCGACTACTACGAGGCGCGCACCGTGCGGGACTCCTCGCTGTCCGCCGCCGTGCAGGCCGTCGGCTGCGCCGCGGCGCAGCACCCCGACCTGGCGCTGCGCTACCTGCGCGAGTCGGCGCTGGTCGACCTGCGGGACGTGCAGGGCGACACCGCCAAGGGCCTGCACATGGCCTCGGTCGCCGGCACGTGGCTCGCCCTCACCGCCGGGCTCGGCGGCCTGCGGGAGGACGGCGCGGAGCTCGAGCTAACGCCGCTGCTGCCGTCGTCGCTGTCGCGCACCGCGTGGTCGGTGACCTGGCGCGGCCGGCAGCTGCGGGTGGAGACCACGCGGGAGGGCACCACCGTGACGCTCGTGCGCGGCGAGGGGCCGGTGACCGTCGTCGTCGACGGCCGCCCGCTGGAGGTGACGGCGCAGGCGCCGGCGACCGCCCCGCTGCGCGCCCCCGACCCGCTGCTCGCCGAGCCGCGGCAGCCTGCCCACCGGGAGCCCCGGGTCTGAGCCGCGTCAGCCGGGTGCGTCCGCCCCGGCGGCCGTCAGCCGGTCGAGCACCTCGAACCACGCGGCCCGGACGGCGGCCGGGTGGTCCCCCACCATGGCGCCGAGCCGGCCGGGCGCGGGTGCCCGGCCGCTGACGACGCCGTCGAAGGCCAGCCCGACGACGAGGGCGGCGATCTCGGCGTCGGGGAGGCCGGCGTCGACCAGGGGCTGCAGGAGCCAACGTCGGCGGGCCGGGGAGACGCTCACGACGGGGGTTCGTCTCCGCCCCCGGTCGCGGATGCGGGCAGTGGCGGGCGCCACGGTCCGGCCCGGCCCCTCCGGGTGAGACGGCCGGACCCGGAGGTGCGGCGGGACGCGGGCGGTGCCGATGGCGGGAGGGTGACCGCGACGACGCCGCTCCCGGCCTCCTTCGGCTGGACCGAGGAGCTGGCCCGCCTGCGGGACCGCCCCGACACCCTGCGCCTGGTGTTCCAGCCCATCGTCGACGTCGCCCGCGGCGTGGTGGCCGGCTACGAGGCGCTGGCGCGGTTCACCGCCGCCGACGGGTCGCCGAGCGCCGCGACGCCCGACCGCTGGTTCGCCGCGGCCGACGCCGCCGGCATCGGCGCCCGCGCGAGGGCCATGGTGGTGGAACGCTGCCTGCAGCTGCGGCACGAGCTGCCCCCGAACTGCTTCCTGACCGTCAACGTCAGCCCGCACCTGCTGACCGACCCGGCGCTCGCCGACCTGCTGCTGGGCGCCGGGGACCTGACCCCGCTGGTGCTCGAGTTCACCGAGCACCAGGACGTGGCCGACCTGCGGCCGCTGCTCGACCTCCGGGACCGGCTGCGCGACCGGGGCGCGCTCGTCGCCCTCGACGACGCGGGCTCGGGCTACTCCGGCCTGCAGCAGCTGACCGCCGTCCGGCCGCAGCTGATCAAGCTCGACCGCGCGCTGGTGGCCGGCGCCGACACCGACGACGTGAAGCTCGCGCTCGCCCAGCTGCTGGGGGAGTTCGGCGGCCGCATCGACGCCTGGCTGCTGGCCGAGGGCATCGAGACGTGGGCCGAGATGGAGGCCTTCGCCCGGCTCGGCGTCCCGCTGGCCCAGGGGTACCTGCTCGGCCGCCCGGCCGAGCCGTGGGCCGTCCTCGACCCGGAGGTCGGGGAGCGACTGCGCCGGTCGGCGCTGCGCGGGCGCCTCGTCGAGCACGTCGCCAGCCTGGTCGAGCCGGCCGAGCGGGTCGCCGAGGGCGCGACACCGGTCGGGGCCGGCAGCGCCGTGCGGGTCGACCGGTTCGGCCACCCCACCGGCCTGCTGCTCGCCCATCGCCGCGACGGCGACCCCGCCGGTCACCGCGAGGCGCCGGTCAGCCTGCGCGTGCCGGCCTCCACCGCGGTCGCCGAGGTGGCGCAGCGCGTCGTCACCCGGCCCGAGGCCAGCCGGTTCGACCCGGTCGTCGTCGTCGACGACGTCGGCGCCGTCACCGGTCTGGTGCGCGTCGAGTCCCTGCTGTCCCGTCTGGCCGAGACGCAGCCGCGCGCCTGACGCACCGAGACCCCCCCGACGCGGACCGACCGCGGCGGGTCGTGCACTCCCCGAGCTCTCCCCGATCCGGAGGTCCACCCATGAAGAGCTTCGCCTGCGGCGACGTCGTCCCCGGCTGCGGCCGCTCGTTCACCGCCGCCGACGAGTCCGGCATCCTCGCCCAGGTCGCCGGCCACGCGGCCGCCGAGCACGGGCTGACGGACGTGCCGCCCGCGCTGGTCGAGCAGGTCCGCGCGCGCATCGTCCCGGCCTGACGGCCCGTCCTCCCGGGCCCGCTCACAGCGCGGCGATCGAGCGGGCGAGCCACTCCGCGAGGAGCGCCCGCTCGGCGCCGGTGAGCTCCGGCAGGTCGGGGAGCTCGTCGCCGCTCAGCGCTGAGCGGCCGGCCGCAGCTCCGGTGCGGCGTCGGCGAGGAACTCCTCCAGCGACCGTGCCGGCCGGCCGGTCACCCGCTCGACCGTGTCGGTGACGGCGGCGAAGACCCCGGCCCGCACGCGGTCGAAGGTCAGTGCGGTGAGGTCCCGCTCGAAGCCCTCGAGGCCGGCGAGAGCCTCCTCGGCCGGGACGTCGCGGTGGGTGACCGGATGCCCGGTGGCGCGGGTGAGCAGCTCCGCCGTGCGCGGCAGCGAGACCGCCTCCGGGCCGGTGATCTCGTGCACCGCGCCGTCGTGGCCCGAGTCCAGCAGGGCGGCGGCCGCCACCGCGGCGATGTCGCGGGCGTCGACCCACGCGACCCGCGCGCCGGCGCTGGGGAAGGGGAGGTCGCCGCCGGCGACCGCGTCGCGGTAGAAGCGCCGGTCGGTGAGGACCTGCATGAACCAGCTCGGCCGCAGCACCGTCCAGCTGTGTCCGCTCTCGCGCACCGCCCGCTCCCCGGTGGGCGACCACCCGTCGGGACCCACCTGGTCGGCCGCCTGCTCCGACAGCAGCACGACGTGCGTGCCGTCCGCCAGGGTCGCCATCAGGTCCGTGAGCAGGCCGGGGGCGTCGGCGCGGTCGGGCCGGACGACGTACACCGCGTCGACGCCGGCCGTCGCGGCCGGCCAGCCCGACGGGTCGTCCCACGAGAAGGCGGTGGGCCGCACGCCGTCGAGGGTCACCGTCGACGGGTCGCTGCTGCCGCCGAGCACCTCCACGCCCCGGGCGGCGAGCAGCCCCGCCAGCGGCACGCCGGTCTTGCCGCGGACCCCGGTCACCAGCACACGCGTCACGTCGTATCCCCAATCGCTTGAGTGCATAAAGTACCCGTGCCACCATCGAAGCACGGACACTTGATCGCCTCAAGTAGTCTCGGGGGGTGCCCGACAGCCCCGTCCCGCTCGACCGGCAGCTGTGGGACCTGGTCCACGCCCACGACGCCGCCTGGGACCGGGCGGCCCGCACGGCCGGCCTGAGCGCGGCCCAGGCCTGCCTGCTCGACGCGCTGACCGACGGCGGCCGGTCGATGGGCGAGCTCGCCGAGCTGCTGCTGTGCGACGCCTCGAACGTCACCCAGCTGGTCGCGCGGCTGGAGGCCGGCGGGCTGGTGGCGCGCCGGGCCGACGCCGACGACCGGCGGGTCAAGCGAGTGACGATCACCCCGGCCGGCCGCCGGGTGCGCCGCGCCGTCCGGCGGGCCTTCGACTTCGCCGACGATCGGCTCGGCCGGCTCACCGAGGCGGAGCGGCTCCGGCTGTCGGGCCTGCTGGGCAAGCTGCTCGCCCCGCCGTCCTGACGGCGGCGTGGCCCCGTGCTCAGGCCGGCGCGGGGAACAGCTCGCGGCCGCAGACGGGGCAGGCCCACTCGGCCTCGGGGCCGGGCACCAGCACGCAGCCGCCGAGGACCACCTCCCCGCGCTCGGCCGCGGCGAGGTCCTCCGGCGAGGGCAGACCGACCACGAGCGGGACGCCCCGCGGAGAGTCCGGGCAGGCGGGGCAGCGGGGGGCGCGGCGGCTCACGGTCGCGATGGTGGGGCTTCCTCCCGACAGGACCGCCGCGCCGCGGCCGCGTGGCCGGTCGCCGTCACCCGA
The DNA here is from genome assembly GCF_037034165.1 of Geodermatophilus sp. FMUSA9-8. Taxonomy (NCBI): domain Bacteria; kingdom Bacillati; phylum Actinomycetota; class Actinomycetes; order Geodermatophilales; family Geodermatophilaceae; genus Geodermatophilus; species Geodermatophilus sp. FMUSA9-8. Next base: position 429,361 of record NZ_JBAGKE010000001.1, on the reverse strand, counting down.
CGGAGGGACGGTCCTCCGCCGGTGGCCGGACGACGAGCGCGGCGCCGTCGGCGGCGAGGGACTCCTCCACGTCGCGCAGGACGAGCAGGCCCTCGGCGTCGGTCGAGCGCACGTCCCGCAGGTCCACGAGCACGCGCCGGTGGCCGTCGCGGACCAGCGTCTCCACCGTGCCGCGCAGCAGGTCGGCGCCCTGCGCGGTCAGGTCGCCGGTCACGCGGACGGCGCCCAGGCGGACGTTGACGACCTCGGTCGTGGTGGCTCGGCTCATGCTCCCAGCCTGACAGCGCCGGGCCGCCGGTCGGGCCCGCGAGCGCAGAACGTCACGGGGTCGTCATCCGCCGGTGGCCTCACCGCGGGGGAGCGGCGAGCAGCGGGCCGTAGTCCTCCGCGGTGAGCGGCCGGTCGGTCAGCTCCCCGGTGGGCAGCGGCGCCTCCAGCGGCTCGCCGTCGCGGGTGAGCCGGACGGCCTCGACGCCGGACAGGCTGGTGGCGGTCAGCACGATCTGCGCGACGGCCAGCCGGCTCTCCTCGCCGTCGGGCACCTCGCCGGGGCCGGTCAGGTCGACGGTGGCCGTGCCGTCCTCGACCGCCGTCACCGTGAGCCGGGTGCCCGGCGGAAGCACGGTCGTGAGGGCCGCGGCCCGCTCGCCGGCGTCGGGCCCGGCCGCGAGCCGGCCGAGCAGGTCGTCGAGGCGGGCGGGCAGGTCGGCGCCGGACACCGGCCGCTCGCGCGGCGTCAGCAGGTCGCCGGGCCCGAGGAGGTGGATGCGCGCCCCGTCGTCCCCCGTGGGTGCGGTCTCCGCCGCCGGCGGCGTGCCCGACGCCGACAGCAGCCCGTAGGGCACCTCGGCGTCGGGGATGGCCTCGGCCGCGCCGCCGGGCAGGCCGCAGCCGGTGAGCAGGACGACGCCGACGGCGACGGCGAGTCCCGCGGACCTGCGGGCGGCGCGCCTCACGCCGGCCCCGCGGGCAGCGACAGGCTCATCCGGGCGCCCCCGAGTGGGCTGCCCGAGCACCACGCGGCGCCCCCGTGCCGGGCGGCGACGTCGGCCACGATGGCCAGGCCGAGGCCCGCCCCGGGCAGCGACCCGCGGGCCGCGCGCGGGCCGCGGGCGAAGCGCTCGAACACCCGCTCGCGGTCCTCCGGCGGGATGCCGGGTCCCGCGTCGTCGACGGTGAGGACGACGCTGGCGCCGCGGCGGGCCACCCGCACGGCTCGGGCGCCGCCCGCGTGCCGGTCGGCGTTGTCCAGCAGGTTGCGCACCGCCCGCTCCAGCCACGCCTTGTCGCCGCGCACCACGGTGTCCTCCTCCGGGTCGGTCTCCAGCAGGCCCGCCGGGCGCCCGCTCGCGGCCAGCACCTCGCGCACCAGGCCGCCGAGCGCCACCGGCTCGTCGCCGCCGGCGCCGGGGTCGTTGTCGAGCCGGACGAGCTGCAGCAGGTCGTCGAGCGTGGCCCGGAAGCGGGCCAGCTGCTGCTCGACGAGCGTCAGCGCCTGCCGCGAGCGGTCGTCGAGGTCGCCGCGCCGGGCGCCCATCACCTCGACGGCCGTGGTCAGGCTGGTCAGCGGGCTGCGCAGCTCGTGGCTCACGTCGCCGACGAACCGGGCGTCGCGGTCGATGCGGGCCGCGAGCGCGTCGACCATGGTGTTGAAGCTGCCGACGATGGCCACGAGGTCGGGGTCGTCGGTGGCCGGCAGGCGGGTGGTGAGCTCACCGGCGGCGATGCGGGTGGCCGCGCCGGCCACCTGGTCGAGCGGCTGCACCACGCGCCGGCTGGCCCACAGGCCCACCCCGGCGCCGGCGGCGCTCGCCGCGAGGGCGGCCGCGCCGAGCACCCACCCGAGCGTGGTGAGCACCGACCGCAGCTCGCCGAGCGGGGCGACCTCGTAGACGTCCAGGTCCGCCCCGGCGACGGGGACGCCCACCACCAGTCGCGGCCCGGCCGCCGAGTCGACCCGCTCCCGGCCCGCCGAGCCGGATTCCACGATCGCGCGCAGCCCCGCCGGCACGTCCCGCGCGCCCACCTCCAGGCTCGTCGAGTACCAGGAGTCGCCGCGGCGCACGACGACGTCGCCGCCCTCGGTGGACAGCTCCGCGAGGACGTCGTCGACGCCGGTGCCCGCGGTGGCCAGCCGGCTGCGCAGGAAGTCGGCGTCGACGAACGCGGCGGCCGTGGCGGCGCTCTCGCGCTGGTCGAGGAGGTACCCGCGGGCGAGCAGGAACGTCGACCCGGCGAGGACGGCGGACACGAGCAGCGCGCCCAGGCCGAAGGCGGCGGCGACGCGGGCGCGCAGGCCGGTGGGCCGCGGCCCTGCCCTCACTGGGGGTCCAGCCGGTACCCCAGGCCCCGGACGGTCACGACGACGCGCGGGGCGCCGGGGTCGAGCTCGACCTTCGTGCGCAGCCGGCGGATGTGGACGTCGACGAGCCGCTCGTCGCCGAAGAAGCCGTGCTGCCACACCCGCTCGAGCAGCTCGGCCCGGCTGAGCACCCGCCCGGGCACGGAGGCGAGCTCGCACAGCAGCCGGAACTCCGTGACGGTCAGCGGGAGCGGGCGCTCGCCGCGCGACACCGTGCCGGCGGCCGGCCGCAGGACCAGCGGCTCGTCCGGGTGCCGGTCCAGGACCACCTCGCGCCGCCGGCCGGCGTCGGCGGGGGTGCCGCCCGCGCGGCGGCGCAGCGCCCGCAGCCGCGCGGTGATCTCCTTGACCGCGAACGGCTTGGTCACGTAGTCGTCGGCGCCGGCCTCGAGCGCCGCGACGATGTCGTGGGTGTCGGCCCGCGCGCTCACCACGATGATCGGCAGGTCGTGTGCCCGCCGGACGTGGCGGACGACGGTGTAGCCGTCGGTGCGGCCGAGCATCAGGTCCAGGACCATCACGTCGGGCGGGTCGCGGTCGACGAGCGCGCAGGCCCGGTCGCCGTCGACGGCCTCGTCCACGGTGTAGCCCTCGTCCTCCAGGGCCCACCGGAGGGCGGTGCGGATGGGGTCGTCGTCCTCGACGAGGAGCAGGCGCGGCGACACGCCCGTCCATGCTGCCACCCCGGCGCCCGCCGGCCGGCGGTGCCCGCGGATCGTCACGGGACCGCAAAGCTCCCGCACCGCGGACCGCAACGCGCCGTGGGCAGGGTGGCGGGTGCACGCCGACCGCGCCGGACGGGGGAGCCCATGACCAGCGGAGTACCCGCGGGGGAGGACGACGAGGTCGTCGTCGTGCTCGACCCGGAGGTGCTCGCCGACGGCCTGGCCGACGCCCGCTGGCTGCTGCACGACGCGCTGCTGCGCGGCGCCCGGCGGATCGTCGTCGACCTCGCCCGGGTCGACTCCCTCGCCAGCCCGGCCCTCGCCACGTTCCTGTGGGCGCACCGGATCTGCCGCGCCCGGGGCGGCGGGGTCGTGTTGCGGGGCGCCGACGGGCGGACCTCGGACATGCTGCGCCGGACCGGCCTGTGGCGGGTGCTGCAGGTGCAGGGCGGCCGGGGCCGGCGGGGCGGGGTGCGCGGGCGGGGCGCGCCGGTGTCCTGACCCGGACACGACGGCGGCCGGGCCCCGAGGGACCCGGCCGCGGAGGGGAGGGGGAGGGGTCAGCGCACCGAGCGGGAGCGGGAGCCGGCGATGCCCTCGGCGACGCCGATCAGCAGCACCGCGGCGATCACGGCGACGACGAAGCCGAGGACGTTGAGCTCGAAGACGTCGCCGGTGCCCAGCAGGTTGGCGATCGTGCCGCCGATGACGGAGCCGGCGAGGCCCAGCAGCAGGGTGGCGAGGATGCCGAGCCGCTGGCGGCCGGGCGTGACGAGGCGGGCGAGGGCGCCGATGACGAGGCCGGCGACGAGGAAACCGATCATGGCCGGGGCGGGTACCTGCCGGCCCGGGGCGGGGAACGGCCCGTCACGGGACCGTCATGTGGCCCCCGGACACGCGACGGGCGCCGGCCCCCGAGGGGAGCCGGCGCCCGTCGCGCAGGGGTGTGTCGGGCCTACTTGAAGGCGTCCTTGATCTTCTCGCCGGCCTGCTTGAGGTTCCCCTTCGCCTGCTGGCCCTGACCCTCGGCCTGCAGGTCGCGGTCGCCCGTCGCGTTGCCCACGGTCTCCTTGCCGCGGCCGGCCAGCTCGTCCACCTTGTTGCTGATCTTGTCGTCGTTGCTCATGTACCGGGGGTACCCGGGGCCCGCGGCGGCACCCGTGCCGTCACGGGACCGTCATGTGCCGCTCAGCGGCCGGCGCGGTCGCGGTAGCGGGCCGCCCGCTTCGCCGCGGCCTCGCGGCGCCGCCGGCGGTCGCGCTCCTCGCGCTCCTCCCACCGGGCCTCGCGGATGGCGCCCGCGGTGCCGACGGGGTAGCCGGCCTTGACCACGCGGTTCTCGGTGGCCTCGACCATGTAGGCGAGGGAGTAGACGAGGCCGAGGGCGACGCCGCCGCCGGCGACGGCGACGCGCAATCCCCACGGGGCCGGGAGCACCACCATCACCAGGGCGATCGGCACGGCCATCTGCACGAGGCTCCGCACGACGTGGCGCGCCCACCAGGTGCCGGTGGTGGTGTCGTGCAGCACCCAGCCGCGGGAGCGCGCGGGAAGCCCGCCGCCGAGGGCGTACCAGAGCCAGCGGTGCGGGGCGGGCCGGACGACCGGCTCGCCGGAGGTGCGGGGCGCGGTCACGACGCGGCCGCCGTCCCGAGGGCCTGCTGCGACGCGGCGATGACGCGGGCGAGCGCGCCGTGCAGTGCGGTGAGCTCCTCCAGCGGCATCCCGAGGCGCTCGACGATCCCCCCGGGGATCCGCTCCGCCTGCTCGCGCAGCTCCCGGCCGCGGTCGGTCAGGGTGAGGGCGAGGGTGCGCTGGTCGCCCGGGTCGCGTTCGCGGCGCAGCAGGCCGGCGGCCTCGAGCCGCTTGAGCAGCGGGGAGAGCGTGCCCGGGTCGAGCTGGAGCAGCCCGGACAGCCGGGTCGCCGACAGGGACCCGTGCTGCCACAGCGCCAGCATCACGAGGTACTGGGGGTGGGTGAGCCCCATCGGCTCCAGCACGGGGCGGTAGACGGCGACGACGTTGCGCGCGGCCACCGACAGGGCAAAGCAGACCTGGCGGTCGAGGGCCAGCACGTCCTCGGGGAGCGCGGGGGACCCGGCGGCTGTCATGCCTCCACGGTAGGCGCTTGGTGCCCCAATGGTTGGTGTACCAACGAGTCGTCGGTCACGTCCGGGGACGGACGGGGTTCGCCATCTCGAGGAGCACGTCGGCGTGGCACGGCTCGTCGACCGGGCACCAGCAGGCGAGGGAGCGGCCGCGCAGCAGCCGGCGGGCCTGCTCGCGGTGTGCCTCGCCGGCCCAGCGGCGGTACCACTCGACGGCGGTGGCCCGGTCGGGGCAGCGGACGACGCGGGCGCCGTCGTCGGAGAGGCCCGGCTCGCGGTGCGTGGGCACCGGCCAGGCCGCCGGGTCGGAGGGGTCGCCGGCGGGGAACAGGTAGGTCTCGCCGACGCGGAACGGGTTGCCCCAGCGGGAGGGGCGCGCGACGACCACGGTGCCGGCCGGCTTGCGCCAGCCGCGCGCCCGGGACAGCTGCACACGACGCGGTGCGGTCATGCGTCCATGCTGGTCAGGAGGACTGACAGGTCCGGGTGCGGCGTCCCCCGTCCGGGTGACCGGTGCCGTCAGCCGACCACCCACGTGTCCTTGCCGCCGCCGCCCTGCGAGGCGTTGACGACCAGCTCGCCCTCGGTGAGCGACACCCGGGTGAAGCCGCCCGGCAGCACGACCGTCCCGCCGTCGGTGCAGAAGGCGTAGGGCCGGTAGTCCACGTGCCGGGGCGCGAGCGCGCCGTCGACGACGGTCGGGTGGGTGGACAGCGCCACCGGCTCCTGGGCGATCCACTCCCCGGGCGCGGCCAGCACCTCGGCGCGCACGCGCTCGAGCTGCGCGGCGGTGGCCCGCGGGCCGATGAGCACGCCGTGCCCGCCCGAGCCCGACCGCGGCTTGAGCACCAGCTCGGGCAGCCGGGCCAGCGCCTCCCGGCACTGCGCCGGGTCGCCGAGGTCGTAGGCCGGCTGGGAGCGCAGCAGCGGCTCCTCGCCGGTGAAGAAGCGGACCAGGTCCTCGACGTAGGGGAAGGTGCGCTTGTCGTCGGCGACGCCGGTGCCGAAGGCGTTGACGACGGTCACCGTGCCGGCGCGCAGCGGGCCCAGCAGCAGCTCGCCGAGCTCGTTGGGCCGGCCGTCGTCGTCGGTGAGCCGCTCCTCGCTGGTGCGCCGCCACAGCAGGTCCACCCGGCGCCCGTCGGGCAGGAGCAGGTCGTCGCCGCGGGCGGTCAGCTGCGAGGGCAGCACCACCGGGGCGCCGACCATCTCGCCGAACCGGTCGATCTCCCACGGCACCGAGCTGCGCGGCCCGTCGCCCAGCACGGCCAGGACCGGGTCGGGCAGGCCGGTGGCGTCGGCGAGCATCCGCCGCATCGCGGCCTCCGCGGCCTCGCGCACCGGGGCGGGGCCCGGCTCCACGCCCAGCCGCGGGGCCACCAGGTCCCGCGCGGCCAGGGCGAAGGCCAGCAGCGAGGGCGTGCGCACGTTGTCCTCGAGGACGACGAGCCGCCCGTCGGCGCCGCGGACGAGGTCGGGGCCGGCCATGCCGATCCAGCGCCGCGGCGTCGCCAGGCCGGGCGCCAGGTACCGGTTGGTGTCGACCACCTCGGCCGGCAGCACGCCGGCGCGCAGGGCCTCGCGGGGGCCGTGCGCGTCGGCGACGAACGCCTCCAACGCCCGCAGCCGCTGGTCGAGCCCCGCGGCCAGCTCCGCCCACTCCGAGCGCTCGAGCACCCGCGGCACGGGGTCGACGGCGAACAGGTGCGCCTCGCCCTCCGGGCCGTGCTCCATGCCCAGCGCGGCGACCGCCCGGGCGACGTCGGCGGCCAGCGCGGCCGGACCGTACCGGCGGACGGCGGCCAGCGCCGCGGCCGCGTGCGCCCGGTCGGAGCCGTCGGGCAGCAGCGCCTCGTCCAGGCTCGTCCCGCCGCTCACGCGGCGGCCGTCCGGCGCGCCGCGGCCGCCCGCTCGGCGACGGCGAGCGCCGCGCGGGCCACCCACCGCCCCTGCTCCGGGTCGGTGACGTCGAAGCCGAACGGCGCGTTGGCCTCCAGCGCCACGAGCCGGCCGCCGGGCTCGATCAGCACGTCGACGCCCATGAGGCCCCCGCCCAGCGCGGCGACCATCCGCTGCGCGAGGCGCGCCATCTCCGGCGGCGCCTCGTAGACCGTCGGGTAGACGGTGCCGTGGGTGACCAGGGCGCCCTCCTCCCGCGACTTCTCGTAGACCAGCGAGGTGCCGGTGGGCGTGGCGAACACCCGCGCGCACGCGGGCTCGGCGATCCACTCCTGCAGCAGCGAGGTGCCGCGCCGGTGCCCGCCCGCCGCCTCGTCGGCCCGCCAGCCCTCCTCGACCCGGCGGGCGGCGTCGAGGTCGCCCACCAGCTCGATGTAGCGGGCGCCGTCGCCGAGCGAGGGCTTGAGCACCATCTGCCGCCCGGGCATCGGCCACTCGCGCAGCCGGGCCAGGTCCCAGGCGGCCGGCTGCGGCACCCCGGCGGCGGCCCAGACGGCGTGCGTCACCAGCTTGTCGGCCGACGCGACGATCGAGGTGACCGGGTTGAGCAGCGGCACGCCCGCGGCCTCGAGCAGCGTGGCCAGGGCGAAGGTCGGCGCGTAGGCCACGACCTCCTCGACCAGCACGTGCGCGACCGCCAGGTCGTAGCGGCCGGCCGGCGGGCCGGAGACCGGCCAGTCGTCGGGCACCCGGGCCAGCCGCTCGACCTCCGCGCCCTCCTCCTCCAGCGCCCGCACCCACGCCGCGGCGTAGCCGGCGTCCTCGTACCAGTCCTCGTCGGTGATCACCAGCAGCACGCGCACGCGGCCCTGATGCCCCCGCGCCGGGCCGCTCGAACCCCGTGCGCCCGATGCAGCACAGACGCAACACCGCGGACACCCGCGCGGGCGCCCCGCGGTCCTACGGTGCGGGTGCATGACGCAGGTGATGCCGGGCCGGTCCCGGGACGCGCGCACGGCCGCGGCTCGCCGCCGTCGCTACACCGCGGAGCTCGCCGGCGCGCTGCCGCCCAGCGGGCCGTTCGAGGCGTGGCGGGCCGCCGGTGGCGAGCCGGCGCCGGACTTCGCCCGCCTGCCGGCGCGCACCGGCCTGTGGTCGCCGGCCGAGGGCCTCCCGGGCGGCCGCGCCGGGGCCGCGGCGTGGCCGGCCCGCCGCGCCGTGCTGCGCGCCCGATGGCGGCGGTGGCTGACCGGCGACCTGCCGCCCGCGCCGCGCCGCACGTCCGCCCGGGTCGCCTCGGTGCGCACCGACGGCGGCGTCGAGGCGCGCGAGATCGGAGTCGGCGACGGCTGGTCGGTGCGGGCGCGCCTGCTGCTGCCGGTGCCCGCGGCCGGCGTGCGCCGCGACGTCCCGGTCTACCTGCTGCAGTCCAGCCACGGCCCGTGGGCGGAGGCGGCGCTGGCCCGCGGCTGGGGCGCGTGCCTGGTCTCGGCCGCCGACGGCGACGACGACACCGCCGACGTCGAGCGGGCGCACCCCTCCGTCGTCGCCGGCCGCCTGGCGTGGCGGGCGTGGGCGCTGTCGCGGGTGCTCGACGCGCTGCAGGACCAGCCCGGGGTGGACGCGCGGCGGGTGCTCGTCGGCGGGCACAGCCGCAACGGCAAGACGGCGCTGCTGGCCGCTGCCTTCGACGACCGGTTCGCCGGCGTCGTCTCCAGCTCCAGCGGGGTGCTCGGGGCGATCCCCGCGCGGCTGTGCACCGACCGGCACTTCGGCGAGGGCGTGGAGCTGCTCACCCGGCACTACCCGGACTGGTACCACCCGCGGCTGCGCTGGTTCGCCGGCCGCGAGCACCGGCTGCCCACCGACGCCCACGAGCTGCTCGCGCTGGCCGCGCCGCGGCCCGTGCTGGTGTCGGTCGCCGTCGAGGACCCGGTCGAGCGCGTGCCGGCCGCCCGCGCCGCCGTCGACGCCGCGCGCGACGCGTGGGCCCTCCTCGGACGGCCGGGCGGGCTGGAGCTGGCGCTGCGCCCCGGCGGGCACCGCGCCGACGAGTCCGCCGTCGCCGCCCAGTTGGACTGGGCGCAGTCCGTGCTCGGCGGCCCGCCCCGGCGCGCCGCGCGCCCGCCGGTGGCGTCGTCGCCGGTGCCGTGGCCCTCCGACCGGGTGCGCCCGGGGCCGCGCCCGGTGCGCGGGGAGGAGCTGCGCGCCGCCGTCCGCGCCGCCCTCGGGTCGCCCGGGACGACGGCGGGCGCTCCGGGCGCTCCGGGCGCGGGGGAGCTGCGCACCCCGGACGGCGTCGCGGTCACCCTGCTGACCCCGCCCGGCGGGGGCGGCGGCCGCGGGCTGGTGCTCTGGCTCGGCCCGCCGTGCGCGGCGACCGGCTGGCGGGCCGGCTACGAGCAGGCCGAGCCGCTGCCCGCCCAGCTCGCCGAGTCCGGCTGGGTGGTGGCCTGCCACGACCCGGTGGGCAGCGGCGCCCGGCACGCCGAGCGGCCCGCGCCGGGCTCCTCGCCGCTGGCCCGGATGACCGCCGACGCGGCCGCGGTGGCTGCCGTGGCCGCGGCCGCCACCGGGCACGACCGGCCGTGGGTGGCCGCCTACGGAACCGGGGCCCTGGTGGCGCTGCACCTGTCCGCGCTGGGCGAGGTGACGACGGCGGGCACGGTCCTGGTAGCGCCCAGCTGCGGCGAGCCGCTGCTGCGCGCCCGGCCCGGCTACGCGCTGGCCGACCTGCTCGCGACGACGGCCGGCCGCCCCGCGGTGGTGCTCGACCCCGCCTGGGACCCGGAGGCCCCGCCCGGCGCGGTGGCCGCCGCCTGCCGCGCGGCCGGTGTACCGCGGGTGCCGCTGGCCGACTGGCACCGGCTGTCGGCCGCCACCCGCACCGCGGTGGTCGGCTGGCTCGACGCGGAGGGACCGCAGCGCGCCCGGGTGTGACGGGGCAGGATCGCGGCACCCGACATCCCGCGAGACGCCTGGAGGCACCCGTGATCGACGACGTCGTCGCCCGCTGGCACCGCTACATGGACGAGCGGCCGCCGGGCGCGCTGGACGAGCTGCTCGCCGACGACGTCGTCTTCCTCTCCCCGGTGGTGTTCACGCCGCAGGAGGGCAAGGCGGTCACGACCCGGTACCTGGAGGCGGCGGCGGTCGCGCTGGCCGGCGAGGGCCCGGGCGCCTTCCGCTACACGAAGGAGGTCGCCGCGGGGGACACCGCGGTGCTGGAGTTCGAGACCAGCGTGGGCGGCCGGTACGTCAACGGCGTCGACATCATCCGCTGCGACGACGCCGGGAGGATCGTGGAGTTCCGCGTGATGGTCCGCCCGCTGCAGGCGATCCAGGCCGTGCACGAGGCGATGGGCCGGCAGCTCACCGCCGGCTCCTGAGTCGCCGCTCCTCGGTTGCCCGGTGGCACCGGGTGTCACTAGCGTCCGCTCGATGGCGCCCCCGTCCTCGCCCGACGTCCCCGGCCCTGGTCCGTCTCCCGCCTCTGGTCCCGACGACGACCCGGTGGTGACCGGCTCGCGGGTGCGGCACGACGCCGGCGCCTCGGTGCGCGAGGTGCGCCGCCGGGTGGCCGCCCACCTGGTGGGCCGGGCGCACGAACTGGACCTGCTGCTGGCCGCCGTCGCCGCCGGGCGCGACGTGGTGCTGGAGGGCCCGCCGGGGACGTCGAAGTCGACGCTGCTGCGGGCGATCACCGCCGAGTGGGGGGTGCCGCTGGTGTTCGTGGAGGGCAACGCCGACCTCACGCCCACCCGGCTGGTCGGGCACCACGACCCGGCGCGGGTGCTGCGCGAGGACTACCGGCCGGAGAACTTCGTGCCCGGCCCGCTGGTGCAGGCGATGCGCGCGGGCGGCTTCCTGTACCTGGAGGAGTTCAACCGGGCGCCGGAGGACACGCTCAACACGCTGCTCACCGCGATGGCCGAGCGGCGGCTGGCGGTGCCGCACGTCGGCGTCGTCGAGGCGCTGCCCACCTTCCGGGTGGTCGCCTCGATGAACCCCTACGACGCGATCGGCACCACGCGGCTGTCCTCGTCGATCTCCGACCGGCTGGTGCGGCTGGCCGTCGGCTACCAGGACGCCGAGGCCGAGCGGGGCATCGTCGCCCGCCGCACCGGCCTGGGCTCGCCGCGGCTGGTGGCCGACGCGGTCGCGCTGACCCGGGCCACCCGGGGCCGGGAGGACGTGCGGCAGGGCAGCAGCGTGCGCGGCGCGATCGACCTCGCGCTGGTCGCCGCCCAGCTGGCCGACATGCGCGAGGTCGCGCTGCCCGCCGAGCCGTCGGTGGCTCCGCCGCGCGGCCTGCCGGAGGACTACACGGGCACGGTGCTCGACGCGCTGCTGCTCGCCCTGTCGGGGCGGATCGCCGTCGACGAGACGGTCGAGTCCACGCCCGAGGCGGTGCTGCGCGAGATCTGGGAGGACCACTTCCTGCTCGCCCCCGCCGCCGCCGGCCCCGGTTGAAGGACGGTGGCGGCGGACTCGCCGCTGACGCGCCGCCGGGACCGGTCCGGCGCGCCGCGGGGCACCCGGCCGCTGCGCCGGCGGCCCAAGCAGCTCACCGAGGCGCCCTCGCTGTACCGCCCCGCGCCGGGCGGCAACGGGCTGGCGCTGTCCTCCGGGGACCGGCGGCGCACCCGCACGCCCGGCCCGGCCGGCGGCTCGGCGCCGGGCACCACCGACGAGCCGGCCGATCTGGTGCCGCTGGCCCACCTGACGGCCGACGGTGCCGCGGACCAGCGGACCCGCGCCCGGGCCCGGGCCATCGCCCGCCGGCTCGCGGTGCCCCGCCCGCCGGCCGACCGGCGGCCCCGCCGCGGGGTCGGGGAGCTGCGCACCCTGCCGTGGAGCGGCGGCTCCGACGAGCTCGACCTGGAGCGCACCCTCGACGCGGTCGCCGGGAACCCGTTCCCGGGCGAGCGGGACGTGCTGGTGCGCGAGCGGGTGCGCCGCCGCCGGTCGGTGGTGCTCGTCGTCGACGTGTCCGGGTCGATGAAGGGCGAGCGGGTGCGCACGGCGGCGGCCGCGGTGGGCGCGCTGGCCGGCGAGCTGACCCGCGACCGGGTCGGCGTCGTCGCGTTCTGGTCCGACGCCGCCGTGCTGGTGCGGCCGGGGGAGACGGTCGCCCCGCTCGCCGTCCTCGACCTGCTGCTGCGGGTGCCCACCCAGGGGCTGACCAACGTGTCCTTCGCGCTGGAGACCGCGGCCCGGCAGCTGGCCGGGGTGCCCGCCCGGGACGCGCGGGTGCTGCTGCTGTCGGACTGCGTGCACAACGCGGGGCCCGACCCGCGGCTGACCGCCGCCCGGCTGCCGCGGCTGGACGTGCTCCTCGACGTCTCCGGCGAGAAGGACGTCGACCTCGGCCGCGACCTCGCCCGGCTCGGGCGCGGCCGGGTGCGGCTGGTGCGCAGCCACGCCGACGTCGCCGCCGCACTGGGCGCGCTGTTCGCCGAGTGACCCCGGCCGCGCCGGACCGCCCGGGATGGGTCAGGCGCCCGGCCCGCGGCCCGACCAGGTCCAGGCGTACTCCCCGTCGTCGGCGGCGAGGCCGGCCTCGCCGAGGTCGAGCGGGCGGAAGGTGTCGACCATGACGGCCAGCTCGTCGAACGCCTCGGCGCCCAGGGAGCGCTCGACCGCGCCGGGCTGCGGGCCGTGGGAGTGCCCGCCGGGGTGCACCGACACCGAGCCGCGGCCGATGCCCGACCCCTTGCGGGCCTCGTAGTCGCCGTCGACGTAGAACATGATCTCGTCGCTGTCGACGTTGGAGTGGTAGTAGGGCACCGGCACCGCGAGCGGGTGGTAGTCGACCTTCCGCGGCACGAAGTTGCAGATCACGAAGCCGCTGCCCTCGAACACCTGGTGCACCGGCGGCGGCTGGTGCACGCGGCCGGTGATCGGCTCGAAGTCCGCGACGTCGAACGCGTAGGGGTAGAGGCAGCCGTCCCACCCGACGACGTCGAAGGGGTGCTCGGGCAGGACGTGCACGGTGCCGGCCAGGCCGCCGGGGCCGGCACCGCGGTGCTTGACGTACACCTCGACGTCGGTGCCCTCGGCCAGCAGCGGCGCCTCCGTGGCGCGCAGGTCGCGCTCGCAGTAGGGCGCGTGCTCGAGGAACTGCCCGTACCGCGAGAGGTACCGCTTCGGCGGGGCGATGTGGGAGTTCGCCTCGATGGCGTAGGTGCGCAGCGGCTCGTCGCCCGTGGGCACCCAGCGGTGCGTGGTCGTGCGCGGGAGGACGACGTAGTCGCCCTGCCCGACCTCCAGCGCGCCGAAGGTCGTCTCCACGGTGGCGGTGCCGCGCTCGACGAAGACGCACTCGTCGCCGGTGGCGTTGCGGTAGTACGGGCTGGTCCGCGAGGAGACGGCGTAGGAGATGCGGACGTCGGCGTTGCCCAGGACCAGCCGCCGGCCGGTGACCGGGTCGGTGTCCTCGTGCGCCGCGCCGGAGAACAGGTCGTGCAGCCGCAGGTGCCGGGGGACGAGCGGCGCGTTCGGGGTGAGGGTCTGGTCGGGCAGCTCCCACGGGCGGGCGTCGACGATCGCCGACGGGATGCCGCGGTGGTAGAGCAGCGCGGAGTCGGAGCTGAACCCCTCCTCGCCCACCAGCTCCTCGAAGTAGAGCCCCCCGTCGGGACGGCGGAACTGCGTGTGCCGCTTGGGCGGGACCTCGCCCACCTGTCGGTAGAACGCCATGACGGAGACTCCTTCGGCTCGGTCGGGTCGGGGGAGGGCGGGCCCGTCAGCCGGGCGGCGGGCGCATGGCCGAGCGGCCCGCGTGCGCGGCCGCGCCGGAGCGCAGCAGCGGCAGGGTGCGCCGGGGCACGAGCGTGGACAGCACGACGACGCTGGTCGAGCGGACCACCGCTGCCGACCGGTTGAGCTCGACCAGCGTGTGCTGCAGCGCCTCGTGGGAGGCCGCGGCCACCCGGCACAGGACGTCGCCGCTGCCGGTGGTCGCGTGCGCCTCGAGGACGCCGGGGATGGCCTCGAGGTCGGCCCGGACGGCGTCGATCGCGCCCTGGGCGATCTCGAGGGTGACGAACGCCTGCACCTCGAAGCCCGCGGCGGCCGGGTCGACGTCGACCCGGTAGCCGCCGATGACGCCGGCCTCCTCGAGCCGCCGCAGCCGCGCGCTCACCGTCGCCCGCGCGACGCCGGCGAGACGCGACAGCTCGAGGGCACCGGTGCGCGCGTCGCCGTCCAGCGCGGTGAGCAGGGCGAGGTCGAGGGCGTCCAGCGGCGTCCGGGGCTCCACGGGCGGCTCTCCCTCGCGAGGTGTGCACGCGGACCAGCCGGATGCAGGTCCCGCTCGGCAGATCGTGCCGTCTGCTCACCTCTCGCGCTACCGGTTGCGCAGCCGACCGAGCGGGTCGTGGGATCCCTGCACAGGAGCCGACGACGAGCAGGAGGAGCCGCCATGTCCCTCGACCGGACGCTCACCGACGAGGAGCGCCTCGCCCGGCTCGACCTCGACCAGCTCCGGCAGCTGGTCGGCCTGGTCGAGTACGACGACTCGGCCGACCCGTTCCCGGTCTCGGGCTGGGACGCGCTGGTCTGGGTGGCCGGCAACGCCCTGCAGACGGCGCACTTCCTCCAGTCGGCTCTCGGCATGGAGCTCGTCGCCTACACCGGCCCCGAGACCGGCAACCGCGACCACCGCGGCTACGTGCTGCGGTCGGGCGCGGCCCGCTTCGTCGTCACCGGGGCGTACTCGCCGTCCAGCGAGCTCGCCGACCACCACCGCCGGCACGGCGACGGCGTCCGCGACGTCGCGCTCACCGTGCCCGACGTCGACCGGTGCGTGGCGCACGCCCGCGCGCAGGGCGCCGCCGTGCTGGAGGAGCCGCACGACCTCTCCGACGAGCACGGCACCGTCCGGCTGGCCGCGATCGCCACCTACGGCGAGACCCGCCACACGCTCGTCGACCGCAGCCGGTACACCGGCCCGTACCTGCCCGGGTACGTCGCGCGGACGTCGTCCTACGTCAAGCGGCCCGGCGCTCCGCGGCGGTTGTTCCAGGCCGTCGACCACGTCGTCGGCAACGTGGAGCTCGGTGCCATGGACACCTGGGTCGGCTTCTACAACCGGGTCATGGGCTTCACCAACATGGCCGAGTTCATCGGTGACGACATCGCCACCGACTACTCGGCGCTGATGAGCAAGGTCGTGGCCAACGGCAACCACCGGGTGAAGTTCCCGCTCAACGAGCCGGCGGTGGGCAAGAAGCGGTCGCAGATCGACGAGTACCTCGAGTACCACGGCGGGCCCGGCGTGCAGCACGTCGCGCTGGCGACCAACGACATCGTCGGCACGGTCGACGCCATGGTCGCCGAGGGCGTGGAGTTCCTGCCCACCCCGGACTCCTACTACGAGGACCCGGAGCTGCGGGCCCGCATCGGCGAGGTGCGCGTGCCGGTGGCGGAGCTGCAGCGGCGCGGCATCCTGGTCGACCGCGACGAGGACGGCTACCTGCTGCAGATCTTCACCCGGCCGACCGGCGACCGGCCGACCGTCTTCTTCGAGCTCATCGAGCGGCACGGCTCGCTCGGCTTCGGCAAGGGCAACTTCAAGGCGCTGTTCGAGGCGATCGAGCGCGAGCAGGAGCGCCGCGGCAACTCCTGAGCGGGCCGGCCGCGTCGACCGGCCGCGTCGACCGGCCGCGTCGACCGGCCGCGTTGACCGGCTGCGGACCGGCGTGTACCGGTAGGGGGGAGCACAGCGGGCGTCCCGGCCCCGGGCGGTCCGCCGCCCGGCCGGGCGCCCGCCGACGGAGGGAGCGCCCCGTGACGGGGTCCGGGTACCTGTTCCGCCCACCGCGCAGCACGCCGGAGTCCCGGGCCGGCCGCCCGCCCCGGCACCGCGTGGAGCGCCGCCCCGGCATGGTGGTCGAGCGGGACGTCGCCGTCCCCTTCGGCGACGAGGGCCACGTGCTCTACGTCGACGTCTACCGGCCCGACACCGACGTGCCGGCCGCGCCCCTGGTCAGCTGGTCGCCCTACGGCAAGCACAACCCGGCGCCCATCGACCAGATCTACCCCGCCGCCGGCGTGCGCCCGGAGTGGACCTCGGACCTGACGACGTTCGAGGCGCCCGACCCGGAGTACTGGCTGCCCCACGGCTACGCGCTGGTGCTCGCCGACTGCCCGGGCACCTGGTACTCCGAGGGCCGGGCCACCTACCACTCGCCGGAGGAGGCCCGGGCCTTCGCCGACCTCGTCGAGTGGGCCGGGACGCAGCCGTGGAGCGCCGGCAAGGTGGGGCTCTCCGGCGTCTCCTACCTGGCCAGCCTGCAGTGGCGGGTGGCCGCGCTCGACCCGCCGCACCTGGCCGCCATCAACCCGTGGGAGGGGTGGAACGACACCTACCGCGAGGTCGCCCGGCACGGCGGGATCCCGGAGACCTCGTTCTGGCCCTACATCTGGGAGCGGTGGGGGGCGAGCACCACCGAGATCGAGGACCTGGAGGCCGAGACCGCCGCCCACCCCTTCTTCGACGACTTCTGGGCTTCCAAGGTCCCGCCGCTGGAGGACGTCCGGGTGCCCGCCTACGTGGTCGCCAGCTGGGCCGACCAGGGGCTGCACTCGCGCGGCACGCTCGAGGGCTTCCGCCGGATCTCCTCGGAGCAGAAGTGGCTCGACGTCCACGGGCGCAAGAAGTGGGCCTACTACTACGAGCCGGAGATGGTCGAGCGCCAGCGCGCCTTCTTCGACCACTTCCTGCTGGACCGGCCCGGCACCGGGATCGAGTCCTGGCCGCGGGTGCGCGCCGAGGTGCGCAGTGCGTACGACGAGGGGACCTGGCGGGACGCCCGGGAGTGGCCGCTGGAGGACGTCGGGTACCGCCGGCTGTTCCTGCGGGCCGGCGACGCCTCGCTGGGCTGGGCGGCGCCCGGCGACGAGGAGGAGGCCGGCTACGACGGGCTGGGCAGCGGGCTCGCCCCCCGCCGGGCGACCTTCGAGATCACCTTCGAGGAGGCGACCGAGATCGTCGGCCACGTCAAGGCGGCCCTGTGGGTCTCCGCCGACGAGGCCGACGACATGGACGTCTTCGTCGCGCTGTTCAAGCTCGACGCCCAGGGCCGGCAGGTCGGCTTCGCCTACTACGGGCAGTTCGAGGACGGGCCGGTCGCCAACGGCTGGCTGCGCGCCTCGCACCGGGAGCTGGACCCCGAGCGGTCGACCGAGTCCATGCCGGTGCTGGCCCACCGGCGGGCGCTGCCGCTCACCCCGGGGGAGCCGGCCCGGCTCGACGTCGAGGTGTGGCCCTCGGGCACCCGCTTCGAGGCGGGGGAGCGGCTGCTGCTCGTCGTCCAGGGCAGCGACGTGATGCGCTATCCGGAGCACCTCACCTTCGCCCGGCACCGGGAGACGGTGAACCGCGGCCGGCAGGTGGTGCACACCGGCGGGCGCTTCGACTCGCACCTGCTCGTCCCGGTGCTGCCGCCGCTCCCCGACTCCTGACGGCTCATCCCGCGGGCCGGCCCCGGCGGGCGGCGGCCCGCGCGCGGACGTCGCGGTCGGAGCAGAAGCCCCGGCCGGTGCGCTTCAGGCACAGCAGCCCGCGGAGGCGGCCGTCGGCGCCGACCACGGCCAGGCGGCGCCTGCCGGTCGCGAGCATCCGGTCGCGGGCGGCCGCGAGGCGCGCGTCCGGGGCGACGGTCCGCGCGCGGAGGCGGCCGAGCGGGAGCGCGGCGTCGAGGTCGGCCGCGCCGTCGAGGTCGGCCGGGTCGACGACGGCGAGCAGGACGCCGTCCTCGACGAGCAGCGCGGCGTGCACGTGCCCGCCGGCGAACAGGACGCGCAGCTCGGCGACCGTGGCGCCCCGCCCGCTGAGCCGGACGCCGGTGACCATCGCGTCGGAGACCGTGGGGACGCAGCCGGAGGGAGGGGCCGGACCGCGGCCGGGGAGGGGGCGCATCGGCCGCGGTCCGGCGGCCTCGTCCCGGGCCGCCGTCGACGGGGAGGCGGCGGCCGCGGGCGCTCCGGGGGTCACACGGCGTCGACCTCCACCCGGGAGTCGGAGAAGGTCGGGGCGTTGCCGAGGTCGGCGAAGACGACCGGGTTGACGGCGTTGACCGTCGACCCGCCCTCGGCGTTCTTGAGCCACGTCCCCATGGGCGACAGGACCACGCCGGGCGCGATGTCCGCGCTGACCTGCGCGCGGGCGGTGAAGCTCCCGCGGTCGTTGTGGACGCGGACCCGCTGCCCGTCGGTGATCCCGCGCGCCTCCGCGTCCCGCGGGTGGACCACCACCGTCTGCTCGCCCTGCACCCGGAGCTGCCGCGGCCGGTCGCCCGCGCTGGAGTTGACGAAGGCGTGCGACTTCGGCGAGATCAGGCTGAGCCGGTAGCCGGTGCCGTCGTCCTCCCGCGGCGGGACGTAGTGCGGCAGCGGGTCCACCCGGCCGCCGGGCTGGGCGCCGTCGTAGCCCTGCCGGAACAGCGGCACCATGAAGTTGCCCGCGGCCTCCGCCACCGAGGAGCGGAACTCCGTCCTGCCCGACGGCGTCGGGAAGCCGCCCTCGGCGTGCGGGGCGTACACGTCCGGCCCGGGCAGGTTCAGCCGCGCCCAGCCGGTCTCGCGCAGCGAGTCGAGGGTGATGCCCTCCATGGCCGGCGCCGACCAGTCGAACGCCTCGGCGAGCATCTCCTCGTCGGTGCGGCGGAAGACGGGGTCGGTGAGGCCCATCCGCGCCGCGAGCCGGCGGAACAGCTCGGTGTTGGACACCGCCTCGCCCAGCGGCGCGATCGCCGGAGTGTTGAGGGCGACGTAGAGGTGGCCCCAGCTGAACATCAGGTCGGCCTGCTCGAGCTGGGTGGTCGCGGGCAGCACGACGTCGGCGTACCGGGCGGTGTCGGTGAGGAAGTGGTCGCTCACGACGGTGAACAGGTCCTCGCGCTCCAGCCCGGCGCGCAGCCGGTCCTGGTCGGGGCACACCACCAGCGGGTTGGAGTTGTAGACCATGAGCGCGGTGATCGGCGGGTCGAGCTGCATGTCGCCGGTCAGCGCCCGGCCCAGCTCGAACTGGTTGACCACGCGCGTGCCCGGCGTCGCCAGCTCGGGGTGCATGAGCGCACCCCAGTTCACCGGGAACGCCCACAGCGGCAGCTGCAGCAGCCCGCCACCCACCTGCCGCCAGGCGCCCACGAGCGCCGGCAGGCAGGCGATCGACCGGACCGTCTGCCCGCCGCCGGCGTGCCGCTCGATGGCCACGCCGATCCGGATCATCGACGGCTGCGACGTCGCGTACTCGCGGGCGAGGGTGCGGATGTCGCCGGCCGGGACGCCGGTCTCGCCCTCGGCCCACTCCGGCGTGTACAGCTGCACCCGCTCGGCCAGCTCGTCGAAGCCCACGGTGTGGTCGCGGACGTAGGCCTCGTCGGTCAGCCCCTCGGTGATGATCACGTGCATCATCGCCAGCGCCAGGGCGCCGTCGGTGCCGGGCCGGATGGGGATGTGCCAGTCGGCGCGCTTCGCCGTCGCGTGCCGCATGGGGTCGATGACGACGACCTTCGCCCCGCGCCGCTGTGCCTCGGCGACGAACGGCCACAGGTGCAGGTTGGTCGAGACCATGTTGCAGGCCCAGATCAGGATGTAGCGGGAGTGCACGAGGCTCTCCGGGTCGACGCCGGCGGTGGCGCCGATGGTCATCGTGTACGCCGTGCAGGCGCCGGAGTCGCAGTAGGTGCGCTCGGTGATCGTCGCGCCGAGCGCGTTGAAGAACGGGTCGCCGACGTTGAGCCCGTTGAGGATCCCCTGGGTGCCGAGGTAGCTGACCGGCATCACGGTCTCGGGGCCGTGGCGGTCGATCGACTCCCGGAACCGGCCGGCGATCTCGTCGAGCGCGTCGTCCCAGCTGATCCTGGTGAACTCCCCGCTGCCCTTCGGGCCGCTGCGGCGCATCGGGTACAGCAGCCGGTCGGGGCTGTAGACCTTGTCCTGGTAGTCGTTCACCTTGACGCACAGGC
The DNA here is from genome assembly GCF_037034165.1 of Geodermatophilus sp. FMUSA9-8. NCBI lineage: Bacteria > Bacillati > Actinomycetota > Actinomycetes > Geodermatophilales > Geodermatophilaceae > Geodermatophilus > Geodermatophilus sp. FMUSA9-8. The sequence goes on along the minus strand of NZ_JBAGKE010000001.1, from coordinate 409,350 downwards.
CGCCGCGGGTGAACGGGTGCTCGGGGTCGCCGCGGACGCCGGTCGCCCGGCCGTCCTCGACCGTCACCAGCATCGCGCAGGTGTCCGGGCAGTCGTGCGCGCAGGCGGCGCGCACCGTGGTGGTGGACACGTCGGTCACGGGGATGTCGCCCAGCGCGGTCATCGCCCGAGTCTCGACCCGGCGCTGACCTGCCGTTTGGCGGTGCGCGACAGGCTGGTTGTCGCTGCGTGACACGCGGGTCCCGGCGTTGACCGCGGGCGCGGCTGCCTCGCTAATGGTCACCAGCGTCCGCGGAGGTGCCCATGGGGGAGACGGCGACGGCCGACCGGCTGGAGGCGTGGCGCGACCTCATCCGTGACCACTTCGTCGCCCTCGACATCGCCGCCGACCGGCGGGACGCCTTCCGCGGGCAGGTCCGCTCCGCCGGGCTCGGCGCGCTCGACCTGGCGACCGTCGTGTCGGGGCCGCAGACCTTCACCCGCACCGCGAGGCTGGCCCGCTCGGACGGCGAGGTCTACCTACAGGTCGGGCTGCTGACCCGGGGCGCCGCCGTCGTCGCGCAGGACGGCCGGGAGGCCGTGCTCGGGCCGGGCGACTTCGTCCTCTACGAGAGCGACCGGCCTTTCCGGTGGGCGATGACGCGCGAGTGGGAGCTGCTCGTCCTCACCTGGCCGCGCGCCTGCGTCCGGGTGCCCGACACGGTCTCCCGCGAGCTGACCGCGCACCGCCTCGACGGCGGCACCGGGCTCGGCGCGATCGTCGGCCGGGTGCTGCGCGACCTGGTGGCCGCGCCTCCCGACCTCAGTGCCGACGGGCGGGTGCGGCTCGGCGACGAGGTGCTCGACCTGGTCACCACCGTCGCCGGGGAGCGGGCCCGCCCGCCCGAGCCCGACCGGCCCGGCGAGGCGCTGCTGCGCCGCGTCGACGGCTACATCCGCGAGCACGTGGCCGACCCGGGCCTCGGCCCGGCCGCCATCGCGGCCGCGCACTACGTCTCCACCCGCCACCTGCACCGGCTGTTCGCCGCGCGCGGGACGACGGTCACCCGGCAGGTGCAGCAGCTGCGGCTGGAGCGCGCCCGCCTCGACCTGCGCCGCCCCGGCGACCGGTCGATCACCGACATCGCCTGCGCCTGGGGCTTCGCCGACCTCGCGACCTTCAGCCGCGCGTTCCGCGCCGCCTACGGCACGACGCCGTCGCGGTACCGGGCCGGGCACGCCGGCTGAGCCGGCCCTCTGCGCCGCACGCCGGGCTTGACCCTGACACCGTGACAGGGTGTCGGCTGGGCCCCGGAGGTGGTCCCGATGTCCACGACGAACCCGCCCGCCGGCCCGTCCGCGAACCCGTCCGCCGGCCTGTCCGCCGGCCTGGCCGGGGCCCTCGGCGCCCCGGACCCGTCGGTCCGGCTGCGCGCGGCCCTGGCCGCCGGCTCCTCGCCCGGCCCCGGGTTGCTGGAGGTGCTCGTGCGGCGGTGCGCGGCCGAGCCCGACCCGTTCGTGCGCGACATGCTGACCTGGGCGCTGACCCGGCTGCCGGCCGGAGAGACCCTGCCCCGGCTGCGCCGCGAGCTCGGCTCCCCGGTGCCGCGCGCCCGCGCGCAGGCGCTGCACACCCTGTCCAAGCTCGGCGACGCCCGCGCCTGGTCCTGGATGTCCGGCGACCTGCTGCGCGACCCCGACGACGACGTCGCGCGCACCGCCTGGCGGACGGCGGTCGCGCTCGCGCCCGACGGCGAGCGGGCCGGGCTCGCCGCCGCGCTCGCGTCGCAGCTCGGCCGGGGCGGCCGCGACGTGCGGCTGAGCCTCAGCCGGGCGCTGGTCGCCCTCGGCGACGCCGCCGCGTCCGCGCTCGCCGCCGCCGCGGCCGGGCCCGACCCGGAGGCGGCCGCGCACGCCCGCGCCACCGAGGCGCTCGCGCGCGACCCGGAGGCCGGGTTCGACGCGGCGCTCGCCGACGCCCGGCGCGCGGCCGCGCTGGGGCCCGGGCGGGCGGCGGCCGTGGCCGCGGGGCAGGGAGCCGTGTGCTGATCGGGGAGGTGGCGCGCCGGTCGGGGGTGAGCGCGCGGATGCTGCGGCACTACGACGCCCTCGGGCTGGTCTCGCCGAGCGGGCGCACCGTGGGCGGCTACCGCGAGTACTCCGCCGGCGACGTCCGCCGGATCTTCGCCGTCGAGGGGCTGCGCTCGCTCGGGCTGTCGCTCGAGCAGGTCGGCCGGGCGCTCGCCGACCCGCACTTCGCGCCCGCCGCCCTGGTGGCCGAGCTGGTCCGGGCGGCCGAGGAGCGCCTCGCGCGGGAGCGCGAGCTGCTCGAGCGGCTGCGCGCCGTCGAGGGGTCCGCGCCGGCCGACTGGCCGGACGTGCTGCGCGTCGTCGGGCTGCTGCAGGAGCTCGCCGCGCCCAGCGCCGCGCGCCGGCAGCGGGCGGCCCTCGCCGACGACCTGCCGGTGCCCGCCGGGGTGCTCGCCGGCGCGGTGCTCGCCGAGGACGACCCGAACGTGGCGGGGGCGCTGCGCTGGGCGCTGGCCCGGTCCGGGGATGGCGGCCTCTCGGCCCTCGCCGTCGGCCTGCGCTCCGGCGACGCCGCGGTGCGCCGGCGCGCGGTGCGGGCGGTCGCCGCGCAGGCCGGGACGCCGGGCGCCGACGACCTCCTGCGCGGGGCGCTCGCCGACCCGGACGCGGCGGTCCGCGGGGACGCGGCCCTGGTGCTCGGCCGGCGCGGCGAGACCGCCGCCGTGCCGGTGCTCGTCGCCATGGTGGTCGCGGGCACCGCCGATGTCGACGCCGCGGAGGCGCTCGGGGCGCTGTCGCGGGACCCCGCGGACGCCGGGGCGGTGCTCACCGCCCTCGTCGCCGAGCTCGGGGCCCCGGGCGCTGGCCCGGCGGTGCGCATCCGGCTGGCCCAGGCGCTGGTCGAGGTGCCCGGGCCGGCCGCCCGGGAGGCGCTGCGGCGCCTGGCCACCGACGCCGACCCCGGCGTCGCCCTCGTCGCCGCGGCCCTGGCCGGGATGCCGGAGCGGCCCGCCGGGGACCCCGGCGACGAGGGCGGCTGAGTCACCCGACGGCCGTGGCCTGCAGCTCCACGAGCAGCTCGGGCATCGCCAGCCGGCTCACCCCGAGCATCGTCGTGGCCGGCGCGACCCCGGCCGCGCCGAGCCGTCCGGCCAGCACGCCGTAGGACTCGAGCAGCCGGTCGACGTCGGTGGTGAGGACCTCCAGCCGGACGACGTCGGCCAGCGCCATGCCGGCCCCGCCGAGCACGGCCTCGAGGTTGTCCAGCGCCAGCGCCAGCTGCGCGGCCACGTCGTCCGGGTGCTGCGGCTTGCCCTCGCCGTCGGTCGCCGTCTGCCCGCTGCACCACAGCGTCCGGGCGTGCCCGGAGACCACCACGCCCTGCGAGAACCCCAGTGCCGCCGACCACGTCCACGGGTCGACCGCCGTCCTCTGCACCGCCATCGCTGCTCCTCCTCGTCCGGGCGGACCGGTGCCCGCCCCGTGCCGGGGAGCCTGGCGGAGAAAGACGACACCTCCTGTCGTGTATCCGGCAGGATCCCGCGTGTGCGCGCCGACCGGCTGGTCTCCCTGGTGCTGCTGCTGCGGTCGCGCGGCCGGCTGACGGCGGCCGAGCTCGCCCGCGAGCTGGAGGTGTCGACGCGCACGGTGCTGCGCGACGTCGAGGCGCTGTCGACGGCGGGGGTCCCGGTCTACGCCGAGCGCGGGCGGAACGGCGGGTTCGCGCTGCTGCCCGGGTTCCGCACCGAGCTGACCGGGCTCACCCCCGACGAGGCGCTCGGCCTGCTCGTCGGCGGGCGCGGGTTCGGCCTCGGCCCCGCGCGGGCGGCGGCGCTGCGCAAGGTGGTCGACGCGCTGCCCGAGGCTCATCGGGCCACCGCCGGGGACGCGGTGCGCCGGCTGCTGGCCGACCCGGCGGAGGACATGGTCGCCCAGCGACCGGTCGCCGACGAGGTGCCGGGACCCGCGGTCGCCGTCGTGCGCCGCGCGGTGCTGGCCGGCCGCCGGCTGCGCCTGCACTACGCGCCGCCCGCGGGCGACCCCGGCTGGCGCACCGTCGACCCGATCGGCCTGGTCACCGTGCGCGGCCGCGGCTACCTGCTGGCCACCCGCGGCGGCGAGGACCGCACCTACCGGCTGGTCCGGGTACTCGGCGCCGAGGCACTGCCCGAGCCGGCGCAGCGGCCCGCCGACGTCGACCTCGACCGGCTGTGGCGCGAGCGCGTCGCGCGGTTCCGGAGCGGCGGCGAGCAGGTCGCCGTCCGGGTGCGGGTGGACCCCGGGCGGCAGGAGGACCTGGTGGCCACCGCGCTCGCCGCCCGCCCGTGCGCCGACGACGGACCCGGCGCGGACGGCCGGCCGCTGCTGGAGGTCACCTTCCAGGACCGACGGCACGCGGAGTGGGCGCTGTGGCGGGCCGGGGCGGCCGCCGAGGTGCTGTCCCCGGACTGGCTGCGCACCGCCCTGCACGACCGGGCCGCCGCGATCGCAGCCCGCTACGTCCGGTCCTGACCGCGTCCTTGCGCCTATCCTGCGGAATCTGCTTGCCGCCACCCCTGTCCCTGAAGGCGGCTTCAGGGACACGCTCGCCTGGCTGCACCCCGTTGGGGCGATGCCGGGTGGAGGACGGTCGCCCGTGCGTGACTGGCATCGCATGCTGGTGATGTCCGGTGGCGAAGGCGGGGAATCTGGTTGTGGCGGTGTCGGTCGACGTCAAACGCCTCAAGCGGGCGCTGAGGGACGAGGATGGGCCGTGGTTGCTGGTCAGCGCCTCGCCGCCGGGTGCGCTGGGTGATGTGCTGGCGTCATGGGTGGCCGAAGCGGAGCCGCGACTGGGTCAGCTTCCGGACCTGATGGGTGTGCAACTGCTGGGTCCGCTGGCGCTGCCTGACGGGGTGTACCTGCTACGCCCGGTCACCTACGCCGATTCCAAGCGCCTGGTGACGGTGGTCACCGATCTGTCCGCGACACTGCAGGCTGCCGGGCTCGATGCCCGCATCGACGTGGCGCCGACGAAGTGGAGTCCGCTGGGAGACAGTCAGCTGGGAGACATTCCCGGGGGCCATCGGCTGACTGCGGTGTCGGTGACGCTGCCGTGGCGTCCCGGCTCGCTCGGCCGGCGGGAGGAGCGCAGGGCCGCCGGACCTCCGAACATGCTGCGAGGGTGGTATCGCAGCGACCTGCAGGAGGAGGCGTGGGCAGCCGTCGTGGACACCGCGCTGGCGTGGTGTCAGGAACTGGGCAGCGGCGCGACCGGGGACCGGTACGTGGTGCACGGACTGTCCAGTCTGCGAACCGCGCCGGCGCAGTGGGAGGCCACCGCACGCCTGGCGTTGCGCAGTACGAACATGCCCGTTCGGGCGAGCGTCGAGGACTGGCCGGGCGAAGCGCGCCAAGTCGGCTTCGAGCACACGTCTCACCGAGTGCTCTTCCAGCTCGACGAGGAGGCCTTCGGCTCGGCGGAGTCGACCGTGGCCCGGGTTCGCGAGCTGATCGAACGCCTAACGCCGCACATCACCTCGGCGTTCGTGATGCGCGCCGCGCACGCCCCAACGATTCAGACTAGGTTGCTGCTGCGAGGATGGGCCAGGACGGCGGCACCAGCGGCGCCGGTGACCCAGATCCACGCGCTGGCGCCGATGGATGACCGGCGGATCATCGACGCCTTCGGTGTCATGTACCTCGGTCCCGGCTTCCGCGGCCTGGCCGCCGATCCGCAGCTGTACCGCGTCGAGCAGCTCGGCGCCGGCCGGTTGCTGACCGCGACTGATCCCGACGCCTGGTTCCGGCCCGACGGGCGGACTCCCCAGTCTGAGGTGTTGGAGGCCGCCCGCGCCGACATCGCCGACGCCATCGTCACCTACGACGAGTACTACCGAGCCAAGCGCTCAGACGGGCAAGACATCCCCCCACTTCTCGACTAACCCGCGGTCCTAAGCCAGTTGTCCCTTAGTGGGCCGCTTAGAGACGTTGTCCTCCCCACCAGCAGTGACGTGTCGGTGAGTCCCCTCAGCGCCGGCGCAGCAAAGAGCGCATCCGGGCTCGCAGCGTGACAGGCCGGCGATGCCATCCGTCATGAGCCACGTCGTCGCATCGGCCGGCCCACCAGCCGCGTGGAAGATCCGCTAGCGACGCCAGTGACGGGGCCATCTCGACAAGGTGTGCGAGGTGGACGATTCGTGCGTCCTCGGTCGCGAGTGTGGTGCCGCAGAGGATCTGCCAGTCGCCGTCTTCGTCGTGGTGCACGTCGCGAATGCGCGCACCGTCCAGTACCGACTGGGTGGTGAAGACCGCGGTGTCCGGAGGCTCAGCGAAGGGCCAGTTGCTCATCCCAGGCATCGTGGCAGCCCGCTGAGGCTTGGCTCATCAGGCGCGGCTGCGGTCCGTCCCATAGTGGCCGCTCAGGGACACCGCCCGCTCGCCGGCAGGCGAGCTGCCGACTGAAGAGTTAGGCAGCTACTTCGCCGGCTTTCCGTGCGGCGGATTGCGGGACCGGTCGTGCCAGTAGATGACCTGGACATTCTCGCCGTTCCGCTCGGCTTCCGACTGCACGAGTCGGGCAAGCTCGGCGCCTTCGTCCAGCCACTGAGCTTCGCTCTCCCTTAAGCCCTCGAGAGCTGAGGCCCACTGCTGCTCCCAGGCGTTCAGCCTGTCAACAAGACCCCCCGACAAGGGCACCTTTCCCGCCAAGGAGTCGCCGAGCGGAACGCCGTGCCCGGCGATGACAGCCAGGTGCCGCGGCCCCGGTCGGACTGTCTTGTCGGCACGGCGTGCCCTGCGTCGTGCCACGCTCGCCAGTCTGGCGGGCGCCGCCCTGGGTTGTCCCATCCATTGCCGTGTCCCTGAATGGGCCGCTCAGGGACACGGGAGCGCGCTGCCGTACATGGTCCCCAGGACAGGTCTCAGCTCGCAGCCCTCACGGCAGCCGGGTGAGCAGCGCCCGGGCGAACGCCTCCGCCGCCGGGTTGCCCGGCTCCCGCGCCGCCGCACGCAGCCACGCCGCGAGCGGCGCCGCCAGCGCAGGGGACAGCGCCGCGATCCAGGCACCGGTGCCGGCCCGGGCCTCGGCCACGTGCTCGGTGCCGCCGCCGGGGGCGTGCGCGACCACCTCGGGCCGGGTGGCCAGCAGCCCGGTTAGGCGCCAGTCGCCGGGCGTCGTCCGGGCCGCGAGCGCCTCCAGCCGCCCGGCCGCGGTCCGCAGCAGGTCCGCGCCGTCCGAGGGAGGTGCGCCGTCCACGGGTCGATGGTGCCCGACCGGGTCGCGCCCGGCGCCCGGCCGGGCGAGGCTGGGGGCGTGAGAGTCCTGGTCACCGGTGCGTCGGGGTTCGTGGGCGGCCGGCTGGCCACCGCGCTGGAGGAGGAGGGCCACGAGGTCCGGGGGATGACCCGCCACCCGGAGCGCTACGACGGGGCCGGCACGCCCGTCGCCGGCGACGTGGGCGACGAGGCGTCGCTGCGCGAGGCGCTCGCGGGCTGCGAGGCCGCCTACTACCTCGTGCACTCCCTCGGCGACGAGGACTTCGAGCGCAAGGACGCCGACGCGGCGAGGGCCTTCGCCCGCGCCGCCGCCGCGGCCGGGGTGCGCCGGATCGTCTACCTCGGCGGGCTGGGCCGCGACGGCGACCAGCTCTCGCGGCACCTGCGCAGCCGCCGCGAGGTCGAGCGGCTGCTGGGGGAGACCGGCGTGCCGGTGACCGTGCTGCGCGCCGGGATCGTCGTCGGGCACGGCGGGGTGTCGTGGGAGATGACCCGCCAGCTGGTGGCGCACCTGCCGGCGATGGTCACCCCGCGTTGGGTGAACACGCGGACCCAGCCGATCGCCGTCGCCGATGTCGTCCGGTACCTCGTCGGCGTCCTCGAGGCGCCGGAGGCCGAGGGGCGGGTGTTCGAGGTCGGCGGCCCCGAGGTGCTCACCTACCTGCAGATGCTCACCCGCGTCGCCGACATCCAGAACCGGCACCTGTTCGTCGTCCCCGTGCCGCTGCTCAGCCCGCAGCTGTCCTCCCGCTGGCTGTCGCTCGTCACCGACGTCGACATCACCACCGGCCGCTCGCTCATCGACTCGATGACCAACGAGGTCGTCGTCACAGACGACGCGATCCGCCGGGTGGTCCCCTTCGACCCGATGGATTACGACCAGATGGTGCTCACCGCCCTCCTGGAACGCGCCCGCGAACGCCGGCGAGCGGCCGGGGAGCGGCGCGGCGGGTGGCTCGCCCGGGGAGCCCGGCGGTGACCCGGGGGCGGGCCGCCCGCGCGCTGGAGGCCCGGGTCCGGCGGGTCGCCGGGCCGCTGCTGCGCAGCGTGCCCCGTGACCACTGGGAGACCGACGCGGCGTTCCGGCGCCGGCGGCGGGTCACCGGCGTCGTCGCGGTGGCCGGGGCGTCGCTGCTCGGGGTGTCCCTGTCGACGCCGCCGGGCTCGCCCCGCTTCTACGGGCTGACCCTCGGCGTCGCCGGCACCTGGGTGGCCGGGGGACTGGCCTCCGGCCCGCTGCACCTGGGGCGGATGTTCGGCCCCGGCGACCGGCTGCAGCGGCCGCTGCTCACCCCGATCGTCTCGGGCGTCGGCGCCTTCGGGGCGTTCTACGCCGCGGCGCTGGTGGCCCGCCGGATCCCGGTGCTCGAGCGGGCGATCGGCTCGGTGCTGCGCTACGCCGACCAGGGCTCGGCGCCGCTGGTCGCCGCCACGACGCTCGCCAACGGGGTGGCCGAGGAGGTCTTCTTCCGCGGCGCGCTGTACGCGGCGGCGGGGACGCAGCGGCCGGTGGTGGTGTCGACGGCGGTGTACGGCCTGGCCACCGTGGCCACCCGCAACCCGGCGCTGGTGCTCGCCAGCCTGCCGATGGGGCTGATGTTCGGCATCCAGCGGAAGATGACCGGCGGCATCCAGGCGCCGGTGCTCACCCACGTGATGTGGTCGAGCCTGATGCTGCGCTTCCTCCCGCCGCTGTTCGCCGACCGCCTCGAGGTCGAGGAGCGCCGGGCGCCGGAGCAGCCGGGGAGCTGACCGGCTGGTGCCGCCGCACCCGGACATGACATCGTTGATGTCATGTCGCGGGGTGAGGCGGTCTACGAGGTCCTGCGCCGGGCGCGCCCGCTGGTGCTCGACTCGGCACGGGTGGTCGAGACACGCGTCCGCGACCGAGGCTGGACCGTCGGGTCCCGGGCCGTGGTCGAGGTCCTCGCCGAGAGCGGGCCCGCCACGGTCCCGCAGGTCGCCCGCGCGCTGTCCCTGGCGCGCCAGAACGTGCAGCGCCACGTCGACGACCTCCTCCGGCTCGGCCACGCCCGCCGCAGCGCCAACCCCGGGCACCGGCGGTCGGTGCTGGTCGAGCTCACCGAGGAGGGGCGGCGGGCGTTCGAGGACCTGCGGGCCGGCGAGCTCGCCGACCTCGGCCGCCTCGCCCCGGGGTGCTCCGCCGCCGACCTGGCGACCGCTGCCGCCGTGCTGACGGCGCTCGGGCGCGACGTGCGCGCCCGGGCGGCGTCGGCGGAGGGGGAGACCGAGCGGGAGGCCGAGGACGCCGAGGGGGCCCGGCCGTGACCCGCGACGACGTGCAGGCCCGCACGGCCCGCGGGCGGCGGCTGGCGGACGTGCTCGAGGGCCTGGGGCCCGCGCAGTGGGAGGCCGGGACCCTCTGCGAGGGCTGGACGGTCCGGGTCCTGGCCGGGCACCTGCTGCAGCCGATGGTGGTCGGCTTCGGCCGCTTCCTCCTCGCCTCGCTCCGCCACCGCGGCGACACCGCCGCGACCGTCGACTCCCTCGCCCGGCGGCTGGCCCGGCCCGGGCCCGCCGAGCTCGTCGCGCTCCTGCGCCGGCACGCCGGCGACCGCGTCGACCCGCCGCGGGTGGGCCCGATGGGGCCCTTCGCCGAGACCTGCGTGCACCTGAGGGACCTCGCCCGCCCCCTCGGCCTGGACGCCGACGTCCCGCGCGAGGACTGGGTGCTGCTGCTGGACCACCTCGTGTCACCGGGCGTCGCGCCGGGGCTTATGACGCCGGCCCGCGCCGGCGGCCTGACCCTCCGCGCCAGCGACGCCGGGTGGCGGCACGGCACCGGCCCCGCGGTGAGCGGGACGGCGGAGGCCCTCGCGATGGCCCTCACCGGCCGCCGGGCCGCGCTCGCCGACCTCGACGGCCCGGGACGCGAGGTGCTGGCCCGGCGGCTCTGAGCCGGGGCCGGCCCCCGGCGGAACCGGCCCGCCGGGTGTCAGCGCGCGGCCATCGGGAAGACCGGCCAGCCGATCCCGGTGCGCCAGGCCGACGGGTCGTCGGTGTCCCGCGGGCCCACCGGGTAGCTCTCCCGCACCGGCCCGGCCACCGCGAGCCCGTTGGCGACCACCCAGGCGCCCAGCTCGCCGTAGGTGACGTCGATGTCGTCGTGCGGGCCGGCGTGGGTGGTCACCGCCAACTCCACCGCCGGCAGCGTCACCGGGTGCACCCGCCCGCCGGACGCGGGCTCTGCCGTCCGCCGGTACACGAGCACGTGCCCGCGGCCGGTCTCGAAGAGCGCGTTGTCGTAGAGCCCGCCCGGCGGCCCCTCCGGCTCGGCGACGACCGCGTCGAGCTCGGCCATGGCGCCCGCGTACCAGGCGAGGACGCCGTCGAGGTCCACGACGCCCGCGACCGCGGCCACCGGCGTCGCCGGCACCGCCCGCAGCCGCACCTGCAGCGGGGGCGGGTCGGGGTGCAGCAGGCGGCGCAGCGAGGCCACGGCCTCCCGGGTGGCGGCCAGCTGGTCCTCCAGCCTCCGCAGGTGGCCGGCCACGAGCTCGGCGCGGTCGCCGGGGTCGGGGGAGCGCACGATGCGGGCGACGTCGGGCAGCGGGACGTCGAGCTCGCGCAGGCGGTGGATCACCTGGGCGGTCGGGATCTGGTCGGCGCTGTAGTACCGGTAGCCGCTCGCCGGGTCGACGGTCGCGGGCTCGAGCAGGCCCGCGTCGTGGTACCGGCGCAGCGTGCGCACGCTCAGGTGGGTCAGCCGGGAGAACTCGCCGATCGCCAGCACGGGCGCACTCTGCACCCTCCCCCCGGGGGAGGGTCCAGCGGTGGACCCTCCCGGCCGCGGACGGCGCACGGTGGCGGCATGAGCGCACCGACCGTCATCGATCCCGCCGAGCTCCCCGCCCCCGTCCGCGGCTACCTCGCCGCGCACACCGCCCGCGACGTCGAGACCGCCGTCCGGGCCTTCACCCCCGACGCCGTCGTCACCGACGAGGGCCACACCCACCGCGGCACCGAGGAGGTCCGCCGGTGGCTGGCCGAGGCCGGCACCGCCTTCACGTTCACGACCGAGCTGGTCGGCGCTCGGCGCGTCGACCCGACGCGGTGGATCGCCGTCCAGCGGCTGGAGGGCGACTTCCCCGGCGGCGTCGTCGAGCTGCAGTACCGGTTCACGATGGCCGGCGACCTGGTCGCCGAGCTCGTGATCGCTCCCTGAGACCCGGGCGCCGGGCGTCACGGCTCCTCGCTCGGCAGGCTGTGCCAGGTGTCGTAGGCGACGCCGGCGGCGCCCTCGGCGTCGCCGGTGGCGCACAGCCGGATCAGCTCGTCGTGCCGGGTGACCGACGTCCGGCCGCGCAACGAGCCGAAGCGCAGCCGTTCCGCGCGCCGCACGGTGGGCGTGAACTGCTCCAGCACCGTGGCGAGCGCGCGGTTGCCGCAGACGCGCACCGGCACGTCGTGCAGCTCGTCGTCGACGCGGAGGGCCGTCTCGACGTCGCCGGCTGCCACGGCGTCGGCGAACCGCCGGTTGGCGTCCCTCATGGCGGCCAGGTCCGCCTCGCCGAGGACCGGCACGGCCTCGCGGACGGCGACCTCGTGCATGGCCGCCACGACGTCGCGGGCGTCGCGCACGTCCCGGGCGTCGAGCGTGCTGACCACCGTGGACCGCCCCGGCCGGGCGGAGACCAGCCCCCCGTGCGCGAGGCGCAGCAGTGCCTCACGCACGGGGGTCCGGCTCACCCCCAGCCAGGCCGCGAGCTCGAGGTCCCGCAGCTGCTCGCCAGGGGCGAAGGTGCCGTCGACGATCGCGTCGCGCAGGCGGCGGTAGACGTCGTCGCGCAGCAGGCTGCGGTCGACGCCGGGGGACGTCGGGGGGATCGGCACGGGTGGACCTCGTCTCGGTGCGGGCGGCGGCCGGGACGGGCTTCCCCGGGAGCGTCGGTGCTATGCAATATATCGCATACCGGGGGCGTTCGAGGGACATCCGGGCGGACCGACCGGCCCGTCCGCCGATCGAGAGGGAGATCCGATGACCGAGAGCACGCAGCAGGACCGCACCGACGCCGGGCCCACGGTGGTGCTGGTGCACGGGGCCTTCGCCGACTCGTCGAGCTGGAACGGCGTCGTCGCCCGGCTCCTCCGCGACGGCCACCCGGTGGTGGCGATGGCCAACCCGCTCCGCAGCCTGTCCGGCGACGCCGACCTCCTGCGCGACCTCCTCGACGGGCTGGACGGGCCGATCGTCCTGGCCGGCCACTCCTACGGCGGCAGCGTGATGAGCGAGGCGGCCGAGGGGCACCCGCGGGTCCGGGCGCTGGTCTACGTCGCCAGCTTCCTGCTCGAGGAGGGCGAGAGCACCGGCGAGCTGGCCGGCCGCTTCCCGGGCAACGAGCTCGGCGGGGCGCTGCGCCCGGTGCCCGTGCGCGGGCCCGGCGGGCAGCCCGTCGACGACCTCTACATCGAGCAGGAGCGGTTCGGGCCGGTCTTCGCCGCCGACGTGCCGGCCGACGCCGCCGCCCTGATGGCCGTCACCCAGCGGCCGATCATCGGTGACGCCCTGGCCGACAAGGCGACGCGGGCGGCCTGGCGGTCCATCCCGTCCTGGACCCTCGTCACCCGCCAGGACCTGGCGGTGCCGGCCGAGGCTCAGCGGTTCATGGCCGAGCGGGCCGGGTCGCACGTCGTCGAGGTCGACGCGTCCCACGCCGTGACCGTGTCGCAGCCGGACGTCGTCGCCGAGCTCATCGAGGAGGCCGTGCGGGCCACCGCCAGCTGACGGCGGCTCGGCCGTCAGGCCGCCCCGGCGGCTCGGTCCCCAGGCCGCCCCGGCGGCTCGGTCCTCAGGCCGCCCCGGCGGCGTACCAGGCGGCCAGGCGGGCGAAGCCCTCCTCCAGGCGCACCCGCGGGGCCCAGCCCAGGGCCTCGCGGGTGCGGCGCTGGTCGAACCAGTGCGCGGTGGCCAGCTGCTCGGCGAGGAAGCGGGTCACCGGCGGGGTCGAGCGGCGGCCGGTGACCGCCCAGGCACCCTCGACGACGGCACCGGCGAGCCAGGCCGCCCGGAAGGGGACCCGCCGCCGCGGGCCGGGCGCGCCCGCCGCACGGCACAGCCGGTCGATCACCTCGCCGACCGGGCGCGGCTCGCCGTTGGACACGACCAGCGCCTCGCCGTGCACCGGCCCGCACGCGTCGACCGCGGCGACGAGCGCGGCCGCGGCGTTGTCGACGTAGGTGGTGTCGACCAGTGCCGCGCCGGACCCGATGGTCGGCAGCCGCCCGGCGCGGGCGCGGGCGACGATCCGCCCGACGAGCTGCGTGTCGCCCGGGCCCCACACGAGGTGCGGCCGAACGGCGAGGACGGCCAGGGACGCCGAGTCCGCCGCCAGCGCGTCGAGCTCGGCGACGGCCTTGGTCCGCGAGTAGTGCCCGCGGGCGTGCGCCGGGTCGGCCGGCTCGGCGCCGACCCCGGCCAGCGCCGCGCCGGCGTGGGCGACCGACGGAGAGGAGACGTGCACCAGGCGGCCGACGCCCTGCACGCGGCAGGCGTCGACGACCGCGCGGGTGCCCGCGACGTTGGCCCGCTCGTACTCGGCCCGGGGGCCGGTGACGTCGACCTTCGCCGCCAGGTGCACGACGGCGTCCTGCCCGCGGGCGGCCCGCGCGACGGCGTCCGGGTCGGCGACGTCGCCCAGCACCTCCGCGCAGGGCAGCCCCGCGGGCCGGCGCTGCAGCACGGTGACGTCGTCCCCGCGGGCGAGCAGCGCCTCCGCCGTCGCCCGCCCGAGCATGCCGCTGGCCCCGGTGACCAGGACCCTCACGAGCGGCGCCCGCCCGGCCGCCCGGCGAGGAACCGGGCCGCCCGCGCGGCCACCTGCCGGCGGTCGACCTTGGACTGGTGGCGGATGTCGACGGGCAGCCGGGCAGCGGTGAGCACCGCCGCCACCTCGACGCCGGCCGCGGCCCGGACGGCGTCGGCCAGGTCCGGCCCGGCGACCCGCAGGCGCCGCGACCGGCCCCCGCCGCCCTCCGGGACGACGACCACGACGACGACCTGGCCGCCGGCGGGACCGACCCCGACGGCCGCGGCCGCCGCCACGCCGGGCACCCGCTCGGCCCGCTGCTCGATCCCGACGGGCGTGACGGGTCCCGCGGCGGTGGTCACCACGTGCGGGAGCCGACCCTCGATCCAGAGCCGCCCCCCGGCGTCGAGGTGCCCGACGTCGCCGGTGCGGTGCCAGCCGGGCGGGCGGGAGGCCGCCCGGTCGGTCTCCCACAGGGCGTCGTAGCGGTCCCGCACGTGGGCGGCGCGCACGCACACCTCCCCGGTCACCCCGGGTGCGCCGGTCAGGTCGCCGTCGGCTCCGCCGTCCGCGTGGAGCGGGCTGATCCGCACGTCCACCCCAGCCAGCGGCCGCCCCACGCAGACGCCCTCGCCCTCCCCGGCGGCGGCCACCTCGGCGGCCGACACGTCGGTGACCGGCAGGGCCTCGGTCATCCCGTAGGGCGTGTGGGCCTCCGCCGAGGGCAGGACGTCGCGCAGCGCCTCGAGCAGGGCGGCGGGCACGGGCGCGCCGGCGGACATGAGCAGCCGGACGCCGCCGAGCGCCGTCCGCTGCTCGGCGGTGAGGTCGGCGGCGGTGGCCACGACCCGGCGCAGCGCGGCGGGGGAGGCGAACACGACCGTGGCGCCGACGGCGGAGACCGCCTCCGCCAGGTCGCGCGCGGTGAGGGAGCCGGGGGCGGTGATGTCGATGTCGGGCACCGCGGTGCCGATGCCCAGCGCCGGGCCGAGCAGCGCGAAGGGCGCGAACGCGGCGACCAGCCGGTCCTCCGGGGTGAGCCGGTAGGTGCCGCGCACCAGCGCGAGCTGCGCGGCGGCCTGGCGCCGGGTGTAGACGACGCCCTTGGCCGGCCCGGTGGCGCCGGAGGTGAACAGCACCGCGCAGTCGGCGTCGCCGGGCGGGACCACCGGGGCCGGGGCACCGCGGCCGGCGTCCTCGACCTCCGCCAGCGTGCGGACCGCGCCGAGCGCCCGCCGGGGGAGCGCGGGCACCGAGCCGGTGGCGATGCGGGAGGCGGGCAGGCCCATGAGGCGGGCGGCGGCGAGCCCCGCGGTGCTGCAGACGACGTGGTCGACCGCGGCGCTGCGCAGCGCCCGCCGCATGCCGCGCAGGCCCAGGCCCTTGTCGGCGACGACGATGACCGCTCCCGCCCGCCACACGGCGTAGACCGCGGCCGTGAGATCGGCGGACGGCTCGACGAGCAGGCCCACCCGCTGACCGGGCCGGACGCCGGACGCGGCGAGTCCCGCGGCGAGGTGCTCGACCCGCCGGTGCAGCTGCGCCCAGCTCACCGTCTCCCCGCCGACCTCCACGACGGCGGGGGACTCGTCGCCGGCCCGCTCGGTCAGCGACGCCCACAGCGGGGGCGGGTCGTCGTCGGAGGATGCGGGCTCCGGCGTCGGGGCCGGCTCGGCGGTGCCGGAGCCGGGGAGCTCGGTGACCCACTGCGCGACGGCGTCGGCGTACTGCGGGGCGTCCTCGGGGAGCAGGTGCGAGGCGCCCTCGTAGCGGTGCAGCGCGGCGTGCGGCAGCCGCTCGCGCAGGTCGGCCAGGTACCGCTCGCCGAACACCGGGTCGCGGGGCCCCCACAGCAGCAGCGCCGGCACGTCGAGCGTGCGGACGCCCTCCGCGATCGCCTCCTGCACCGGCCGCGAGGGGTGGCCGGGGGAGAAGGGGATGTCGGCGACGAAGTCACCGACCGCGCGCCGGCGCGCCGCCGTGGCGTAGGGGGCGGCGAACGCGTCGCGCACCGCGCGCGGCAGCGGCGGGCGGGAGAGCGCCGTCGTCGCCCGGACGAAGACCGGGGTGCCGACGGTGACGGCCGTGCGGACGCCGGGGGCGTCGGCGGCGCGGATGAGGACCGGGCCCCAGTCGCCCTCGGGCATCGCGACGGCGGTGTTGCACAGCACGACGCCGCGCAGGTCCGCCCGGTGCCCGAGCGCCCAGCCGAGCGAGATGACGCCGCCCCAGTCGTGCCCCACGGTGACGACGGGGCCGCTGACGCCCAGCGCCGCGGTCAGGTCGCCGAGGTCGGCGACCCGCTGCTCCAGCGTGCGGGGCGCGTCCAGCCGCTGCGACCAGCCCATGCCGAGGTGGTCGGGGGCGACCACCCGCCACCCGGGCGGCGCGGCGGCGACCAGCCGGCGCCACAGGTAGGACCACGTGGGGTTGCCGTGGACGCACAGGAGCGTGCCGACGGGGTCGGCGACGCCGTTGTCGAGCACGTGCCACTCGTGCCGCGTGCCGGTGGAGTCGGCGACGGTCACGGTGCGCGACCATGCCGGGTCCAGGCCGGGGAACGCGCGCAGCGCCGGGATGCGGGCCGCCGTGCCGGCGCCCGTGCCCGTGTCCGGAGCCGCCCCGGTGTCCGTCCGGGTGGCGGTCACCAGGCGATCTCGAGGCAGGACACGTTCAGGCCCGAGCCGACGCCCATGAGCAGCACCCGGTCGCCGTCGGCGAGGGTGTCCTGCTGGCCGGCGAGGGTGAACGGGACCGACGCCGGCCCGAGGTTGCCACGGGTCGGGAACGTCGTCGGCACCAGCGCGGGGTCGATGGAGAACCGGTCGCACATCGCCTTGGTGTGCACCCTGGACACCTGGTGGACGATGTACCGGTCCATGCCGCCGGCCCAGTCGAACTCCTCGGCGGCGTCGGCCCACATGTCCTCGGACAGCGCGAGGCCCGCGTCGAGGAGCCCCTTGAGGTCGGTGCGCATCATCTCGTTGTCGCCGACGCACAGCTCGTGGTGCTCCGAGCCCGACCGGCTCACCGACCCGACGAGGCGGTGGCCCTCCGGGTGCAGGTCGGAGCGGCCCAGCAGCATCGCGACCGCGCCCGACCCGAGGGTCAGCGTGGCGAACTGCGCCAGCACGTCCTTGGACACCGTCTCGGGCCGGTTGAGCTGGTCGATGGTGCGCTCCTGGACGATCCGGGAGTCCTCGCCGTTGACGACCAGCGCGTGGTCGACCATGCCCGACTCGATCATCGCGGCGGCCAGCTCCATGCCGTTGACGAAGCCGAGGCAGGCGTTGGTCACGTCGAAGTTCTGGCACGACCGCGGCAGGCCGAGCTCGTGGTGCACCGCCACCGCGGTCGAGGGCTCGAGGTAGCGGCGGCTGACCGAGGTGTTGATCATGACGCCGATGCGCGCGGGGTCGACCCCGCTCTCGCTGATCGCCTTGGCCCCCGCGGTGGCGGCGCCGTTGACGAACGTCGTCCCCTCGGCCCACCACCGGCGTTCCCGGATGCCGGCCAGCCG
Source organism: Geodermatophilus sp. FMUSA9-8 (assembly GCF_037034165.1). Taxonomy (NCBI): domain Bacteria; kingdom Bacillati; phylum Actinomycetota; class Actinomycetes; order Geodermatophilales; family Geodermatophilaceae; genus Geodermatophilus; species Geodermatophilus sp. FMUSA9-8. Next base: position 391,797 of record NZ_JBAGKE010000001.1, on the reverse strand, counting down.
CTCGAGCAGGCCGGTGCGCAGGCCCACCCGCTGATAGGTGTCGCGCAGCCGCTCGTCGATCTCGTCGGAGGTGACGACCTGGGACGCGTCCGCCGTCTCGATGGACAGCACGGACGTGTTGGTGAAGCGGTGTGTCGTGTTGCCCGTCATGTGCGCCGTACCCAGCTCTGAGTCGGGCCGACGCTCCACTGGCCGCCCGGTTCCGGTCGCCCTACCCCCGAACCTCCCCGCCCTACCCATCCGTGACCGGCGGCACCTCCCGGGGCGGGGCCGGGGAGCCGCTGGCAGGGTGGGGGCATGGCCGCCTCCCCTCCCGTCGTCGTGGTGACCGGTGCGAACGGACTGGTGGGCGCCGCGGTGTGCCGGGCGCTCGTCGCGCGCTCGGCGCGGGTGCGCGCCGTCGTCCGCCGGGCCGGCAGCGCGCCCGCGCTCGACGGCGTGACCGAGCACGTCGGCGAGTTCGCCGAGGACGCCGTCGCCCGCGAGGTCACCGCCGGCGCCGACGCGGTGGTGACGACGGTCCACCCGATGGGCTCGCCGCGGGAGGCCCAGCTCCGGGTGGCCGTCGAGGAGACCCCGGCCCTCGCCCGCGCCGCGCGCGACGCCGGCGTCACCCGGTTCGTGCACCTGTCCACGGCCGGGGTCTACGACCGCTCGCCCGGCGTCGGGGACATCGCCGAGGACGGCCCGCTCCTGCCCGAGGGCAGCGGCGCCTACCCGGACACCAAGAACGCCGCCGACGCCGCGCTCGCGGAGGTGGGCGAGCTCACGACGGTGCTGGTCCGCCCGCCGGCCGTCCTCGGCGCCGGGGAGACATCGGTGTGGAACACGCTGCGCCCGCGCGCGATCGCCGACGGGGACCGCCGCACCAACCCGGCGCAGACCTGGGCCTGGGTGCACGTCGACGACCTGGCCGCCTTCGTGGCCGACGTCGCCACCGGCGCGGTCGCCACCGCCGACGACCCGGAGCAGGGGCCCGTGCCCGGCCGCGCGACCCCGGTGAACGTGGCCGGGGAGCCGGCGACCTGGCGGGACTACCTGGGCACGGTCACCGGCGCGCTGGGCGTCGAGCCGGAGTGGACCGACGAGCCGGTGTGGACCGGCCGGCTGCTGACCGACCGCGCGCGCCGCTGGGGCTGGGCGCCGCGGGTGTCCCTCGCCGAGGCGCTGGAGGAGCTGCGGGAGGGCCTCGCCCCGCGCGGCTGACCCGCCGTCAGAGCTGCAGGACCCGCGCGGCGGACAGGTAGGCCGCCGCGACCGCCTCCCGGTCGGACAGGTCGCCCGGGTCGTCGCCGGCCGCCCGCGCGAGCGCACGCACCGCCGCGCCCGGGTCCGGGTCGGCGAGCGCCGCGCACAGCCCCTCGACGACGGCCGCGGTGTCCGCGTCGTCCAGGTCGTCGAGCACGAGCCCGTCGTGCAGCAGTCCGGCCGCCTCGGCGAACACCTCCCGCGCTGCGTTGGGGTCGACGTCGGGCCTCTCCCGGGCGACCGCCTCCGCGGCGGCCCGGAAGCGGGCGGACAGGCGCTCCCGCGTCAGCCCGGGCACGTCACCGCTCCGTCCGGGGCGCGTCCCGGCCTCGCCTCCCGGCGGCGCTGCTCCCGCCGCGCGACCGCCGGCGTGCTCCTCTCCGGGCGGGTCCATGCGCCGAGCGTCCCGCCGGCGGGACCGGGGGACAAGGGCCCGGTCGCCGACCCCGGAGGTGGGCCGCAGGAGGGCCACCCCGGGGCCACCGCGCGTGGCCGCGACCCCGGACCGGAGCGCCGTCGGTGCCGCCGTCAGAAGGGCGGCTCCTCGTCGCGGCCGCCACCGACGGCGGCCGTCGCCCACGGGTCGGCCGGGGCGTCCTGCCCCGCGCCGCCGGCACCGCTCCGGCTCCCGGAGCCGTTCGCGGCGCCGTTCGCGGAGCCGAAACCGCCGGAGCTCCCGGAGCGGGAGACCTTCGCGACCGTCGCGGTCGCGTACCGGAGCGAGGCGCCGATCTCGTCGACGTCGAGTTCCACGACGGTGCGCTTCTCGCCCTCCTTCGTCTCGAAGGAGCGCTGCTTGAGGCGGCCCTGCGCCACCACGCGCGACCCCCGCGTCAGCGACTCCGCGACGTTCCCCGCCGCCTCCCGCCACACGCTGCAGCGCAGGAACAGCGACTCGCCGTCCTTCCACTCCTGGGTCTGGCGGTCCAGCGTGCGCGGCGTGGACGCGATGGTGAAGGTGGCAACCGCAGCGCCCGAGGGCGTCCAGCGCAGCTCGGGCTCGCTGGTCAGGTTGCCGATGACGGTGATGACAGTGTCGCCGGCCATGATCCGGTCCTCCGTGTTGTCGGTGCGTCGCTCAGGTGAGCACCCGGAGGCTAGGGAGACCGGCCGACAGTTCCGGGCCCGCGGCGGCCGGCAGCGCGGACTGTCCCCGCCCGCTGGGACGCTCGGTCGTCGGAGGACGGACGACGCGCGAGCGGGGGGACGGCAGGTGGGGGAGACGCGGGCGGGCCAGGTCCTGGAGGCCACCCTGGAGCGGATCACCTACGCGAACCCGCAGACCGGCTACACGGTGGCCCGCGTGGACACCGGCCGCGGCGGCGACCTGGTCACCGTCGTCGGCCCGCTGCTCGGCGCGCAGCCGGGGGAGACGCTGCGCCTGCGCGGGCGCTGGGGCGCCCACCCGCAGCACGGCCGGCAGTTCCACGTCGAGGACCACACGACCGTGCTGCCGGCCACGGTGCAGGGGATCCGCCGCTACCTCGGCTCGGGCCTGGTCCCGGGCATCGGCCCGCGCCTGGCCGAGCGGATCGTCGACCACCTCGGCGCCGACGCGCTGCGGGTGATCGAGGAGGAGCCGGGGCGGCTGACCGAGGTCCCGGGCCTGGGTCCGCAGCGGGCCGGCCGGATCACCGCCGCCTGGGCGGAGCAGCGCGCCGTCAAGGAGGTGGTGCTGCTCCTGCAGGAGCTGGGCGTGTCGACCTCGCTGGCCGTCCGCGTCCACCGCGAGTACGGCGACGCCTCCGTCGGCGTCGTCCGGACCCAGCCGTACCGCCTGGCCGCGGAGGTGTCGGGCATCGGCTTCCGGACGGCCGACACCGTCGCCGCCGCCGTCGGCATCCCGCACGACAGCACCGAGCGGGTCGAGGCCGGCCTGCGGCACGTGCTGTCCGAGGCCACCGGGCAGGGCCACTGCTTCCTGCCCGAGGCCGACCTGGTGGCCCGCGCCGTCGAGCTGCTGGAGGTCCCGGCCCGGCTGGTCACCATCTGCCTCACCCTGCTGGTCGCCGACGCCGCCGTCGTCCGCGAGGAGTACCCCGCCGCCGACGGCGGGCCGCCCACGGTGGGCTACCACCTCGTCCCCCTGCACCGCGCGGAGGTGTCGCTGGCCGCGGGCGTGCGGAGGCTCATGGCCGCCGACGCCGACCGGCTGCCGGCCTTCGCGGACGCCGACTGGGACGACGCGACGTCCTGGCTGCAGCGGCACACCGGCATGGCGCTGGCGCCCGGCCAGCGCGAGGCCGTGCGCCTGGCGCTCACCGAGAAGGTCGCCGTCCTCACCGGCGGCCCGGGGTGCGGCAAGAGCAGCGCGGTCCGCTCGATCGTCGCGCTGGCGGCGGCCGAGGGCGCCCGCGTCGTCCTGGCGGCGCCCACCGGCCGGGCGGCCCGGCGGCTCACCGAGCTGACCGGCACCCAGGCGGTCACCGTGCACCGGCTCCTGCAGCTGCGGCCCGGTGGCGACGCCGGCTTCGACCGCGACCGGCCGCTGGACGCCGACCTGGTCGTCGTCGACGAGGCCTCGATGCTGGACCTGCTGCTGGCCAACAAGCTGGTGCGGGCCGTGCCGCCGGGGGCGCACCTGCTGCTGGTCGGCGACGCCGACCAGCTGCCCTCGGTCGGCCCCGGCGAGGTGCTGCGCGACCTGCTCGCCGAGGGCTCGCCGGTGCCGTCGGTGCGCCTGACGCAGGTCTTCCGCCAGGCCAGCCGGTCGGGGGTGGTCGCCAACGCGCACCGGATCAACGCCGGCACCCCGCCGCAGGTGCAGGGCCACGACGACTTCTTCCTGTTCGCCACCGAGGACGCCGAGGAGACCGCGCGGCTCACCGTCGACGTCGTCGCCCGCCGCATCCCGGCCCGGTTCGGCCTCGACCCCCGCCGCGACGTGCAGGTGCTCACCCCCGTGCACGGCGGGCCCGCCGGCGCCGCCGCGCTCAACCAGCTGCTGCAGGAGGCGCTCACGCCGGCGCGTCCCGACGGCGCCGAGAAGCGCCACGGCGGGCGGGTGTTCCGCGTCGGCGACAAGGTCAGCCAGGTCCGCAACGACTACGACAAGGGCCGCACCGGCGTCTTCAACGGCACCCAGGGCGTCGTCACCGCCGTCGACCCGGCCGCGCAGGTGCTCACCGTGATCACCGACGAGGACGAGACGATCCCCTACGGCTTCGCGGAGCTCGACGAGCTCGTGCACGCCTACGCCGTCACCGTGCACCGCGCGCAGGGCAGCGAGTACCCGTGCGTCGTCGTCCCGCTGACCACCGGCGCCTGGTCGATGCTGCAGCGCAACCTGCTCTACACCGCGGTCACCCGGGCGAAGCGGCTCGTCGTCCTCGTCGGCTCGCCGCGGGCGCTGGCCCAGGCCGTGCGCACCACGGGGTCCGGACGGCGGCACACCGGCCTCGCCGCCCGGCTCCGCGGCCGGCCGCAGCGGGACGGTTACGCCGACGGCGAACGTCGACACGCCGAGCCGGCCGCCTGACCTGCGCGTTCCCACCGAGCGGGTGAAGGGCTTGCGGAACGGCCCCGGATGTGTCAGACCCCGCTCGTAGCGTCCGGGTCGACATCTTCCCCGTGTCGGCAAGGAGCACACCATGGCCATCTCCGGCCTCCCCACCCGCAAGCCCACCGGCCGCGTCCCGTGGCCGTGCGTCCTCCTCGAGGGCGAGGAGAAGGCGGGCAAGAGCTGGGCGCTGGCCCAGCTGAGCACCAGCGACCGGATCGGTCCGCTCTACTGGATCGACCTCAACGAGGGCGCCGGCGACGAGTACGGCGCCATCCCCGGCGCCCGCTACGAGCTCGTCGAGCACGACGGCTCGTACGCCCAGGTGCTGGCCGCCGTCCAGGCGGTCAAGGCCGAGGCGCGGCGCGCGGCCGACGCCGGCGAGAAGCCGGTCGTCCTCGGCATCGACACACCGGCTCGGCCATCTGGGACGGGCTCAAGGACTGGGCGAGCGCGCGCGCCGCGAGGTCGTCCCGCAACCGCGAGCTGCTCAAGCGCGACCCCAACGCCGAGATCACCATCAGCCAGAACCTGTGGAACGACGCCGGCTCCCGCTGGCGCAAGCTGCAGACCGAGCTGCTGACCTTCCCGGGCATCGTCGTGGTGACCGCCCGCGGCAAGGAGGTCACCGAGGTCGACGCCAACGGCCGTCCCATCGAGGGCCAGAAGACCTGGTCGGTGCAGATGCACCGGGAGTTCCCCTACGCCGCCAGCGTGTGGGTGCGGCTGCGCCGGGGGCGCCGTCCGCTGATCGTCGGCGCGCGCAGCGTGCACGTCGGCATCAAGCCCAACGACGACCCGGCCCGCGAGGTCACCGACGAGAAGGCCGACGGTCGGCTGCTCGAGTGGCTGGTCTTCGACGCGCTCCGGTGCGACCCGGGCACCGCGCACGTGCGCGACCTCGTCGCCTTCCACGGCGGCGGGCTGCTCGAGCACGAGCGGGAGGACGAGGCGCGCACCGCCCGGGCAGAGCGCCGCACCGGTGCCGGCGCCGAGCCGGACGTCGCCGCGCTGGTGTCCCGCATCGAGGACGCCGAGGACGACGACGCCCTGCGCGACGTGTGGGGCGAGGCCAACCGGGCCGCGCTGCTCGGCGTCGAGGTCCCGACCGACGGCGGCTCCTACACCGTCGCCGAGCTGATCCAGGCGCGCCACGAGCAGTTCCTCGAGGCGTCGATGGCCAAGCACCCCGCCGGCCGCCGCCGGGTCGCCGCGCAGGCGCACACGACGCCGGCCCCGACCACGCCGGCCGCGGTGGTCGAGGCCGCCCGGGCCGCCGCCGCGGCGATGGCGCCGCGCACCGAGGAGGCCCCCGCGCCGGTCAACCCGCTGCTGGAGCCCTCGCCGACCCCGGACGAGCCGGGCGAGCGCCGGCTCACCGCCGCCCGCCGCGGCGTGCTCGCCAGCCTGGAGAGCCTGGGCGTCACCGACGGGCAGATCGCCGAGCGGTTCGGCCGGCCGGTCGAGCACGTGGCCACCAAGCGGCTGACCGCGCTGGTCCGCGACGTCATCGCCACCCAGCGCAGCGGCCAGTCGGTGGGGCAGCAGGAGATCCCCGCATGACGGCGGTGCTGCCCGCCCGCCCCAGCACGGCCGAGCGGCGGGCGGCCCCGAGCCTGGCGGCGGCGGTCCGCGACCTCGACCGCCGCCGGGCCCGGTCCCGCCAGCGGATGATCGGCGCCTCCGAGCTCGGTGAGTGCCGGCGCCGGGCGGCCTACCGGGTCGCCCGGCGGCGGCCCACCAACACCCGCACCGGCCTGCAGGCGTTCCTCGGCACCGAGCTGCACCGCGGGGTGCTCCGGGCGCTGCGCCGCCAGTACGGCGGGCTGACCGAGGTGGCGCTGCGCGGCGAGCAGGTCAAGGGCCGCTGCGACTGGTGGCACGCCCCGGTGGTCGAGGACCTCAAGACCACCTCCCGCTTCGGCTTCGAGCGGGTGCTCACGCGGGGCGTGCCCACCAAGCACTGGTTCCAGGTCGCCGTCTACGCCTGGCTGCTGCGCACCGGCCAGACCGCCGACCGGCGGCTGGAGGCCGGCACCGGGCAGGACGTCGACGGGCTCCGGGTGCGGTACCTGTCCCGCGACTCCGGCGAGGACGTCGTCTTCGAGGCCGAGCACGACCCGACGCTCACCGCCGAGGCCATCGTGTGGCTCAGCGACGTCTACGCCACCGTCGAGGACGAGGGCGTCGACGCCGTCCCGCGCGACGGGTTCGGCCCCGGCGTGGACACCATGTGCGACTGGTGCCCGTTTCTCGACGCCTGCTGGGGCCCGCCGGTCGACCCGGACACCGAGGGCGAGGTCTCCCGCCAGTCGCGGCTGACGGTCACCGACCGCGACTACGTCGAGGCCGTGCACGACTACGACGCCTGGCGGGCGGCGGAGAACGAGGCCCGGCGGCACAAGGAGTACGCACGCGAGCGGCTGCGCGGCCGGTCCGGGCCGGCCGACGACCTGCACTGCGAGTGGTCCGGGGGCGTCCTGCGCGAGCAGGTCGACAAGGACGCCGCCGTCGAGCGGCTGGCCGAGCTCGGCGAGGTCGTGCCCACCCGCCGGGTCCGCAGCCCGCGCACCATCCGGGTCACCCGCGACCCCACCCGGCCGGAGCAGGAGGCGCGACCGTGACCACCGTCCCGACGAACGCCCTGGCCGCCGGCGAGGCGGTCCTCACCGGCGACGTCGTCGGCACCGACTTCGGCCTGCCCCTGGTCCGGCCGGCCCGGAGCGGGCGCGAGGGCCGGGTGCGCGTCGTGCGGGCGCGCTGCCGGACCTCCGGCGGGGTCGTCGTCTGGTTCACCGACGGCACCAAGACCCCGCCGCTGCACGGCCGGACCGGCTGGGTCCCCGCCGACGCGAGCGCCGGCCCGGGAACCCATCCGGGAGCGGCCACCCGCCGCGGCGGGTGACCGGGCGAGGTCAGGACGCCCCGCGGCGCTCCTGCCGGTCCTCCTCGGCCACGGAGCGGTGGAGCTCCTCCGCAGCCTGGGCCTCCACGTCGAGCCCGTCGAGGGTCGCCTCGACCTCCTCCAACCGCTCCCACCAGACGCGCACCGCGTCGAGGTCGGCCAGGTCCGCCGGCTCGAGGGCCAGCAGCCCCCGGATCGACACGTCGGCCGCCTGGAGGACGCCGGAGTCGTCGTCGGGCGAGCGGGCCCGCGAGGCCCAGAACACCTCCGCCCACAGCGAGGCGATGCCCGAGGCGCCGGCCGGCGGCACCTGGAGCGGGAACGCCCGGCGCCGGGCCCGGGCGACGGCGACCAGGCGCAGGGTGAGCAGCTGCCGCACCGGCCGCAGGAAACCCGGCGCCAGCGCCACGCGGTCCCGCGCCGAGCGGGCGGCCACGAGACGCTCGCCGGCCGCGGTCACCCGCTGACCCGCCCGCCGGGTGCGTTCCCACAGCTCGTACGCCGTCAGCTGCGCGGGATCGCCGGGCGGGTCCTCGGCGTCCGGCCCGTCGCTCACGCCCAGGGAGGGTAGAGCGTCCCGCCGACAGGTCGCGGCAGCCGCGCTCCGCCGGCACCGGGGTCGCGCCCGTCGCACCCGCCGGGGGCCGACCTCTTGCCGCGGACCCCGGGCGCGCCCACCATGCTCTCCCGGGAAGCGGACGGGAACGAGTCGGAATGGACCTCCACCACACGGTCGCCCACGGACGGCACCGCCGCAGGCGCACCCGCCTGCGGGGCGCCGCGATCGGCCTCGCGCTCGCGCTCCTCACCGGGATCGCCGTCGCCGTGTTCCTCTGGCCCAGCGGCCCGGCCTCCCCGGGGCAGGCGGAGGCTGCCCCCACCTCGGCCGGCACGGGCGGCGCCGGGCACGAGGGGCACGAGGGCCACACCTCCGCCCCGTCGGACCCGGCCGGCGCGTCCTCCCTCGGCGCCCCGGCACCGGCGTCGAGCGCCGCGAGCCCCGGCGCGGGTCGCGCGGTCCCCGTCGGCCGCGCGCCGCACCACGCGGCCATCGCGCCCGACGGCCGCTTCGCCTACGTCGCCGATCCCGCCGCCCGTGCGGTCATCCGCTTCGACACCGCCCTGGGCGCGGCCGTCGGGGCGATCCCCGTCCCCGAGGCGCCGCCGCAGCTGGTGACCTTCGCCCCGGACGGCTCGCGGGCCTACGTGTCCGCCTACGACGAGGGCTTCACCGTCAACGCCGTCGTCACCATCGACACCCGCAGCGACACCAGGGTCGGCGCCGTGCCGGTCGGGCGGGGCCCGTACGCCGCCGCCACCACCTCCGACGGGCGGCTCCTCTACGTGCCGTACTTCGACGAGGACCACCTCGACGTCCTCGACACGACGACGGGCGAGCTGGTCGACCGCATCGAGGTCCCGCCGTCCCCGCACTGGGTCGCCTTCCCCCCGGACCGGCGGTCCGCCTACGTCACGAACCACTTCTCCGACGTGGTCACGGTGCTGGAGCTCGGGAGCAACCGGGTGGTGACGTCGATCCCGGTGGGCGACGGCCCGCACAGCCTGGAGGTCTCCCCGGACGGGACGCGCATCGCGCTGGTCGACTACATCAGCGACGACGTCGTGCTCATCGACCCCGCCACGAACACCGTGGTCGGCACCGTGCCCGCGGTGGGCGCCGGGCCGCAGGACGTGACCTGGGCCCCGGACGGCCGCCACCTCTACACGGCCAACGTCGACGACGGCACCGTCGCGGTCGTGGACGTGCGCGCCGGCGTCGTCACCGCGCGGATCCCGACCGGCGCCGACCCGACGAGCGTGTCGGTCACCCCCGACGGGCGCCGGCTGCTCGTCACCAACTTCGGCGACGGGACCGTCCGGCTGCTCGACGCCGCGGGCTGACGGGGCGCCGCCCCGTGCCTAGGCGGGAGCGCCCCCGCCGAACACCGGGTCGCGCTTCTCGACGAAGGCGCGGGCGGCCTCCGCGTGGTCGGCCGTGGCGAAGGTGGCGAGGTGGTGGGTCACCTCCACGTCCATGTACTCGTCGAGCGGGGCGGTCAGCGCCAGCGCGACGTTCTCCTTCATCGACGCCAGCGCCGTGCGCGGGCCGCCCGCCAGCCGGCGCGCCACCGCCATCGCCTCGCGCTCGAGCGCGTCCGGCGGCAGCACGGCGTTGACCAGCCCGAGGCGCAGGGCCTCGTCGGCCGACAGCCGCGGCGAGAGGTACAGCAGCTCGCGGGCGCGCGCCGGGCCCACGAGCCGCACGAGGAACCACGCGCTGCCGTAGTCGCCGGCCAGCGCCACCTTGGCGAACGCCGTGGTGAGCACCGCCGACGACGCCGCGTAGCGCAGGTCGCAGGCCAGCGCGAGCGACAGGCCCGCCCCCGCCGCGGGCCCGGGCAGCACCGCCACGGTGGGCTTGGGCATCCGCCACAGGCGCCCGCTGGTGGCGCGCTGGCTCGTGCGCTGCCGCCGCTCCGCCGCCGCGCCGGGCGCACCGGGGGAGCGCTCGGCGAAGCCCTTGACGTCCCCGCCCGCGCAGAACGCGCCGCCCGCGCCGGTGAGCACCACGGCGCCGACCGCGTCGTCCTCCTCGACCCGCGCGAGCGTCGCGGCGAGGGCGGTGAGCATCTCCTCGGACAGCGCGTTCCGCCGCTCGGGGCGGTTGAGCGTGAGGACGGCGACCCCGTTCTCCACCCGGGCGAGCAGGTGGTCGGTCCCGGTCTCGATGCCGGTCTCGATGCCGGTCCCGGTGTCCGCTCCGGTGTCCGTCACGTCTCCTCCTCCAGCGGGACGACCTCGAGGCGCACGCCGCCGAGGTCGGTGGTGCGGGGTGTGGCGCCCCGCAGTGCCAGGCGCGCCGCGGTCACCGCGGCGACGTCGCCCGCCCCGGCGACGAAGACCAACTGCTGGCGGCCGCCGTCGAGCCGCAGCCGGGCGCCGTCGTCCGCGGGCACCTCCAGCAGGTCCGCCCAGCGGCGGGCCACCGCGGCCGGGTCGGAGTCGGGGACGGCGACGGTGACCTCGCGCAGCCCGCCCGCGCACGCCGGGCTCCGCCCGGTCCAGGCGGGGCCGGCCCACCGCCACGACCTCGCCGGGTCGACGGTGTCGAGGGCGAGCAGCACGCCGCCGGTGTCCCGGGGGTGCAGGTGCACGTCGATGGCGTCGGGCAGCTCGGCGCGGTGCACCTCCCGCACGCCCAGCGCGGCCAGGCGCGCGGCGGCCGGGAGCGCCGGCGGGCCGTCGGCCATGAGCATGTAGCCGCCGTCGCCGCCGTGGCGCGCGAGCCACCGGCCGGCCGCCGTGCCGGGTTCCGCGGGCGAGACCACCTCGACGAAGTCGCAGCCGGCCGCGAGGACGGCGTTGGTGAGGCCGAACGCGCCGACGTCGGGGTCGGAGTGCGGCTCGGGTGCGGCGAGCAGCTCGCGCAGCGCCCGCTCCAGCGGTGCCCGCTCCGCGGCGGCGAGCACGAGCTGGCGCAGGCGGACCACGCGGCCAGTCCAGCACGCGGGGGAACCGGCGACAAACCCGACGACTCGGCGGCGACCAGCGGCGGCGACCAGCGGCGGAGACCAGCGGCGACGCGCCGCCGCCGTCCGGCGTCCCGGGTGGTTGGCTGGGCCCCCACCTGCGAGAAGGGTCCGCGATGTCGCTCCTGTCCAGCTTCGCCGAGGCACTGGCCTCCGGCTCCCTCGAGGTCGTCGACCTCACCGCGCCGCTGTCGTCGACGACGCCGGTCATCCAGCTGCCGCCGCCGTTCGCGCAGACGGCGCGGTTCGAGCTGGAGGAGCTCAGCCGCTACGACGACCGCGGCCCGGCCTGGTACTGGAACAACTTCCGCACGGGCGAGCACACCGGCACCCACTTCGACGCGCCCAACCACTGGGTCACCGGCCGCGACGGCGACGACGTCGCCTCGGTGCCGGTGCGCCGGCTCGTGGGCCCCGCCGCCGTCCTGGACTTCTCCGACCGGGTGGCGCAGGACCCCGACTTCCTCCTCGAGGTCGAGCACGTGCGCGAGTGGGAGGCGGCGCACGGGCCGCTGCCCGAGGGCGGCTGGCTGCTGTACCGCACCGGCTGGGACACCCGTGCCTTCTCGCAGGAGGACTTCCTGAACGCCGACGAGAGCGGCCCGCACACCCCCGGGATCTCGCCCGCGTGCGCCCGGTGGCTGGCCGAGGAGGCGCCGGTGATCGGCCTCGGGGTGGAGACCGTCGGCACCGACGCCGGCGCCGCGCACTCCTTCGACCCGCCGTTCCCCTGCCACGCGGCGCTCATGGGCAGCGGCAAGTACGGGCTGACGCAGCTGCAGAACCTCGACCGGCTGCCGCCGACCGGGGCGCTGCTGGTGGCCGCGCCGCTGCCCATCGTGTCGGGATCCGGCTCGCCGGCGCGGGTGCTGGCCCTGGTCGAGCGCGGGTGAACGTCGCGCAGGCGGTCGGGGAGACGCTCGTCCGCTGCGGCGTCGGCACGGTCGTCGGCGTGGTGGGGTCGGGCAACTTCCACGCCACCAACGCGATGGTCGCGGCCGGCGCCCGCTACGTCGCGGCCCGGCACGAGGGCGGCGCGGCCACGATCGCCGACGCGTACGCCCGGATGAGCGGCACCGTGGCGGCGCTGAGCCTGCACCAGGGCTGCGGGCTCACCAACGCGCTGACGGGCATCACCGAGGCGGCCAAGAGCCGCACCCCGCTGGTGGTGGTGACGGCGGAGGCGACCTCGCCGCGGTCGAACTTCGCCGTCGACCAGACGGCGCTCGCCGAGGCGGTCGGGGCGGTGCCGATGCGGGTGACCGCGGCGCGGGACGCGGTCGCGGTGGCGACCCGGGCGTTCACCACCGCGCGGGACGACCGCCGCGTCGTCGTGCTCAACCTCCCGCTGGACGTGCAGGCGGAGGAGGCCCCCGCCGGGCCGGGGACCGCGCCGGAGGTCACGGCCGTGCCCGCGCCGGCGCCGGCCGACGTCGCGGCCCTGGCCGAGGCCCTCGGGCGGGCACGCCGCCCGGTCTTCGTCGCCGGCCGCGGCGCGCGCGGGTACCGGGCCGAGCTGGCCGAACTGGCCGGCCGCTGCGGCGCCCTGCTCGCCACGTCGGCGGTGGCCCGCGGGTTGTTCCGCGGCGACCCGTGGGACCTCGACGTCTCCGGCGGGTTCGCCACCCCGCTCGCCGCCGAGCTGGTCGCCGGGGCCGACCTGGTCGTCGGCTGGGGCTGCGCGCTGAACATGTGGACCACGCGGCACGGCCGGCTGATCGCCGACGGCGCCGTCGTCGCCCAGGTGGACCTCGAGGCCGGGGCGCTCGGGGCGCAGCGCCCGGTCGACCTCGGGGTCGTCGGCGACGTCGGGGCGGTGGCCCGGGCGGTGGGCGCCGCCATCGCTGGCGGCGGAGTCGGCCGGGGAGTCGGCGGGGGAACCGGCGGAGGAGCCGGGTACCGCACCGACGACGTGCGCCGGACGCTGGCCGCGCGCCGCCGGTGGCGCGACGAGCCGTACGACGACGCCGGCGGCGACGGCCTGGTCGACCCGCGGACGTTCACCGCCGCCCTCGACGACCTGCTGCCGGCCGAGCGCGTCGTCGCCGTCGACTCCGGCAACTTCATGGGCTACCCGAGCATGTTCCTCGACGTCCCCGACGAGTCCGGGTTCTGCTTCACCCAGGCGTTCCAGTCGGTGGGGCTGGGCCTGGCCACCGCGATCGGCGCGGCGCTGGCCCGGCCCGACCGGCTGCCGGTCGCCGCCCTCGGCGACGGCGGCGCGCTCATGGGCGCCTCGGAGCTGGAGACCGTCGCCCGGCTCGGCCTGCCCATGGTCGTCGTCGTGTACGACGACGCCGGCTACGGGGCCGAGGTGCACCACTTCGGGCCCGACGGGCACCCCCTGGACACCGTGCGGTTCCCCGAGACCGACTTCGCCGCGATCGCCCGCGGGCACGGCTTCACGGCGGTGACCGTCCGGGACCCCGGCGACCTCGCGAGGGTGGGGGAGTGGCTCGCCGGGCCGCGGGACACCCCGCTGCTGGTCGACGCGAAGGTGACCCGGGACCGGCCGTCGTGGTGGCTGGAGGAGGCCTTCCGCGGCCACTGACCCCGGCGTCAGGCCGGGAGGGGCTCCGGCCGCAGCACCCGCCGCGCCGCCGCGGCGGAGGCCAGCGCGCTGCCGAGCACGACGGCGGCGGCGAGCGCGGGCAGCGCCAGCGCGGCCTGCGCGCCGAACCGCTCGACGACGCCGCCGGTGAGCGCCGACGCGGTGGCCTGCCCGACGACGACCGCCGAGCCGAGCATCGTCATCGTGGTGGTCGACCGGCCGGCCGGGCTCAGCTGCGCGGCGAGGCTGTACTGGCTGACCAGGGTGGGGCCGACGCCGAGGCCGAGCACCGCCAGCGCGGCGAGCAGCACGGGCACCGAGTCCGCGGAGGCGTAGAGCAGCGTGCCGGCCAGCAGCAGCCCGCCGAACACGAGCCACCGGGCCCGCAGCGAGAAGCGCGCCGGCAGGGCGGCGGAGCCGAGCGCCAGCGCGGCCGAGCCGATGCCCATGACGCCGTAGAGCAGCCCCGCGCGGTCGCCGTCGCCGTCGGCGGCGAGGAAGCCGGTGAGCGAGGTGAGCGTCGCGCCGAAGAACAGGCCGATGCCGAGCGCGCCGGCGACGACGGTGACCAGCGGGACGCGGGCCAGCTCGCGGGCGGGCGCCGGGGCGACCGCCGTCTCCCGCGCGGCGTCGTCGACCCGGCCGGTGGGGTGCAGCGCGAACCAGGTGACGAAGACCAGCGTCAGCACCGCCGCGGCGGTGACGGCCAGCGACGGCGCCACCGCGGTGGCCAGCAGGCCGACGACGAAGGGCCCGACGATGAAGACGACCTCGTCGGCCGCGGACTCGTAGGCCATCGTGCCGGTGAGCACCTTCTCGCGGCGGCTCGCCGCGACGGCCCGCCGGATGATGGCGACCAGGCGGGTGCGCGACATCGGCGCGACCTGGGGCGCGGAGACGCCGATCAGCACCGCGAGCGCGAGGACGGCGGCGTCCGGGGCGCTGCCGCCGACGACCGGCGGGAGGACCGCGAGCAGGGCCGCGTTGACGACCCCGACGGGGACGAGCACCCGGCGCTGCCCGAAGCGGTCGGCGGCCGCGCCCAGCAGCGGGCCGGCCAGCGCGGTGCCGAGGCCGGCGACGGCGGAGGTGAGACCGCCGAGGACGACCGAGCCGCGCTCGGCGACGACCAGGGTGAGCAGGCCGACGGTGATCATCGCGAACGGCAGCCGGGCGGCGAACGCGACGGGGAAGTAGGAGACGCCGGCGTGCTGGAGCAGCGTGCTGCCGGGACGGCGGGTGTGGAACATGACCTCTGCTGGGTGTTCGAGCGCGCCGCCTTGCTCGAACAGCAGGTAGTTGCACGGGTCCCCGGGGGGACCGCTCCACGATACCGGCACGCCGCTCGGTGCATCGACCGACCGCCGTCGACGAGCGCCCCGTCCGGGTGCAGCCCCACGGTCAGCGGCCGGCCCCGGGCGGGCCCGACCGGGGCCCGACGGACGTGTCCGGACCCGGGGGGTCCTCCGGGACCCACCCGGACATCGGCACGAGCGCGGACGTGCACGACTCGCCGACCTCCCGCCACCACCGGGCCAGAGGCCACGCCAGCAGCGCGGCCACGAGGGCCGGCCCCGCCCACGGGGCGCCGACGACGACGCCGGCGACGGACACGGTGACGACCGTGGCGACCGCCACGGCCACCACGTGGGCGCGCGCCCGGGGACGTCCGCCCCGGCGCGCGTCCCGGGCCCACGCCCGCTCGATCTCCTGCCAGGCCTGCTGTTCCCGATCGTCGAGCACGGCCACCACCTCCTGTCCCGACCCTGGCCGCACGGCCCGGGTCGGACCAGGGGCGCGGCCGGACGTCCCGGGCCGGCCGTCCCTTCCGGGGACCGGCAACGACGGCACCCCTGGCGCGACCTTGCCGGGCGCCGGCAACGCAGGGGGTGACCGGTTCGCCGGGCGGAGCCCTTCTCCCCGCCGGGACGGGGCGCGACGGTGGGGTCGCGGCCCGGACGTGCCCGGCCGCGGAGGAGTGCCGGGGACGGCGGGCGACGCCACGTCGCGGTGCCGGACGCACCGGGGACCTCCGCGGACGGGCCGGCTCTCCGGGCCGTCCACGCACCTGTCCGGGCGCGCCTCCCTCGGTGGGAGGCGCGCCTGCCGTCTCGTCGAAGGAGTCGACCATGTCCGTCACCCTCCCCTCGCCGGCTCCGGCTCCCGCGGCTCCGGGGACCCGCTGGGAGCCCTTCCGGCACCTGCTCACCGACCAGCGCGCCGACTGCCTCCGGCAGCGGGAGCTGGCTCTCTCCGAGGCGGCCACGGCCGTGCCGGACCCGGTCGCGGTCCGCCGCGCCGCGACCCTGCAGCGCACGGTCGAGGAGATCGACGCGGCGCTGCAGCGGATCGCCGACGGCAGCTACGGCGTGTGCACGGACTGCCATGGGGACATCTCGTCGGAGCGGCTGGAGTTCCGGCCGCACGCCGCGACCTGCGTCGCCTGCCCGCAGCCGGCCTCCTGACGGCGGGTGCGCCGCCAGGGGGACCGGCACCGGTGGGCGTGGCCCGTCCCGCCGGGGGAGGGCCACGATGGCAGCCGCCGGGGACGTGTACCGGTCACACGCACCGGCGACGTGTCCCGGCGACGTGTCCCGGCGACGTGTTCCGACGATGTGTCCCGATGAGGTGGAGGAGGGGTCGTGACCCGCAGCCGTCCGACGGAGCACGAGCCGGTCCTCGCCGAGTGGCTGAGCTCGGTCGGGACGTCGGCGGCGGCGGCCGTCCGCGTCCCGGCCGACCTGCTCGGCGGGTACCTGCCGCTGCTGGCCGACGCCGCGATCGACGGCCGCCGTCCCGACCCGTTCGAGCTCGACGCCGTCCGCGAGCTGGGCCGTCAGGCCGCCGCGGAGGGCGTCAGCGCGCGCCGCGCCGTCGACCTCTACCTGTCCGCCGCGTGGCGGCTGTGGCGGCAGCTGCCCGCCGTCGCGCGCTCGTCGGACGCGGAGGAGGTGCGCCGGGCCGCCGAGGCGGTCCTGCGGGTGCTCGACGACGCCGTCGGCGTGCTGGTCGACGGTCACCAGGCGGAGCGCCGCGCGATGATCCGGCAGGAGGAGGCGTTGCGGGTCGAGTTCGTCGACGACCTGCTCCGGGGGGACGCCGACGTCTCGCGGATGGTCGAGCGCGCCGAGCCGTTCGGCATCGACCTGGGCAGGGCGCACCAGGTCGCGCTCGTGGCCCCCCGGGACGGCGAGGGCACGCTCGACCGTGCGGCGATCGCGCTGGAGCGTGCGGTAGTCGACCGGATCGGTGACCGCGAGGTGCTGGTGGCTCCCAAGGACGGCCGGGTGGTCGTCGTCGTCCCGGGGACCGGTGCGCCGGCGCCGGCCATCGAGGAGCAGGCCGACCTGGGCGCGGCGCTGCAGCAGGACCTGTCCCGGCGTGCGGTGCCCGGGCGATGGCGGGTGGCGACGGGGCGTGCCTTCGCCGGCGCCTACGGCGTCGCTCGCTCCTACGAGGAGGCGCGGGAGGCGCTGACCGTGGCCGGGAGGCTCGGTCTGGACGGCGACGTCGTCCACGCCCGTGACCTGCTCGTTCACCGGGTGCTCGGGCGCGACCAGGCGGCGATGGTCGACCTGGTCCGGGACGTGCTGACGCCGCTGGACCGGGTGCGGGGCGGCGCGGAGGTGCTGCTGGAGACGCTGCGGGCGTACTTCGACGCCGGGGACGTCGCCACCGAGACCGCCCGCCGGCTGCACGTCTCCGTCCGCACGGTGACCTACCGGCTGGCCCGCGTCGCCCAGCTCACCGGCCACTCCGTCGCGCGGCCCGACCAGCGGTTCGCGCTGCACGCGGCGGTGCTGGGCGCCCGGCTGCTCGACTGGCCGGCGGCGCCCCTCCCTCCCGAGCCCTGAGCGCCCGCTCCCGCGGTCACCGGCCGGCGGACGCGCCGGTCCGGCGGCTCGCCGGGACGCCGCCCGAGCGCGGGACCCGGCCGGTCCTCGCCGGCCGGCGGCGCCACAGCGCCCAACCGAGCACGGTCGCGATCCCGAGCGCCACGCCGGAGACCACGGCACCGAAGAGCACGAGGAAGATCGCGAGCCACGCGCCCGCGACCACCCAGCCCGGCGCGTCCTCCCACTCCGGTAGTGAGCGCGTCGCGGTCGCGCCCGCCCGCCGGGCGGCGGGTCCCGGGGCGGTCTCGTCCCAGGAACGCTGGACGTCGGCCCAGACCCGTCTCTCCTGGCTGCTCAGCACGGGGCACCTCCTGTGGTCCCCTCGACCATCCCGCGCCCCGGCGGCGACCCACCACGGGTCCGGTCGGTCGACCGGGACGGCGTGTCGTTGCCGACCGTCGGCAGGTGCCGTCCCGGGCGGCCGCGGGGCCCGCGCGGTGCACCCGGGGCTCAGAAGACCGCGTAGCCGCCGTCGACGAGGACCGTGGTGCCGGTCTGGTAGCTGGAGGCGTCCGCGGCGAGGTAGACGGCGATCCCGCCGAACTCCTCGGGCCGGCCCCAGCGGCCCATCGGCACGCGGGAGATGACCCGGTCGGTGAACACCTGGGAGGACTGGGCGGCGGCGGTCATGTCGGTGGCGGTCCACCCGGGCAGGACGCCGTTGACGCGGATGCCGTGCCGGGCGAGCTCCACGGCGGCCGAGCGCACGAACGCCGTCAGCCCCGCCTTGCTCGCGCCGTAGGCGTGGTTGCGGGCGGTGCCGCTGATGGCGGCGAGGCTCGCCACCGCGATGACCGACCCGCCGGTGCCCTGCTTCACCATCGCCCGGGCGGTCTCGCGCAGCGTCCAGAAGGCGCCGTCGAGGTTGGTGTCCATGACGGTCCGGTAGTCGGCGGCCGTCGTCTCGACCAAGGGCGTGAGGGGGACGCCGAGCCCGGCGTTGACCACGACGACGTCGAGGCCGCCGAGCAGCGCCACCGTCTCCCGCACGCCCGCCGCGACGGCCGCCTCGTCGGAGACGTCGACCTGCTGGGCGTGCGCCACGGCGCCGTCGGCGGCGAGCGCGTCGGCCGCGGCCCGCACCCGCTCGGCCCGCCGTCCCCAGAGCGCCACCGACGCCCCGTGGCCGGCGAGCGCCCGGGCCATGGCCAGCCCGATGCCGGACCCGCCGCCGGTGACCAGCACGCGGCGGCCGGTCAGGTCGAACAGGGCGCTCACGCGAGCCGTCGCCGGACGACCGCCACCTGCTCCGGCGAGCCGATCAGCGCGCCGATCTCGTCCTGCTCGGCCTGCAGCCCCTCGGCCAGCGGCACCCGGCCGGCCAGGTCGAGCAGCCGCTTGGTGGCCCGGGTGGCGCTGCGGCTGTGCCCGGCGATCTCCGCGGCGAGGGCCTGCGCCTCGGCGAGCGGGTCGGCCGCCTCGCGGGTGGCCAGGCCCAGCCGCGCCGCCTCGCTGCCGCTCACCCGGCGCCCGGTGAGCGCGAGCTCCTTGGCGACGTCGCGGCCGACCAGCTCGGGCAGCAGCTGGGTGCCGCACATGTCGGGCACCAGGCCCCACTGCACCTCCATCACCGACAGCTGCGCGTCGGGGGCGACGAGGCGGATGTCGGCGCCGAGCGCGACCTGCAGGCCGCCGCCGAAGGCGAACCCGTGCACCGCGGCGATCACGGGGGCGGGCACCAGCGACCAGACGTGCACGGCCTGCTGGCCCAGGGCCCGCGCGGCGCCGAGCGGCTCACGGGGGACGACGACCCGGCTGCCGTCGGCCATCGCGGCGAAGGAGGCGAGGTCCAGGCCGGCGCAGAACGCCCGGCCGGCGCCGGTGAGCACGACCGCGCCGACGTCGTCGCGGTCGACGAGCGAGGTCCCGACGGCGACCAGCGCCTCGAACATCGCCGGGTCCAGGGCGTTGAGCTTGTCCGGCCGGTCCAGCCGGACGGTCGCCACGCCGTCGGCCACCTCGAGCGCCACCCGGCGCGAGACGTCGTCGTCCACCCGACCTGTCTAGGGTCCGGGTGAGACGGGTGTCAACGCGACGGCGCGGGCACGCAGGCCGGCCCGGATCCGCCGGGACACCGAGCGCCGGGTCACCGGGCGGGTCACCGGGCGGGTCACCCGGGGCGGCCTGGCCGGGGTCCGAGGTCGCTGGTCGACCGCACGGCTCCGGTGGACCCGGTCGGTCCTCGACGGCTCGTCCCGAGGGGCGGACGTGCACATGTCGGTGTCGACTACCGGCTCACCGGGGCCGCGACCTGCGTCGAGCAGCTCGCCCCCGCCTTCGCCGCGGTGCCGGGCCTGCTGATCGAGATCTGGCTGACGTCGGCCGACGGCCACCTCGACGGCGTCCACGTGTGGGCCGACGAGGAGGACCACGGGGCTCTCCTGGCGGGCGACCTCGCCGCAGCCCTGGCCACGGACCCCCGCATCGTGGACCCGACCGTGCGGGGCTGGTCGGTCGACGCAGCTCCCCCGGCCATCACGCCGGTCCGGCTGCCGCCCACCTGACGGCGACCGCGGGATCGGGGACGGCCCGGTGGCGGGCGCCTCGGTGGAGCGGTCCGCACCGAGGCGCCGCGCGTCCTGCCGAGCGGCCGCGCCGGCGGCTCGTTCCCGCAGGGAGGCCTCCAGCTGGACCCGTGCGCTGCGCGCGATCCTGGCGGGGCTGAGGAAGCGCCAGGGCGTGATCAGCCTCCCGCCGTAAGGGGCGAGGTCGGCCGCCAGTTGGTCGTCGCGCGCGGCGGCCGCGAACATCAGGCGCTCGAGCGGGTTCACGGTCCGCCCGCCCGCGAGGTCCGCGATGAAGAAGTGGTGCGCGGCGAGGGCGCGGTGGTGCCGGTCGGCGTAGCGCCGGAGCGCCCGGTCGACCGCGCGGAGGTGTCAGGGGCCGGTCCGCTCAGCACCGGGCCGATCCCGTCGGCGAGCCACACGGCGGACTCCAGCGCCCATCCGCAGCCGACTCCCCACTGGTAGTCGGTCGTGGGCGCCGCGTCGCCGACGAGGGCCAGGCCCGGCGCGGCCGCTCTCCTGCTCACGTCCGGGTGGTGCGGGACACCGACGTAGTCCGACACCCGCCGTGCCCGGCTGAGATCGGGCGCATCCGGGAGGCCTGCGACGAGGCGGCGGAGGTTGCCGTCGACGTCCCGGCGGAAGTCGGCCAGCTCGTCGGCCGTGAGCATGACCGCGACGACGGTGGTCCCGCCGTCGTTGGGGAACACGTAGGCGACGTCGGGGTCCGTGAACCACATCAGCGAGCGTGGTCCCCGGGGGAGGGGGACGTCCTCGAAGGAAGCGAAGTAGATGAAGCGCCCGTGCTTCCTCTTCTTCACGGGCACCCCGGCCCACGACGCCACGGGGAAGTGCCTCCCGTCCGCACCGACGACGACGCGGCCGGGGAACCGCTGCTCCTCACCCGTGTGGTCGGTCGCCTGCACACCCTCCACGCGACCGCCTCGCCGGATGAGCCCGGTGGCCTTCACCCCGAGCCGGAGGTCGACCCCGGGCGTCCCGGCCGCCGCATCCCGCAGCATCGGGTCCAGGACACTCCGCCGGACGTTGTACCCGTACAGCCCCTCGTCGGGCGGCCGGATCCACCCGTAGCGGGTCCAGAGGTCGATGCCGTTGGGGACCGCACCGGCGGCCTCCAGGCGGGACGTGAGCCCCAGTCGCCCGAAGACCGTCGTGGCGCCGGGCTGGATGTAGTGGGTGCAGGCACGCTTGTAGAAGGCCGGGTCGGCGGCTGCTCGAGCACCGTGATCCGCAGGCCCTGACGGGCCAGCAGCATCGCCGATGCGCAGCCGCTGAGGCTGCCACCGACGACGAGGACGTCGGATGTCCTCTGCACGACGACCAGCCCTTCCCCAGGTGTCGCCGGGGCCCTCCGGGGGACGGGGCGCGCCGGCCCGGTGCTGAGAGGATGCGGAGCGGCGCCTCACCGTGGCGTCACCGGCGCTGGCGGGCCACGCCCGCCCGGTACCCGCCTACTGCCCCGGGGCCGTGCCGGCCAGCGAGTCGGGTGCGGAGGCGTCCTCGTCCGTCGCGCCGATGACGAGCGGCAGGACCGAGCGGTAGGCCTCCGGGAACACGAGCACGACCACGGTCGGTGCCTCGAGACCTGCCGCGGCCGAGTCCAGGGGCAGCTCGTCGAGGTACCGGCGCGCCGCGTCGTCGTCGCCCCACACCTCGACGCCGTGCAGCTCGGACCCCGATGACCACGTGCGGCGGTGCAGGCACGGCCCCCCGGGCGCCAGGCGGACCGGCGGCAGCAGCCGCCGCAGCCGGGCCAGGTGCTCGGGTCCGGCGTCGGTCCAGTGGAGGTGGATGACCAGCTGCGACATGGCGTCCTCCCGGGGAACCGCATCCGGCGTCGGCGTCCGAGACGCTAGGGAGGGCCGGGGACGAGCGTCTGTACGTACTCCTCCCCACGGACGGCGCCCTGCCGGCCGTGGAGGCGGGCGGGACCGCTCGCGGGTGCCGGCGCGGTGGTGCGGTGGCCTCCACGGTGCAGGGAGGGGACCGGTGGCGGGGGACGGGTGGCCCCGGTCCGTCCGCCGGGTTCGGCGGGCGCGGCGAGCAGGCCGGCGTCGCGGGCCCGCTGGACCGCCATCAACCGGTCCCGCACGCCCAGCTTCCGGTACAGGTGCTCGAGGTGCTTGTGCACCGTGCGGGGCGAGGTGTGCAGGCGGTGGGCGATCGCCTGTGCGGTGAGGCCCGCCCCGAGCAGGCGCAGGACGGCGAACTCGCGGTCGGTCAGGCCCAGGTCGCGGCCGGGGGCGTGCTGCTCCTCCGGCAGGCCGTGGAGGGCCCGGTGCTGGGCGAGCAGCACGGCGAGGGCGGGGAGGACCAGCTCGGCCAGCTCGAGGTCGGCGTCGTCGAAGTCGTCGTCGGGACGGCTGACCACGTAGGCCTCGATCCCGTGGCCCACCCACAGCGGCAGCGAGAGCTGGTGGGTGATCCCGAAGTGGCGGGCGAACGCCGACCACTCGCCTGCCATGCCGGGTGGCGCCACCTCGCGGGGCACCCGGCTCAGGACCTGTGCGGCGGAACCGCCCGTGGCGGCGTACCAGCGGATGAGCGGGTGGGTCGTGGCGTCGGGGAGGATCCCGAGCGCGGGCACCGCGGGCAGGTAGTCCTCGGGCCAGCCGCCGACGACGTGGTCCACCCACCGGCGGTCCACGACGTTGCGCGAACAACAGGCAGCGTCGAAGGACTCCCGGAGCAGCGCCGCCACGCGCACATGAGGGAACTCCCGGACGCGCGACTGCCCCTGCAGGATCTCGCCGACGAGGGCGAGCCACGCTGCGTGACACGTCGTCGTGCGCGACACCTTGCTGAGCGTAGTGCGCTGGTCGCCGATCGTGGAGGGACCTTCGGCCCGTCGTGGCCGGTCGGACGCGGTGCCGTGACCGGCCACTACGCAGACCTGCGTACGGCTCCCGAGCCGCCCCCTGCCGGGGTCGGCCACTCACTAGCGTGGCCCTCCCGCAGCTGTCATGCGTGCGTCCAGGGGGAGCCATGCCGGTCGGAGTCGTGCACCCGCGTGTGAGGACCGCTCGTCCCGAGGAGGCCGGCCGGGCCGGTCCGCCGCGCCTCGCGCGCGACACCTGATCCACCGGTCCGCCGGGCAGCACGCAGAGGGCGGTCCCCGCTGCGGCCTCCGCCCACCGGGCGGGACCGGCTGGACGGCCACGGCCTCCCGACGGCCGGGGCCGGGCCACGGACGTCCCGTCGACGGGGCACGTGTCCCCTCCTGCGGCGGTCCGGTGCCGTCCTCGACCGGCAGCCGGCGTGGTCCCGGGGCCGGGGCCCTCCCATGTGGGGGCCGGGGCCCTCCCGCGCGCCACCGTCGTCCGCCGTCGGCCGTCCATGTAGGGAGGAGCTGGCCCGTGGAACGTCCGTCCCGTCCACACGTCACGCTGCTCGACGGCTTCGGGCTGGACCTGTCCGGATCCGCCCGGGGGCCGGCTCCCGACGACCTGCCCCGCGCGGTGCAGCGGCTCCTGGCGCACCTGTGTCTCCAGCGCCGGGCGACCCGCGCGGCGACGGCCGTCCGCCTGTGGCCGGGCGCACCCGAGGATCATGCACACGGCAGCCTGCGATCTGCGTTGTGGCGGCTCAACAGGGCGGCTCCCGGCCTGGTCGAGGGGACGGGCGGGTCGCTGCACCTGACGGCTGCCGCCCGGGTCGACGTGCACGACCTCGAGGCCTGGGCGCGGCGGTCCACCGCGCCGGGCACCCGCGCCGGGGACGTCGGCCTGCCGGAGCCGGTGCTCCTCGGGGACCTCCTCCCCGGCTGGTACGACGACTGGGTGCTCCTCGAGCGGGAGCGCCTGCGTCAGGTCCGCGTCCGTGCGCTCGAGGCCGTCGCCGTCCGGCTCGCCTGCGCCGGCCGGCACGGGGAGGCGCTGCAGGCGGCACACGCCGCCGTCCGCGACGAGCCGCTGCGCGAGAGCGCCCACCGGGTGGTGGTCGGTGTCCACCTGGCCGAGGGGAACGTGGCCGAGGCGGTCCGTGCCTACGAGCTCTTCCGGGCCATGCTGGCCGACGAGCTGGACGTCGCCCCGAGCGAGCAGCTGACCGGGCTCGTGCGGCACGTGCCCCGCGTCCGCCGCATCGCGTGCACGGCGCCGGAGCGGGCCGGCGCGCCGCGGCCCGGCCGCGCGCCGCTTGCGAGCGCGGTCCGGCCGCCCGAGCGCCGGTCCCTGTCGTTGACGTCCCGGTGACGGGGAGGCGCGAGTCTCCGGTGACAGGACGCGACGACGCCGCCGGAGGGCGGCCGGAGAGGGACCACCGTGACGGACGCCGGGGTGCACCACGAGAGCACGGGGCGGCCGGAGGACGACGGCTCACGCCGCCCGGGGACCGCCCGCTCCGCGACGGGACCGGCCGGCCCGGCCGGGGGTGCGCGGCCGTGACCCCCCGTCGGTCACGGGTGTCCGGCCGCCACGGCCCGCGCCTCCGTCGGGCGACGACGACCGACCGGAGCGCCGCGCTGGTCGTCCGCGTGTGGTTCGAGGACGACGCGCAGGCCTTCCGCGGACGCCTGACGGCCGTGGAGACCTGGCCCGGCGGACCGGATGCGGAGGAGGTCAGCGTGGCCGTCGCCGCCTGCCCGGGGGACGTCGTCGACGCCGTCCGCGACTGGTTGGACCGGTTCGTGGACGACGTGCCCGGCCGGGGGGACGGCGGTGGATGAGGGACCGGCGGGCGGCGGCACCCCGCCTCCTCCCCGGCACGGTGTCCGACGGGGATGCCCCGTCAGTCCGGCACCGCTCGCCCGGGTCACGCTCCTGGACGGCTTCGCGCTCCGGCTCGGCCAGGACACGCACCCACCGGTGCGGGACCTGCCGCGGGCGATCCAACGTCTCGTCGCCCACCTCGCCCTCTCGCGCTGCCCGCACCGCGACGCCGTCGCCGGCGCACTCTGGCCCGACGTGCCCGAGGAGCACGCGCACGGCAGCCTGCGGTCGGCCCTGTGGCGGCTGCGGCGGCTGGCGCCGGGGATGGTCGAGACACCCGGGGACTCGCTGCGCCTCGGGGCGGACGTGCGCGTGGACGTCCGGGAGCTGGAGACCTGGGCGTCACGGGTCCTCGACCTCCGCGTCCGCGGCGGCGACGTCGTCGTGCCCGAGGAGGCGCTGCGCGGCGAGCTCCTCCCCGGATGGCACGAGGACTGGGTCGCGCTCGAGCGGGAGCGCGTGCGCCAGCTCCGGGTGCACGCGCTCGAGGCCGTGGCCGACGAGCTCATCCGTATCGGTCGGCCCGGCGCGGCGGCCGAGGCCGCCCGCGCCGCCGCCCGCGGGCACCCGCTCCGGGAGAGCGCCCACCGCGTCCTCGTGCGTGCCCACCTGGCGGCGGGCGAGGTGGCCGAGGCGCGCCGCGCCTACGAGTCGTTCCGCGAGGCGCTCGCGGACACGCTCGGGATCGCGCCGACCCCGTCGATGACCGCCCTGCTCACCGATCCCCGGCTCTTCGACGGTCGGCCCGCGCCGGGGCCCGACGTCCTCCGGGAGGTGCCCGGGGCCGGACACGGGAGCGGCTGAACCGCTCGCCGGCCGCCGTCCCCCTCCCGGTCAGGTATCAGCGACGTCCGGGTGCGCCTCCTCCGGTCGAGGACTCCCACTCGTGATCGGGGAACGCGCATGGACCGGACACCGCGCGCGGCTGCGGCCGGCGGATCGCACGTCACGCTGCTCGGCGGGTTCTCCGTCCGGGACGCCCGCGCCGTCGGCCGGCCGGTCGTGGAGGACCTGCCGCGGTCGGTGCAGCGCCTCGTGGCACACCTGTGTCTGGCCGGCCGGCCCTCCCGTGCCGCGGTCGCCGGCTGCCTGTGGCCCGACGTCCCGGACGAGAGGGCCCAGGCCAGCCTGCGGTCCACGCTGTGGCGGCTGCGCCGGTCCGCCCCTGGGCTCGTCGCCGCGACGCCCGACACCCTCCGCCTGGGCGCGGGCGTCCGGGTCGACGTGCACGAGCTCGACGCGTGGGCCGACGAGGTGGGCGATACCAGCACCGGGACGGACCGGCTCGTGCTGCCGCCCCCGGCGCTCCTCGGCGACCTCCTCCCGGGCTGGTACGACGACTGGGTGCTCCTGGAGCGCGACCGCCTGCAGCAACGGCGGCTGCACGCCCTGGAGACCGCGGCGGGCCGCCTCTGCACCGCGGGCCGGCACGCCGAGGCGATCGAGGTCGCGTACCTGGCCATCCGCGCCGAACCGCTGAGGGAGAGCGCCCACCGCACCCTCGTCCGGGTGCACCTCGCCGAGGGCAACCTCGCCGAGGCCCTGCGGGCCTCCGCCGCCTTCCGGGACCTGCTCTGGCGGGAGCTCGCCGTCCCGCCGTCCCGCCGGATGCAGGAGCTGGTGTCCCGGTGGCAGGTGCCCGTTCCCGCCCGTGACCCGCGCACCACCCGCCTGCCGCGGCCGCTGCTCGCCGCCGCGACGGCCGGGGCGCTCCGGCCGTGACGGGGCGCCCGCCGGTGACGGCGCGGTGACGCTGCCCGCCCTACGGTGCGCCGCGACCGCCGGCAGGGACCGGCCCGCGGAGGAGGAGGTCGTCATGCCGAAGCGCCTGGTGCTCTGCTGCGACGGCACGTGGAACACGGCCGGTCAGGAGCGCGACGGCCGCCCGTGCCCCACGAACGTCGCCAAGGTCGCCCTGGGGGTCGACCGCCGGGGCGAGGACGGCGTCGAGCAGCGGGTGTACTACCAGCAGGGGGTCGGCACCCGGCCGGGCGAGCGCCTCCGGGGCGGGGCCTTCGGCGTGGGCCTGTCGCGGAACGTGCAGGACGCCTACCGCTTCGTCGTCGAGCACTACGACCCCGGCGACGAGCTCTTCCTCTTCGGATTCAGCCGCGGCGCCTACACCGCGCGCAGCACCGTCGGGCTCATTCGCAACTGCGGCGTCCTCCGGCGCGAGCACGTGGACCGGCTGGGGGAGGCGTACGCCCTGTACCGGTCGCGGGCCACGGGTCCGCGCGACCTCGAGGCGCAGCTGTTCCAGCACGCCTACAGCCATACCCCGCGGATCCGGTTCCTGGGGGTCTGGGACACGGTGGGCTCGCTCGGCATCCCGTCGGTCGGGCTCGGCCTGTCGCGGCTGCTCAACCGCCGCTGGGAGTTCCACGACACCCGGCTCAGCAGCACCGTCGACACCGCCTGTCAGGCGCTCGCCGTCGACGAGCGGCGGGCGCCGTTCGCGCCCACGCTGTGGGACCGGCGCTCGGTGGCCGGGCGCCCGGGGGTCGAGCAGGTCTGGTTCAGCGGCGACCACTACGACGTCGGCGGAGGGCATGCACGGTCGGAGCTGGCCGACATCGCGCTCCTGTGGATGGTGGACCGCGCCCGCTCCTGCGGACTCGCGTTCCGCGACGACGCCTACCGTTCGCCGGCCGACGGCGCCCCGCGGGTCTTCGACGGCCGGACCTTCCCCGTGGACCCGGATCCCCTGGGCGTCCTGCACGACTCGCGGAGGTGGTTCTTCCGCCTGCTGCGGCCTCACGCGCGGCCGATCGGTGCGGAGGACGCGTCCTCCGAGTCCGTGGCCTCGACCGCGGTCCGGCGGCACGAGGACCCCCGGGCGCGGTACGCCCCGCGCCAGCTCGTCGCCTACCTCGAGGGCAGCCCGCAGGTCACGCAGGTCCTCGGCACCGGGGCGCGCCCGGGCGCGCCCGCACTCACCGGCTGACCGGCCCGGTGAGGGACCCCACCGGACGGGCCCACGAGAGGGAGGGCGCCGTGACCGCCCCGGACCACCCGGCCCCCGTCCCGGTGACCTGCGCCGGACCCGCTGCCGACCGGTCCGCACCGCCATGACGAGGGACACCCGACCGCGCACGGGCCGGGTCGACGCCCTCGCCGCCCACCTCGAGCCGGCCTTCCGCCTGCTCGCCCCGGCCGGTGACGCCTCCGGGGCCGACGACCTGCCCCGACGGCTGGCCCGGGTGCTCGAGCAGCGGCCCGCGGACGTCGACGCCCTCTACGACCGCTACCTCGGCACCCCACCGCACGACGCCGAGGCCGGGCAGCAGCCGCCGGCCGAGCCGTCGACCGTCCACTGGGTCCGCGAGCACGTCTGGAACGCGCCGGGCTCGGTCTTCCTGGTCGTCACGGGGCTGGCGACCGCGTCCTACGTGGCCTTCCGTACTCACCCGCTCTGGCAGGTCCCGGCCGCCCAGGCGTTCGCCGTGCTGCTCCTGGGGCTGTTGCCCGGCTTCCTCTACCTGCGGTTCATCCGCTTCCGCATCGGACCCCTCTGCGACGAGTACGTCCAGGTCCTGCACCGGCTCGGTGTCGACGAGCCCCGTTTCCTGCCCGAGCCCTCGCGCTCCTCCGCGGCCTGGCGCCGGTGGTACGAGTCCGGCGGACCGGGCTACCGGTGCCGGCCGAGCAGCTACCAGAGCAGGTTCGTCGGGCAGTACGGGCGCTGGCCCGCCTCTGACGACGACCTGCACAGGGACACCCTCAGCCGGCTCGCCTCGGTCTATCTCTGCGTCGCCACCCTCACCGTGTGCTGGGCGTTCGTCGTCTGGTCCGCTCCCGTGGCCGACACACTGCCCCGGTCGGTCGACGCGCTCCGGGCCGGCTTCCTCGGGGCCTACTTCTTCCTGCTGTCGCTGCTCATCCGCCGCTACTTCCAGAACGACCTCCGTCCCGGTGCCTACCTCGCCGGCGTCGTGCGGGTGGTGACGGTGCTGGTCCTCGTGGCGGGCATCGACCAGGTCTTCGCCCTGAGCGGTGCCGCGGCCGGGGGGCCGGATCCCCTGGAGAACGTCGTGGCCTTCGCGGTGGGCGTCTTCCCGACGGTCGGGATCCAGTTGCTGCGCCGCGTGGCGGGGAAGCTGACCGGGCCGTTCCGCGGCGGCCTGGAGCCCCCGTTCCCCCTGTCGCAGCTGGACGGCATGGACATCTGGAGCGAGTCCCGTCTGGCCGAGGTCGGCATCGAGGACGTCCAGCACCTGGCCACGGCCGACCTGGGCGACGTCGCGCTCGTCGCACGCATCCCGATGCAACGCATCGTGGACTGGGTGGACCAGTCCCTGCTCCTGCTCCGGACGGGTCGGCCTCGGATCGACAACCTCGACGACCCGTGCACGACCTATGCCGGGCTGCGCGCCCTCGGCGTCCGGACGAGCACCGACCTGCTCGAGCTGGTCGACGCCCTCCGCCTCGACCTGCGGCCCGGCGGCTGCTGGCCCGGCCCCGACTCCCCGGTCGCCCCACTGGCCCTGCCGACCGGGTGTCGTCCGGGGCCGGAGGGCGCCACGGCCGCGGACGGGACACCGGAGCTGTCCCTGCTCACCCGCATGGCGCTGGCTGCGGTGACGCTGCGCAACGAACCGAACCTCCGCCTGCTGGTCAACTGGCACCGCACGGCTCCGGAGGGTCAGCCGCCCGTCGGGCTCCCGGCGACGCATCTCCGCCGTCCCGGAGAGCCCCAGGTCCCGCCCCTGGTCGGAGCGGATGCGGCCCCGGTGACGGCCGCCGGGTGAGGTGGCGCCATGACCGACGTGCTGCCAGGGGCGACGCCCGACGAGATGCTGCCGGGGGCCGCCGACGACGTGGCGCCCGGGGTCCCGCGTGCGGAGGCCGGGCTCCCGGCCCGGCTGCGCAGGATCCGGGCTGGGCGGAACACGGCCTTCGACCGTCTGGTCCTCGACCTCGACGGTCCCGTCCCGGGCGTGCGGGTGCAGTACGTCGACGTGCTGCGCCACCAGGGGAGAGGGGACGAGATCCCGCTGCGCGGCCGCGCCGTCGTCCAGGTCGACGTCCACCCGGCGACCGCGCACACCGACGACGGGCGCCCGACCCTCGAGGGCCCGCTCCCGGGGCTCGCCGGGTCAGCCGCCTTCCGGGACCTCGCGGACGCCGGGGACCTCGAGGCGCAGCTCACCTGGGGGATCGGCGTCGCGGCCCGCACGGGCGTCCGGGCATCCACGCTCACCGGCCCGACCCGGGTCGTCGTCGATGTGTGGCACGCCGAACCGGGCACCGGCACCCGGCTGCTGCGCCGCGGGGACAGCGGCGCCGCCGTCGCCACCTGGCAGTGGCGGCTGGTGCTGGCGCTGGGCCGGGCTCTCGACGTCGACGAGCACTTCGGCTCCCGCACGGAGGCGTCGACCCGTGACTTCCAGCGGGCGCACGGCCTCGCCGCCGACGGCGTGGTCGGGCCCGCCTCCCGGGCGGCCATGCGGCACGCCCTCGGGCTCTGAGCTCTCGGCGCAGCACCCAGGACGTCCCGCGCCGCGGTGGCGACGGGCACCACGAACAGGAGGACCAGCCGTGGCCGACCACGAGACCCACCTCGCGCGCGCCGACGCCGGGCGCGCCCGGGCGCTCGCGAAGACCGACTCGCCGTTCACCATCGAGGTCCGCTTCCTCGGCGGTCTCACCGACGCCCAGCGGGACGCGTTCGCCGCGGCGGCCGACCGCTGGGCGCGGGTCATCGTCGGTGACCTCCCCGACGTGCTGGTGGACGGCGAGGTGGTCGACGACCTGCTCGTCCTGGCGCAGGGCGTGCCCATCGACGGCCCCGGGCGGATCCTCGGGCAGGCCGGCCCGACGCACGTCCGCCCGGAGGCCGCCGGGAACGCGGCGTTCCTCCCGGTGAAGGGGATCATGTCCTTCGACACGGCCGACCTCGCGCGGATGGAGTCCGACGGCACCCTGCACGACGTGATCGCGCACGAGATGGGGCACGTGCTCGGCATCGGCACCATCTGGGACCTCAAGGGCCTCCTGCAGGGCGCCGGGACGGCCGACCCCACGTTCACCGGCGCCGGCGCCCAGGAGGAGTTCGGCGCGCTGCTGGGCGGCGGCCCGCAGCCGGTACCCGTGGAGAACACCGGGGGTCCGGGCACGCGCGACGGCCACTGGCGGGAGAGCGTGTTCCGCGACGAGCTCATGACCGGCTTCGTCGGCGCCGCGGGCAACCCGCTCAGCCGCCGACCGTGGCCAGCTTCGGCGACCTCGGCTACCAGGTCGACGTCGACGCTGCCGAGGCCTACGAGCTCCCGGACCTGATGGCCCTGGCCGTCAGCGGCGGGCTGGTGCCGCACGCGGCACCGATCGACGACGGGATCGTGCTGCCGTCGATCCCGGTCGTGCTGCCCGGCGGCAGCCTGCAGCCGGCCGGCTGACCGGACGAGGCGCCGGTGAGCGACGGCGGGAGCCGCGGGCGCGGGCGACCGGGGGACGGCGCCCGCGAGGAGCCCGCCGTCCGCCGGCCCGGGTTCGTCGTGCTCGGGGCGGAGGCGCTGCCCCCGGCGACGAACGTCGTCCGGCCGGTGCCGCAGCCCCTGACCCACGAGCTGGTCGTCGACCAGCCGTTCACGCTCGACCGGCCC
Organism: Geodermatophilus sp. FMUSA9-8; assembly: GCF_037034165.1. Taxonomy (NCBI): domain Bacteria; kingdom Bacillati; phylum Actinomycetota; class Actinomycetes; order Geodermatophilales; family Geodermatophilaceae; genus Geodermatophilus; species Geodermatophilus sp. FMUSA9-8. Next base: position 360,332 of record NZ_JBAGKE010000001.1, on the reverse strand, counting down.
GGCGGGGACCGCGGCCCCGATGGTGTGCTGCCGGCGGGGACGCGGGTCGCCGTGCTGCACGCGGGCGACGACCGCTGCCGTGCCGTCACCTCGTCGGGACTGGCCGTCGACGTGCCCCGCGCGGCCCTGCGGGAGCTGCCGCCCGGGGCCTGAGGAACAGCGTCGCCGCAGCGGTCCGTCCAGCCCATCGGCGCGGAGGAGGCCCCGGTGTCCACCCACACGACAGACGTCCGCGAGGACGGCGGGACCGACCCGGTCCCGGTGCCGCCCGGAGAGCTGCTCGCCGCCCTCCGGCGGTTGCTCCGGGCCGGAGGTCCGGCGTCCCTGGATGACCTCCACCTCACCTCCCTGGGGATCGGGTACGGCACCGTCGGGGCTCGCCGTGTGCCGGAGGTGTCGATCCGGTTCCTCCTCGACCGGGAGCCCGTCGACCCTCGCGGGCCGCTCCAGGGGCACGCGGTTCCACGGGATGCCGTCCGGGGCGACGGCGCGACCGTGCGGGCCGGCGTCGGGTACGACCCCGGTTTCCTCGGCGTCGCGGTGCCGGCCCCCGCTCCCGGTGCCGCGGTCCTCGCCGACGTGGCCCCGACGACGGACGGGGGCACCGTCGTGGAGCACGTGCACTTCTCCCTGCAGATGAGCGCCTCCCGCCGGTTCGCGCTGTGGGTCGCCTGGAACGTCGACGGCGGCGCCCTGAAGGCCCTCAGCCGCCGGGGTCTCCGCTTCGCCCGGGACCCGCAGGTCGCCGGGCACCTGCAGGTGGGCGACGAGCTGTACGCGGGCAACCGCCTGGACCGGGGGCACATCGCGCGCCGGGCCGACCTGGTCTGGGGCGACCTGCCCATCGCCGAGGCGGCGAACCGCGACTCGTTCTACTTCACCAACATCGCGCCGCAACTCGACGACTTCAACCAGAGCCGGCGCGACGGCGTCTGGGGCCGGCTCGAGGACGCCGTCTTCGCGGACGTCGACGTCGAGGACCTGCGGGTCAGCGTCTTCGGCGGGCCGGTCCTCGCCGCCGATGACCGCCTGTACCGCGGGGTGCGGTTGCCGCGCGAGTACTGGAAGGTGCTGGCCTTCCGCGCGGACGGGGAGCTGCGGGCGCGGGCCTTCCTGCTGACGCAGGCACTCGACCCCATCGCGCTGCTCGACCTCGACGAGTTCCGGGTGTTCCAGGTGGCGCTCCCGGAGATCGAGGCCCGCACCGGGCTGCGTTTCCCCGACGTGCTGCGGGCGGCCGACCTGCCCGTGCTGCCCGGGCTGGTGGGGGAGCGCGAGCCGGTGGACGGCCTCCCCGACATCCGGTGGTGACCGGCCCCTCGCCGTGCCTCCGCCGTATCACCGCGGTGCGGCGCCACCTCCTCCTGACGTCGGCCGCTCAGCCCCGAGGGGCCGGCGCGAGCGGGGACCACGGTCCGACGAGGTGTCCGGAGGCAGTCATGACCACCAGCGAGCACGTCCCGTCGACACCTCTCCTGCGCGCCCTGGAGGCCGCGCTGGCCCTGGGGCGCGCCGACGGCCGCCTCGCGGCGGAGATCGAGCCGGCCGGGGAGCCGGCCGCCGTGGGTCCGTGGTGCCGCGGTCTCGACCCCGAGCGGTTCGCCGCCCTCGTGTGGGACGCGGCGGCGGGCGCCGCACCCGCCGGGGTCGTGCTCAACGCCCCCCGCTGGTACGAGCGGGGTTTCCGTGAGGCCCTGGCACGCGTCCGGGGCCCGCAGGACCACGCGGTGCCTGCCGGACCGCACGACGCGGAGGCCGCCGGCCCCCGGGCCGCCGGCCGGCCCTCCCGGGGGTCCGCGTGCCGCGCCCTGCCGCCGCGGCGGTCCCGTCCCGCCTGAGGGCCCGGCGCCCCTGCTCCGGGGCGGCCCGGCCGGGAGGATCAGCCCCGCTCGTCGCGGGCCCGCTGCTCGAGCGCGTCGACCAGCGGGACGAGCTCGGGAGGAAGCTCCAGCTCACCGAGGCGCAGGGAGACGACCTCCTGCCCGCCGCGGCGGACCGTGAGGTCGTAGCGGTAGCCGTCGGCCGTCCCGCCCGGAGCGGGCGGGACGGCCGGGCGGGCACCGGCGAGCAGCCGGTCGAGCGCCGCGACGCCGGCCGGGTCGAGGTCGTCCCGGCCGGCCTCGACCTCGAGCCGGGCACCCGCGAACAGGCCCCCGGTGCGGCGCAGGTGCACGCGCACCGCCTCAGAGCTGGACCCCGACGCCATCCCAGGCCTCCTCGACCGCCGACACCTGCGGGCTGCCGGCGCCGAAGACGGTGGAGGCCACGACGCGCGTGATGCGGGCGAACTGGCGGAACGTGGCGGTGGGCAGCAGCCGTTCGTGTCCCAGCGAGGCATACCAGATCCGCCCGGCGTCCTCCCAGGCCCGGCCGCCCAGCCGCTGGGCGAGGAGGACGAAGGCGCGGTTGGGGATGCCCGAGTTGACGTGCACCCCGCCGTTGTCCTCGTCGGTCTCGACGTAGTCGTCCATGTGGCCCGGCTGCGGGTCGCGACCGAGCACGTCGTCGTCGTAGGCGGTGCCGGGCGCCACCAGGGACCGCAGGGCCTTGCCGGTGACCCCCGGGGCGAGGATCTCGCGGCCGACGAGCCAGTCCGCCTGCTCGACGGGCTGCCCGAGCGACCACTGCTCCACGAGGACGCCGAGCACGTCGGCCATCGACTCGTTGAGCGCGCCGGACTGGCCCTGGTAGACCAGCGGCCCGTCGTACTGCACGACCCCGTGGCTCAGCTCGTGGGCGCACACCGTCAGCGAGTGGGCGAGGCGCGTGAACAGGCGACCGCTGCCGTCGCCGAAGATCATCTGCGAGCCGTTCCACAGCGCGTTGTCGTAGTCGCGGCGGTAGTGGACGACGCCCTCGATCGGCATCCCGGCCTTGTCGATCGAGTTGCGCGCGAAGACCTGGAAGAAGAAGTCCCACGTGGCGCCGAGGCGTTCGAATGCCGCCTCGGCCGTCTCGTCGGCGCTCGCCGGTCCGGCCTCGGTCCGGATGATCGGGCCCCGCAGGTCCGGCGTGCTCCGGGCGTCCCGGACGATCCGCTCCTTCGTCGGCGGCGCGAGCGCGGTGGTGATCTCCGGCATCGCCGACCGCGGCAGGACGGACCTGCGGGCCTCGGCCTGGGTGCGCAGGGAACGCATCGTCGTCGAGGCGGCCAGGGCCCGGAGCGCCTCGCGGCGCTGCTCGGGGCTCCCGCGCTCGGCGACGGCGCGGAGGACGTGGTCGGGGATGAACGAGCAGACGGCGGCCGGCGCCGCGGGCGTGCGAGTCATCGGGATCGGACTCCGGCAGAAGTGGTGGGCGACCCGCTCCGGGTCGCCGCTCAGCGTCGCCGGGGCACCGTCACCGCGCCGTCACGCAGGTGTCACGGCGTCGTCCGCCGCAGCCTCGGGCACGCGCCGTGCTGCGTCGTCCGGGCCGGAACGCGGACCCGCGCGGTGACGGACCGGTGACGCCGGATGCCCAGCATGGCCAGCGCCGCTGTCCACCACGTCCGCTGACCGCGGAGCACCGTCCGGAGGTCGACCGGTGAGGATCGTCATCTCCTACGCCCGCGAGGACCGAGCGGTCGTGGATGAGCTCTGCGACACACTCCGATCACTGGGGCACGAGCCCTGGACGGATGCCGGCGCACACTCCGGAGGGCGGTGGTGGGACGAGATCATCGGACGCATCCAGCAGTGCGACGTCCTGCTCGCCGTGACCTCACCGGCGTCACTGGCGTCGAAGGCGTGCACGCTGGAACGTCAGTACGCGCTCGCCCTGGACAGGCAGTTGTTCCCGGTCCTGGTGGCCCCGGTCAGCATGCAGGGGTTGCCCTCGGCGTCCGCGCAGGTCCACTTCTTCGACTACACGGTCCGGGACGGCCCCGCGACCGCACGGCTCGCACAATCACTCGGTCAGCTGCCGCGGTCGCGACCGCTTCCCCACCCGCTCCCGCCGCCACCACCGCCACCGCTGTCGTACCTGAACCTCATCGCGGACAGGATCGCGACGCTGGTCGCCGACCCCCACCTGCAGGAGCGCATGGTCACCGACCTGACCACGGGCCTGCGGGCGAGCGATCCCGAGGAGAAGGCGACCGCGGCCGACCTCCTCCGGCGCTTCATCGAGCACGAGAACAGCCTGCAGGGCCCGGCCGAGCGTGCCCGACATGCGCTGTCCGGAGCCCCCCGGCAGAGGCCGGCCTGGCAAGGATGGCAGGCCGGACCGCCTCAGCCCGGACGTGTCGCACGGTCCAGGGTCACCAAGGTGCTCGCGTGGATCGGGGGTGCGACCGTCGGCCTGGTCGCGCTGGGCGTCTGGGCGGCCGTGTCGCTCGGCGGGGACACCCCAGGGGGGAACGGGGGCGGAGGCTCGGGTGTCGTCCCGGCGGCCACCGTCTCGCGGAGCGTCCACGACGACCTGGTGTCGCGTGGGCACCAGCCGGGAACGGTCACCTGCGGCGATCTGGAGGCGACCGTCGGCGCGACGACCTACTGCTCCGCCACGGGCCTGCCGAACGGCGGGACGAACGTGCGCGTCACGGTGGTCCAGGGCGGCAACGTGGTCGGCTGGGACTACCCGAACTGAGGCTCCGGTGCCCGTGGCGCTCCTCAGAGAAAGCCCGCGAACTGTGTCTCGAGGTCGATCCCGCGGGCGACGTGCCGGCCGACCGTTCGGAGGTGGGACATGGCGCCGACGGCGTCGAGCTTGCGCAGTCGCCCCCGGTCACGGGCCGGGATGGCGAGCGCCCCCACGGCGTCGTCGCCCAGGTCGGCGTCGTAGCGCAGGTAGGTGAACAGGTTCCGGCCACCCGGCGCGACCGCGCCCAGCCGCCCGCCGAACTCGCGGTCCAGGGCCGATCCGGCCCGGGTCCGCCCCAGCGACCGGCACACGAGGTCCTGGCCCACGGAGGCTCCCCGCATGAAGACGGACGGGAAGTTGGACGCGTTGAACAGCAGCCCGACCCGTCGGAGGTGGAGCCCGGGATGCACGGACGCCGCCGACCCCGTACCCACGGACACCACGAGCAACTCGTCCTCGCCGGCCGGCCAGCACAGGCCGTACTCCGGCAGCGTCGCCATGAGGAAGAGCAACAAGGCGGCGTTGTTGAACGGCGTCATCCCGCCGTCCTGGAAGACGTACTCGTGTCTGCCCACTCGCAGTCTCTGTGGCGGGAAGTAGACGGGGGCTGCGGTGCTGCCGCGCACGAGGGTGCTCAACGGGAGGTCGAGGTTGCGGTCCGGCTCGTCGTACAGGTAACGGTCGGCCTGGTTGTACCGGGCCCGCGTGCAGTTGCTCAGCGGCCATGGTGAGTCCGTGACCGTGTTGTGCAGGACGACGAGGAGCAGGGACCGGAACTCCCGGTCGCCCAGGGTGGTCCCCGCTCCGAAGAACCTCTCGAGTTCCTCGGTCAACGGTCCGTCCCGGTAGAGCGACCGGAGACGCATCGGGAGGAAGCGCCTCCGGAAGACCTTGCGACCGAGGGCGGCGTACCGCTCCTGCACCTCGGTCACGGTCTTCCCCATCGCCAGGGCCGCAGCGATGATCGCGCCGGTGCTGGTCCCACCGATGTAGTCGAAGTAGTCCGACAGGACGAGATCGGGTTCACCGCGGCGCCGCCGCAGCTGCTGCTCCAGCTCGGCGAGCACCTCCAGCGTCAGGACGCCTCTGATCCCACCGCCGTCGAGGGCCAGCAGCTTCTTCGCGCCCGGAGCGTCCTGGCGCTCCTCGTAGCGGCGGGGCGTCGGGTCGATGACCCGGACGCGAGGGCCGGGGCCGGTGAAGCCGAGCCGGCGGACGAAGTCGGCGGTTCCCCCGGGGCCGTCGCCACGTCGCCCGTTCCAGACGAGCAGCGCGTGCGGGGACTCGGTCATCGAGCGGGCCACCGCAACCAGACGGGCGTTCGCCCGGGCGAAGGGGTCCCCGCCGTCGGCCGTCGCCTCGCCCGCCGAGGGCGCCTCGACCTCGCTCCGTTGCAGGAGCGCGCGGAACCGGGTGACCCAGTCGGTATCCGGGAGGTCGACGGAGCGTCTCTCGAACTCGCCGGGTGGCAGGGCCAGGCACAGGCGGACCCGGGCGCCTCGACGGAGCCCGGCCTCGGCAGCGAGGAGGTCGGCGCCACGTGCCCCCCCGCAGACGATCGTCGTCCCGGGGCCGACACCCCAGGTGTCGAACGCCTCGTCGACCTCGCGCGCCACGCGCGCGACCTGTCCGGCGGGAAAGCGTGGTTCCTCGCGGTCGGGGGTGTCCACCATGTGTCCACTGACAGCGACCACGACGGGGGAGTCGGACATCGGAGGCCCTCCTTGCGCTCGGTGGCGAGCGACACGCAGCACCCTGGCTGATGTGCGTCCGGACGTCATCAGGGTGTCGTCCCTCAACCGCGATCGCGGGGACCGGACCACTCCGGTCCTCTCCGGTGCAGGCTGGGACCCGGGCGGCCAGAGGCGGCCGCGGCGCCGTGACCCGGTCCGTCCGGCGCAGGAGGTGAGCCGGCGATGTCCGACCGTCCGTTGTGCTTCGTCCTCATGCCCTTCGGTAAGAAGCCCGATCCGGCCGGCGGGGCGGCGATCGACTTCGACGCCGTCTACCGGCGGGCTCTGCGACCGGGGATCGAGGACGCGGGGATGACCCCGATACGAGCCGACGAGGAGAAGCTCGGCGGGATCATCCACCAGGCCATGTACGAGCGGCTGCTGCTCTGCGACTTCGCGGTGGCCGACCTGACCACGGCCAACCCGAACGTCCTCTACGAGCTGGGGATCCGTCACGCCGCACGGCCACGCACCACCCTCACGGTGTACGCCGCTCAGAAGCCGCTGCCCTTCGATGTCGCCCTGCTCCGCACACAGCGCTATCAGTTGACGACTAAGAACAAGCTGACGGGGAAGGCGGCCGAGCGGCTGCGCGCGAGCACCGCCGCGCACCTGACCTCGCTCCAGGAGCTGGCGCGCCAGGACGAGGCGCCCGACAGCCCCCTCTTCCAGCTGGTCTCGGCGTGGCGCCCGCAGCAGCTGCCGGCCGAGGCGGCCAGCAGTTTCCGCGGGCAGGTGCGGGAGGGTGAGGCGCTGAAGCGTCGGCTCGACACCGTCCGGCGGATGGCCGGCACCGCGGACGCGGAGGCTCGCGCCGTCCTGGACGAGGTCCACGCGAGCATGCGCCGGAGCGACACGGTCGACCTCGGCGTGTGGATCGACCTCGTCCTGGCCTACCGGGCCCTGGACGACTGGCGCTCCATGCTCGAGGTGTACGACGACATGCCCCGGCACCTGCGCCGCCAGGCCGCCGTCAGGCAACTCGTGGCCTTCGCCCACAACCGGTTGGCGGAGGACCCGACGAACCCAGAGCGCGACGAGCGACGCGCCACCGCTCTCTCCATGCTCGACGAGCTCGAGCGGGAGTGGGGGCCATCGTCCGAGACGTACGGGCTGCGCGGGCGGGTGTACAAGGCGCACTGGGCCGAGGTCGCCGCTGCAGGGGAGGACCTGTTGGCCGCGGTCCTCCTGGAGAAGGCGGTGGACCAGTACGTCCGCGGCTTCGAGGCGGACTGGCGCGACTACTACCCGGGCGTGAACGCCGTGACGCTGCTCGACGTGCAGGGAACACCGGCGAGCCTGGACCGCAAGGACGACTTGCTGCCCGTGGTCCGCTTCGCCCTCGAGCAGCGGGCCCGGGCAGAGGCGGCCGACTACTGGGTGTCCGCGACTCGCCTGGAGCTCGCCGTACTGGACGACGACGGGGATCGAGCCCGGCGCGCACTCGGCGAGTGCCAGGGCCACGCACCGGAGCGGTGGCAGCGCAGGACGACGGCCGGCAACCTCCGCCTCATCCGCGATGCGCGGGCCGCCCGAGGCATCGACGTGGCATGGCTCGATGGCCTCATCGACCGCCTCGACCCCACGGCCTGAGCGGGGTCGCGCCCCTCCCGAGCAGGCTCGCCGGTCCGGCCGACGCGGGGACCGCCGCTGGTGACGGGGCCGTGACGCCCGTCCTCCTACCGTCGCCGGCGCTGGTGCTCCCCACTCGGCCCGCGGGGAGCAGGTCCGAACGGAGTCCCCATGTCAGGACGTGCAGGCATGCTCCAACGCGGGGTCCACTACATCGAGCCCAGCCGGGCCGTCGCGACCGTGGTCCACGGACTGCTGGCGGTGGGCCTGATCGGCGCCGTCGGGGCCGGCCTCCTCCTGCGGAGCGACTACTGGCCGCCCGCGGTGCCGCGTCCGTCCTCCATGGTGCCCGACTGGGCGATCCTGGGGGGCACCGGCCTCGCCGTCCTCCTCATCGCCTCCGCGGTGGTCAACGGCCGCCGATGGCGGACCATGCGGCGGATCGTGCGGCTCTCCCGGGACCCGGCCCTGGGCCCCGCTCTACCGCCGGGACAGGTGGTCACCGGCGGCCCCTTCGTCTCGACACCGCCACCCCTCCGGGTGCAGATCGTTCGTCCGCCGCGCTTCCGGCAGCGGCCGGGTCCCCTCCGGCGGGTCACGGAGACGAGCAACGTGCTGGGACGCCCGCCCCTGTCCATCGTGTATCTCCGGGTCTTCGAGAACCAGCCACGCGCCCGTACGTTCGTCCGTGGTGCCTGGCGGGAGTTCGGTCACGTACACCTCCTGCGCAGCGCGGCGGCGATGAGCCCAGCACAGTTCCGGGCGGTCAGGCGGGCCGGGGCGCTCGGCCCGCTCTTCGTCAGCTCGCCGGAGGACCTCAGGAGGCGGCTCGACCGGGCGCTGACCGAACCGCAACGGCCGGGATGGCACACGCTCGACACCGTCGCGGGCTCCACGGTCTGGACCTTCGACCGGTTCGGCGCCTACCCGGTGGACTCGATCTTCTGCCATGCCGACTCCTGGCAGACCGCGCTGGACCACCTGCTGGCACGTGCCGATCTCGTCGTGCTCGACCTCTCGGGGTACCGGACGAAGAACAAGGGGACCCAGTACGAGCTGCAGCGGATCGTCGACACCTTCCCGGTGTCACGGGTGGTCCTCCTGGCCGATCCCTGGAGCAACGTGCGCTACCTCGAGGGGGAGGTGCGCGCAGCGTGGCAGCGCATGGACGTCCGGTCCCCGAACGCGCGACTCGGGTCGCAGACCGTCCCGCTGGCCCTCACCGACTACTACCTGGAGGTCGAGACGCAGCCGGCCGGGAGGGGCGGCCCGGCCCCCACGCAGACCCTGCTCAAGGCCAGCCGGGCACAGAGCCGGTGGCTGCTGGCGCGGGCACACCGTGTACTCGAGCACGCGCCCCAGCACCTGGCACCAGCGCCGACGGTGGCACCCCTGAGCGCCCCGCCGCCGTACGCCGGGTCGGACCACGGGCACACGGGGGAGGAGGTGGATCCCGTGCGCCACGTCCCGTGGCGCGGCGGACTCGCGGCGGTCACGGTGGTCGGTGCGACGGCCCTCGCCGTCTGGCTGGCGGCCCCCGCTCTCCTCTCGAGTGGGGTCCCGGCCTCCGTGGCAGGGCTGTACAACGTCCGCGAGGGGCCGTCGACGAGCACCGCGGACATCGGTGACGTGGGGCCCGGCGACCGACTCGTCGTCGCGTGCGTGACGGATGACTGGGCGCGGCTCGAGCAGCCGCTGCCGGGCGGCTTCGTGTCGACCGAGCGGATGACCTTCGCGGAGAGCCCGCCGCACTGCTGACGAGGACCGCACGGCCGCCCTAGAGCTCGAGCATCCGCTGGGCGCGGAAGCGCCGACCACCGGTGGTCCCCCCGAAGACGTTGGGCCCGTAGCTGCCGTCGATCTGGAGGACCTTGAGGTGGCTCCGGCTCTCGACGAGAGTGACGCGCTGCAGGCGGGGGTCGTATCCCCAGGACCCGATCTGACGGCTCAGGCGTCCCAGCAGGCGGCCGGTCACACGCTCCTCGAAGCGGTTGTTCGACTGGAGGACGAGCACCGCGTCCGGGATGACGGCGGCTCGCTCACCCGGGCGGAGGTCACGGGTGACCAGCCAACGGCCGACGAAGACCCCGCCGTCAGGTACGACCGGGCCAGCCGCGGCACGCCACAGCACCTCGGGCACCACCTGCCGAGCGGCTCCGTGGCGGACGACGCGGTCGACCTCCCGCACCAGCGTGCGCAGTCCCTCGTCGGGATCGCGCACGAGGTCCACCCAGACCACCTGGGGTAGGACGAAGCGCGGGTAGAGGGTGACGTCGCCGTCCACCCGGACGGGGACGACCGGCACACCCTCGCGTTGAGCGACGATGCACTCGGTGCGGCACTGCGAGTCATCGCGGAGTGCGTCCTCCGTCATCACGAGGAGGACGGCATCGATCGTCCGGAACGCCTGCGCGACCTGCTGGAACCAGCTGTGGCCCAGTCGCAGTTCCTGCGTCGGTGACCAGATCGCGCAGTCCGGAGTGCGAACGGCCAGGTCCTCCGCGATGCGTTCGGCCGCGTCGCGGCCATCGGCGAAGGAGTGGCTGAGGAAGAGGCGAGCCGTCATGGCCCCTCCCGATCGTGGAGGCCGAAGAGGTGTCGATCGAATCGGTCCTGGACACGGCGGGACAGGTCTCTTCGCGCGGATCCGGCGCGGTCGACGTCCGTGTCGTCGCGGCGGCATCGGTGAGCCACCCCGCGTGGACTCGCGGTGAACGCGGATCAGACGTCGCGGGGGCGGTTCCGCCAGTCCCACAGGGCGGAGGGGACGACCGAGTCCCGGCCGACAGGACGTCCCTCGAGCGTCGCGGCGACGTCGTCGAGGGAACCGGCTGCGAACGCTTCTCCTAGGCCCGGAGTGCCGGCCAGGCCGCCGGTCTGAGCCCGCTCGGCGGGATGGCCAGCAGGCCTGCCCCGGCGGCGAGGACACCCGTGTTCGCGGAGCGGAACTCCACGACGACGCACGCCTCGCCTGGTCCCTGCGCCGTCGGCCAGTACCGGGATCAGAGCGACACCGGTGTCAGGGCCGTCTCCTGGGTGGTGAGGCCGGGCAACGCCGCACCGGGGTCGGGCCCGGCCGTATCAGCGGCGGCGGCCCCGGCCTCTGCTCCGGGAGAGCACGGATCCGCCGGTCGCCGTGGCCTCCCGGCCGCCGGCGGGCCGCACCCCGAGGAGCCGCCATGGACGCGCACCGGACCGCACCCGCGGCGCGGGTCCTCGCCTCCGCAGGGGGCGACGGCAGCGCGGGGCAGGAGCACCTGGGCCCGCTGTCGGCCGGCCGGGGCTTCCTGCCCACCCGCCCGCCGCTGCTGCGCCTGCCCGCGAGCCACGCCGCCTGGGACGAGGCGGCGGCGCAACTGCCGGACCTCTTCCGCGACCTCGCCGTCCGCCCGGCGTTCGACGGGATGCCGGTCCTGCCCGCCGGCCCCGACGCGCTGCCCGACGCGGCCCTGCAGCGCGCGGCCACGGTGCTCGGCCTCCTCGGGCACAGCTACTGGCACTGCCACGCACCCCGGCCCACCGCCCTCCCCGCGAGCGTCGCTGAGCCGTGGGCGGAGGTCCGCCGCCGGCTCGGGCGGGCGCCGGACCCGGTGCTGACCTATCCCGACCTGATCGTGCACAACTGGCGGTTCGCCGACGGCCGGGACGCCCTCCCGCTCGTGTCGGACGACCTCCGCCTGCTCGTCCCCGCCGTGCGCAACGAGGAGGAGCGCGTCTTCTACCTCGCACAGGTGGAGATCCTGGCGCGGTGCGCGCCGGTCGTCGGAGCGGCGGCCGACGCCCAGCAGGCGGTGCTCGACGACGACGCCGAGGCGCTGCGCGACGCCCTCGACCGGGTGTCCGCCGCCGTCCGCGCCGCGACCCGGGCGCTGCGGCTCATCGACCCGCGCCCGGACGGCCGCACCTGCGTCGACCCCGTCGTCTGGGCGAAGACGGTGGCCCCGCTGGCGGTGCCGCTCGCCCCCGGCGTCCTCGGGCCGAGCGGCACGGCGTCGCCGGTGTTCACCCTGCTCGACGCCCTCCTCGGCAGGCAGCGCCACGACAGCCAGCTGGGCCGGGAGATCCTGCTGCACCGCCGCAGCTCCCCGCCGCACTGGCGCCGGCTCCTCGACGCCGTCGAGGAGGTCCCCGTCGCCGGGTACGTCGCCTCCCGGTCCGCGCCGGGCGTCGTCGCCTCGTTCGAGGCGGTGCGGGAGGCGTACGCCGGGGCGGACGGCTTCCTCGGCCGGCACCGGCGCCGGGTGTCGGGCTACCTGTCCGTCGCCTTCATGGTCGGCCGGGGCCTGACCATCGGCGGGTTCGCCGGGTCACCGCGGGAGCTCACCTGGCAGACCGTCGACAGCGCCCTCACCGCGTCCCGCGACGAGCGGGGTCCCTCGCCGGGGACGCGCGCTCCGGCAGGCGTCCCCCCGCGCCCGGCCGGCCGGGGGATCTCGGTGGCCGACCTCGCGGAGCACAACGACGACGGGCACGGCTGGTGGCTGGCGATCGGCGGCCGCGTGCACGACGTCGCCGGCTTCGTGCGCCGCCACCCCGGCGGCGCGGCGGTGCTGCGAGGCCATGCCGGCCTCGACGCCACCGCCGCCTTCGACCGGGCCCACGCCGGCCGCTCGGGGCTGACGCACCTGCTCGCGGCCACCGACGTCGGGCCGCTCGTGCGTCCCGCCGTCACCCGGGTCCGCGCACTCCACGACGCCTGGCTCGGCGCCCTCGCCGAGGTGGTCCACCTGCAGAACGCCTTCCGGCTCGACCGGTCGTTCGGGCGGGAGACCGACCTGTGCGGTGCCGACGGCGGGCGACCCTCCGCTCTGCAGGAGGACCGGGCCGCGGACACCGCGTCGCGTTTCGCGGACGAGTACCTGCCCCGGTTCGCCGCCGAGGTCCTCGCGCCGCTGGCCGGCCGGGTCCTGCGTGAGCGGCGGATGCCCCTCGGCGGGCTCAGGACGCTCCCCGGCGGGCCCGGCGGCGGACTGCCGCCGGGCTGCTCGACCCGGCGCCGGCTCGACCTGGTCGAGCAGCGGATCGCGGCGACCAAGGCGCTGCTCGTCGCCGGCGCACGGTGCTTCGACACGTGGGGCGACGCCGTCCTCGACCGGGGGGACCTGTGGCGCCTGGTGGCGGAGGCGGTCCCGCTGTGTGCCGGCGCGGCGACCGTCGCCGTGCACCGCACCCGTCCCGCGCGGTGAGGGCCGGTCCCCCGGGAGGCGTCCCGGGGGACCGGCCCTCGGCCGTGAGCTCAGACGGGCAGGATCCGGACGGAGACCCCGTAGCCGGGGAACAGTCGCCGGCCGTGGCCCATCAGCCGGTCGCACGCCTCCTTGGCCGTGGAGACCTCCGGATGCTCCTGCATCAGCCGGACGATCGCCCCGGTGACCTGCGGTGCGGCGAAGGAGGTGCCGCTCCACGTCGCCCACGCGTCGGCGCCGAAGGTCTCCGGGCCCTGGGGGTCGTACTCCCGTGACTCCGTCCCCATCACGTACGTCGACACGACGCCCTGCCCGAGCGTGGAGCAGGTCACCCAGTCACCGCGGGTGGACCAGCGCGCGTCGATGACCTGGGTCTCGTCGCGGTAGTCGAGGCGCAGGGCCGCGACGGAGACGACGTGCTCCGGGAAGTAGGACCTCCCCGAGAGGGCAGCGGGCCAGCACGGCCGGTCATCGCCGCCGTTGCCGGCGGCGCAGACCAGCAGGAGGTGGGTCCCCCGCCTCCTCGCGATCTCGATGGCCTCACCGACCGCGTCCAGGAGGGCAAACGGGGGCTTGCCGTCGGGGGTGACGAGGCCGAGCGACAGGTTGACGACCTCGGCGCCGTCCTCGGCCGCTCGCACGATGTGCTCCCCGACCTCGACGTCCTCCCCGACCCCCTCCGTGTCGAGCGCGCGTCGCACGTCGAGGTCCGCGCCGGGAGCCACCTGCTGGACGATGCCGCAGACGAAGGTGCCGTGGCCCGCGCCTCGGTCGAGGAACTCGTCGCGGGGGACGACGTCGAGCAGGTCGAGGTTGTCGGTGCGGGCCAGGCCCTGCAACCAGCCGTCTGCGCGCTGCTCGGCGCTGAGTCCGTTGTCGATGACCACCACGCGGGGGCCGCGGACCTCCTGCCCGGGCCGTGACCACCGCCCGCCCTCCGGCGGACCGGAGAGCTCGGGGCCGCCGACGGCCTTCCGGATCGCCCCCAGCATGACGGCGTAGCTCGGCTGCGCCGTGGCCCCGCACAGTCGGAGCGCGGCGGAGCTGTACGCCTGCGCCGTACGACGGGGGCCGGCGCAGACGTCCTGGAGCACGCGGAGGTCCGGGAGCCGGGGTGACCGCACCGGCACCGGGTGCGGCGCGTATCCGGCCCCCAGGCCGCGCAGGTCACGCGTCGCCTGGTCTGCGTCGCCGGAGCGCACCAGCACTCGGTCCGGGTCCACGGGGAACTCGTCGTCGTGGAGCAGCAGCTGCGTCATCGCCAGGCCGCACCGGCGGTCCCGGAGGTCCTCGGCGGCTGCGACCTGCTGCTTCCTGCGCGCGGCGTCGTCCTGCAGCGCTGCCTCCCAGGCGGCGATCTGCCTGCGCACCACGTCGCGCTGGGTCCTGATCTGCTCGTCGTCCCGCAGGTCCGCCGGTGCGTGGGGATAGGGCTCCAGGGCCGCCATCGGAAATCTCCTCCTCGCTGCGCCGGATCCGGAGCAGAATGGTCCCGGTGACCGGCGTCACACGGGAAGAGCCGAGCGGCTCCCTCCTGATACGTGCGCAGCAGGCCTACGACGGCGTCGTGGGGGACCCGCGGCGCTTCGACCGGACCGCCGCCGACGTCGTCGAGACCGCCCGCCGCACCGCCGACAGCGAGGCGCTCGTGGTCGGCCTGCGGGCGGTGGCGTGGGCGGCCCGGGCCCGTCGCGAGAACCGGCGGGCGCTGCAGCTGCTCGACGAGGCGGTCCGGCTGGCCCGGCGGGCGGGGCTCATGCACCGGCTCGCGGAGCTCCTGGTCACCCGGGCGGCGGTCGTCCTCGAGCTCGGCCAGGTCGCCGTCGCCCTGCGGGACCTGGACCGGGCCGTGGCCGGGGCGGACCGGTCGGTCCCCGAGGCCGAGTTCATGCGCGCCGTGCTGCTGCACAACCTCGGGCGCCTGGAGCCGGCGGCCGCGTCCTACCGCCGCGTCGTGGACGACCCGGCCGCGACGCTGGACAACCGGGGGAGCGCGGCCAACAACCTCGCCCTGGTGGCCGCCTCCCGGGGACGGTTCGACGAGAGCCTGCGCCACCTCGACCGCGCCGAGGAGTTGGCCGCCGGCATCGGGCCCTCGATGTACGCGTTCGTGGCGCACAACCGTGGCCTGGTCCTGGCGCAGAGCGGACGGCTCGCGGAGGCGCTGTCCCAGCTCGACCGCGCGACGGAGCTGTTCGCGGAGACCGGCGTGCCGCTGGGCGAGTACCACATGGAGTACGCCGACGTCCTGGCCGAGCTGCGGCTGCTGCCGGAGGCGCGGGACCTGGCCGGCCGCGCCGCCGCCGACCTCGAGGCCCAGGGCGTCCTGCTCCTCGCCGCCGAGGCCCGGCTGACGGTGGCCCAGACCGCGCTGCTCGCCGGGGACGCCGGGACGGCACGGGCGGCCGCCGACGACGCTGAGCGGCTGTTCCGCCGGCAGCGGCGCACCGCCTGGGCCGCCCGGGCCACCGTGCTCGCCGCCGAGGCGGCCCTCCTCGACGGCGCCGCCGACGTCCACGTGGTGCGGCGCGCGGCGCGGGCTGCGGGGTACCTCGACCGGTCGGGCATGCCGACGGCCGCCGCGGCCGCGCATCTGGCCGCAGGCCGGCTGGCCGCGCGGCTGGAGCGCCCCCGGGTCGCCCGGCGCTGCCTGGAGGTGGCGCGGGACCGCAGCCGGCGCGGCCCGGTGCTGCTGCGGCTGCGCGGGCACCTGGCCGGCGCCACCGCCGAGCGGCTGGCCGGGCGGGACGAGGCCGCCCTGCGGCACTGCCGGGCCGGGCTGGCCGACCTGGCCCGGCACCGCGCCGCGCTCGGGTCGACCGAGCTGCGTGCGCTCGCCTCGGGCCACGGGGTCGAGCTCGGGCGCATCGGGCTCGAGGCGCTGCTGCACACCGGCTCGCCGCTGCGCGTGCTCGGCTGGATGGAGCGGACGCGGGCCGCGGCCCTGGTGAACGTCGAGCCTCCGGCACCGGCTGGGCTGCAGGACGAGCTCGCCGAGCTCCGGCTCGTCCACGCCGAGCTGGCGCAGGCGTTGCGGGAGACCGGCGAGGAGCCGGCGGAGCTGCGCGCCCGCCAAGCCGCCGCGGAGGCCCGGGTGCGGCGCAGCACCTGGCGGCGGTCCGGGTCGGGAGCCGTCCGGGCACCCGGGTGCACGCCCGGTGAGCTGCGCCGGCGGCTCGACGGCCGCGCGCTGGCCTCGTTCGCCACGGTGGAGGACGACCTGGTCGCCGTCGTGCTGCACGGCCGACGCAGCCGCCTGGTCCACCTGGGCCCGGCCCGGGCCGTGCGGGCCGAGTGCGACGGCCTGCTGTTCGCGCTCCGGCGCCTCGTCCGCCCCGGCCGCGCGACCGCGCTCGCCGCCGCTCGGGCGAGCGCCGACGAGGGCCTGCGGCGCCTGGCGGGCCTGCTGCTGGAGCCGTTGGAGGTGCCCGCGGACGTCCCGCTGGTCGTCGTCCCCGACGGGCGGACGCACCGCGTGCCCTGGGCGGCGCTGCACGGCGCACCGGTGACCGCCACGCCGTCGGCCGCGCTGTTCGCCCGTCCGGAGCCGGCCGCGCCGCGGGACGCCGGTACGGTGGTGCTCGTGGCCGGCCCCCGGCTGCCGGGTGCGGTCGCCGAGGTCGAGGCCGTGGGCCGGTGCCACGCGCGGCCCGCCGTCCTCAGCGGGGAGGCGGCCACGGTGGCCGCGACCACCGACGCGCTGGCCGGTGCGGGGCTGGCCCACCTGGCCTGCCACGGCCGGCTGCGCGCGGACAACCCGACCTTCTCCTCCCTGGAGCTGGCCGACGGCCGGCTGACCGTCCACGAGCTCGACCGCCGGGGGATCGCGCCCCGGCGGGTCGTGCTCGCCGCCTGCGACTCCGCCGCGGACGTCGCCTACGCCGGTGACGAGCTGCTCGGCTTCGTCAGCGCGCTCCTGGCCCGGGGGACGACCGGGGTCCTGGCGAGCACGGTCGCCGTCGGCGACGTCGAGTCGGTGGACCTGATGGCGGAGGTGCACCGCGGGCTCGCCGACGGCCGGACCGTGGCCGACGCGCTGCACGCCGCCCGCGGCCGGCTGGACGTCGCCGACCCGCGCCAGTTCGTCCACTGGTGCGCCTTCGGTGCCTACGGGGCCGGCTGAGCAGGTATCAGGAGCTCGCGTCCGGCCTCTGATGAGGAGCGGCACGGCCGCGGCCGGTGCTGGCCGCCCACCGCGCCGCGGGGCACCATGCCCCTGCGGGACCACCGCGGTGGCGAGGGAGGCGGGGGACGTGGCGGCACCGGGAACGGATGGGGACGACGACCTGCTCGACGAGCTGCGTGCGGCGGTCCGCGGGGCGGGCACGCCCACGGCGTCGATGACCGACGCCGCCCGCGCCGCCTTCTCGTGGCGGACCGTCGACGCCGAGCTCGCCGCCCTGGCGTCGGACTCGCTCGTCGACGAGGCGGCGGGCGTGCGTGGGAGCTCCGCCGGTCCCCGCGACCTGGTCTTCGAGGGGCGGACGGCGTCCGTCGAGGTGGCGCGGGACGAGGACTGCCTGGTCGGCCAGCTGGTCCCGGCCGGTCCCGGGCAGGTGTCGCTGCTACATCCCGACGGCGAGGTGGACCGCACCGAGGCCGACGAGTTCGGCCGGTTCCGGTTCGACCGGACGGTGACCGGGCCGGCGCGGCTGCGCTGCACCACGCCGTCGGGGGACGTCGTCACCGAGTGGGTGCGCTTCTGAGGTGGTCGCCTCAGACCTCCAGCAGGGCCCGCACCGCGGCGTGGGCGCGGATCCGTGCGATCGCCCGGGCGCGTGTCGGCCCGATGCTGCCGATCGGCATGCCGAGACGCCGGCTGACCTCCTCGTAGGGGACGGGCGGGTCCTCGATCAGGAGCAGCAGCAGCCGGCGCTGCCGCTCGGGCAGCTCGGAGAGCGCGGCGAGGAGGGCCTCGTGCCGCTCGCCCTCGAGGAGGTCCCGGTCCGGGCCGGGCGAGCCGTCGGCCGGCCCGTGGGCGTCGAGGTCGGCGGAGGGGACCGGCGGCCGGCCCCGGGTGACGTGGGAGCACTCGTTGCGGGCGGTGGTCGCGATCCAGCCGGGGAGCGCCCGGGGCTCGCGGACGGCGCCGAGGTGCTCGACCAGGCGCAGCCACACCGTCTGGACGACGTCCTGCGCCTCGGCGTCCTGCAGCCGGTTACGGCGCACGATCGACAGCACGAGGGGCGTGAACCGCTCGACCAGGCGGTCCCAGGCGGAGGAGTCACCCGCCAGGGCCCGGGCGACGAGCGCGGCGACGGCGTCGTCCCCGTCCGCTTCGGGCTCCACGGACGTCCCCCTCACTGCCGGGTGGCACGGCCGGGCCCAGCGTAGTGACGCGGGCACCGGGCGCGGGACGAGACGGATCGCGGGAGCGGACGCGCTCGTGACGGGGCGGTGACGGGCTCCCGGCGACCCTCGACCGGTCCGCACAGCCCACGAGGAGGAAGACATGGCTGGTGACCTGCCCCTGGAGGAGCGACTCGTCGTCGTCGACGCAGACCAGCCCGGAGCCGCGGCAGCCGCGGTACCGACCGGGCGCGTCCTGCACGAGTACGGCGACCGCATCCGCGTGGAGACGCCGTCCCCCGATCCCAGCGGAGCGCCTGCCGCTCCGCCTGCGGAGGTGCCCGCCGAGCTGCTGGCGCAGCTCAGCGAGACCGAGGCGCTCGGGCTGCGCGCCCTCCAGCTCCGCCTGTCGGACGAGTACGCCTCGGCCAAGGCGCAGCGACCGCGGCAGGGTGAGCCGTGGGACATGGACTACAGCTGCACGGACGAGGGCGAGGCGGCCGCGCCGGAGGACGCCGGCGCACCCGTCCCGCCCGGCGCCCCCACCAGCGCCTACCTGGAGGGCCGGGTCGCCGTGGGCGTGATCATGGTCGAGGGCCCGAGCGCCGACCTCCAGTTCAGCGCCGCCGAGCGCGCCAAGGTCGTGGCCGAGGTGCAGAACGGGCTCAGCTACCTCGCCACCGCCAACCCGGCCGCCGGCGTCAGCTTCGTCTACGACGTCCGGGTCGTCCGGGTCGGCGTCTCGGCGGACCCCGCCGACCCCGACCTCGAGGGACGCTGGCGCAACCCGGCGATGGCGGCCCTGGGCTTCGCCGCCGACTTCGGCGGGGTCGGCGCCTACGTCCGCGACCTCCGCACCCGCGTGAACAGCCGGTGGGCCTACTGCGCCTTCTTCGTGAAGTACCCGGTGCGGCACTTCGCCTACGCGTCCATCGGCGGCCCGCGGGTGGTCATGCACTACGACAACGACGGCTGGGGCCCGGACAACATCGACCGCGTCTTCGCCCACGAGACCGGGCACGTCTTCGGCTGCCCCGACGAGTACGCCGGCAGCGGCTGCGACTGCGGCGGGTCCTGGGGCCGGTTCGGCAAGCCCAACCTCAACTGCGAGCGGTGCGCGCCGGGCGGCGGGATCCCGTGCCTCATGAAGGGCAACGACTTCACCATGTGCCCGGTCACCCCGGCCCACCTCGGCTGGATGCCGTCCCGGATCGTCGCCAAGCACAGCGTCAAGGTGGCCGACGTCAACGGTGCGTCGGCCGCGAACGGCGCGCTGCTGATCCAGTGGCCCTACCACGGTGGCGAGAACCAGGCGTTCCGTGCCGACCACCTCGGGGACGGCTGGTACCGGCTGGTGGCGCTGCACAGCACGAAGGTGCTCGACGTCGAGGGGGCGTCGACGGCGAACGGTGCCCGGCTGCTGCAGTGGCCCTGGCACGGCGGGAACAACCAGCAGTTCCGGATCGAGGGCGTCGGGGACGGCTACGCGCGGATCACCGCCCGGCACAGCGGGCGGGCGCTCGACGTCACCGGGTCCTCCACCGCCAACGGCGCGCAGCTGATCCAGTGGGACTACCACGGTGGCGACAACCAGCGCTGGTTGCTGACCTCCCCGGTCCCCGCGGCCCACAGCGGCCAGGTCCTCGACGTCTCGGGTGGGTCCACCACCCGGGGCGCTCTGGTGGTCGCCTGGCCGTACCACGGCGGGGCGAACCAGGCCTTCCGCTTCGAGCGGCTCGCGGGCGGCTGGTACCGGATCGTCGCCCAGCACAGCGGCCTCGTGCTCGACGTCGAGGGCTCGTCGACGGCGAACGGTGCCCGGCTGCTGCAGTGGCCGTGGCACGGCGGGCCCAACCAGCAGTTCGCGGTGAACGCGCTCGGCGACGGCAACGTCCGGATCACCGCCCGGCACAGCGGACGGGCCCTGGACGTGGCCGGGGCGTCGCAGGGGAACGGCGCGCAGATCCTGCAGTGGGACTGGCACGGCGGGCCGAACCAGCGCTGGCTGGTGCCCCAGGTCGTCACGGTGGCCGGCGCGCCGGAGCCGCCCGGGGCGGAGGCGGAGGCCGGGCCGGTCGGGATCCCGCAGCCCCGCGCCGACGAGGAGACCCTGACCGGTGCCGATGCTGCTGGTGGTCGCGGATGACGTGGGGCAGGTGCTGGACCGGATGGGCCGTGCGGTCACCTTGGTCCAGCACCTGCCCCCGCGGCTCGCGGTCGTCGAGTGCGACGACGACGCCCGGGCGGCGCTCCCGACCGCGCCGGGCGTCCTCGGCATCGGAGAGCCGGAGCTGCCCGACGACGTCCGGGACCGGCTGACGGGGACCGAGCGGCTCTTCGCCGACGCCTGGGTCCTGGGCCGCCGGCCGAAGACGCGCCCCGGTGACGGGCTGGCCTGGGACGCGCCCGGCTTCGACCCACCCGACGCGCCGCGCTGACGGACCCGTCGGGGGCCCGGCGGCGGGCTGGCAGCCTGGGGCGGTGCGCGCGGTGGTCGTCGAGTCGGTCCGAGCCCTGCCCGAGGTCCGGGAGGTGCCCGAGCCTCCAGCCCCGCCGGGCGGGGTGGTGCTGCAGGTGACGGCCACGGGGGTGTGTCGCAGCGACTGGCACGCCTGGGCGGGGCACGACGACGACGTCGTCTTCCCGCACGTGCCCGGTCATGAGCTCGCCGGCGTGGTGGCCGAGGTCGGTGCGGGGGTCACCCGCTGGCGCGCCGGCGACCGGGTGACCGTCCCGTTCGTCTGCGGCTGCGGGCGCTGCGCGTGGTGCCGCGCCGGGGACGCCCAGGTCTGCCCGGACCAGCAGCAGCCGGGGTTCACGCACTGGGGCTCCTTCGCCGAGTACGTGGCCCTGCACGCGGCCGACGCGAACCTGGTGCGCATCCCGGACGCCGTCGACGACACCGCCGCGGCCGCGCTCGGCTGCCGGTTCGCCACCGCGTACCGCGCCCTGGTCGGCCGCGCGCGGGTCCGCGAGGGGGAGTGGGTCACCGTGGTGGGCGCCGGCGGGGTGGGGCTGAGCGCGGTCATGATCGCCCGCTCGCTGGGAGCGCGGGTGGTGGCGGTGGACCGCAACCCCGGGGCCCTCGCCGTGGCCGCCGGCCTCGGCGCCGAGCACACGGTGCCCGCCGACGGCCGCGACGTCCCGGCCGCCGTCGCGGACCTGACCGGCGGCGGGAGCTCCGTCGCCGTCGACGCGGTGGGCAGCGAGCAGACCTGCGCCGACTCGATCCTCAGCCTGCGCCGGCGGGGGCGGCACGTGCAGGTCGGGCTGCTGCCGCCGGTCGACGGGCACCCGCGGGTGCCGATGGCGCGGGCGATCGGCTGGGAGCTGGACCTGCTCGGTAGCCACGGGATGGCCGCGGCGGACTACCCCGAGATGCTGGCGCTGGTCGAGCGCGGGGTGCTGCAGCCCCAGCGGCTCGTCGAGCGCACGATCGGCCTCGAGGAGGCGGCCGCGCTGCTGCCGGTGTTCGACCGCGCGCCGGTCGCCGGGATGACGGTGGTCGACCCCGCCCGCTGACGCCGGCCGGCCCGGCCGGGCTGGGTGCCCCGCGTGCCTCTCCCGCCCGGGCGCAGGTCAGGCTGGAGCCGTGATCGACGAACCGGGCCGCGCGTCCTCGCCGACGGACCCGTTCGTCCGGGTGCGCGGCGCCCGCGAGCACAACTTGCGCGACGTCGACGTCCACGTCCCGCGGGACGCCCTGTTCGTCTTCACCGGCGTCTCCGGATCCGGGAAGTCCTCGTTGGCCTTCGGCACGATCTACGCGGAGGCGCAACGCCGGTACCTCGAGTCCGTGGCCCCGTACGCCCGGCGGCTCATCCACCAGGTCGGCGCACCCGCCGTCGACGAGATCACCGGACTGCCGCCGGCGGTGGCGCTGCAGCAGAGCCGGGGCACTCCCAGCAGCCGGTCCACCGTCGGCACCGTGACGA
Organism: Geodermatophilus sp. FMUSA9-8; assembly: GCF_037034165.1. Lineage (NCBI taxonomy): Bacteria > Bacillati > Actinomycetota > Actinomycetes > Geodermatophilales > Geodermatophilaceae > Geodermatophilus > Geodermatophilus sp. FMUSA9-8. The sequence continues at coordinate 338,054 of NZ_JBAGKE010000001.1, read as the reverse complement.
CGCTGTCCAACTCGCTGCGGATGCTGTTCTCACGCGCCGGCATCCACCCGCCGGGGTCGACCGGCCGGCTGGACTCCGACGCCTTCTCGCCCAACACCGCCGCCGGCGCCTGCCCCGAGTGCTCCGGTCTGGGCAGGGTGCACCTGGTGACCGAGGACAGCCTGGTCCCCGACGCGTCGCTCAGCATCCGGGACGGCGCGATCGCCGCCTGGCCGGGCGCCTGGCACGGCAAGAACCTGCGCGACATCCTGGTCGAGCTCGGCCACGACATCGACCGGCCCTGGCGGGACCTGCCGCGAGCCGAGCGCGACTGGATCCTGTTCACCGACGAGCAGCCGGAGGTCACCGTGCGCCCCGTCCGCGGGGTGGGTCAGATCCAGCGCGACTACCAGGGCCGGTACACCGGCGCGCGGGCCTACGTGCTGCACACCCTGGCCACCACCAAGAGCGCGACCATCCGGCAGCGGGTCCTGCGGTTCGTGCAGACCTCGACCTGCCCGGTCTGCTCGGGCAGCCGGCTGCGGCCCGAGTCCCTGGCCGTCACCGTCGGTGGCCGCAACATCGCCGAACTGGCAGCCCTGCCGCTGACCGCGCTCGTCGAGACGCTCCGCCGGGCACCGCGGGCGACCGACGTCGCTGCGCGGATCACGGCGGACCTCCTCGGCCGCATCGAGGTCCTCACCACGTTGGGCCTCGGCTACCTCAGCCTGGACCGCACGACCCCGACCCTGTCACCGGGCGAGCTGCAACGGCTGCGGATCGCGACCCAGCTGCGGTCGGGGCTGTTCGGCGTGGTGTACGTCCTGGACGAGCCGTCCGCGGGGCTGCACCCGGCCGACGCCGAACCGCTGCTGGAGGTCCTGGACCAGCTGGTCGCGGCCGGCAACTCGTTGTTCGTCATCGAGCACGACATGGCGCTGGCCCGCCGCGCCGACTGGATCGTCGACGTCGGCCCGCTGGCAGGGCAGCAGGGCGGCCGCGTCCTCTACAGCGGGCCCGTCGCCGGCCTGTCCCGGATCGAGGACTCGGTGACCCGGCGCTTCCTCGTCGACCGGGAGCCGCCGGTCGGGCGGCCGCGACGGCAGCCCACGGGGCACCTGCGGCTGGGTGGCATCGACCGGCACAACCTGCGCGACGTCGAGGCGGGCTTCCCGCTCGGGGTCCTCACCGCGGTCACCGGCGTCTCCGGCTCGGGCAAGTCGACGCTGGTCAGCCAGGTGCTGGCCGACGTCGTCTCCCGGCGGCTCGGCTTCCCCGCGACGGCCACGGACGGCGCCGACGACGCCGGGAACGACCCGACCGCCGATGCGGACGAGCTCGTCCAGGACACCGCGGGGGTGACGGTGCAGGTCGAGGGGCCCGCGGCCGTCGACCGTCTGGTGCGCGTCGACCAGAGGGCCATCGGCCGGACCCCCCGGTCCAACCTGGCCACCTACACCGGGCTCTTCGACGCGGTGCGCAAGCTCTTCGCGGCCACCGAGGAGGCCCGCAGGCGCGGCTACGGCGCCGGGCGGTTCTCCTTCAACGTGGCCGAGGGGCGCTGCCCCACGTGCCAGGGCGAGGGCTTCGTGACCGTGGAGCTGCTCTTCCTCCCCGGGACGTACTCGCCCTGCCCGACCTGCCACGGTGCGCGGTACGACCCCGAGACGCTGGAGGTCACGCACCGCGGCAAGAACATCGCCGAGGTGCTCGACCTGACCGTCGACGCGGCCACGGAGTTCCTCGCCGACCTCGCGCCGGTGGCCAGGAGCCTGCGCGTGCTGCAGGAGGTCGGTCTGGGCTACCTGCGCCTCGGACAGCCGGCGACGGAGCTGTCCGGCGGCGAGGCGCAGCGGGTGAAGCTGGCCAGCGAGCTGCAACGGGCCCGGCGGGGGCACACGCTGTACGTCCTCGACGAGCCGACCACCGGGCTGCACCCCGCTGACGTGGAGCTGCTGGTGCGCCAGCTCCACCAGCTCGTCGACGCGGGCAACACCGTGGTGGTGGTGGAACACGACATGGACGTCGTCGCCGACGCCGACTGGGTCATCGACCTCGGGCCCGGTGCCGGTGACCAGGGCGGCAGGATCGTGGCCGCCGGCACGCCGGAACGGGTGGCCACCGCGCCGGGGAGCCGGACCGCCCGCTTCCTCGCTCCCCGGCTCCCGCGGGCGGAGGTCCCTCCGTCGTCCCCGGCGTGAGCTGCACCCCGGACCGTCAGCGGGCCCCGTCGCCGAGCAGCACGTCGCGCACCGACGCGTAGGTGCGGTCGGCGTCCTCGAGCCAGAAGTCGTGACCGACCCCCGTCACCCGCCGGACGTCCCAGCCGAGCGCCTCCAGGCGCGCCGCCGTCGCGTCCGGCAGCACGGCGCGGGAGTCGTCCGACAGCACGATCGTCGAGGGGACCGCGGGCGGGGCGACCGGCGCCGGCTCGTGGGCGACGTCGCGGAAGACGCGGAGGGCCATCCCGCGGTCGAACCGCGAGGTGGCAGCCTCGCGCAGCCGCGCGTCCTGGGGGGACGGGGCAGGACGGCCACGGCTGCGCCACTTCTGGGCGAGCGCGGCCACCGTCAGACCCACCGGTGCGGTGGCCCAGAACAGCCGGCCGGTCAGGCCCCCGGTCGGGAGCCCGAGCCGGAAGCCGGGATCGAGGTAGACCGCGCGCGCCGGTGCCAGCCGCCCGACCGCACGCTCGAGCACCGAGCCCCCCAGGGAGTGGCCGACGACGACGTCCAGCCCGACCGGGAGGGTCTCGACGAGGTCGTCGGCGAACGCGCGGACGGAGTACTCGTCGGCCCGGTCGCTCGCCCCGTGTCCGCGCAGGTCGACCGTGGTGACGGTGACGCCGCCCGCGGCGACGAGGCGGTCGGTGAGCCCGCGCCACGTCGCGCCGTCACCGCCCAGCCCGTGGACCAGGGCCACCCGGCGCGCACCCGCACCCTGGACCTGCGTCGCCAGCTTCACCGCGCCTGCCTCTCCTGGTCCGGGCGTCGCTCCGGACGCTAACCGGGCCCGGTGCCGGCACGGGATGGGGACTTCCTCCCCACCGTGGCGGCCCGGGTGGAGACCCTCGACGTCCGGCGAGGAGCGGTCAGCGGGACCGCCCGGCCATCAGGCGGTGCAGGCGCAGGGCCACCTGGAGCTCGAGGGCCCGCCCCGGCTCCTTCCACCGCGACCCGAGGACCTCGGTGATCCGGTCGAGCCGCTGGTACAGCGTGTTCGCGTGGATGTGGAGCGCCTCGCAGGTCCGCGCGTGGTGGCGGGCCTGCTCGAGGTAGGTCTCGAGCGTCACCGCCAGGTCCCGCTGCCTCTCGCCGTCGTAGTCGAGGAGGGGGCCGACCGTGGCGCGGACGAACGCCGTGAGGTCGGCGCGACCGGAGCGGCTGAACAGCGACCGGTACATCCCCAGGTCGTCGCTCGTGGCGCAGGAGCCGGCCCGGTCGAGGGCGATCAGCAGAGCAGCGGTCTGCCGGGCCTCCTCGTGGCCCGCCCGGACCCCCGCGGGACCGCCCGCGCCGGCGGCCAGCCCCGTGGTCGGCGTCGCGACGTCCGCCGCGGACAACCGCGCCACGGCAGCACGTGCCTGCTCGACGGGTGCGGGGAGGAGCACGACGACCTGTCCGGCGTGGGGGGCGGACCACCCGCGCAGCTCGGCGGCGAGCCGGGCGGCGAAGACCCCGGCCGCGGCGGCTCCGGCCGGCTCTGCGTCGACGACGGCCACGGTGACGACCGCGTGGAGGTCGATGCCGATGGCGCGGGCCCGGCGCAGCAGGCTGGCCTCGTCGGCGCCGGAGGAGAGCAGGGCGTGGACGAACTCGCCGCGCGTGCGCAGCTCGGCCTCGGCGACGGAACGCTCCGACGCCAGCAGCACCGCCACCGTGGTGGCCCCGATCCGGAGCAGGCGCACGGCCTCCTCGTCGGGCACGGTGGTCGGGGCCGCGACCAGGTCGCCGCCGTGCCCCCACGGCAGCTCGACGGGGACGACGAGCCCGCCGTCGGGAACCGGCTCGCCCGCCAGGGTGCGGCCGTCGTGGTCGCGGATCGCCACGACGAGGCCGGCCGACCGGTCGAGCGCCGCCACGACCGCCGGGAGCCCCCCGCCGTGGAGCACGACCTCGTTGAGCACGTCACGCAGGTCGCTGGCGCGCTCGCGGCTCGCGCTCACCTCGCGCAGCGTCGCGTTGGCCGCCCGGAGCTCGGCCGCCGCGGCCCGCTCCCGCTCGAAGAGGTCGGCCGTGCGCAGGGCCAGCGCCGCGTGGGCCGCGAGCCCGGCGAGGAGCTCGACGTCGTGCGCGGCGAAGGCCCGGGCCCGGCGCTCCGCGGCGAGCAGGACGCCGAGCGTGTCGTCCCCGACGACGAGGGGGACCCCCAGGATCCCGCCGAGCTGCTCGCTGCTCGCGGCCGAGTCGACGCCGTCGGTGTGCGGGAAGCGTCCGTCCTCGAGGTAGCTCTCGCTCCACAGCGGGCGACCCGAGGCCAGGACCTGACCGCCGAGGCCCTGTCCGCGCTCGAGCTCGATGCCGCGCATCGCCGAGCCCATGGCGCCGTCCACGACCTCGATCCGCAGCACGTCGCCGCGCAGCAGCATGATGTAGGCGACGTCGACGCCGAGCAGTCGCCGGGCCTGCCGCGCCACCTCGTCGAGCACGTCCCGGGTGTCGTGCAGCGCGGCGAGCCGACGAGCGAGGTCGTTGAGGACGACCAGCTCGTCGGCTCGGCGGCGCAGCTCGGCGACCGGCGGCGCGGCGTCGTGGGCACCCATGACCTCATCCTCGCCCGCGCGGGCCGGACCGGGGGGTCACGCTGCCGGGCGCCCCATCAGCGGCGGAACCGCCGCCGCGTCACCGCACGGCCTTGACCGGGCGGATGGCGGCCGCGCCGAGCATGACGAAGACGATGCCGGAGACGAAGAGGACGGGGTACCCACCGGTGAGCGTCACGAGGCCGGCGGCGATCGAGGGGCTCAGAGCCTGCGGGACGGTCGTGGCGAGACCGAGGATGGCCAGGTCGCGCCCGGCGCTGCCCCCGCCGATGCGGGCGGGCAGCACCTCGGTCATGAGGGCGAGGTCGATGGAGATGTAGGTCCCGAACCCCAGGCCCAGCAGGAAGGCGTAGACCAGGATGCCGGTCGTCGTCGGCACGACGAGGGGGACGGCCAGGGCGATCGCCATCACGACCGAGGACCAGACGATGAAGGGCTTGCGCCGGCCGACGCGGTCCGAGAGCCAGCCACTGACGGACGCCGAGACCAGGACCCCCACGAGCAGGACGACGCCCATCGTGGCGGCGAAGGAGTTGGACTCCTCGTCACCGAGGCCGATGTAGTCGCGCAGGATGTACAGGCCGTAGGTCTGGGCGCCGTAGAACCCGATCACCATGAGGAAGCGGGAGAAGAAGGCCCAGGCGAAGTCGGGGTGCCGGCGGGGGCTGACCCAGAACCCGCGCAGGAACTCCCGGGCACCGGTGCGCTCGCGGGGCAGGTGCGTGCTCGGCTCGTCGCGGTTGACCACGACGAAGGCGCCGACGATGACGAGGACGAGGCCGGCCAGGACGACGTAGGGGAGGGCGCCCCGGGTGGCGGTGCTGCCGGCCACGGCCACGCCGACCGCGTTGCCGATGATGATGCCGACCCCGATCATCGCGGAGACGCCGCCGCGGCGGGCCGCGGGGTAGCGGTCGGGCACGACGGCCGTCGCGGCCGCCTGCAGGGCGTTGACGCCGACCTGGACGACGAGCCACACCAGCGCGACGGTGAGCACCGACTGCGCCATCGGCAGGCCCACGAGGAACCCGCTCGTCAGCAGGGCGCCACCCACCATCCACGGCGTGCGGCGGCCGAAGCGCGACCGGGTGGCGTCGGACAGGGCGCCGGCCACCGGCTGGGCGAAGATGTTGGCCACGAAGGCGACGGTGGTGACGATCGCGAGGTTGCCGATCTTCCCGGCCTCGTCGATCCCCGCCACGATGTTCGGCAGCAGGATCCCGTTGCCCCCCGAGTTGACCGCGAGGATCGCGACGTAGACCAGCAGGAGCCCGAACGACATCCGGCGCATCCGGGTCGCGGGTGCCGGGGCCGCCTCGGTCGGCTCGCCCGGCAGGACGGTGGTGGGGAACTCGCTCGTCGTCATGTCGTGGGTGATCTCCTGGTCCGGGCCGGCTCGTCGCCGCCTCCGCTGTGACGCTAGGCACCTCGACCCGGCGGCACGATGGGGAACCTCTCCACGGAACCCACCTCCGGACGGGGGAGACGTCCATCCATCAGTGCGGGCGGACCGCCGTCAGCCGTGCGCGGCCGCCCGACGCCTTCCCGCCCGGCTCACGACCCCAGGTTGGCGCGCAGGGCCGCGACACAGGCCGACGCGCCGTGGTCGGTCATGACGATCGCCGCGTGATCGACCCCGTCCACCAGCTCGGCGGAGACGAGGGACGGGGTCGTGGCCACCAGGCGGGCCACGTGCGCGGACGCGTACATCGGCGCCGAACCGGCCCCGGTGCTCCACGGCGCGTGGACCAGCCTGATCGGCGCCCGCACGGCGGCGAGAGCCTCGGCCGGAGCCCCGGAGGCGAAGACCGAGACCGCGTCGTCGACCACCGTCTCGAGGTCGCGGTGCACCGCCAGCCCGCCGTCGACCGCCGCGAGGTCGTGCGCCACCAGGGCTCGCATGCGCGGGTCGTCGGCCCCTGTCAGCGGTGCGACGCTGCCCCGGTAGTGCTCGAGGTACGCCGCCTCGTCCGCCCAGACCCGGTCGGCGGCGTACTGCGCGCGCACCCTCGGCGCCAGTGCTCCCGCCGGCGGGGGTCCCTGCTCGCCGAACTCCAGCGGCAGCCCACCGTCGACCAGGGTGACGGTGCGGACGCGGTCGGGGTGCCGGGCGGCGAGCTCGGTGACGACGAAGCCGCCCAGCGACATGCCGAGGAGGTGGACCCGGTCGAGCCCCAGCGCGTCCAGCAGGGCCACGAGCTGCTCGGCGCGCGCGGGCACCGAGGACGGGCCGGGCCGCGCCGGCGTCCCGCCGCGGCCGGCGAGGTCGGGGGCCACCACGCTCACCTCCGGCGCGGCGTCGAGGACCCACGACCACAGCCGGTTGTTGCTGGACACGCCGTGCACCGCGAGCACCGGCTCGGTCGTGCCGGGCCGGGTCAGCACCTCGAACGGCCCGGCCGCGGTCTCGACCACCTCGGACGTGGCGCTCACGACGCGCTTCCCGGCGAGGCCGGGGACGAGGAGAAGACCTTGCCGGGGTTGAGCAGGTGGGCGGGGTCGAGGGCGGCCTTGACGGCGCGGTGCATCGCGAGGACCTCGGGGGACAGCTCGGCGGCGAGGCCGTCGCGCTTGAGCAGACCGACGCCGTGCTCGCCGGTCACGGTGCCCCCGAGCGCGAGGGCGTCGGCGATGATGTCGTCGAAGGCCGCCTCGGCGCGGACCCGGGCGTCCTCGTCGCCCGGGGGCGTCACCAGCAGCGGGTGCAGGTTCCCGTCGCCGGCGTGGGCGATGTTCGCGATGACGACGTCCCGTCGGACCGCGGTGCGCTCGATGCGCGCCAGCATCTCGGGCACCTGCTCCTTGGGGACGCACACGTCCTCGGTGAGGACCGGCCCCAGGCGTTCGAGCGCGGGGTAGGCGAGGCGCCGCGCGGCGAACAGCGCCTCGGCCTCGGCCTCGTCGGTGGAGCGTTCGGCCCAGGTGGCGCCGGCGGTGCGCAAGCAGCCGACCATCTGCTCGGCGAGGCCCTCGCCGAGCTCGCCCGGCTCGTCGAACCGACCCAGCAGGACGACCTCGGCCTCGGTGGCCAGGCCCATGTTCTTCCACTCGTCGACGGCGCGCAGGCAGTGCCGGTCGACCAGCTCCAACGCGGACGGCACCAGGCCGGCCTCGCCCACGGCCCGCACGGCGGCGCCGGCAGCGACGACGGAGGAGAAGAAGCCGGCGACCGTCACGGCCGGGGCGGGCAGGGGGCGCAGGCGGACGGTGACCTCGGTGACGATGCCGAGCGTGCCCTCGGACCCGATGACGAGGCCCATCAGGTCGTAGCCCGCCACGCCCTTGGCGGTGCGCCGGCCGAGCCGGACGACCTCGCCGCGGCCGGTGACGACCTCGAGCTGGAGGACGTAGTCGCGGGTGACGCCGTACTTGACGCAGCACAGGCCCCCGGCGTTGGTCGCCACGTTGCCGCCGATCGTCGACCAGGGGGAGCTCGCCGGGTCCGGGGGGTACCAGAGGCCGTGCCCGGCCACCGTCTCGCGCAGCACGTCGTTGACGACACCGGGCTGCACGACGGCGAGGCGTTCCAGGGGGTTGACCTCGAGCACCCGGTCCATCCGCTCGAGCGACACGACGACGCAGCCGTCGACCGCGTTCGCCCCGCCGGAGAGCCCGGTGCCGGCACCACGGGCGACGACCGGGACCCCGTGGCGCAGGCACGTCCGCACCACGTGGACGACCTCGTCGGTGCAGGTGGCGCGGACCACCGCAGCGGGCCGCCCGTGGGGCGCCCACGCCGCCTGGTCGTGGCTCATGCTCGCGACGACCTCGGGGTCGGTCAGCACGGCGCCGGCCGGCAGCCGGGCGGCGAGCTCGTCGGCGAGCGCGGCGTCCGAGACGTCGCGGGTGGCCGACGAGGTCGATGTGGTCGTCCGTGTCGCCGCCACCGGGGTTGTCATCGTCATCAGGGAACCAGATCAGGGACGTCGCCCCGACGCCGTGGAGACCGTCCACGTCGTCACGGGGTCCCGATGGAGGTTCCGACCCTGGGGAAGGCCTCCGTGGCAGCCGGCGGTCAGGAACGCGGCCGGGCGTCTCAGCCGGCTGTACGGCCGCGTTCCGAGGGGAACGAGAACGCCCCGGGCTCCTGACGTGCAGGAACACCGGGGCGGTGCTGTGTCCGAGGGGGGACTTGAACCCCCACGCCCGATAAAGGGCACTAGCACCTCAAGCTAGCGCGTCTGCCATTCCGCCACCCGGACGAGTGCGAGACAGAGACTACCCGACGGGTCGCGCCGGCCCGCAGGGGTACCCCGCCGTGTCGGGGGCCCGACCCCCTCCCGCAGGGACGCCCGCGCCCCTAGCCTGCCCGCCGTGCCCCCGCCGGACGCCCCGCCCGCCTGGTCCGCGCGCCGCGTCACCGGGGCCGTCGTCCTCGGGGTCGGCGTCGCCGCCGGGGCCGCGGCGGTCACCCTGCTCTGGCGCCTCATGCGGTCGGTCACCGCCGTCGGCGGGTCGTGCGCCGACGGCGGCCCCTACGTCTCCGCCCAGCCCTGCCCCGACGGCACCGGCGCCACGATCGGCCTGCTGTTCGTCCTCGTGCCGCTGTTCCTCGGCGGCACCTGGTGGGGCGCCCTGCGCGCGCAGGCGCCGAACCCGGTCCTGCTCGGCTGGCCGGCGCTGTTCCTCACCCTCGGCTGGCAGTTCCTCCGCGACGGCGCCGACCCGCCCGCGGGCGCCGGCGACATCAGCCTCGGCTACCTGATCTGCGGCGTCGTCTTCGTCCTCATGGGCGCCGCGCCGCTGCTCCTCCTGCTGAGCGCCTGGCGCGGGTCCCGCCGCACCCGCCGCGCACAGGCCGGGCCGCCGCCCGTCGTCACGACGTTCCCGCACCTGCGGGACCACCGCCCGTCCCGGGGAAGCAGCGCGCCCGACCTGCCCGGCGGCGACGACCCCCGAGACCTCACCGGACGGCTCGAGCGCCTCGCCGCCCTGCACGCCTCCGGCGCGCTCACCGACGCCGAGTTCCGTGCGGCGAAGGCCGCCACCCTGGGCGAGGGGGCCGGCCGGTGACCCGCCGGGCGTGGTGGTGGGCGGGCTACGCCGTCTGCGCGGCCGCGGGCGTGCTCGGCGGCAACGCCCTGTTCGACCTGCTCGCCGGCTGAGCCGGGCCCGTAGGCTCGCGCGGGTGGAGCGAGGACCCGAGCAGGCGCAGTCCGAGGTCGCCGAGCTGCTCGGCGAGCTGATCCGGATCGACACCACCAACACCGGCGACACCTCGACCAGCGCCGGCGAGCGCGCGGCCGCGGAGTGGGTCGCCGGCAAGCTCGACGAGGTCGGGATCGGCTCGCAGATCCTCGAGTCCGAGCGGGGGAGGGCCAGCCTGGTCGCCCGCATCCCGGGCAGCGACAGCAGCCGCCCGCCGCTGCTGGTGCACGGCCACCTCGACGTCGTCCCCGCCGACCCCGCCGAGTGGAGCGTGCACCCGTTCTCCGGCGAGGAGCGCGACGGCTACGTCTGGGGCCGGGGCGCGGTCGACATGAAGGACATGGACGCGATGGTCCTGGCGCTGGTGCGCGACTGGGCCCGCACCGGCGTGCAGCCGCCGCGCGACATCGTGCTCGCCTTCGTCGCCGACGAGGAGGCCGGCGGCAAGCTCGGCGCCCGCTGGCTGGTCGACGAGCACCCCGACCTGTTCGCCGACTGCACCGAGGCGATCAGCGAGGTCGGCGGGTTCTCCATCACCGTCCGCGACGACCTGCGCCTCTACCTCGTGCAGACCGCCGAGAAGGGCCTCGCCTGGATGCGGCTGACCGCCGGCGGGAAGCCCGGGCACGGCTCGTTCGTCCACGACGACAACGCCGTCACCCGCCTGTGCCAGGCCGTCGCGCGCCTGGGCTCGGCCCGGCTGCCCACCGTGCTGACGCCGCCGATGCGCCAGTTCCTCGCCGCCGTCGAGGACGCCTACGGCATCGAGATCGACCCCGACTCACCGGAGGAGGCGCTCGCCCGGCTGGGCAGCATCAGCCGGATGATCGGCGCGGCGCTGCGCAACACCGCCAACCCCACGATGCTCGACGCCGGCTACAAGACCAACGTCATCCCCGGCACCGCCAGCGCCACCGTCGACGGCCGCTTCCTGCACGGGCAGGAGGAGGAGTTCGAGCGCCAGCTCGCGGGCCTCATCGGCGAGGGCATCCAGCGGGAGTGGATCGTCCACGACCAGGCCGTGGAGACGACGTTCGACGGCCCGCTCGTCGACCTCATGGTCACCGCCCTCAAGGCCGAGGACGACGGCGCCCGCCCCGTCCCGTTCACCATGAGCGGCGGCACCGACGCCAAGAGCTTCGAGCGCCTCGGCATGCGCTGTTTTGGCTTCTCCCCGCTGCGGCTGCCCGCCGACCTCGACTTCGCCTCGCTCTTCCACGGCATCGACGAGCGGGTGCCGGTGGAGTCGCTGCGGTTCGGCGTCCGGGTGCTCGACCGGTTCCTGCGCGGCGCCTGACCCTCAGCAGGCCGCCCGCAGCGCCTCCAGCGCCGCGGCGACGGCGGGCACCCGCCGGGCGTCGGGCCGCACCAGGGTCTCCACCACCCGCCCGTCGACGTCGGGGAGGTCGACGGCGGCCACGCCCGGCTGCGCGCTGACCGCCAGCGCCCAGCTCGGCAGCAGCGCCACCCCGAGCCCGCGCGCGACCAGCCGCTGCACCACCACGTGGTCGTCGGTGGCGAACCGGACGTCGGGGGCGAACCCGGCCCGCCGCGCGCACCGCAGCAGGTGCCGGCGGCAGCGCGCGCAGCCGGCGATCCACGGCTCCTCCCGCAGGTCGGCCAGCGACGCCGGCACCGGCGACCCGGCCGGGACGACGGCCTGCACCGGGTGGCGGGTGAGCGGCTCGCGCAGCAGGTCGCCGGGGACGTCGTCGCCGTCGTCCTCGTGCCGGAAGACGACGGCGAGGTCGGCGGCGCCCTCGCGTACCGCGGCCTCGGCCTCCGGCGGCTCGAGCTCGGCGAAGTGCACCTCCAGGGCGGGCGCCCGCTCGCGCAGCGCGGCCAGCGCCGGCGGCACGAGCACCGCGGCCGCCGTGGGGAACGCGGCGACCCGCACCGTCCCGCCGGCCAGCCCGGTGAGCGCGGCTATGTCCTGCTCGGCGGCCGCCAGCCGGTCGGCGATCGCCTCGGCGTGCCGCAGCAGCCGCCGCCCGGCCTCGGTGAGCGCCACGCCGCGGCCCTCGCGCACCACCAGCGGCGTGCCGGTCTCGGCCTCCAGCCGCCTCACCTGCTGGCTCACCGCCGGCTGGGTCCAGCCCAGCGCCCGGGCGGCGCCGGACAGGGAGCCCGCGTGCGCGACCTCGCGGAACACGAGCAGGCGGCGGGAGTCCACGGCCGACATCCAAGCAGCGCTTGGGTCCGGTGGTCGATCCCGCGGTCTGGTGAGGGAGGTCGCCGGCCGCCAGCCTGGGCGCATGGAGACGATCGGACTGCTCGGCGGGATGAGCTGGGAGTCGACGACGCTGTACTACCGGGTGGCCAACGAGCTGGTCCGCGACCGGCTCGGCGGCCTGGCCAGCGCCTCGCTGCTGGTGCGCAGCCTCGACTTCCGCGCCGTGCGCGCCTGCCAGGTGGAGGACCGCTGGGACGACGCCGCGGCGCTGCTGGCCGCCGAGGCGCGGGCGCTGCAGGACGCCGGCGCCGACCTGGTGCTGCTGTGCACGAACTACATGCACAAGGTGGCCCCGGCGATCGAGGCTGCGCTCACCGTGCCGTTCCTGCACATCGCCGACGCGGTGGCCGACGCCGCCCCCGGGCCGGTGGTCGGCCTGCTCGGCGCCGCCGGCACGGTGCGCGAGCCCTTCTACCGCGACCGGCTGGCCGCGCGCGGGCTCACCGTGCTCACCCCGCCGGACGACGACGTCGAGCGGGTCGACGCCGCGATCTTCGGCGAGCTGTGCCGCGGCGTGCTGTCCGACGGCACCCGGGCCGAGCTGCGCGCGGTGGTGGCGCGGCTCGCCGACCGCGGCGCGCAGGCCGTGGCGCTGAGCTGCACCGAGCTGGAGCTGCTGCTGGGCCCCGACGACTCCCCGGTGCCGCTGCTGCCCTCCGCCCGGCTGCACGTCACCGCCGCCGTCGACCGGGCGCTGGCCGTCCCGGCGGGCGTCCCGGGAGGCGTCGGAGGAGGCATCCGGGAAGGCATGGTGTGATGCCGGGGTGACCTCTCCCACACCTCCCGGCCCGGGTTCCGTCGCGCTGATCACCGGGGGCACCGGCGGCTTCGGCCGCGCCCTCACGACCAAGCTGCGCGACCGCGGCGTCACCGTCGTCGCCGCCGACCTCGACACCGAGCGCAACCGGTCGGTGGCGCAGGAGCTGGGCGCGTCCTTCGTCGCCCTCGACGTCGCCGACCGCGCGGCCAACGAGGCCGTCGTCGCCCAGGTGGAGGCCGAGCACGGCCGGCTCGACGCCGCCTACCTCAACGCCGGCATCTCCGCGGCCAAGAGCGACGACGCCCTCGACCTCGACGAGTTCATGCGCGTGGTGGAGATCGACCTGTTCGGCGTCGTCTACGGCGTGCAGGCCGCCCGCCCGGCGATCGCGCGCGCCGGCGGCGGCGCCATCGTGGTGACCGCCTCGCTCGCCGGCCTCTCGCCCATGGCCACCGACCCCGGCTACAGCGTGGCCAAGGGCGGGGCGATCGCCTTCGTCCGCTCGATGGCGCCGCGGCTGACCCGCGACGGCATCACCATCACCGCGATCTGTCCCGGCTTCGCCGACACCGCGATCATCGACCGCATCCGCCACGAGTTCGAGGCCGCGAGCTTCCCGGTGATCCCCGCCGCCGAGGTCGCCGACGCGATGGTCATGGCCTGGACCGGCGGGGAGCCCGGCGCCGCCTACGTCATCCAGCCCGGCGTCGGCACGGTGCCCTACAAGTTCAAGGGCGTGCCCAGCGCGAGGACGCCGACCGGTGACACCGCCGTCGTCCCGGAGGCCCTCCGGCCGCCGTCGATGCGGTGACCGGGCGCATGCGCGCCTGGCGGGTGCACGAGCTCGGCGAGCCCGCCGACGTGCTGCGGCTGGAGGACGTCGAGCGGCCGGTGCCGGGCGAGGGGCAGCTGCTGGTCCGCGTCCGCGCCGCCGCCGTGAACTTCCCCGACGTCCTCATGGCGCAGGGGAGGTACCAGGAGCGCCCGCCGCTGCCGTACACGGCGGGCATGGAGCTGTGCGGGGAGACCGAGGACGGACGGCGGGTGATCGGCCCGCCGGCCGGCGGCCCGGGCGCCTTCGCGAAGTACGCGCTCATGGACGCCCGCGACGCGCTGCCGGTGCCCGACGCGCTGTCGGACGAGAAGGCCGCGGCGATGTGGATCACCTACCAGACCGGGCACGTCGGCCTGCACCACCGCGCGCACCTGCAGCCGGGCGAGGTGCTCCTCGTGCACGCCGGCGCGGGCGGCGTCGGGTCCGCGGCGATCCAGCTCGGCAAGGCGGCCGGGGCCACGGTCATCGCCACCGCGGGCGGCGCCCACAAGGCCGAGGTGTGCCGCGAGCTCGGCGCCGACCACGTGGTCGACTACACCGCCGAGGACTTCGTCGCGGTCGTCAAGGAGCTCACCGGCGGTGAGGGCGCCGACGTCGTCTACGACCCGGTGGGCGGCGACGTGTTCGACCGGTCGCGGCGCTGCATCGCCTTCGAGGGACGGCTGCTCGTCGTCGGGTTCACCAGCGGCCGCATCCCCGAGGCGCCGGCCAACCACGCCCTGGTCAAGAACTACAGCGTCGTCGGCCTGCACTGGGCGCTGTACCGGCGGAGGGCCCCGGCGGTCGTCGCCCACGCCCACGACGAGCTGGTGCGGCTCGTCGGCGAGGGCGCCGTCGACCCGCTGGTCGGGCAGGTGCTGCCGCTGGAGGAGGCGCCGCGGGCGCTCGCCGCCATCGCCTCCCGCGGCACGGTCGGCAAGGTGGTGCTGGTGCCCTGAGGGCTCAGGTGACCGGCATCGGCAGGTAGGACAGCCGGGCGCGGCGCCGCAGCACGGCCTGGCGGGTGCCGTCGGCGTGCAGCTGCAGGCGCGCGAGCTCCCACCCGCCGACGTCGGCCTGGAGGCTCAGCATGGTCGCCGCTGCGGAACGGGACGTGCCCGGCGGGATCCGCAGCGGCGCGTACTCCCAGTCGGCGACCGCGCTCACCCGACCGATGTTGCCACGCCGACACCTGCCGGTCACCCGCTCGCCGCCGGGGCTGCCGCTCCGGGTGGCGCGCGGCAGGATGGGCGGCGACCCACCCGGAACCGAGGAGGACCCGTGACCGACCCCGGCAGCGCCAGCGACGCCGACCGCGCCGAGCAGGAGGCCCTCCTCGAGCCGGCGGGCCCCGCGGGCGCGGGCGACGCCGGACCGGTGGGCGACGTCGACGCGAACGAGGCCGACGCGCTCGAGCAGCAGCTGGCCACCGCGCCCGGCCAGGCGGGCAGCCCCCGCTCGGTGGGCGACCTCGACGCCAACGAGGCCGACGTGCTCGAGCAGGAGGCCGACGTCCCCTTCGACGACGACGACCGCGTCTGACGGCGTCCGTTCCCGGCCGCGCCGACCTGTCGGTGCCGCCCGGTAGACCCCGGTCATGACGATCGTGGTGACCACGCCCACCGGGAACGTCGGCGCGCACGTGACCCGGCTGCTCGTGCAGGCCGGCGTCCGCCCGCGGGTGCTGCTGCGCGACCCCGCCCGCCTGCCCGGGGGCCTGCGGCCGCTGGTCGACGCCGTCCCCATCGACCTCGCCGAGCCCGGCGCCCTGCTGCGCGGCACCGAGGGCGCCACCGCGCTGTACCTCGTCGTCCCGCCCACCGGCGCGGACGACCCGGTGGCCGCGGCCGCCGCGCTGGGCGAGGAGGCCGCCCGCGCGGTCCGGGAGCACGGGATCGGGCGCACGGTCTTCCAGAGCAGCGTCGGCGCCGAGCTGCGCGGCGGGGCGGGCGACATCGACGGCCTCGCCCGCGTCGAGCAGGCGCTCGACGCCACCGGCGCGCCCGTCCTGCACCTGCGCTGCGGCTACTTCACCACCAACCTGCTCATGGACGTCGACGCGCTGTGCGACGGAGGGGTGCTGACGACGCCGTTCCCGCTCGACCGCCCGATGCCCTGGGTCGACCCGCGCGACGTCGCCGAGGTCGCCGCCGCCCGCGTGCTCGCCGGCGGCTGGACCGGGCGCCAGGTGCAGGCCGTGCACGGCCCGGCCGACCTCACCTGGACCGAGGTGGCGGCGGTCGTCGGCGCGGCGGTCGGCCGGGAGGTCCGCGCCGAGCACGTGGCCGCCGACGACCTGCGCGGGATGCTGCTCGGCGCCGGGCTGACGCCCCGGCAGGCCGACGCCGTCGTCGGGATGTCACAGGGCCTGGCCGGCGGCTTCGTGCCCGAGCAGCCGCGCACCGCGCTCACCACCACGCCCGGCACCCTCGCCGGCTGGGCGCACGCGCACCTGCGCCCGCTGCTCGCCGGCTGACCGGGCCGGGCGGCGCCGGACACCCGTCATGATCGTCGGGTGCCCCTCGCCCTCGTGCTGCTCCTGCTCGTCGCGCTCGCCCTGCCGCTGCTGGCCTGGTCGCTGGCCGGGCGCCGGTTCTGGGCGGACCTGCGCGGGCCGGCCGGCCGCGACCTGCGCGCCGAGGTGGTCGCCCGCCACCGGCTCGCCCCGGCCGACGCCGACGCGGTGCAGCAGGCGGTGACCCGCGGACGGCCCGCGCCGGCGCCGCTGCGCCCGGCCGCCGCCGACTGGGCCGGCAGCACCCTCGCCACCGTCGACGAGCAGCACGCCCGCCACGCCGGCCGCGACCGCGCCGCCGCCGTCGTCCTGGCGCTGGCCGGGCTGTGCGTGCTGGCCGGCGTCGTCCTCGCGCTGGTGCTCGACGCCGGGCCCGTGTCGTTCCTGCTCCTGCTGCTGGCCGCCGGCGCGGTGGGCAACGTGGCGCTGCTCCCGCTGCTCGTGCGCCGCAACCTCCGGCGGGCGGTGGCGGTGAACTCCCGCGGGTGACGGCTGTCCACGCGGGTGCGGATGTGGTTAGGCTGCCCTAACTCGACCCGAGGGGGAGCCATGACCACCACGCACGGTCCGCAGGCGCCGTCGCTCGCCGCCGCTCCCGAGCGCGCCCGCACGGTGGCCACCCGCGCCGCGGCCGCCGTGTGCGTGGCCGGTCGCGACCCGAGCCGCCCGATCGCGCACGCCACCACCGCCGCCGGGCAGGTGCTCGTGCTCGTGCCGGGCGACGGCGAGGTCGCCGCGGCGCTCGAGGCCGCCCCCGACCGCGACGTCAGCGCGCTGCTCATGGTCAGCGACCGGTCGCCGGTGCCGCTGCGCGACCCGGTGCGCGCGACCCTGTGGCTCTCGGGCTGGTTGACCCCCGTTCCCGAGGCCGACCGGCGCGCGGCCGCCGTCTCCTTCGCCGACGTGCGCCCCGAGGAGGCGCTGCTCGACGTCGGCGGCGCGGCCACCCTGCTGCGGCTCGACCTCGCCGAGGTGGTGCTGCGTGAGGGCGGCGGGTGCGCCGAGATCTCGCCCGCCGACTACGTCGCGGCGCGCCCCGACCCGGTGGCCGCCGTCGAGGACCGGATGCTGCGCCACCTCGACGTCGACCACCCGGAGGTGCTGGCCCTGCTCGGCAGCGCCGTCGCCCGCAGCGGCGTGCCGGTCGCGGCGGGGGAGCGGGTGCGGCCGCTGGGCCTCGACCGCTTCGGCTACCGGCTGCGCATCGAGGGCGCGTCCGGGCACCGCGACCTCCGGGTGCCCTTCCCGCGCCCGCTGACCTGCGCCGGGCAGGTGCAGCCGGCCACCGCGCAGCTCCTCTGCGCGCTGCGCGCGGGCCTCACCCGCCGCGACTGACGAGGCATGGGAAGCTCTCCCCACGTCCTGGCGGCCAGGACGTGGGGATTGCTTCCTATGCCTGGCCGAGGTTCTCCTGGAGCAGCGAGGCCAGGCGGGTGCGGCGCGGGCGGACGTCGACCTCCCGCACGGCCCGGGCCAGCGCCGCGCCGGAGGCGTGCACGATCGACAGGTGCGACTGCGCGCGGGTGAGCGCGGTGTAGACCAGCGGCCGCGACAGCATCCCGCCGGCCTCCGGCGGCAGCACCACGACGACGCCCGGCCACTCCGACCCCTGCGCCCGGTGCACCGTGATCGCCCAGCCGTGCTTGAGGTCGGGCAGCGCGTCGCCGGTGACGGTGACCGGCCCGGAGGAGAAGTCGACGGTCAGCGAGCCCTCGCCGGTGCCGGTGACCACGCCGACCTCGCCGTTGGCGAACCCGATCGGCTCGAGGTCCAGGTGGTTGGCGGTGGCCACCACGCGGTCGCCGACGTCGAAGCCGAGCACCGTGCCGTCGCCGGGGTTGAGCCGCTCCTTGAGGGCGCGGTTGAGCTCGATCGTGCCGGCCGGCCCGCGGTGCACCGGTGTCACCACCTGCACGTTGCGGGGGTCGATGCCCAGCGCCCGGGGGATCGAGTCGGTGACCAGCTGCACCACCCGCCGGGCCGCCTCGCCGCTGCCCGACGCCGGCACGACGACGACCTCGCGGTCGGGGGAGTCGACCGGCGGCAGCTCGCCCGTGCGCACCGCCGAGGCCAGCCGGGCGATCGCGCCGCCCTCGGCCTGCCGGTACAGCGTCGTCAGCTCGGTGACCGGGACGACGCCGGAGTCGATGAGGTCGCCGAGCACGTGGCCGGGCCCGATCGAGGGGAGCTGCGCCGGGTCGCCGACCAGCAGCAGGTGCGTGCCGTCGGGGCAGGCCTCCAGCAGCGCGGCGGTGAGCTCGACGTCGAGCATCGAGGCCTCGTCGACCACGATGACGTCGGCGTCGAGCGGCCACTCCTCGTTGCGGGCGAAACCGCCGCCGAAGCCCTGCGCCCCCAGCAGCCGGTGCACCGTCACCGCCGGGTGGTCGGTGAGCTCCTCGAGCCGCTTGGCCGCGCGTCCGGTGGGGGCGGCCAGCGCGACCTCGGTGCCCTTGGCCCGCAGCAGCTTCACGACGGCGGCCACGGTGCGGCTCTTGCCGGTGCCCGGGCCGCCGGTGAGCAGCGAGACGCCGGCGCCGAGCACCTGCGCCACGGCCTGCTTCTGCGCCTCGTCGAGGCCCTTGCTCACCGAGCGGACGGCGGCCGGGTCGGCGATCCGCTCGGCGGTGGCCGCCAGCCGCGCCACGCCCTCGGCCACGGCCTCCTCGGCCATGCCGAAGCGGCCCAGCGACAGCATCCGCAGCGCGGGGTCGGGCTCCGGCGGCTCAGCGTCAGGATCACCGTCGGACTCCTCGTCCCACTCGGGCTCCGGCGGCTCGTGGTCGAGCACGTCGCCGCTCTCGACCGCCGCGACGATCGCCGCCGCCGGGTCGGCCACGCCCTCGGCCCGCAGCGACGCGACGACGAGGTCGGCCGGCAGCACGGTGTGCCCGTCGCGCGACGCCGTCCGCAGGGTCATGACGACGATCGCCCGGCCGCGGCGGGAGTCCTGCCGGTCGGCGCCGGGGAGCAGAGAGATCGCCAGCCGGTCGGCGTCGTGCAGCTTGACCCCGTGCAGGCCCAGCAGCGCCCACGGGTCGTCGCGCAGCCGGCGGGCCGCGTCGTCGCCCAGCGCGTCGGCGGCCGAGGACGCGAGCTTGGCGTCCAGGCCCGCCGTCACCAGCAGCTCCACGACGGAGTAGGTGGGCTGCGCGGACAGGAACGAGGAGAACAGCCGCTCGGCGCGCTGCTTGCCGACCCGCGGCATCTTCAGCAGCTTCGCGGCGGTGACGTCGTCGGGGGAGGTGATGCCGGCGCCGGGCAGCTCGGCCACGGCCCGCTTGCCCAGGCCCGGCCAGAGGCCGGCGGTGCAGAAGGCGCCGAAGACGGGGTCGGGCCAGGCGGGGGCGGCGGGGGCGGCGTTGGTCGCGGCGTTCGGAGCGGGGGAGGTCACCGGGCGGCTCGCTGGTCGGGGTAGGAGAAGTGCGGCGCCGAGACGTCCTCGAGCGCGGTGCGGATGGCGGCGGGCAGCCGGACGGCGTCGGCGTCGAGGGACTCCTGCAGCTGGGCGGCGGTGCGGGCACCCACCACGGGGGCGACGACGCCCGGCCGGTCGCGCACCCAGGCCAGCGCCACCGCCAGCGGGGTGGTGCCCAGGCCGTCGGCGGCGGTGACCACGGCCTCCACGATGCGGTCGGCGGTGGCCGAGCGCAGGTCGTCGATGAAGCCGGCCCACTGCGGGGAGGCGCCGCGGGAGCCCTCCGGCGTCGCCGTGCGGTACTTGCCGGTGAGCAGCCCGCGGCCCAGCGGCGACCACGGCAGCACGCCGAGTCCCAGCGCCTCGGCGGCCGGCACGACCTCCCGCTCCACGCCGCGCTGCAGCAGCGAGTACTCGACCTGCGTGCTCACCAGCGGCGTGCGGCCGGGCCAGGCGCGCTGCCAGGTGGCGGCCTGTGCGGTCTGCCAGCCGGTGTAGTTGCTCACCCCGACGTAGCGGACCCGCCCCGAGGCGACGGCGGCGTCGCAGGCGGCGAGCGTCTCCTCCAGCGGCGTGACGTCGTCCCACGCGTGCAGCTGCCACAGGTCGACGTGGTCGACGCCGAGGCGGCGCAGCGACCCGTCCAGGGCGGCGAGCAGGTGCCCGCGGGAGGCGCCGCGGCCGAGCGGGCCCGGGCCGGTGCGGCCGACGGCCTTGGTGGCCAGCAGCACCTCCGACCGCGGCACGACGTCGGACAGCAGCCGGCCCAGCAGGCGCTCGCTGTCGCCGTCGCAGTAGACGTCGGCCGTGTCGACCAGGGTGCCGCCGGCGTCGACGAAGGCGGTGAGCTGCATCGCGGCCTCGTCCTCGTCGGTGTCCCGGCCCCAGGTCATGGTGCCCAGCGCCAGCCGGGAGACGACCAGGCCGCTGCGCCCCAGCGCCCGTTGTTCCACGACCGGCCAACCTACCGCCGGACACCGACAGCGGCCGGGGGCGCACGGGGTGTCGCGGGTGTGTGGCGGAGCGCTCGCGGGTCGCAGCCCGGGCCCGGAGGGGGCCGGACCTAGGCTGTCCTCCCGTGCCGCCGCTTCCTTCCGCCGCCCGCCGTCCCTCCGGATCCCGGGGCTAGCGGCCGTGGGGTGGTTCGAGGCGATCGTCCTGGGGCTGGTGCAGGGGCTCACGGAGTTCCTGCCGATCTCCTCCAGCGCGCACCTGCGCGTCGTCGGCGAGGCCGCCGGCTGGGGTGACCCGGGCGCGGCGTTCACCGCGATCACGCAGATCGGCACCGAGGCCGCGGTGCTCCTCTACTTCCGCAGGGACATCGCGCGGATCGTCGTCGCCTGGGTCAAGGCGCTGTTCGACCGGTCGCTGCGCAGCGACCCCGACGCCCGCATGGGCTGGCTGATCATCGTCGGCAGCATCCCGATCGTCGTCCTCGGCCTGCTGTTCCAGGACGACATCGAGACGACGTTCCGCGACCTGCGGATCGTCGCGATCATGCTGGTCGCCTTCTCCCTCGTCCTCTACGCGGCCGACCGGGTGGGCCGCAAGCAGCGGGAGCTGCGCCAGCTCACCGTCCGCGACGGGCTGCTGTTCGGCCTCGCGCAGGCCATGGCGCTCGTGCCCGGCGTCTCCCGCTCCGGCGGCACGATCACCATGGGCCTGTTCCTCGGCTACACGCGCGCCGCGGCCGCCCGGTACTCGTTCCTGCTGGCCATCCCGGCGGTGCTCGGCTCGGGCTTCTTCCAGGTCTACGAGACGCTGACCGGCGACGTCGCCGGGGAGACGATCTCCTGGGGGCCGACGCTGCTCGCCACGGTCATCGCCTTCGGCGTCGGCCTGTCGGTGATCGCCTGGCTGCTGCGCTACCTCGACCGCGGCACCTTCACGCCGTTCGTCGTCTACCGGGTGGTGCTGGGCCTCGCGCTGCTCGCGCTGGTCGGCGCCGGGGTGCTCGCCGCCAACTGAGGGGACGGCGTCGTCCGCGGACCCCGCCTAGTCTCGGCGCCGTGACCACCGTCATCCTCCTCCGGCACGGCCGGACGACGGCCAACGCCGGCGGCGTCCTCGCCGGCTGGAGCCCCGGCGTCGAGCTGGACGAGACCGGGCGGTCGCAGGCGGCCGCCGTCGCCCAGCGGCTGGCGCCCGTGCCGCTCGCGGCGGTGGTCAGCAGCCCGCTGGAGCGCTGCCGGCAGACGGCCGGCGCGGTGCTCGACGGGCGCGACGCCGAGCTGCAGACCGACGACCGGCTCGGCGAGGCCCGCTACGGCGACTGGACCGGGCGCCCGCTCAAGGAGCTGGTCAAGGAGCCGCTGTGGAAGGTGGTGCAGCAGCACCCTTCCGCCGCGGTGTTCCCGGGCCCCGAGGGCGAGGGCCTGGCGCAGACCCAGGCACGCGCGGTGGCCGCCGTCCGTGAGTGGAACGCCCGCCTCGGCCCCGACGCCGTGTGGCTGGCCTGTTCGCACGGCGACGTCATCAAGGCCGTCCTCGCCGACGCGCTCGGCCTGCACCTGGACGCCTTCCAGCGCATCGTCGTCGACCCGGCGTCGATCTCGGTGGTCACCTACACCGAGACCCGGCCGTTCGTCGTGCGGATGAACGACACCGGCGGCGACGTCGCCGCGCTCGTCCCGCCGAAGAAGCGGCCCCGGCGGCGGAAGGGGCGGGACTCCGACGCCGTCGTGGGCGGCGGCGCGGGCGCGGCGTCCTCCTGACGGCGGCGCCGCCGTCCGTACCGCCGCGTAACCTGGCAGCGTGCCGCGCCAGGTCTTCCGTTTCGAGCGTCCGACCCGGTTCGTCGCCGGCACGGTGGGCCAGCCGGGGGACCGCACGTTCTTCCTGCAGGCCTCCGACGACGACGGCCGGGTGGTGAGCGTCGCCCTGGAGAAGTCGCAGGTGCAGGTGCTCGCCGAGCGCATGGACGAGCTGCTCGACGAGATCGCCACGCGCCCGGGCACCGTCGTGCCGGCGACCGCCGACGTCGACGACCTCGAGCCGCTCACCGCGCCCGTCGACGAGGAGTTCCGCGTCGCGGCCATGGGCCTGGCGTGGGACGGCGAGGCGCAGGCCGTCGTCGTGGAGGCCGTGGCCGCCACCGACGAGCCGGTCGACGAGGAGGCGATCCTCTCCGACGCCGAGGAGGGCCCCGACGCGCTGCGCGTGACGATCACCCCCGGCGCCGCCCGCTCGTTCGTCGCCCGCGCCCGCCGCGTCGTCGCCGCCGGCCGGCCCTCGTGCCCGCTGTGCTCGCTGCCGCTGGACCCGACCGGGCACGTCTGCCCCCGGCAGAACGGCTACCGCCGCTGACCGCCGGCCCGCTGCGATGAGCGAGCAGCCCGCGGGGGAGCTGCGCGCGCCGGCCACCGACGCCGAGACGCGCGCGCTGCTGCTCGAGGGGGAGATCGACCTCGAGGGCCGGATGCTCGACGCCAGCAACGTGACGCTGGTCGGCACGATCCGCACGCCCGAGCTCGAGGCCGAGTGCGTGTACAAGCCGGTCGCCGGCGAGCGCCCGCTGTGGGACTTCCCCGACGGCACGCTGGCGGGGCGCGAGGTGTCCGCGGCGCTGGTCTCGGAGGCCACCGGCTGGGACGTCGTGCCGCCCACCGTGCTGCGCGAGGGCCCGTTCGGCCCCGGCATGGTGCAGCTGTGGATCGACGGCGACCCCGACGTCGACCTGGTCGCCTTCGTCCGCTCGAACGACCCGGGCCTGCGGCGGATGGCGGTGTTCGACGCGGTGGTGAACAACGCCGACCGCAAGGGCGGGCACATCATCCCGACGACGTCGGGGCACGTGTACGGCGTCGACCACGGGATCTGCTTCTCGCCCGACCCGAAGCTGCGCACGCTGCTGTGGCGCTGGGCCGGCAAGCCGCTGCCCCTGGAGGCGCTGGCGGTGCTGGAGCGGCTCGCCGACGACCTGCGCGGCGACCTCGGCGAGGCCCTGCACGAGCACCTGACGCGGCGCGAGGTCCGGTGCACGCAGCAGCGGGTGGCCGAGCTGCTGCGCACGCAGCTGCACCCCGAGCCGTCGGGGGAGTGGCCGGCCCTGCCCTGGCCGCCGTTCTGAGCCGAGCCGGCGCTCGCGGCGGACCGGTGGACCCCGGTGGCCCGGAACCGGCGCCGGAGCGGGCCGCCGGGGTACGAACGTGTGCGCCGGCGCCGCAGTCCGGCCCCCGGGACGCGGCGCCGGCGCACACACCCGGCGGCGCCGCGGTGATGTGCGGCCGCGGTGCCTTCCCGCGGCGGAGTGCGCCGGGAGCGCACATCACCGCGGACCGGTGGACCCCGGTGGCCCGGAACTGGCGCCGGAGTGGGCCGCCGGGGTCCGAGTGTGTGCGCCGGCGCCGCAGGACGGCCCCCGGAACGCGGCGCCGGCGCACACACTCGGCGCCATGCCGCACCGCAGCCGCCTCGCCGTCCTGCTGCTCGACCTGCCGCCGGAGGTGCACGCCGCCGGCACCGACTTCTGGTCGGCGGCCACGGGCAACCCCGTCGAGCCGGACATGACGGACCCCGCCTGGCACCGCCTCGGCATGCTCGGCGGCCGCCTGTCGTTCGAGGTGCAGCGCACGGGCGAGGGGACGCCGCCGCGCTGGCACGTCGACGTCGAGACCGACGACATCCCCGCCGAGGTCGCCCGCCTCGAGGCGCTCGGTGCCCGGCGGCTGCGCCACGTCGAGGCCGCCGACCCGCAGGGCCGGGGCCTGTGTCAGATGACCGACCCGGCCGGGCTGGTCTTCTGCGTGGTCGCCGTCCAGGACGACGAGGCGTTCGGGCGCTCCGCCCGCACCTGGCCCTAGGACAGGTCGACCGCTGCCAGCATCGCCGCCGCCTGGAGCCCGTCGCCGTCGACGGTGAGCACCTCCAGCGGCACCCGCCGCCAGCAGGCGAGCAGCAGGTCGCCGGCCGTGCCGCGCAGCGTGGCCACCGGGTGCGGGCGGCTCCCGGCGAACAGCGTCCGCTCCACCCCGGCGTCGACCGCGTGCAGCACCACCGGGTGCGCGTCCGGCGGCGGGCCGGACGGCAGCGCCCCGGGCACCATGACCTCCAGCCACTCGTCGAGGCCGTCGAGGCCGACGTCGGCGGGGATCGGGCGCACGTCGCCGAGCACCTGCTCGACGTCGACGGTGTGCACCACCGCCTCGTGGCACTGCCGGCGGGCGACGAAGGCGACGTCGCGCTGCGGCGCCCACGTCCACACCGCCTCGCCCGGGTCGGCGGCGGCCAGCACGGTCTCCAGCTCCGCCGACTGCCCGGCCGACCAGCCCAGCAGCTCGTCGTCGGGACGGCGGGCGGGCTCGACGTAGCCCTCCGGCGACGTCGCGCGGGTGCGGACCACCCACGACCAGAAGTGCTGGACCTCGCCGAGGTGCCAGACCAGGTCGGCGAGCGTCCAGCCGGGGCAGCCGGGCACCGGGGTACGCCATCCGGCGGCCAGGACGGCCTCGGCGGCGGCGTCGGCGAAGCGGGCGTCGGTGCGGCGCAGCGCCGCGAGGTGCGCGGACGGGTCCACGGGCGGCCTCCTCCCGGTCGGGCGCGACGCTAGCGGAACGCGCGGGTCGCGGACCGTCGTCCCGGCAGGGGAAGCTTGCGGTGTCGCCCGGCCGGTCCCGTCCCCGCAGGAGTGCTCCCCGGTGTCCACCGCCCTCTCGCCCGAGGTCCGCACGGCCGCCCTGGCCCGCATGTCCGCCGACGTGCTCGACGTCCTGGTCATCGGCGGCGGGGTCACCGGCGCGGGCGCCGCCCTCGACGCGGCCAGCCGCGGCCTGTCGGTGGGCCTGGTCGAGCAGCGCGACTGGGCCTCGGGCACCTCCAGCCGGGCCAGCAAGCTGGTCCACGGCGGGCTGCGCTACCTGGAGATGCTCGACTTCGCCCTGGTCCGCGAGGCGCTGCACGAGCGCGGCCTGCTCGTCGGCCGGCTCGCCCCGCACCTGGTGCACCCGGTGCCGTTCCTCTACCCGCTGCGCCACCGGGTGTGGGAGCGCGCCTACACCGGCGCTGGCATCGCCCTCTACGACACCCTCGGCGGGCTGCTCGGCCGCGTCGGGGGGCACGGCGTCCCGCTGCACCGGCACGTGTCGAAGAAGGAGCTGCGCCGCATCGCGCCGTCGCTGAAGGACGACGTCGCCGTCGGCGCCATCCGCTACTGGGACGCCAAGGTCGACGACGCCCGGCTCGTGCAGGTGCTCGTGCGCACCGCCGTCGGCCACGGGGCGCTGGCCGCCAGCCGCACCCAGGTCGTCGGCTACCTGGAGGAGGACGGGCGGGTCGCGGGCGTGCGCGCGGTCGACCTGGAGACCGGCCGGGAGCTGGAGATCCGCGCCCGCCACGTCGTCGGCGCCACCGGCGTGTGGACCGACCAGACCCAGGAGCTGTTCGCCGCCCGGGGCCTCACCGTGCGGGCCTCGAAGGGCGTGCACATCGCCGTCCCGCGCGAGGTGATCGCCGGCGAGGACGGGTTCATCCTGCGCACCGAGAAGAGCGTGCTGTTCATCATCCCGTGGCCCACCCACTGGGTGATCGGCACGACCGACACCCCCTGGGACCTCGCGAAGGACCACCCGGTGGCCTCCGCCGCCGACGTCGACTACCTGCTGGAGCACGCCAACGAGGTGCTCGAGCGGCCGCTCACCCGCGACGACGTCCTCGGCGTCTACACCGGCCTGCGCCCGCTGCTGCAGCCCGTGGGGGAGGACGGCGAGGCGACGACGCGGGTGTCGCGCGAGCACACCGTCGCCACCGTGCGCCCGGGCCTCACCGTGATCGCCGGCGGCAAGTACACGACCTACCGCGTCATGGCCCGCGACGTCGTCGACATGGCGCTGGCCGACCGGGCGCCCGGTGAGGACCCCGACGCGCCGGTCCCGGCCTCGCTCACCGAGGAGCTGCCGCTGGCCGGCGCCGACGGCTACCGGGTGCGGTGGAACCGCAAGGCCCACCTCGCCCGCGCGCACGGCTGGACCGAGACGCGCGTGGAGCACCTGCTCGACCGCTACGGCAGCCTCGTCGACGAGCTGCTCGCCCTCGTCGACGCCGACCCCGAGCTCGGCCGGCCGCTGGAGGGCGCGCCGGACTACGTCCGCGCCGAGGTCGTCTACGCCGTCACCGCCGAGGGCGCGCTGCACCTGGAGGACGTGCTCACCCGCCGCACCCGGCTGTCCTACGAGCAGTCCAACCGGGGGACGGCGTCGGCCCGCCCGGCCGCCGAGCTCATGGCGGGGCTGCTCGGGTGGGACGCCGCGCAGACCGAGCGCGAGGTCGCCACCTACCTGGCCCGCGTGGAGGCCGAGCGGGCCGCGGAGGCCATGCCCGACGACACCTCCGCCGAGCGCGCCCGCCTGCAGGCCCCCGAGATCCGGCCGTTCGCGCCGGTCGCCTGAGCCGTCCCCCGACTGGAAGGTCACCGTTGACCCGGTACGTCGCCGCCATCGACCAGGGCACCACCAGCACCCGCTGCATCCTCTTCGACTCCGCCGGCGCGGTGGTCGCGAGCGCCCAGGAGGAGCACCGGCAGCTGTTCCCGCGCGCCGGCTGGGTGGAGCACGACCCGGTGGAGATCTGGACCAACACCCGCGAGGTCGTCGGGCTGGCGCTGGCCCGGGCGAACGCCGTCGCCGGCGACCTGGCCGCCGTCGGGCTGACCAACCAGCGCGAGACCGCCGTCGTCTGGGACCGGCACACCGGCGAGCCGGTCCACAACGCGATCGTCTGGCAGGACACCCGTACCGACGCGATCTGCCAGCAGCTCGGCGAGCTCGGCGGCGGCGCCGACCGCTACAAGGACCGCACCGGCCTGCCGCTGGCCACCTACTTCGCGGGTCCCAAGGTCACCTGGGTGCTCGACAACGTCGACGGCGCCCGCGAGCGGGCCGAGCGCGGCGACCTGCTCATGGGCACGATCGACAGCTGGCTGCTGTGGAACCTCACCGGCGGCCCCGACGGCGGCCTGCATCTCACCGACGTCACCAACGCCTCGCGCACCCTGCTCATGGACCTGCACACCCTGCAGTGGGACGAGTCGATCGCCGCCGACCTGCGCATCCCGACGTCGATGCTGCCGGAGATCCGCTCCAACTCCGAGGTGTACGGCGAGGGCCGGAAGGCCGGCGCGCTGGCCGGGGTGCCCGTGGCCGGCTCGCTCGGCGACCAGCAGGCGGCCACCTTCGGGCAGGTCTGCTTCACCCCCGGGACGGCGAAGAACACCTACGGCACCGGCAACTTCCTGCTGCTCAACACCGGGGAGACGGCGGTCCGCTCGGAGAACGGCCTGCTCACCACCGTCTGCTACCGGCTGGGCGAGGAGCAGCCGGTGTACGCGCTGGAGGGGTCGATCGCGGTCACCGGCTCGCTGGTGCAGTGGCTGCGCGACAACCTGCGGGTCATCGGCGGCGCCGGCGAGATCGAGGCGGTCGCCCGCTCGGTGGACGACAACGGCGGCGCCTACTTCGTGCCCGCCTTCTCCGGCCTGTTCGCCCCGCACTGGCGCTCCGACGCCCGCGGCGCGCTCGTCGGGCTCACCCGCTACGTCGACCGCGGCCACCTCGCGCGCGCGGTGCTGGAGTCCACCGCCTACCAGACCCGCGAGGTGGTGGAGGCCATGGACGCCGACAGCGGGGTGCCGCTGCGCGAGCTGCGGGTCGACGGCGGGATGGTGGTCAACGAGCTGCTCATGCAGTTCCAGGCCGACGTGCTCGGCGTCGACGTCGTCCGGCCGCGGATCGCCGAGACCACCGCGCTGGGCGCCGCCTACGCCGCGGGCCTCGCCGTCGGCTTCTGGTCCGGCCTCGACGAGCTCACCGCCCAGTGGGCCGAGGACCGCCGGTGGACGCCGTCGATGCCGGTCGAGCAGCGCGAGCGCTACTACCGCAAGTGGCAGAAGGCGGTCGCCCGCACGCTGGACTGGGTGGACGAGGACGACTGACGGCGTCCACAGGCAGGTCGCCGGCGGGGGTGAGGGCGGGCACGCAACTAGGCTCGACGTCGTGCTCGCCTGGCCCGCCCCGCTCCTCCCGACCATCCCGGGCCCCGGCCCCGTCCTGCGGCTGTTCGACACCGCCCGCGGGGAGGTCGTGACCACCGAGCCCGGCCCGGTCGCGCGGATGTACGTCTGCGGCATCACGCCCTACGACGCCACCCACCTCGGGCACGCGGCCACCTACCTGGCCTTCGACCTGGTGAACCGGCTCTGGCGCGACGCCGGGCACGCCGTCCACTACGTGCAGAACGTCACCGACATCGACGACCCGCTGCTCGAGCGCGCGGACCGCGACGGCGAGGACTGGATCGTGCTCGGCATGCGGGAGACCGCGCTGTTCCGCGAGGACATGACGGCGCTGCGGGTGCTCCCGCCCGACAACTACGTGGGCGCGGTGGCCGCCATCCCGCTGATCGTCGCCCACGTGGAGACGCTGCTCGACGAGGGCCTGGCCTACGTCCTCGACGACGGCACCGGCGACGTCTACCACGACGTCGCGCAGGCGTCCGGCTTCGGCGAGGAGTCCGGCTACGACGAGACGACGATGCTGGCGCTGTCGGCCGAGCGCGGCGGCGACCCCGACCGCCCGGGCAAGCGCAACCGGCTCGACCCGCTGCTGTGGCGCGGCGCCCGCGAGGGCGAGCCGTCCTGGGCGGGGCCGCGCGGCACCGCCGGCCGCCCCGGCTGGCACATCGAGTGCGCCGCGATCGCGCTGGACACCATCGGCATGGGCTTCGACGTCCAGGGCGGCGGCAGCGACCTGGTCTTCCCGCACCACGAGTACTCCGCCGTGCACGCCGAGGCGCTCACCGCGACCAAGCCGTTCGCCCGGGCCTACGTGCACGCGGCGATGATCGGCCTCGACGGCGAGAAGATGAGCAAGAGCCGCGGCAACCTGGTCTTCGTCTCCAAGCTGCGCGGCGAGGGCGTCGACCCGATGGCGATCCGCCTGGCGCTGCTGTCCGGCCACTACCGCACCGACCGCGCCTGGACGCCGGACCTGCTCGCCGACGCCGAGCAGCGGCTGGCCACCTGGCGCCGCGCGGTGGCCCGCGCCGCCGGTGCCCCCGCCGCGCCGCTGCTCTCGGCGCTGCGCGAGCGGCTCGCCGACGACCTCGACAGCCCCGGCGCCATCGCCGCCGTCGACGCCTGGGCGGCCGCCACGCTGGCCGGGGAGGCCGAGTCCGACGACGGCGCCCCCGCGGTGGTGGCCGACGCCGTCGACGCGCTCCTCGGCATCGAGGTCGACCCCGCGCTGCAGGACGGCTGATGGCCGGGGGCGGGTCCCCGGGTGGCCCCGCCGCCGGGGGGTTCATGCTCACCGACCGCGCCGCGCGCGAGGCGGAGGAGTCCGGGCTCGCCCCGGCGGCCACCCGGTCGGCGGCCACCCGCGGCCGCGCCGTCGCCGAGCCCGAGGACGCGCTGCGCACCGCCTTCGAGCGCGACCGCGACCGGATCCTGCACGCCAAGGCCTTCCGCCGGCTCAAGCACAAGACGCAGGTCTTCCTGAACCCCGACGGCGACCACTTCGTCACCCGGCTCACCCACACGCTGCAGGTCACGCAGGTGGCCCGGGCGATCGCCCGCGCGCTCGGGCTCAACGAGACGCTGGCGGAGGCGATCGCGCTCGGCCACGACGTCGGCCACTCGCCGTTCGGGCACATCGGCGAGGACGCCTTCGACCCCTACGTCCCCGGCGGCTGGCACCACGCGGCGCAGGGCGTGCGCATCGTGGAGGTGCTCGAGCACCTCAACCTCACGTGGGAGGTGCGCGACGGGATCCGCGCGCACAGCTGGAAGATCGCCCCGCCGCCGGCCACGCGCGAGGGGGAGTGCGTGCGGTACGCCGACCGGATCGCCTACCTCTCGCACGACGCGCTCGACGCCGTCCGCGCCGGGGTGCTGCAGCCCGGCGACCTGCCCGCCGTCGCGCGGGCCGCGTTCGGGGAGCCCGGCAGCGCGATGGTCGGGGCGATGGTCG
This sequence comes from Geodermatophilus sp. FMUSA9-8, assembly GCF_037034165.1. NCBI lineage: Bacteria > Bacillati > Actinomycetota > Actinomycetes > Geodermatophilales > Geodermatophilaceae > Geodermatophilus > Geodermatophilus sp. FMUSA9-8. The sequence goes on along the minus strand of NZ_JBAGKE010000001.1, from coordinate 307,467 downwards.
ACGCCGTCGTCGAGGGGGCCCTGGCCGACGGCGGCGCGGTGGTGATGGCCCCGGAGGCCCTGGGCGCGATGCACGAGCTGCGGGCGTTCATGTTCCAGCGGGTGTACCTCTCGGAGACCGCGGCCGGGCAGAAGCAGCTCGCCGTCGACGTCATCCGCCGGCTCGTCGACCACCACCTCGCGCACCCGGAGCTCATCCCGGCCACCTACCGCGACACCGAGGCCGACCTGGTCACCCAGGTCGTCGACCACGTCTCCGGGATGACCGACCGGTTCGCGCTGCGCCTGCACGATCGGCTCTTCGACGACGACGCCGCCGCGCGGATGGCCCCGCTCCTGCGCCAGCAGTAGCCGGAGTCGAGTGGTCGCCCCGGTGCGCCGTGCCGGGGGGAGCGTTCGACCTCGAGGTGGAGGCCGACGTGCAGGCCGCGTCGATGGCGGCCAGCGGAGCGGGCGGTTCCCAGCCCGACGGCGCCCTGCTCGGCCCCGGTGACGAGGTCAGGCCCACGGCACGTCACCTCGGCGTGCGCCGGCGGCTGACCAGCTGGATCACCGAGGACGACCGCTCGGTCCGCTCCGTCGACGAGCAGGTGCGCGGGCCGTTGCTCCCGGCACGCCTCCGCCGGGTGCTGCTCCGGCGGGCTCCCCAGGAGTGGGGGAATGCCGGGGTTCCTCGTGCACCGCCGGTCCTGCAGCACCGGCAACTCACGAGGAACGCCGTCAGTGCCGCCGTCCCGACCGTTATCCCCAACTCGCGCGTGAACCGGTGTCCGCCTCCCGCGGCGGGGAGGCGGAGCGGGCCCTCAGTTGGGGGAGGAGCCCCGCCGGCGCAGGTAGCGCTCGAACTCGCGGGCGATCTGGTCGCCGTTGGCCTGCGAGAGGTCGCTCTCGGTGGCGCGCTCCTCCAGCGAGCGCACGTACTCGACCACCTCGGCGTCCTCCTGGGCCATCTCGTCGACCGTCTTGACCCACTCGTCGGCCTGCTGGGGGAGGCCGCCGAGCGGCACCGTCAGCTCGAGCACCTCCTCCACCCGCTGCAGCAGCGCGACGGTGGCGCGCGGCGACGGCGGCTGCGAGACGTAGTGGGGGACGGCGGCCCAGAAGCTGATCGCCGGCAGCCCGGCCTGCACGCACGCGTCCTGGAAGATCCCGAGGATGCCGGTGGGCCCCTCGTAGCGGGAGGTCTCCAGGCCCCAGCGCTCGGCGGACTCGGCGTCGTAGGCCGAGCCGGTCACCGGGGTGGGCCGGGTGTGCGGCGTGTCGGCGAGCAGGGCGCCGAGCGCGACGACGGTCTCCACCTCGAGCTCCTGGCACAGCTCGATCAGCTCGGCGCAGAACCCGCGCCAGCGCATGTTCGGCTCGATGCCGCGGATCAGCACGACGTCGCGGTCGCTGCCGGGCGGGCGGGCCACCGAGACGCGCGTGGTGGGCCACTCGACGCGCCGGCTCACGCCCCCGACCAGGGAGACCGACGGCCGGTTGACCTGGAAGTCGTAGTAGTCCTCGGGGTCCAGCGCCGCGAGCGGGGTGGCGTCCCAGATCAGCTCGAGGTGCTCGAGCGCGCCCGTGGCGGCGTCCCCGGCGTCGTTCCAGCCCTCGAAGGCGACCACCGCCACCGGCCGGTTCAGCTGGGGCAGGTCGTCGGGAGCGGACTGCGGGTCGGTCACTCTCCGAGCCTACGTCGGTCGCGCTCCCCGTCCGGGTGGATCGGGGATGGGAGGATGGCGTCGGCCCGCCGGGACGTCCCGGGAACACCGGCGCGCCGGCGGCTGCTGCTGCAGCACAGGCCCCGCCCGCCCCGCGACCCCGAGGACGCCCGTGACCGAGACCCCGCAGCTCCGCCCCGACGCCACCGCGGAGCTCACCGCCCTGCTCGAGCAGCGGATCCTCGTGCTCGACGGCGCGATGGGGACGGCCATCCAGCGCGACCGGCCCAGCGAGGCCGGCTACCGCGGCGAGCGGTTCGCCGACTGGCCGAGCGACCTGCAGGGCAACAACGACCTGCTGGTGCTCACCCGGCCCGAGATCATCGCCGGCATCCACCGCGAGTACCTCGACGCCGGCGCCGACGTCATCGAGACCAACACCTTCAACGCCAATGCCGTGTCCCTCGCCGACTACGGCATGGCCGAGCTGTCCCGGGAGATCAACGAGGCGGCCGCCCGGCTGGCCCGCCGCGAGGCCGACGCCGCCACCGCGCGCACCCCGGACAGGCCGCGCTACGTCGCCGGCGCGATCGGCCCCACCACCCGGACGGCGTCGATCTCGCCCGACGTGAACGACCCGGGCGCCCGCAACGTCAGCTTCGACGAGCTGGTCGAGGCCTACCTGGAGCAGGCGAACGGGCTGGTGGACGGCGGCGCGGACGCGCTGATGGTCGAGACGGTCTTCGACACGCTCAACGCCAAGGCGGCGATCTTCGCCCTGGAGACGCTGTTCGAGGAGCGGGGCCGCCGCTGGCCGGTGATCGTCTCCGGCACCATCACCGACGCGTCGGGGCGCACGCTGTCCGGCCAGGTCACCGAGGCCTTCTGGAACTCGATCCGGCACGTCCGGCCGCTGCTCGTGGGCCTCAACTGCGCCCTCGGCGCGAGGGAGATGCGGCCCTACGTCGCCGAGATGGCGCGGGTGGCCGACACGTTCGTGTCCTGCTACCCGAACGCCGGCCTGCCCAACGCCTTCGGCGAGTACGACGAGTCGCCCGAGGAGACCGCGGCGGTGCTCGAGGAGTTCGCCGACAGCGGGTTCGTCAACCTCGTCGGCGGCTGCTGCGGCACCACCCCGGCGCACATCGCCGCGATCGCCGCCGCGGTGGAGGGCAAGCGCCCGCGCACGCCGGTCGAGGCGCGGCCCGCGCTGCGGCTGTCGGGTCTCGAGCCGCTCGTCGTCACCGAGGACTCGCTGTTCGTCAACGTCGGCGAGCGCACCAACATCACCGGCTCCGCGCGCTTCCGCAACCTCATCAAGGCCGGTGACTACCCGGCGGCCCTGGCCGTGGCGCGCCAGCAGGTCGAGGCCGGCGCGCAGGTCATCGACGTCAACATGGACGAGGGGATGATCGACGGCGTCGCGGCGATGGACCGCTTCACCAAGCTGATCGCCTCCGAGCCCGACATCTCCCGCGTGCCCGTCATGGTCGACTCCTCCAAGTGGGAGGTCATGGAGGCCGGCCTCAAGAACATCCAGGGCAAGGCCATCGTCAACTCCATCTCGCTGAAGAACGGCGAGGAGGAGTTCGTCCACCACGCGCGGCTGTGCCGCAAGTACGGCGCCGCGGTCGTCGTCATGGCCTTCGACGAGGACGGGCAGGGCGACGACCTCGAGCGGCGCACGCAGATCTGCAAGCGCGCCTACGACGTCCTCGTGGAGAAGGTGGGGTTCCCGGCCGAGGACGTCATCTTCGACCCGAACATCTTCGCCGTCGCCACGGGCATCGAGGAGCACGCGAACTACGGGCTGGACTTCATCGAGTCGACCCGCTGGATCAAGCAGAACCTGCCCGGCGCGCTGGTCTCCGGCGGCGTCTCCAACGTGTCGTTCTCCTTCCGGGGCAACAACCCCGTGCGGGAGGCCATCCACTCGGTCTTCCTCTACCACGCGATCGCCGCGGGGCTGGACATGGCGATCGTCAACGCCGGCCAGCTCGAGGTGTACAGCGAGGTGCCCGAGCTGCTCCGCGAGCGCATCGAGGACGTCATCCTCAACCGCCGTCCCGACAGCACCGAGCGCCTGCTCGAGATCGCCGGCGACTACGCCGGCGACGGCGCGGTGAAGGAGGTCGCCACCGAGGAGTGGCGGTCCCTGCCGGCGGGGGAGCGGATCACCCACGCCCTGGTGAAGGGCATCGACGCGTTCGTCGAGGACGACACGGAGGAGCTGCGCGTCGAGATCGCCGCGCGCGGCGGCCGGCCCATCGAGGTCATCGAGGGCCCGCTCATGGACGGCATGAACGTCGTCGGCGACCTGTTCGGCGCCGGCAAGATGTTCCTGCCGCAGGTGGTCAAGTCCGCCCGTGTGATGAAGAAGGCCGTCGCCCACCTGATCCCGCACATCGAGGCCGAGAAGCAGCCCGGGGACGCCGAGCGGACCAACGGCAAGGTCGTCATGGCGACGGCGAAGGGCGACGTCCACGACATCGGCAAGAACATCGTCGGCGTCGTGCTGCAGTGCAACAACTACGACGTCGTCGACCTCGGCGTGATGGTGCCGCCGCAGAAGATCCTCGACGCCGCCAAGGCCGAGGGCGCCGACGTCATCGGCCTGTCCGGGCTGATCACGCCGTCCCTGGACGAGATGGTCACGCTGGCCTCGGAGATGGAGCGGCAGGGCTTCGAGGTCCCGCTGCTCATCGGCGGCGCGACGACGTCCCGGGCGCACACCGCCGTCAAGATCGCGCAGCGGTACCACGGGCCGGTCATCTGGGTGAAGGACGCCTCGCGGTCGGTGCCCGTCGTCGCGGCGCTGCTGTCCGACGAGCAGCGGCCGGCGCTGCTGGCCCGGACCGACGCGGAGTACGCGGCGCTGCGCGAGCGGCACGCCGCCCGCCAGGACACCCGGGCGCTGCTGCCCATCGAGGCCGCGCGCGCCGCGGCCACGCCGATCGACTGGAGCGCCTACACCCCGCCGCGCCCCCGCATGCTGCAGCAGCAGGCGATGGACGCCTGCGCCGGACCGGCGTGCGACCACGTCCGGCACGTGGCCACCCAGTTCGTCCGCACCCTGCCCGACTACCCGCTCGAGGAGCTGCGCGGCTACATCGACTGGCAGCCGTTCTTCAACGCCTGGGAGATGCGCGGCCGGTTCCCCGACATCCTGCACAACCCGACCACCGGGGAGGCCGCGCGCCGGCTCTACGAGGACGCGCAGGAGATGCTCGACCGGATCGTCGGGGAGCGGTGGCTGACCGCCAACGGGGTCTTCGGCCTGTTCCCGGCCAACCAGGTCGGCGGTGACGACCTGGAGGTCTACACCGACGAGTCACGCCGCGAGGTCCTGACGACGCTGCACCAGCTGCGCCAGCAGACGGAGGGGCGGGACGGGTCTCCCCGCAAGTCGCTGGCCGACTTCGTCGCGCCCCGCTCGACCGGCCTGCGCGACTACGTCGGGGCCTTCGCGGTGACCGCCGGCATCGGCTCGGCGGAGCGGGTCATGGCGTTCAAGAAGGCGAACGACGACTACAGCGCGATCATGCTGGAGGCGCTCGCCGACCGGCTCGCCGAGGCCTTCGCCGAGCGGCTGCACGAGCGGGTGCGCACGGAGTACTGGGGCTACGCCCCCGACGAGCACCTCGACGCCGACGCCCTCATCGCGGAGAGGTACCACGGCATCCGCCCGGCGCCGGGCTACCCCGCCTGCCCGGAGCACACCGAGAAGCTCACGATCTGGTCGCTGCTCGACGTCGAGTCCACCGCCGGCATCCAGCTCACCGAGAGCATGGCCATGTGGCCGGGCGCGGCGGTGAGCGGGCTGTACTTCTCCCACCCCGCGTCGCGGTACTTCAACCTGGGCCGGGTCGGCCGCGACCAGGTCGAGGACTACGCCCGCCGCAAGGGCTGGACGCTCGCGGAGGCCGAGCGCTGGCTCGCGCCGAACCTGGGCTACCGCACCGACGACGACTGAGTGACCCGGCTCCGCCGTCCCCCGGGACGGCGGACCCGTGGGCGTTCATAGCGCTAATGGCCCTCCAGGAGGGCGACGGCCTGGCGGGCCATCTCCAGCTCCTCGTCGGTGGGGACCACCAGGACGGCGACCGGGCCGTCCCCGGCCGAGATCCGCCGGGCGCCCGGGACCCGCTCGGCGTTGGCCTCCTCGTCGAGCCGGATGCCCAGCGGCTCCAACCCGGCCAGGGACCGCGACCGCACCACCGGGTCGTTCTCGCCGATGCCCCCGGTGAACGCGATCGCGTCGGTGCGGCCCAGCACCGCCAGGTAGGCGCCGACGTACTTGCGCACCCGGTGGCAGAACACGTCGAGCGCCAGGGCGGCGGAGGCGTCGCCCTCGGCGATGCGGCGGTGCACCTCGCGCAGGTCGTTGGTGCCGGCCAGCGCCAGCATGCCGCTGGAGGAGTTGAGCGCCCGGTCGACGTCGTCGGGCCCGAGCCCGGCCACCCGGTGCAGGTGCGCCACGACGGCGGGGTCGACGTCGCCGGAGCGGGTGCCCATCACCAGTCCCTCCAGCGGCGTCATGCCCATCGAGGTGTCCACGCTGCGGCCGCCGGCGACGGCGGTGGCGCTCGCCCCGTTGCCCAGGTGCAGCACGACGGTGTTCACCTCCTCCGGCGGGCGCCCGAGCAGTTCCGCGGCGGCGCGGGAGACGTAGGCGTGCGAGGTGCCGTGGAACCCGTAGCGCCGCACGCCGTGGTCCCGCGCCCACTGCGGCGGGACGGCGTAGGTGTAGGCCTCCGGCGGCAGCGTGGCGTGGAAGGCGGTGTCGAAGACCGCCACGTGCGGCAGGCCCGGGAAGGCGCGGCGCGCCACCTCGATGCCGGTGGCGTTGACCGGGTTGTGCAGCGGCGCCAGGGTGGCGAGCTCGCGGACCGCCCGCAGCACGTCGTCGTCCACCCGCACCGGCGCGGAGAACCGGTCGCCGCCGTGCACCACCCGGTGCGCGACGGCGACGAGCCCGGCGTCGGCCAGCCGGGGACCCGAGCGGTCGAACGCCTCCAGCGCCGCGCCCAGCGCCACCCCGTGGTCGGGCAGCGGCCGCTCCACCTCGTCGGGCGCCCGGCCGGGCAGGGAGTGGGTGAGCCGCCCGGAGGGCTGCCCCACCCGCTCGGCCAGCCCCCACGCCAGCGCCTCCCCGGCGGCGACGTCGACCAGCCGGTACTTCAGCGACGACGAGCCGGCGTTGACCACGAGCACCCGCCCGCTCACGCGTCCCCCTGCGCCGTGTCCTCGTGCGCCGGGTCCTGCGCGGTGCCGTCGAGCGCCGGGTCCTGCGCCTGGATGGCGGTGATCGCGACGGTGTTCACGATGTCCTGCACCGTGGCGCCGCGGGACAGGTCGTTGACCGGCTTGCGCAGGCCCTGCAGCACCGGGCCGACCGCCACCGCGCCGGCGCTGCGCTGCACCGCCTTGTAGGTGTTGTTGCCGGTGTTCAGGTCGGGGAAGACGAACACCGTCGCCCGGCCGGCCACCGCGCTGCCGGGCAGCTTGGTGCGCGCCACCCCGGCGTCGACGGCGGCGTCGTACTGGATCGGCCCCTCCACCGACAGGTCCGGCGCCCGCCCGCGCACCAGCTCGGTGGCCGCGCGCACCCGGTCGACGTCGGCGCCGCTGCCGGACTCCCCGGTGGAGTAGGACAGCATCGCCACCCGCGGCTCGACGCCGAAGCGGGCCGCCGTGTCCGCCGAGGTCACCGCGATCTCGGCCAGCTGCTCGGCGTCCGGGTGCACGTTGACCGCGCAGTCGCCGTAGACCAGCACCCGGTCGGCCAGGCACATGAAGAACACGCTGGACACGATCGACACGCCTTCGGTGGTGCGGATCAGCTCCAGCGCCGGGCGGATCGTCTGCGCGGTCGTGTGCGTCGCCCCGGACACCATGCCGTCGGCCATGCCGAGCGCCACCATCAGCGTGCCCGCGTAGGACACGTCGACGACGACGTCGCGGGCGGCGTCCATGGTCACGCCGCGGTGCGCGCGCCGGCGGGCGTACTCGACGGCGAGCTCCTCGCGCAGCGCCGGGTCGCAGGGGTCGAGCACCCGCGCCGCGGACACGTCGGCCCCGGCGCGGACGGCGGCGGCCCGCACCTCGGCGGGGTCGCCGAGCAGGGTCAGGTCGACGACGCCGCGCCGCAGCAGCCGGTCGGCGGCCTGCAGCACCCGCTCGTCGGTGCCCTCGGGCAGCACGACGTGCCGGCGGTCGGCGCGCGCCCGGTCCAGCAGCCCGTGCTCGAACATCAGCGGCGTGGTCACCCGGGCGCGGTGCACCTCGGCGCGGTCGAGCAGCGCCGCGCCGTCGACGTGCTCCTCGAACAGCGCCAGCGCGACGTCGACCTTGCGCGGCGCCTCGGCGTTCAGCCACCCGGGCACGGTGTCGGCCACCGTCGTCGTCGCGTGGGTGTCGAGGTCGGTGAGCACCACAGGCACGACCGTGGGCAGGCGCCGCACCAGTTCCAGCACGCTCGCCGCGGGTTCCAGGCCGCCGGTGAGCACCAGGCCCGCGGGTTGCGGCAGGGCGTCGGACAGGTGGGCGGCGAGGACGCCGAGCAGCACGTCGGCTCGGTCGCCCGGGGTGATCACCACGACGTCGTCGGCGAGCCGGTCGAGCAGGTTGGGCACCGTCATCGCGGCCACCAGCACGCCGGAGGTCTCCCGGCGCAGGGCCGCGGCGTCGCCGACGAGCACCCGGGCGTCGCAGGCGCGGGCGATCTCGGCCATCGTCGGCGCGGTCAGCGCGGGCACGTCGGGCAGCGCCCAGGCGGCGGGCTCCCGCCCGGCCAGGGACTCCCGGACGGCGGCGTGCTCGCCGGCGGCGACCCGGTTGACGACCACCGCCACGACGTCGCAGCCGGCCCGGCGCAGCGCGTCGGTGCCCACGTCGACGGCGCGGTCCACCTCGGCGGCGTCGCGGCCGTGCCCGGAGACCGTGCACACCACCGGCAGGCCGAGGTTCACCGCGATCCGCGCGTTGAGGGAGAGCTCGCGGGCCGCGCCCGCCTCGCCGAAGTCGGTGCCGACGACCAGCACCCGGTCGCACCGGGCCGCCAGCGCGCGGTACCGGGCGACCACCTCCGACAGCGCCCGGTCCTCGTCGGCGAGCACCTCGGCGTAGGTGACGCCCAGCGAGGCCTCGTACGGCGGGGACCCCGGCGCCCGGGGGAGCAGCAGGTCGACCACCCGGTCGGGTTCGTCGCGGCTGCGCACCACCGGCCGGAAGACCCCGAGCCGGCCCACGCGCCGCGCCAGCAGGTCGAACAGGCCGAGGGCGACCGCCGACTTCCCCGTCGCCGGCTCGCTGCCCGTGATGTAGAGCCCGTCCGACACCGCCCCACCTCCTGCGCCCGACCCTAGGGCGGCCGGGACGCCACGGCCCCCGGAGCGGGACGACGGACGGGCCGAGCGGCCGGCCCGGCGGGCGGCCTCAGCGGTCGGGGACGGTGATCCGGTACTGGGCGATCTTGCGGTAGAGGGTGGCCCGGCCGATGCCGAGCTCCTCGGCCACGCGGGTCATCGTCGTCCCGGGCTCGGTCAGGCACCGCACGATCTCGTCGCGCTCGAGCCGCTCCAGGCGGGTCAGCGCCCGGCCGCCGCCGTCGAGCACCTCCGGCGCCAGGTGGGACACGTCGACGACGTCGGCCCGGGTCACCGCCTCGCGCACCACGCGGCGCAGCTGCGCGACGTTGCCCGGCCACGCGTAGCCGGTCAGCGCCCGCGCGGCGCGGGGGGTGAAGGCCACCTCGCGGTGCCGCTCCCGGCGCGCGGTCCACGAGGCCAGCGGCAGCACGTCGTCGGCCCGGTCGCGCAGCGCGGGCGCCTCGACGACGGCGTCGACCAGCCGGGCCACCGGGTCCGGCAGCGCGCCGTAGTCCGGCGCGGTGAGCACGAACGGCTGCGGCCGCCCGGCGCGGCGCACGGTGGCGAGCACGTGCGCGAGCTCCCCGGCCGCCCACGCCGGCAGCCGGTGCAGCCCGGAGACGATCACGCAGGTGTCGGCGTCGCGCAGCTCCGGCGTCCACAGCTCCAGCCACGGCGCGACGTCGCCGGCCTCCGGCGCGCGGGCGTGCAGCAGCCGCTGCCGTCCGGCCAGGCGCCGCCGGGCGAGCGCCGCCAGGGTCGCCTTGCCGGCGCCGGGCTCGCCGACGACGACCGTCCCGGCCCCGGAGGAGACCGCGACCGCGGCCCGGTCGACGGCGGTGCGCCAGGCGGGGGTGACGCACGGGTCGCCGTCGTCGGGGGCCAGCGACCCGCCGACCACGCGGAACACCTCGCCGCGCGGCGCCGGGCGCACGAGGCGGCCGCCGCTGCGCACCGCCATGAGCGCGCTGGTGGCGCTGGCCGCCGTCTGCGCGAGGCCCAGCAGCAGCTCGGAGGAGGAGTCCGACCAGGTGGTGAGGTTGATGCTGCCCGCGAGCTCCCCGGTGCCGGGCTCGAGCACGGGCGCCGCGGCGCAGGTGTAGCCGCGCAGGTCGGTCACCCAGTGGTCGGCGGCGCGCACCAGCGTCGGGGCCCGGTCGGCCAGCGACAGCCCCAGGCCGTTGGTGCCGGCGTTGCGTTCGGCGTAGGAGAACCCCGGCGCCAGGTGCACCCGGTCCAGCGCCCGGTGGATGGAGGCGTCGTCGCCGAGGCGGGCCAGCACGAACCCGGCGGGGTCGGCGACCATCAGGCTCACCGGCTCGTTGGCGATCGTCGTCTGCAGGTCGCTGAGCACCCGGTGGGCGCACTCGTAGAGCAGGGAGCCGGTGTCCGGGGACCCGGTGAACACCGGCACCACCTCGTCCGGCGGCACCCCGTACCCCTGGCTGCGCCGCCAGGACGCGCGCACCCGGGGCGCCGTCCCGCGGCGCCGCGCGAGGGCGGGGTCGGGCAGCGGCGCTGGTCCGGCCGGCTCGTCCACGGTCGCCTCCCGCTGTGGCCTATGTCACGGCAATGTACGCGGCGAGGCGGGTGCCGAGGTGTCTCAGAGTGAGACGGCCGGAGGGGGCTCACGGCGGCGCGGCCGCCCTAGCGTCGGCGGCGAGCACGTGACCCAGCTCACGACCGGAGCCGACGGAGGCCGACGGATGTACACCAAGGACGGCGAGCAGTACTACGTGGTGGACGCGCACATCGCGCTGTGGGACGCGCGGCCGGAGAACCAGCGCAACGTCCACGGCAAGCAGTTCATCGACTGCTTCTACGACTACCACCGCAACCTGTCCCCGGAGTCCGAGGTCTGGGGCTACGAGGAGTACCTCTACCAGGGCGGCGAGCGGCTGATGCGCGACGTGTTCGCCGACGGCATCGTCGACCACGCCATCTTCCAGCCAGCCCGGCTCGCGGAGTTCTACCACCGGGGCTTCGGCCAGACCGAGGAGGCGTTCGCCCTCGCGCAGGCCCACCCGGACGAGCTCACCTACAACCACTACTGGGACCCGCGCGACGGCGAGAACGGCCTCGACGCGCTGCGCGCCGCCGCCGAGCGCATGCACCTCACCGGCGTGAAGCTCTACACCGCCGACTGGCACGGCGAGTCCCGCGGCTGGAAGCTCACCGACCCGATGGCCCAGCGCTACCTGGAGCTGTCGCAGGAACTCGGCATCAGGAACATCCACATCCACAAGGGCCCGACGATCCGCCCGCTGGACCGGGACGCCTTCGACGTGGCCGACGTCGACCACGTGGCCACCGACTTCCCGGACCTGACCTTCGTCGTCGAGCACTGCGGCCTGCCGCGCCTCGAGGACTTCTGCTGGATCGCCACCCAGGAGCCCAACGTCGTCGCCGGCCTCGCGGTCGCCATCCCGTTCATCCACACCCGCCCGCGGTACTTCGCGCAGATCATGGGCGAGCTCCTCTACTGGCTCGGCGAGGACCGGATCCTGTTCTCCAGCGACTACGCGCTCTGGACGCCGAAGTGGCTGGTCGAGAAGTTCGTGGACTTCCAGATCCCCGAGGACATGAGCCCGGAGTACGCGCCGATCACCGTCGACCAGAAGAAGAAGGTGCTCGGGCTCAACGCCGCCCGCCTCTACGACCTCCCCGTGCCCGAGCACCTGCGGCTGCCGGAGGCCGACGAGACGGAGACGGGCCCGCGGGAGCCGGCCGCGGCCGACCTGGCGAGCGTCTGATGACGGCGGTCCTGCCCCGCGCCGCCACCCGGGTCGACGAGGCGGCGGTGCGCGCGGCGCTGGGCACCGTCGTCGACCCCGAGCTCGACGAGCCGATCACCGACCTGGGGTTCGTCCGCTCGGTCACCGTGGACGACTCCCCGGACGGCGGCGCCGTCGAGGTGCACCTGCGGCTGCCCACCTCGTTCTGCGCGCCGAACTTCGCCTGGCTCATGGTGTCCGACGCGCACGACGCCGTCTCCGCCGTCCCGGGGGTCGGGCGGGTGGTGGTGGAGCTCGACGACCACTCCGACTCCGACCTGATCAACCGCGGGCTGGCCGCCGGGCTCGGCTACCGCGGCACCTTCGGGCACGAGGCCGAGGAGTCGCTGGACGGGCTGCGGGCGACGTTCGTCCGCAAGGCGCACACCGCCGCCATGGAGCGGGCGCTCACCGCGCTGCTGCGCACCGACCCGTCGGCCGACGTCCGGGCGGTCACCCTCGGCGACCTGCCGGCCGACGCCGCCGAGGGCCTGCGCCGCCGGCGGGTCGCCCTCGGGCTCCCGGCCGGCGACGCCGACCCGGTGCTGCTCCGCGAGGACGGCACCCGCCCCGGCGCCGCCGACGCGCCGATGGTGCTGCGGCGGGCCCGCTCGGTGCGCATCTCGGTCGACGGCAACGCGCACTTCTGCCGCGGCCTGCTCACCACCCGCTACCCGGGGTCGGAGGCCGACCAGACCCCCCGCCCCGACGACCGCCCGCTCATCCCCCTGGAGGTGCGCTAGATGAAGGCCGTGCGCGTGCACGAGTACCACGCCGACCCCTCGCTCGACGACATCCCCGAGCCGCAGCTGCGGGGGCCCCTCGACGTGATCGTGAAGATCGGCGGCGCCGGGGTGTGCCGCACCGACCTGCACATCCTCGAGGGCCAGTGGGCCGACCTCCAGAACCCGGACCTGCCCTACGTCATCGGCCACGAGAACGCCGGCTGGGTGCACGCGGTGGGGGAGGGGGTCACCAACGTCGCCGTCGGCGACACGGTGATCCTGCACCCGCAGCCCAGCTGCGGTCTCTGCTCCGCCTGCCGCGCCGGGCGGGACATGCAGTGCGAGAACGCCTTCTTCCCGGGGCTCTCGAACGACGACGGCGGGATGGCGGAGTACCTGCGCACCACGGCCCGCGCCTGCGTGAAGCTCGACCCGTCGACCAACCCGGCCGACGTCGCCGCGCTCGCCGACGCCGGGATCACCGCCTACCACGCCGTCCGCAAGGCGCTGCCACTGCTGCACCCCGGGACGACGGCCGTCGTGCAGGGCGCCGGCGGGCTCGGGCACATCGGCGTCCAGTGCCTGGCGGCGCTGTCGGGCACCCGCGTCGTCGTGGTGGACCGCAACCCCGAGGCGCTGGAGCTCGCCCGGCAGATCGGCGCCGACGAGACCGTGGTGGCCGACGGCGACCAGGTGCGGGCGGTGCAGGAGCTCACCGGCGGCGGCGCCGACGTCGTCTTCGACTTCGTCGCCGAGCAGGGCGCGGAGATGGACGGCTGGCGGATGACCGGCCCGGCTGGCTCGCTCTACGTCATCGGCTACGGCGGCGAGCTGCGCATCCCGACGCTGGAGTTCGTCGCCGGCGAGAAGAACGTCGTCGGCAACATCGTCGGCACCTACACCGACCTCGCCGAGCTCATGGTGCTCGCGCAGGCCGGGAAGGTCACCCTGCACACCCAGCAGTACCCGCTCGACCGCGCCGTGGACGCCATCCGCGACCTCGACGCCGGCAAGGTGCGTGGGCGCGCGATCCTCGTCCCCTGACCCGGGAGGTGCCCCCGGCTCCCCGGCCGGGGGCGCCTACCGCTCGGGACCGGCCGGCTCGACGTCCATCCGGGTCAGCAGGCCGTCGCCGTCGAACCGGTACACGTGCCGCACCGTCTCCCGGGACAGCACCGCCCCGCCCGGGTCGCGGACGGTGAGGGCCACGCTCACCGCGACCGAGCCGTCCGGCCGGACGTCGAACCCGGTCGGGCGCACCAGTGGCCGGATCTGCGCCCACTGGCGCTCCCAGTAGCCGCGGACGCCGTCGTGGCCGTGCACGCGGCCGCCCTCCCAGCCGTTGGGCCAGTCGACGGCGGGGGACATGGCGGCCAGCACCGCGTCGATCTCGCGGGCGTTGAACGCGGCGTACAGCGAGCGCAGCAGGGCCGTGCGGTCGGGGGCGGTCACGGGGGAGCACGCTGGCACACCGGGCCGCGCGGTGGGGGACCCCCGGTCCCGCGTCATGCTGGCCCTCCACCCACCGACGGGAGACCCATGACGCTCGCCGCCCCGCGCCCGCCCGCCACCGGCGCCGACGACGCCGCCCTGCGCGAGATCGAGCAGCGCGTGCTGTGGCTCGCCACGGCGGTCGTCGACCACGCCAACCGGGTGCGCCCCAACCCGACCGGCCTCAAGGTGGGCGGCCACCAGGCCTCCAGCGCCTCGATGGTCACCATCATGACCGCGCTGTGGCTGGAGCAGCTGTCCGCCGAGGACCGCGTGTCGGTGAAGCCGCACGCCTCCCCGGTGCTGCACGCGCTGGAGTTCCTGCTCGGGCAGCTCGACGCCTCCTGGCTGACGACGCTGCGCGAGTTCGGCGGGCTGCAGTCCTACCCGTCGCGCCTGAAGGACCCCGTCCCGGCCGACTACTCCACCGGCTCGGTCGGCATCGGCGCCACCGCGCCGATCTGGGGCGCGCTGGCCCGCCGCTACGTCAACACCCAGTTCGGCGCCGGGGGCACCGGGCGGCAGTGGTCGCTCGTCGGTGACGCCGAGCTCGACGAGGGCGCGGTCTGGGAGGCCGTGCTCGACCCGATGGTGGCCGAGCTCGGCGAGGTGAACTGGATCGTCGACCTCAACCGGCAGTCGCTGGACCGCGTCGTCCCCACCCTGGGCGCCACCCGGCTGCAGGGCATGTTCACCGCGGCCGGCTGGCAGGTGCTCACCGTCAAGTACGGCGCGCTGCTCGAGGAGCTCTACACCCGCCCCGGCGGCCCGGAGCTGCGCGACCGCATCGACGGCATGAGCAACGCCGAGTACCAGCGGCTGCTGCGCCGCACCGCCGAGGAGGTGCGCCGCGAGCTGCCGGGGGACGGGCCGGGGGCGGCCGCGATCGCCGGCCTGGTCGACGGGGTGGCCGACGCCGACCTGCTCGCCGCGGTGCGCAACCTCGGCGGACACGACCTCAGCGCGCTGCGGACGGCGTTCGCGCAGATCGACGACACCCGCCCCACCGTCGTCATCGCCTACACGCTCAAGGGCTACGGCCTGGCCACCGAGGGCCACCCGCAGAACCACTCCGCGCTGCTCACCGAGGCCCAGCTGCACGAGCTCGCCGCGCGCGTCGGCGTCGACCCGGCGCAGCCGTGGGCCGGCTTCCCGGCCAGCAGCCGGCCCGCGGAGCTGCTGGCCGCCGCGGCCGCCCGGCTCGCCCGCCCGGCGGCCGGCAGCGCGCCCGCGCCCGACGTCCCCGCCGACCTCGGCCGCACCCCCTCGGGCACGGCCACCACGCAGGCGGCGCTCGGCCGCACCCTGCTCGACCTCAACCGCGCCGCGCCCGAGGTGGGCCGCCGGGTGGTCACCGTCAGCCCCGACGTGTCGAGCTCGACCAACCTCGGCGGCTGGGTGAACAAGGTCGGCGTCTGGTCGCACGAGGACCGCCGCGACTGGTTCGCCGACGACGCCGAGACGATCCTGCACTGGCGCGAGCGGCCCTCGGGCCAGCACGTCGAGCTCGGCATCGCCGAGACCAACCTGGTGGGCGCGATCGGCGAGCTCGGCGCCACCTGGTCGCGCTGGGGCCAGCCGCTGCTGCCCATCGGCGTCCTCTACGACCCGTTCGTCGAGCGGGCGCTGGAGCCGTGGTCGTTCACCATCTACGCCGGCGGGCAGTCGCTGCTGGTGGGGACGCCGTCGGGCGTGACGCTCGCCCCGGAGGGCGGGGCGCACCAGTCGATCACCACGCCGTCGATCGGCCTGGAGCAGCCCGGCTGCCTGACCTACGAACCGGCCTTCGCCCTCGACACCGAGTGGTGCCTGCTCGCCGCGCTCGGGCAGATGGGCCGCCCGGGCGGGCAGTCGGCCTACCTGCGGCTGTCCACCCGGCCGGTGGACCAGGCGCTGGCCGCGGTCCCGGTCGACGGCGCGGCCCGCGAGCGGCGCCGCCGCCAGGTCGTGGCGGGGGCCTACCCGCTGCGGCGGGTGCCGCGCCCGGCGGTCACGCTGGCCGCGATGGGGGCGCTGGTCCCCGAGGCGCTGGCCGCCGCCGAGCGGCTCGACGGGCTCGGGTTCGGGGCCGACGTCGTCGTGGTGACCAGCCCCGGGCTGCTGTTCCGCGCCGCCCAGGCGCGCCGGGGTCTCGACGACGCCTCGCCGTGGGTGCTCGACAGCGTCTTCCCGGCCGACCGGGCCACCCCGCTGGTCACCGTCCTCGACGGCCACCCGCACACGCTGGCGTTCCTCGCCGGCCTGCGCGAGGTGCCGGCCGCGCACCTGGGCGTGACGCGCTTCGGGCAGAGCGGCGACCTCGACAGCGTGTACCGGTACCACGGCCTCGACGTCGACTCGGTGGTCGGCGCGGCCCTCGACCTCGTCGACTGAGGAAGGACCCCCTCGCCCCCGCTCCTCGCCGACGCCCGGTGCGGGCCCCTGCGAGGGGGCCGGTGCAGCACCGCACCGCCCTCGCGGCGTGGTGCCCGACCTCGCCCCGCAGCGCGAGGTCGGGCACCACGGGCCGCGGTCGGTGGGCTCGGCGTGCGGCGCGCCGCGATCGGCGCCGCCGCGCCCCGGACGGGCGAATCGACATGACGTCCTGATGACCGGGGTGCCGCGCGCGGTGCGGGCGCCCCGGTGTGGGAGCGTTCTCCCCGTGATCGGACACGAGGACCTCGCGGTGCGGACGCTCGGCCCGTGCCGCATCGACTCGCCCCTGGCCGAGCGGCTCGCGGCCCGCGAGACGACGCAGCACTCGGTGCAGGAGGGGGACCGGGTCCTCTTCGACGACACCCTGTCGATGGCCGGCGCGCGCGACGTGCCGGTCGGCGAGCTGCCGAGCCTGGAGCCCGGCGGGCCGCGTCAGCGCATCTACTTCGACCCGGCCAAGACCCGCGTCGGCATCGTCACCTGCGGCGGGCTGTGCCCCGGCCTCAACGACGTCATCCGCGGGCTGGTGCTCGAGCTGTGCCGCCACTACGGGGTGCGCCGGATCGTCGGGTTCCGCAACGGCTACCGGGGGTTCATCCCGCGCTACGGCGAGGACGTCGTCGACCTGTCGCCGGACGTCGTGCAGCACATCGACGACGAGGGCGGCACCATCCTCGGCACCTCGCGCGGCATGCAGGACCCCGAGGAGATCGTCGACGCCCTCGAGCGGCTGGCGATCAACATCCTGTTCGTCATCGGCGGCGACGGCACGATCCGCGGCGCGATGGAGGTCGTCCGCGTGGTCCAGGAGCGCGGCCTGAAGATCGCCGTCGTCGGCGTGCCGAAGACGATCGACAACGACATCCCCTACATCGACCAGAGCTTCGGCTTCCAGACGGCGATGTCGGAGGCCACCAAGTCCATCCACGCCGCGAGCGTCGAGGCGCGCTCGGCACCCGGCGGGGTCGGGCTGGTCAAGCTCATGGGCCGGCACTCGGGCTTCATCGCCTGCTACTCCACGCTGGCCAAGGACGACGCCGACTACGTGCTCATCCCGGAGGTGCCCTTCGCGCTGCACGGGGAGGGCGGCTTCCTCGAGCACCTGCGCCGCCGGGTGGAGGACCGCGGGCACGCCGTCGTCGTGGTCGCCGAGGGCGCCGGGCAGGAGCACATCGAGGAGCACGAGCCCGGCCGGGACGCCTCGGGCAACGTCCGCCTCGGCGACATCGGCCGGCTGATGCGGCGGCTGATCAGCGAGCACCTGGACAAGGCCGGGGTGGAGAACAACGTCCGCTACTTCGACCCGAGCTACGCCATCCGCAGCGTGCCGGCGAACCCCTACGACAGCGCCTACTGCCTGCGGCTGGCGCACGCGGCGGTGCACGCGGCGATGGCCGGGCGCACCGAGGTGATCGTGGCGCGGCGCCGGCGACGGTTCGTGCACATCCCGATGGCGCTGGCCGTCAGCCGGCGCAACCACGTCGACCCGCTGGGCGACCTGTGGATGTCGGTGCTCGAGGCGACGGGCCAGCCGGTCCGCTTCGGCTGAGCCACCCGCGCGGGTGAGGGGCGGCGGTCCGGCTGCAGGACCGCCGCCGTCCTGCCGATGCCGTCTGCGTCAGGTGGAACAGCCGGCCAGACGACGGGACACCGCCATGCCGCGGCACGGACGCAGGACCTCCTCGCGGACCCCGGTCCGCCTGCTGGCGACGGCGGCGGTCGCCGCCCTGGTCGCCCTCCTGGTGGCGCTCGTGCCCGGCACCGCCGCGGCCGCGCCGAACCGCTCCGACCCGCCCGACGTCGTCCCCGTCCTGGACTGCGTCCTCACCCGCGCCGACGGCAGCTGGACGGCGGTCTTCGGCTACGACAACCGGACCGGCGCGACCGTGACCATCCCGGTCGGCCCGGCCAACCAGGTCACGCCGACCCGGTACGGCACACCCCAGCCCACGACCTTCGAGCCCGGCCTGCGGCGGGGCGTGTTCGCGGTGACCGTGACCGGCGGCGGACCCATGTGGCACCTGGGCAGCACCAACCTGGCCGCGCGCCAGGGCGACGCGGCGTGCCCGCCGTCCACCCAGATGCCCGCCGACGGCAACGGCGCCGGCCTGCCGATCGTGCTCGCCGCGGCCGGGGGAGCCGCCGCGCTCCTGCTCGCCCGCGCCCGCCGGAGGGCCGTCGCGCCGAGCGCCTGAGCGGCCCGCGCGCGGCTCGTGAGCGGCTCGCGCCCGGCGCCCCGGCGGCGCGCTCAGGAGCGGGGCGCCCCGATACGGCGGCGCAGCTCCGCGACCAGCCGCTCGCGGCCCAGCGCGAGGTGGCGCCGGTAGGTGCCGTAGGGCACCCCGAGCCGGCGGGCGGCCGCCTTGTGGGTGCGGGACGCCGAGATGAACGTGGTGGTGAGCGCCTCGTGCGCGCGTACGCCGGCCGGGTCGCTGGGCAGCGCGTCGAGAGCGGCGCTGAGCGCGGCGCGCAGGTCGGCGACGGGGTCGGCCGAGTCCGCCGGCACCAGGGGCGAGCCGAGCAGGGGGTTGGTGGCGAACTCGCGCGGCGCGTGCCAGGTGGACAGCGCCTCCAGGACGGCCGCCTCGAACGCGGCGCCGGCCAGGACGTCGCCGTCGTCCCCCGGTGGGCGCCCCGCCGGTGCGGAGGCCACCGGCGCCGCCGCCCGGGCCCGCAGCTCCACCCACCGCTCGACCGGCTCGCGGCGCCAGTCGCGGCCGAACACGTGCTGGCGGCGGCCGCCGACGTCCACGGCCGCCACCTCCGCCAGCCGGGCGGCGGCCAGGTAGGCACCCCACCGGCCGGCGTCCTCGAAGACGGTGGCGGTCACCGCCCGCCCGCGCGCCCGCATCTCGTCGGCGATCGTCCGCCGGCTGATGAGGTCCATGACCGGCGAGGGCTGCTGGTGCCAGGCCGGCTGCACCGCGAACCGGCGGATCGCCAGGTGCTCGCCGGGCCCCAGGGGCGCGGTGTCCGCGACGTGCGCCCAGAGCGCGGCGACCACCGGGTCGGCCGCGAGGTCCTCCGGGTCGGGCTCCTCCATCCGCAGCACCGCCATGAAGGCGACGGGCCGCGCGGAGCCGGCGTACCGGTAGACGCGGAACCCGCCCGGCCGGCGCCGCAGCCAGTGCTCCGCGATGCGCGCGGACTCCGGGCCCTCCGCCTCCGCGGCCATGCGCAGCACCTCGGGGACGTCGGCGGGGGACAGCGTGCTGTCCTCGACGTGCGGGTGGGCGCGCCAGTCGTAGAGCTCGTCGACGCCGGTCTGGTCGCGGAACAGGAACATCCACTCGGCGACGCGGAGCAGGGCGTCGCCGTCGGAGGCCGCGCGCACCGCCTCCAGGGCGGCGGCCGAGACGCGCACCCGGACGTCGTCGTAGCGCGCCGGGTCCCGCCAGCGCAGGTCGGCCTCCAGGGTGGCCCGCACGGCGTCGTGCGGGTGCAGGCCCTCGGCGGTGGCCTCGACGTAGGGGAGCTGGCGCAGCCACGCGAACAGCTCCGCGGTGTCCTCCCCGCCCAGTACCGCCCGCAGCAGCGACTCCCGCGTCACGTACGCCTGGGCGACCACCTCCAGCGCCCGCCGGTGCGCGGGCCCCGGCACGTCGCCCACCAGCCGCTCGACCAGCGTGGTGAGCACGTCGCCGGTGGGCTCCCACGGCGCGCCCGTCGCGGGGCTCCCGGCGGACACGGTGGCCGCGAGCGACAGGGCCAGCGGGCTGCCGCCGGCGAACGCGGTCAACCGGGACCGCTGCGCCGGGGCGACGCCACGGGAGGCGAGCAGGGCGGAGGACTCGGCAGGGTCGAGCGGACGCACGGCCAGCTCGCAGAACAGCGGCGACCAGCCCGGGTCCAGCGACCACTCCGGATCGGGGGCGCCCCGCCCGGCGATGACCACGAGCGCGTCGTCGGCCAGCCGGAGCAGGAAGGTGTCGCGCAGCCACGGCTCCAGCGGCCGGCAGTGCTCGAAGGAGTCCAGCAGCAGGACGGTGCCCGGCTGCACGCACGCCAGGGCGGCGGCCTCCTCGAAGCGCCGCGGCTCGGCGTCGAGGAAGCGGACGTCGAGGTGCACCACCGGGCGCCCGGCCCGCTCCGCCTGGCGGGCGGCGTGGCGCAGCAGCGTCGACTTGCCGATGCCGCCGGGGCCGTGCAGGTAGACGACGACCGGGGCGCCGTCGCTGCCGGCCACCGCGGCGTCGATCACGGCGCGCTCGCGCTCCCGGCCCACGAGCGCCTCCGCCCGCGCCGCGGCCAGCCTGCTACCCAGTCCCGTGCTCACCCGGCTCCTCTCACCGCGCTCCATGATCGCGCGCCGGCGGCCCGCCCCGGGAGGACGCACCCCGACGGGGTGGACACCGGTGGGCACGGGTGGGCACCCGCGGGCGTGGCGACCGGGCAGCGGCGCGGCGCAGGGTCGGTCCCAGCAGGACGGCGCCGCCGTCCTCCCGACCCGGGGAGCACCCGTGACCGTCCCGTTCCTCGCCCCGCGGCAGGACCAGCAGCAGCTCGAGTGGATCGGCGGCAGCACCGTGAGCGTGCTGCTCGACGCCGCGGCGACCGGCGGCGCGCTCACCGTCGCCCGCCTCGACGTCGAGCGGGACGACGCCTCGCCGTTCCACCTGCACACCCGCGAGGACGAGGTGTTCGTCGTCGTCTCCGGCGAGGCCCTGGTGTGGGCCGGCGAGGAGCGGCACGAGCTGGGGGAGGGCGGCGCGGTCTTCCTGCCGCGCGGCATCCCGCACGGCTACCGGATCACCTCCGACTCCGCCGACCTGCTGCTCGTCGCCACCCCCGGCGGGCTGGAGCGGATGTTCCGCCACGCCGGCCGCGACCGGCGCGGGCCCCGCCCCGACGGCTTCGCCATCCCCCCGGAGCTGCTCGCCGAGGCCGCCGACCTGAGCGGCAACGTCGTCCTCGGCCCGCCCCGCTGACCTCGTCCGACCCGAGAGGAAGACCATGAAGGCAGTCCGTTTCCACGAGTTCGGCGGTCCCGGCGTGCTCCGCTACGAGGACGCCGAGCAGCCCGTCCCCGGCCCGGGGCAGGTGCGCATCCGGGTCGCCGGCACGTCGTTCAACGGCGTCGACGCGAACATCCGCGGCGGGAACATGCAGGGCCCCATCCCGGTGGCGCTCCCGCACACGCCGGGCATCGACGTCGCCGGCACCGTCGACGCGCTCGGCGAGGGGGTGACCGGCCCCGCCGTCGGCGACGCCGTCGTCGGGTTCCTGCCCATGACCGAGGACGGCGCCGCCGCCGAGTACGTCCTGGCCCCGGCCGACGTGCTCGCCGCCGCACCGACGGCGGTCCCGCTCGCCGACGCCGCCGCGCTGCCCATCGTCGGGCTCACCGCGTACCAGGCGCTGTTCGAGCACGCCGGCCTGCAGCCGGGGCAGCGGGTGCTGGTCAACGGCGCGGGCGGGGCGGTCGGCGGCTACGCCGTGCAGCTCGCCCGGGCGGCCGGGGCGCACGTGATCGCCACGGCGAGCCCGCGCAGCGCTGACCGGGTGCGGGCCGACGGCGCCTCCGAGGTCGTCGACCACACCGCCGGCGACGTGGCCTCGGCGGTGACCGAGCCGGTCGACGTGGTGCTCAACCTGGCGCCGGTGGAGCCGGAGCAGCTCGCCGCGCTCGCCGGCCTGGTCCGCAACGGCGGCGTCCTGGTCAACACGACCGTCTGGATGCCGGCGCCGTCGGACGAGGCGCGCGGGGTGCGCGGGATCGACCTGTTCGTCCGCAGCGACCCCGCCCAGCTGGCCGAGCTGGTCGCCCGGGTCGATCGCGGCGAGCTGCGGATCGCCGTCGCCGAGCGGGTGCCGCTGGCTCGGCTCGCCGACCTGCACGCCCGGGCCGCCGACGGCGGGATCAGCGGCAAGGCCGTCGTCGTCCCGGGCTCCTGAGGCGGGCCGGCCGGGCGCGCGTGCCCCGTCTCACGAGGCGACCGCGGGGGTGCGCGCCCGGCCGGCTGGGACACTCGTCGGGAGACGCCCAGCCCGAGGAGAGCCGCACACCCCATGCCCACCGACCTCGCCGCCGTCCTGTTCGACATGAACGGCACAAGGCGTGTCGGTTCTTGATGGCGGCCGATGAAACTGCAGGTCATCGGCTACTTCTGGCGTTGGCTCGGGCGTGTCGCTGGGGGTCGTCTGTGGTCCTGATGTGTACCCGATGTGTACCCAAGATCCTTCTGGGGGAGCCACCCTCCCGACTATGACGGCCGCGGGTCGATGCAGATGTGAGCGGCCCGAGCTGCCCAAGCGAGGAGCCAGGCGAGGACGAGAGGGTGACCTCACCGGCAGTTGGTCATGTCGAATTGGAACCAACAAGAGCGGTTTTGGCACGGCCAAGGGCGACGGCAAAAGGGTCACCGCAGCCACCCGGTCGTGAAGCCAAGTCGGACCCCACCTGAGTCGTAGCCGCTCCGGCTCACGGTTAGTTACACGGAGCGCGTGGGCCGATCGGTGGTGAGACCGAACAGAGCGTCGACCGCGCGATCTGCCCCGCCCTCGGAGCCCACCAGCTGGGCGATCTCGGTGGCCCGACGGGTCATCGCGCTGTCGGACGTCGCTGCCCCGACCGCAGCGATGAGGCCGCCGGCGGTGAGGTGCCGCTGCGGGACCGGCGCCGGGGAGACCCCGAGAGCTCGCATGCGTTCGGACCAGAACGGCTGGTCGCCGGTGAAGGGACAGACCACCTGGGGCCGTCCCGCGAGCAGTGCGCCGGCCGTCGTCCCTGCTCCGCCGTGGTGGACGACCGCTGCTACGCGGGGGAACAGCCAGCCGTGCGGGACCTCGTCGACGACGTGGACCGAGTCGGTGTCCGCGTCTCTCATCGCGATCCCGCCGCCGCCGGTCGCAACCACAGCTCGCAGTCCGGTTGCCCGGGCCATCTCTCTCACCATGTCCCCTACGGCCTCGGGGTCCTGGCCACGCATGCTGCCGAATCCGACGTAGACCGGCGGTGCCCCGGCGTCGAGAAACCGGGCGAGTGCCGGCGACGGATCCCGGTCTCGAGTGGCCGAGGTCCAGTACCCCGTGACGGGCGCGTGTGCGGGCCAGTCGGACGGCTGCGGCAGGACGTGGCGGCTGAACGCCTGCAGCACGAAGGCGGGGCCTCCGTCGGGACGGCGGAACGGGTTCCCGGAGCCGCGGCGGGGCTCCACCCCGAGTCGTGCCCGCCACCGGCGGCCCGCCGCTCCGAGGAGTGCCCGGGGTGCGAGGGCGGCCGGTCGGTAGCTCAGGCGGTTCCAGCGTCGGGGCAGCCAGGACGGAGCCCAGAGCGGACACGGGAAGCCGTCGGTCGGCACCCAGTTCGGCTGCAGTGCCACCGGGACCGACGGGACGCGTAGCGCCTCGGCGAGGTGCTGGCCGGGCAGCAGCGTGTGGTGCACGACGACGTCGGTACCCGGCGGAACTGCCGCGGTGATGTCGTCGAGGGCGGCGGTGACGTACTCCCGGGTTCGGCGCACCACCTGGACGGCCGTCCGTTTCGCTCCTGGCCCGCGGTAGTTGGTCGCGAGCGCCTGCTGGACGTGGGGCTCCTCCGTGAGTCGGTTCCACCGGTCGTCGACGGGTGCGAAGGGGACGCCGTGGGCGACGGCCAGCGCCTGGTAGCACGCGGGTCCGGCCACCACGGCCTCGTGCCCGGTGTCGGTGAGCGCACGCCCCAGAGCCAGGAACGGCTGTACATCGCCACGGGTACCGAACGTGAGCGCGAACACCTTCATCCTGCGGAGCTCCTCGCCGCCGACTTGGCATCCAGGGCCGTCAAGCGCGCTTTTGCCCGCACTGAAATTTCACGCTGAGCTTGTCGTCAGCCGGTCGAGTGGTCAAGCCCAACCCATGAGACAAGCGACGTCGCCCAAGTCGACCGGTGCGACAGACGGGCTAGATTTCTGTCGTGACCGGCCCGGGCGCACGGGAGGGGCTTCGCTGACGCAGCAGGCCTACGCGGCTCTGCGCACCCGCATCGTGACCTGCGAGCTCCCGCCGGGCTCGTCGATCACCGAACGTGAGCTGGCCCGCTCGACGCCGTACGGATTGACGCCAATCCGCCGTGCGCTCGCGCGCCTGGATTGCGATGGTCTGGTCGTCACGGTGCCCGCTCCGGCTACATCGTGAGCCCGCTCGACGCCGAGGCGGTGTCGCAGCTGGTCGAAGCGTGGGACCTCATCGGTCCCGAACTCGTCCGCCTGGGCCTCGCGCGCCTCTCCGATGCCGAGGCCGAGGAACTCACCGCGCTCCTGGCCCGCTGGTCTCCACCCATCGCCGACAACGACCGCCGACTAGACGAAGTCCTGCGCTTCTCCGAGCTGTCGATGCTCGTTTTCCACCTCTTGGCCACCGCCAGCGCGAACCCCTGGCTGCGGGCGAGCTTCGACCAGTTGTCCGACCAGATGTCGCGTCTGTGGGTCACCTTGCTCAGAGGCCGCGAAGTGCCGGAGCAGCTACAACAGCTGATGAACCGTTGGAACCAAGACATCGCTGGTCGGCGACCCGATGAGATCGCCGAATCCCTGCCGCTCCTGATCAGGGAGAGTGGCCAGACGGCACAGGACCTCTTTCGCCGGCTCGGGGTGACGCACGCCAGCCCCCGAACCTGACTGGCTGGTGACGGGAATACCGCCCGCGGACAACGGCTTGTCGAGCCACTCCCGTCGCTGGTGCCCGAGCGTCGGACCCGGACCACGAACCCGTCCAACGAATTAACGGACGCCGAGTGCATGAGGTGTGTCGGCTCACCGATTGCGCTTCTCCAGGCGCGAAGTTCCGCTGGCTGTCGCGCCTCAGCTGGTGTGCAGTGACCAGGCGGAGGCGGGGCCGACCTAGCGTTCGTAGACCGGGGTGACGGAGTACTGCACGCGGCCGAGGTTGACCAGGGCGATGTCGGTGCAGGCGAAGGTGCTTGCGGACAGGATGGGTCGGGCGAGGCTGATGCCGCCGAGGATGGTGCCGCCGGTGCAGGTGCCGTCCCCGATGAGCCCGGCACCGAGCAGGTCGCTGATGCGGCTGACCCGGTAGCCGGTGATGGGGACCGGGCCGGGCGGCGGTGCGGTCCAGGTGACGGTGAAGGTGCGGGCCAGCAGCGATCCCGAGCCGGTGACGGTGGGCGTGGAGGGCGCGGGGATGGATGCCGCTCCGGCCCGGGCGGCGCCGGTGCCGGTGGGGATGGTCCAGGCGGCCTGGGCCGGGGAGGAGACGGCGAACTGCCCGGCGAGTAGCGCGGCCAGCAGTAGCGGGACCAGCGCCAGCCTGGACATCACGTGGCGGATGGGGGTCATCGTCGTCTCCTCTCCCGGCGTCTCAGGTCGTCAGCGGTGGTCGGGCCGGGTCAGGCGAGGGCGCCGGAGACGGTGAGGGAGGCGCGGAAGGTGGCGCCCTGGCAGCCGTCCTCGGCGGTGGAGGACATCTCCAGTGCACCGGGCACGGTGATCTGCACGCCGGTGGCGTTGGCGGGGATGAGCACGGCCGGGGACAGCGTCCTCGTCGTCGGCGCGGCGGGGACAATAAGGCCGGCGGCGCACGTCTTGTTCGGCTGCGGAGTGACGGAGACGGTGCCGATCGAGGCGGCGCTCAGGTTCACCGGAACGGGTTAGGGTTGTCCACGGTCGCGACCACCGTGCCGGTGGCCGGGTTGCTGTAGCCGCCGGCCGGCTTGGGGTACAGCGTGGCGGTCGGAGCGGCGGTGGACACGACCAGGTTCTGCACCGTGGTCGCCGCAGCCGAGGCGGCGCCGGTGCCGGTGGCCAGCCACGAGGCGGTGGCGACCCCGCCGCCGATGAGTAGCAGCACGACCAGAGCGACGACGCCGAAACGGCGGCCAGTGCGTCCGCGACGAGCGGCGTGTGGGGCGGTGGGCTCGCCGGCGCTGCAGGGGCAAGTGCAGGTGGTCATGGCGGGCTCCGGTTGCGTTCGCTGGTGGGCCGGAATTCGCCCCGTTGCGCACAACCATCGGGTGTCCCGCAGGATCGCTCAGACCTGATCTTGGGCAATCTCACTCGAACGGAGGAGACGCTCTGCTGCTGGAGATGCGACGTCGCGAAGTGTCTGGGTGCTCCTGCGGAGGATGTAGCTCGCCCGGGGGAGACGAGTCGCCTCGCCGGCACGAGGGGACCCCGCCGCCTCGCGCCTGCCATGCCCGTCCTCCCGGTCGGCGGGAACGCTCGTCGCGGCCCGCGTGGCGCGTGAGGCGGACGAGGTCGCCATCAGGTCTCGGCGCAGGACACGCCGCTCCCCACGTCGGCCCAGTCGCCCCGCGGGGCAAGGCAGCACCACGTGACGTCCAGCGGTCTGGTGACCGGGTACGAGGTGGGCGCGGTCCTGGTCAGGCATGCCAGCGGGCAGACCTTCCTTCCGATCCGGGTGCCGCACGCCATCCGGGCGGGACAGTCGGTCGTCGACGGGACGTGCACGCGCTGTGCGGCGCGCCGGTGCGGCAGCTGACGATGACGGCGTGGCCGCCGGCTCGGCAGCTGAGGTTCATGTCGCTGCCCTGCTCGTTCTGCGGCGTCGACGAATCCGCCTAACGCCACGGTGACGGTGGCCGGAGGTCGCCCGTGGACTGACCGCCGCCGACATCGACCGGCGAGCAGCCACCCCACGGGAGGTGACGCGGGCCGTGGGCGCCCCCTTGGCAGTCGGCTGTAGGTTCTAGTGTGACGCCTTGGGCCTACTCGTGGCGCGGTCAGCGCCGCTTGTTGGCGTACATCCGCTGATCGGCTTCGGCCAGGACCGCTGCTGGTGACGTCCGGATGCGTCCGGGCACGTGCGCCAGCCCCACGGAGAACCCGAGGAGCACGTCGCCGTCGCTGAGCTCAATGGGGACTTCGAGCGCGAGACGTATCCGGGCGATGAGTGCGTGGGCGTCTGCTGGGTGGGTGTCCTCGCAGAGGAGCACGAACTCGTCTCCACCCAGCCGGGCGGCGGTGTCGCTGGCCCGCAGGGCGTGGGTCAGGCGCGCTGCGAAGGTCGTGAGGGCGGCATCGCCTGCGGCGTGGCCGAGCCGGTCGTTGATCTCCTTGAAGCCGTCGAGGTCGATCAGCAGCAGGCACAGTGACGTGCCGTCGCGTTCGGCCCGCCGCAGGGCGTGCTCGAGACGGTCGTTGAACAGGTGCCGGTTGGGCAGACCCGTCAGGGCGTCATGGCCGACTCGGTGCCGCAGCCGGTCTTCGATCCGCTTCCGGTCGCTGATGTCCTCGATGACCATCACCAGCTGCCCGTCGGTGGTGGCGTCGTCGATCCACGAGGTGAGCACCTGCACCGGGCGCGGCGCCCCGTTTGCGTCGAGCAGTCGGCACTCGTGCCGCCAGCCTCGACTGCGGGTCTCCTGCACCGCCTTGCACGCCGCGATCGCACCTGCCAGGTCCTCGGGATGGGTGAAGTCCAGCAGTGGCCGGCCGAGCAGGGCGGTCTCCGGCAGCCCCAGCAGCTCGCACAGGGTGTCGTTGACGTGCAGCAGCACTCCCGTGCTGGTGGCCAGTGCGATGCCCAGCGGTGCATGCCGGAAGGCGGTCTCGTACGCCGCAGCGAGCCCGTCCGGCGCCATGCGCAGCCTCCTCAGTCCGATGTCCCAGCGTTCTACCCGTGTCGCGATCCCGGCAGCGGACTGTCCGACCGTCCCGGCATCGGCTGGTGCAGAGGTCGCCGGCGGTTCCCGCGGTCTCCGCGTGCTCACAGGCTCTGCCAGCCGTTGTCACTTGCCCGCTTCGCCGGTGGACGGGACCTGTGGTGCCTCGGCCACCCGGTGTTCCGTGGCACGTCAGCGGGGGAGGGGAGAGCCCGCCGCGTGCGACTGGATGGTCACGGTGTCCGCGGACGGAGCCGGCCTAGGGATCGACAGCACTGAAGCACGCCTGTGCCGGACCGAGCGGCTGTTCGGGGAGCGATCGCGTCGGCGACGGCTCGTCGGAGAACTCGACCGCAGGAGGTCGCGGACGGCCTGCATCAGAGCTGCCTGACTCGGGTGCGCGACGCGGTTCGGGGTGAGGCATCAGCGACCTCCTTGAGGAGAGGGTGGCGGATCGAGACGATGCCGCGGGGTCGTGGAGGCGCTGAGGTGGTCCGCGAGCCCGACCCAGCTGAAGACCAGGGACAGGGAGGGGCGGGCATCGAGGAGGACGAGGTCCGTGCTCCGTCGTTGGGCGCGATGCTGCATCGCCAGGAAGAAGCGCACCCCGGGGACGTCGCAGAACGAGACATCCGCAAGGTCCACGGTCCAGGTCTGGGGCCGGGCGGCACTCAGGGCCGTCAGGCTGGCGTGCAGGTAAGGCCGAAGCCGTGCGTCGAGATCTCCGTGCAGGGACATCGCACCGGTCCGCAGGTCGAGGACGCACCGTCCGGCGACGGGAGGAGCCGAACCGCGCACTGAGATCCGCCTGACGGGGAGCCGAAGTGGTCGTCGGCCGTCCTTGGGATCCGGCTGTGGCCACCATGTGGATTGATTCCACTTTCGGACCGAGACGGTAGCAGCCTGTTCCGGATCGGGGAGGTCCTGTTGGTGACGGTGCTCCAGCAGGGTCAGGCGGAGGCCGATGCGCTCAGGCCGGACGCGGGGTCACGGCATGGGCGTACAGCGCAGGCATCCACGTCTCACGACGCCACCAGCACGTCGGCGGTGTGCCGGCGGCCCACCTGGCGAGCGAAGTCCTCGCTGGTGAGTGGCGGGGCGAAGGCATATCCCTAGCCGAGGGTGACCCCCAGTTAATGGAGTCGGGACTGTTGCGCCGGAGTCTCGATGCCTTCGGCGAGTACCTCGATGCCGAGGCAGCCGGCGAGTAGGACCACTCCGCGCAGTAGATCCGAGGTCTCGTCTTTCTGCAGGCTCACGACCAGCGACCGGTCGACCTTGAGCGTCGTGATCGGGTAGCGCCGGACGTAGTCCAGCGAGGTGTAGCCGATGCCGAAGTCGTCGAGGCTCACCTTGACGCCGCTGCGCGCCAACCGGGACAGCGGCTCCACGCCCGCCGCGGCAGGCAGTTCGTCGTGTTCGGTGATCTCCAAGTGCAGGCGGTCGGCGTCGACTCCCGAGTCCCGGAGTGCGGCACGCACGACGACGTCGAGGTCCGGGTCGAGCATGCTCGCCCGGCCCAGGTTGACGCTCACGAACATCCGGGAGGTGCCGATGGCGTCCCACCGAGCCACGTGGTCGAGCGCTTCCCGCAGGACCCACGCGTCGATCTGGGCCGCGAGGTCGTACTCCTCGGCCAGGCCGAGGAAGGCGTCGGGCGCGAGGAGTCCCCGGTGGGGATGCCACCAGCGCACCAGTGCCTCGCAGCCGACCACGTCTCCATCGGCGACGGTGACCAGTGGCTGGAAGCGCAACTCCAGATGTCCGGACTCGTCGTCTCCGGTCAGCAGGCGACGCAGGTCCTCGGCGATGGACAGCCGGCCCAGGACGTCTTCTCGGAGGGCGTCGTGGAAGCCGGCGACGGTGCCCTTGCCGGCCGCCTTGGACGCGTACAGCGCGACGTCAGCGTCGGCGAGCGACTGCGAGAGCCGGCTGCGCTGCTTCAACGTCGTCCAGCCGGCACTCACCTGCACGACGTGGGACCGGTGCGCCAAGGGCGTCTCGAGGGTGAACGGATCAGCGAAGGCCCCGCTGATCAGTTCGGCGGGCGCGGGCGCGGTGGGGGTCAGGAGGACGACGAACTCGTCACCACCGGATCGGGCCACCGTTCCGAGCGCCCCCACGGCGGACTGCAGCCGCAGTCCCACCGCCGTCAGCAGGCGGTCGCCGGTCTCGTGCCCGAAGACGTCGTTGACGTGATTGAAGTCGTCGAGATCGAGGAGATAGACCTTGCCCGGTGAACCGTCCACCGTGCCGGGCGTGGCCATGGGCGCGTCGAAGGCCCGGGCGAGACCGCGCCGGTTGGCCAGGCCGGTGAGGGGGTCCTGCGTCGCGCGGCGCTCCGAGCGCCGGACCGCCTGTGCGCCCCGGACGATCGCGAGCAGGCTCACGAGCGCTGCGAGCAGGAGGTAGGCGGGGGTCGGCAAGCGCTGCCCGAGGCCGGTACCGCCGATGACGTAGAGGCCGACGGGTGCCAGCACGAGCGGCGTCAGCCCGAGGAGTCGAGCGGACTCCGTTCGGCGGCTCTGCAACAGGGCGGGCGTGAACAGGTCCACCATCGACGGGTGGACGGTCGCGCCGGCGAACACGAGTGCGGCCACGGTCCAGAGGATGGCGAGGGTGTCGGTCGGGAGGAGGTCCCGTTGCCCGTCGGCCGTCGCCAGGGCGTCACAGAGCGCGGCGGCCGAGCGCCTCACGACGGCTTAACCGGCGCAGCGGCTCTCGGGTCAGGCGGCGACCGCGGACGAAGATGGCCGTCACGACGGCCGTGGCGACTCCCGCTCCGGCCTGGGTCAGCGCGCCGGCCACGGCACCGGCCGACGGATCGACGGCCACGACGAGCATGCCGATCGCCCACAACGTGAGCATGAGCCACATCGCCAGCCAGGGCAGTCGCCAGCCGGGGCGGTGGAGATACAGCCCGATGCCCGGAGCGAGGACGGCCGCCAAGGCCGCGACGACCATGGCCTCGCGGGTGACCGGGAGGCGGACCAGCGCGCCGGCCGTGGAGAGGACGGCTGTTGCGATGTGGAGGTCGCGGCGCCGGAGCAGGTCCATGCGGTGATGTCGGCTCTGATCGGTCGGCCCTTGACATCTGCGGTCGCTAGCCCCTCGAACGGAGCGGGTGGGGCGGGCCCTTGTCTTGAGCAGCGCATCCTCGGGTGCGGCCCACTGGTTGGCCTCCGCCGACCTGGACGCTCGCGGTGACGCGGTCATCGACGAGCTCACCGGCCTCTTCAACCGCAAGGCACTGGCCCGGCGCTTCCCGGACATCCGAGCCCAGGCTGCCGTGTCCGACGCCCACCTCTCCCTGCTGCTCTGCGACGTCGACCGCTTCAAGACCGTCAACGACACGTGGGGTCACGACCGGGGTGATCAGGTGCTGCGCGACCTGGCCACCAGGATCCGCGAGGTCCTGCGCACGTCCGACCTCGTCTTCCGGTTCGGCGGTGAGGAGATCGCCATCCTGTTGCCCGGCCACGGATTGCAGCACGCCGTCCTCACGGCGGAACGTCTGCGGTCGAGCATCGGCACGTCGCCCCTGGCTGGTCTCCACATCACCCTCTCGGTGGGCGTGGCGTCAGCTCGCGGGGACGCGGTCGACCTGAGCGATCTCCTGTCCCGGGCTGATAGGGCCCTGTATTCCGCCAAGGCCACCGGGCGCGACCGGGTCTGCTCCGCCGGCGCCATTTCCGGCACCATCACCGCCGGCGCAGGAGCTCGCGGGCGCTAGTCCCCGGCGGCACGTCGAGACCGAGTCGACTCTGCAGTGCCGCGGTGATCGCCGTTGCCGCGGGAACCAGCGCCCCAGCTCGTCCGGCCGATGCTGTGGAGCTCGGGATGCCCGGGGGAGATCAGTCATCGGCCGTGCCGTGTTCGCCGGGCTCGATCACGAGGCCGCCTGCACGGCGATGCCCACAAGTCGGGCCACCCCTGCGCGCAGGGTCTCCAGGACCATCCGGGAGACCATCGTGACCCCGTCGGCCAGTTGCTCAGGATCGAGCTCCGGTCGGGCGACGCCCCCCTCGACGGCGAGCAGGCTCCGGGTGATGGCCAACCAGGCGGCCGCGATCACGGCGGCCTCCGTGCGGGCCTCCGCGGCCTCCGCCGGCCACGCCTCTGCCAGGGCCACACGTAGGCGCGATTCAGCCTCGAGGACGAGGACGCGTTCGTGCGCTCGCAGGGCCGGAGACGCCTCGACCACCTCGAGGAAGCGTGCCCGGTCGCTGTCGTCGCTGGACCGGAGGTAGCCGCGGACCGAGGCCAGCAGATGGTCACGCAGTGCATCGAGCGGATCTGCGCCCCCGGGGCGTCCTCGGACGGCGGCAGCGGGCCCGTCGACCCAGGGCGTCCTGCCGTCGAAGAACAGCTCCTCCTTGGAGGAGAAGTTGTTGAAGATCGTCTGGATTGCGACCCCGGCATCACGGGCGATGTCGGCCATCGTCACGGCGGCGTATCCGTGCTGGTCGAACAGGCGGTGCGCATGATCGCGGATCCGAGCGCGCGTCCGCGCGCGTCGGCCCTTGTCTCCCTCCGATTCGTGCACGCCGTCCACTGTAGGAACTTCCGGCCGGTCCGGTCCGGATATCGGGCCCTCGTGCCACGATGTGGGCCGTGGACGAGGCGGCGGCACCGCGATCTCGCACGCACGCGACGGCTTCGGACGCCATCGGGGTCGCCGCACGCTGGTTGTTCGAGGGCCGGCGCATCGACATGCAAGGAGTGGCGTCCGAACTCGGGATCACGCGCATGACGCTGCACCGTCGCTCGGGGGGCCGTGAGCGGCTCATCGGTGAGGCGATGTGGAGCCTCGCTGAGCAGGCGTGGATACGCTGCGTGTCCGCGGCGGAGGTCGATGACGATCCGTCGGGCCACGAGTTGTACAGCGTCCGGGTCATCCGGTCCTACAACGCCGTCCTGGTGAGTAGCCGCGGCGTGCGGCAACTGTTCGACGCGGAACCTGATCTGGCCCTGCGCCTCCTGACCGACGCCGCGGGGCCGATCGAACCGCGGATGGTGGCGGTCACCAGTGAGGTCATCGCACGCGACGAAGCGCACGGGTGCCTGAGCCCGATCATCGACCGTATGGACCTGGCCTATGCCTTGGTCAAGCTCGCCGAAGCATTCCTCTTCGGCGACCTGGTGGCGGGGCGACCGGTTGATGTCGAGGCGGCGAACCGGGTGCAGACCGCCCTTCTCGAGGCAGGTCGGGTGGCGTCACGGCCAGACGCCTCGTCCCGCTAGCTCCGGTAGCGGGCCATGGCCAGCTGAGCGACCCCTGTCGACATCCCGAATCGGTGCTCGACCTTGTGCGGTCGATCCAGTTCTGTTACATCTTCGTCAGATGTCAACTGTAGTCGTTCCACTCTGAGCCGAAGAGGACTGAGAGACGCCCCCGACGAGAAGGGCGTACGTCGAGGGAGAGCCATGCGTCGCTCGCACCGCCCCGCTCTGCAGACAGTCACCGCCGCGCTCACCGAGGCGCGGTCCGACCTGGCGGCCGTCACGGCGGTGCTCACCGCGCTGGAGGCAGCCAAGACGGTCGATGACATCACCGCTGCGGCACTGGAGACCGTCCGCGGGTCCTTCGGTTGGACGTACGGCTCCTTCTGGCGCATCGATCCCTCCGACCATCAGCTGCACTTCGTGGCCGAGTCGGGCAGTGCGGGTGAGGAGTTCCGCCGGGTCACCGCACAAGCCACCTTTGCCAAGGGAGTTGGTCTGGCAGGGCGCACATGGCAGGCCGCTGAACTGGTCTTCGTGCCTGACATCGGCGCCGTCCGGGACTGCGTCCGTGCACCGGCAGCTCAGCGGGCCGGCGTACGCAGCGGCGTCTGCCTGCCCATCGTCCGCAGGGGCGAGGTGGTGGGCACCATGGACTTCTTTACCACCGAGAGGCTCGAGCCCTCACCGGAGCGCCTTGCTGCACTCCGCGGCGTGGGACTGCTGGTGTCCCAGGCGGTGGACCGGGTGGCCGAGGCCGAGGACCAGCGGCGGGCGGCAGGTGATGTGGCGGCCATGAACAGCCTGCTGCGCGACCTGACCATGGCGCGCACTGCCGACGGGGCCGTGACCACGGCATTGGAGACGATCCGCCGCGAGTTCGACTGGACCTACGGCTCCTTCTGGCGGCTGGACGCCGACCGGCGTGTCCTCGCCTTCGGCCTCGAGTCCGGTACCGCCGGGGAGGAGTTCCGTCGGGTGACCTCGTCAGCGACCTTCGCCGAGGGCGTGGGGCTAGCGGGTCGGGCGTGGAGGGCCCGGGACCTCGTCTTCGTGGAGGACCTCGGCGAGGTCACCGACTGCGTCCGGGCGCCGGCGGCGCGGGCTGCCGGGGTGAAGTCCGGCGTCTGCCTCCCCGTCCTCCAAGACGGTCGGGTCATCGGGACGATGGACTTCTTCGCGACCCGGACACTGGTGATGAGCGACAGCCGGCGCGACGCGCTGCGGAACACGGCCTTCCTGCTCTCCCAGACCATGGAGCGCCTGGCCGCCGCCGAGCGGCTCGCGTCCGCCGGCCGCGAGATGGTCACCTCGATCGACGAGGTGGAGCGCAACGTCTCCG
The DNA here is from genome assembly GCF_037034165.1 of Geodermatophilus sp. FMUSA9-8. Taxonomy (NCBI): domain Bacteria; kingdom Bacillati; phylum Actinomycetota; class Actinomycetes; order Geodermatophilales; family Geodermatophilaceae; genus Geodermatophilus; species Geodermatophilus sp. FMUSA9-8. Next base: position 272,922 of record NZ_JBAGKE010000001.1, on the reverse strand, counting down.
AGGCCACCACGGTGGCGGTGACCGGTCAGCACTTGACCGAGGAGGCGAACACGGTGGTCACCCGGCTCGGGGACTCCAGCGCGGCCATCGGCAAGGTGGTCGCCACGATCACCGGCATCGCGGAACAGACCAACCTGCTGGCGCTCAACGCGACCATCGAAGCCGCACGTGCGGGTGAGGCCGGCAAGGGCTTCGCCGTCGTCGCCGGCGAAGTAAAGGAGCTGGCGCGGGAGACGGCGCGGGCCACCGAGGAGGTCGGCGGCAAAGTGTCGGTGATCCAGCAGGACGTCGACGCCGTGGTCGCGGCGCTTGAATCCATCCGGCACATCGTCGAGCGGATCAACGAGACGCAGGCACTCATCGGCGGCGTCCTCACCGAACAGTCGGCCGTGACCCGCAGCATCCTCGAGATCGCCTGACCGGCGCGCCCCGGCTGAGTGCAGGCCGGTCCGCACTCGGCCTTGGCAGCGGAGTGCCCAAGCGGACTTCGTCGGCACGGTCGGCATGAGGGAGGAGCAGTCACGGCAGGGACCACGTCGTCGTGGTCGACCCATCGATCCCGAGCCCACCGCTCGCGCGTCGACGGTGACCATCGACTCACTCGCCGGTCGCGGATGGCGGGCGTCGAGCGCCGACGCCGTCGGTCGCGAGGCTCGCGCCGGCACGGCAGGCATCTAACGCCGCCGGAGCAACGTCGCGCTGCTCACCGCAGAAGCGTTGATCGCATGCGCGGCAGTTGAGCAGTGTCCCGACACCGGCTCGTTGGGCGGAGATGTTGAGGCGCTGCTGGTGCGGTGGCAGCGTCCGCTCTCACGTTGCGAACGGGCGGCCGCCGCGGTGCTAGGGGCAGCGCCCTTGGACAGGAAACTGCAACGCGGCTTCGAGATGCGTGGACGCTCAGGTGCAGGTGCCACTGCAGGCGATGACGGATCAAGCGCATCGCCGGAGTGACGGGTCGACACGTAGCCCTCGGTGTTCATCGACGGCATCGCCTACGCCGTGGTGGGCGTGGTCGCCTCGCTCGACGCCCGCGCGGAGCTGCTCGGCGCGGTCATCCTCCCCACCGGGACGGCCCGTGCCGACTTCGGGCTGGCCGCGCCCGGCGACGCGCAGGCCCGCATCGCAGTGGGCGCCGGCCCCCAGCTGCGCGGCCAGGCCGCGCTGGCGCTGTCGCCCGATGACCCGGAGAGCCTGGAGGTGGACGCCCCGGACGGCCGGTCCGAGCTCGGGCGCGACGTGCAGGCCGACCTGAACGAGGTATTCCTCGTCCTGTAGGTGATGGTCGTCGGTCGGCCGGGAGGGCGCGGACGTGCTCGTCGAAAATCTCCGGCAGGCGATCGCCGCGAGCGGCTGACTGCGGCCGGGCGCCGACGGGCGGGCCGCGAGGATCCGCACCGGCCAGGTGGAGGCCGTGTCTTGCCGTGGCGGTCAGGACTCGGGGTAGAAGGCGTATGGGTTGAGAATTTCTCTACCCCACAGCTGAGCACGTTCCGCGCGCGTCAAGTGGGCCTCGTCGCACACTTCGTCCCAGGACCCGCGGATGGTCGTAACGACATGGTCGATGACCTCCTGTCCCTGCGCCTTCGTCAACCCGAAGTCGATTGCAGCCTCCTCGGCCACCCAAAACTGGCTGTACCGGTTGTCCCGGGCGGTCAGCGCGATGGCATGGGTGGCGACCTGGGTCGACCGTGGTTGAGGGGAGACGTCGTACGCGGGCGTCAATTGCAGAGTGTGGCCGTCCCAGAACGCCGCGTGGTTGCGGAGGTGGTCGTCGGTGTTGGAGATGGCGATGTTCACGACCATCCGGGTGTACAGCTCCTGCAGCTGTGACCGGACTTCGCTCCAGCCGGCACTGCGGATCGACTGCACCAGGTCCGGATACCCGGCGTACCTAGCTTCTTGCGCGCGGAGTCCCAGGACGGTCAGTGCAGACACCATCATCCGTCGTCCGCCGTTGGCGGTGCGGTCAAAGCGGTCAACCAGTAAGACATCCTTGCCTGCCGCATGGACGACCTGGACGCGCGGCACATCGATGCCGACTCGGCCGGCCAGCAGCATGCCGACGGCCTCGGCCTTGACGACTGGTCGGGTGTCGGTGGAGGAGGAGAACTTCGCGATCACGCCAGGGCCATGGTCGGACAGGATGGCCTTGGGGCGGGCGCCACCGATCGACGTTCCGTGTCCGGCCGCCGCAGCCAGCTCCTCGGGGATCGGCTCGCCAGCCTCGACGAGTGCTGCGGCGTTGATGAGCTGCTCCAAGGTCGCCGATTCCCCACGAGGCTCGTACACCGACGGGGAGGACTGGAAATCCAGTGCCCCGATCCGGTCGCTGGACGACGACTGGAGGTAAGTCATCTCCGTCAAGTAGGCCTCCGGATCGGCGGCCAGGCGTAGGTTGATGACCCGCCGTCCCCAGGCGTCGGGGGCCGCATCCCGAAGACAGCCGGCCAGCGGAACGGCGGAACGGTCCTGCGCTCGGGGCAATCCCAGCCACGGGTCGCCACGTAGGTCCCGGACCGTCCCACCTGGCCGGGTTGGGTCGATCGTGCCTGCTCCCAAGGGCAGCTCCGGTGGGAAGAGTGCAATGGCGTCCTTCCGCTCCCGGTAGCTGCGCGCATAGGTGAACGCGATGACCGGCTCGCCTTCCAGGCTGGCGCCGGTAGGTTGGATCGCCCCGGCGGGAACGGGGTCCGAGGCGCCAGGGAGCCACACCCAGACATACAGGCGTGCCGGAGAGCCGGACGCCGATCCTTGTTGTGGAGCCTGGGTGGCCGGTGCAGCCGTGGCGTTAGAAGTCATCGTCGATCTGGACGGAGTGCTGACGCACGCGGGTCGGCAGCAGGGCAACACGGTCGCGTTCGGCTTGAGCCAGATCTCGGAGTGCTGCCGGGTTCGAGGGGTCGCGTCCGAACAAGGGCACACCGCACAAGACGGCGGCCTCCAAGACAGTGCCGATCTGAGTGGTCGGATGTCCCCTCTCCAGCCGGGAGATCACCGGGGCACTGACACCCACGCGTTCGGCCAGCTCGGCTGCAGTCCACCCGAGCTTCCGTCGGGCGGCCGCGATCTGGGATCCGAGCACCGACGCAGCCTCCAGGGTGGCAGGCAGGTACCGTCGTCCACGACGAGCCACGGCTCCTCCGTAACATAAAACGTCGGTAAGCGCTCTAAATGTCGTTTTATGTTATCCCCTGCTGGGTGGGCCAGGCAACGGCATCCCCTCTAGCAGGGCGCTCTGGTGCAGCCAGGGAGCGCAGGGCCGATCGAGCCGAGCGCGTCATAGCCGGAGGCGGCCGAGGCGGCCGTCCGGGTGCCGTTGAGTTGATCGAGCCAAGGGGCGTCAGCCGTATGGCCATGAGCATGTCTGGTCCCGTAGATCCGAGCGAGATCCGCCAACTACCGACACCGCGGCCCGGATCAGCTCCCGAGGCACTGCGTCGAGCACTCCGCGGCGGACAAGCGCTGCGCGCTGGACGTCCCCGCCAGGGCGCGGCCACGCCAGCTCGCCGAGGGCCAGCACGACCGCATGCGCGATGCCGCCGGCCAACGGCATCGGCAGCAGCACGCGGCCGAACAGCCCGAGTCCGGTCAGCAGCAACAAGGCAGACGACCCCACACCCCAACACGACGACGCCCCGCGACAATCGCGAACGCGGAGGCGCCGCGAGCATGACGGTGAGCGTCGATCACCGCGAGCTCCCGACCGGACGGCGAGCGGTCGATGGCCGTTGTCCCGCCGCCGACGACCACGGCTACCAGGTCCACCAGCAGCCAGGGCAGCAGTGTCACAACACGCTCCACTAGATGATTGTGCTGACTTGTTGATACAACGACGCCGCTCGTTCATTCGCCGAGTTCGTCGTCGCCGAGCAGGTCGGCCTGCTCCGGCTGGCGACGCTGCTGGCCGGTGACAGCGGGCACGGTGAGGACTTGATGCAGACCGCGCTGCTGAAGCTGTACCGCCGGTGGGCGCGGGTGTCCCGGCTGGAGCACCCTGCGGCCTACGCCCGCCGAGTGCTGGTGACCACGCACACCAGCTGGCGGCGACGGCTGTCGACCTCGGAGCAGATCATGGAGAGCTTGCCCGACCGTGCCGCCCCAGACCGCGCGGGCGAGGTCGACCACGACCTGCGGATGGCGCTGCAGACGTTGCCGCCACGGATGCGGGCGGCGCTGGTGCTGCGGTACTTCGCCGACCTGACCGAGGAACAGACCGCACAGGTCATGGGCTGCACGACCAGCACCGTCGACACCCAGGTCGTCCGAAGGGATAGGAACGCCTCACGTAGGCGCCTAAGCGCCCGCCTAGCGAACTGGCGGCGCGCCGACGTGTTTCAGTCGGGGGTGGCCATAAGACTCGTCTTATGGTGCCGACTCCACCGCTCGACCCCGCCGACGTTATGCGCGGGGTTCACCTCAAGCTCGCCCGGGCCCGGGAGGTGCTCGACCTGCTGCTGGGCGCCGTCGACCGGTCCCTCACCACCATGACCACGGGTGGGGCCCGGCGGAACGCCGACGTCTCCTTCTCCTCGTTCTTCACCCTGGGGGAGCACCCGTCACCGGTCTGGGGCGTGTGGCTGGGCGACATCGCGCACAACTTGCGCTCCGCGCTCGACAACGTCGTCACTGCGCTCCTGGCGCGCGAGGACAAGCGTCCCGGTGGCCGAGCCGGATTTCCGCTCTACTTGATGAAGGACGACTGGCTGGCGAAGGTTGCGGAGCCCTGGCCGAGGGGCGGCCCGCTGGCGGGCGTGGCCCGCGAGGACTTCGACGTCATTGAGTCGGCGCAGCCCTTCATGCACCAGTCGGCTGAGGAGAAGTCCGGACACCCTCTGGCGACGCTCGCGCGCGTCAACAACCGGGACAAGCACGCGGCACTGCACGCCACGCTGACCATGCTTGCCAGCGAGCCGCAGCGGGTCCTCGGCACGGATCCCCCAGCCCGTGTGGAGATCCTCTGGAGCGCTTCCCCCCTCACGCCGCTGGAGAGCGGGATGGAGATCACCAGGTGGCGGGTGCTGGACCCGGTGCAGCGCGGCCGAGTGTTCCTCAACTGGCCGCTCAAGGTGATCTTCATGGACCACAAGGGCCAGAGCGTCGGCTTCTGGGAGCTGGAGGGCATCCACTCGGCGGTGAGTGACCTGGTAAACCGCTGGGACGGCGACGGGCGCCTCAGGACGACCTGACCCGACCTTGTGTCCATCGCCGCGCCAGGCGCTCCGGCACAGCTATCCGGCTTAGCGATGTCCCGGAGTGGGCCGCTCAGAGACGCACTAATGGCGAAAGGCCTCACCCGGGCTGGCGCTAGTTGATCGACGGGATGGTCAAGCTGCTGAGGACGCCCAGGTCGACGGCGGCGCCCTCGCCCTGGACGCTGTCGAAGATCTCCAGCTCGGCCACTCGGCCAGCAATGACGTGCAGGACGACATTGACGCCGGCGTGGTGCGGACCCGGGCCGGAGGCCTCAACTGCGAAGTAGTCGGGACGATGCTGGCCTGAGAGCTCGGCGACTCTTCTGCGAGGGATGGCCGCCTGATCACTTCGCAGCCGCACGGATGCGCATCCGCACCGGCACACCGCATTGATCAGGACCGACGAGACTTGCGATCGCAGTAGCGGCTCAGGAACGGCGCTCGCCAGCGAGATGAGCAGTCGGTGTTCATGCTTAGTGAGAGCGCGTGGCGCATCTAGGGTTCGCCAGACGTGCTCGTTTGCGCCCACGGCGGCATTGTCGCGGCCATCCGAAGTGGCCGCCGCTGAGCTTCCCAACGGCGTCCGGCCGGTGTCCCATAGTGGGCCGCTCAGGGACACCGGCCAGAGCCGCGAGGGTGATTGCAGGACCAGGCCGACTACTTCCTGCCTCCGCGGATCCACACGGTGATAGCGAAGACCATCGCGCCGAGTGCTGCAACGACGAGTAGCGCCACCCAAGTAGGGACCAGGCCCCCCCTGTCCTGGAGCTCGATCATGACCTCAAGATGAGTAGACCTGCGGCTGGCCAGTTTTGCGTCAGGGTGGCGGCCGATGGCCGAGCTGCGGGCCCGAGATCGGGAGGAGCCCCGATGTGCATCCGGTGCGAGATCAACGACTTGGGTACCGACGGTGCCTGGGATCGGTTGGCCGGACTCGTGGACGACCTGCGCCACGGCCGCCGGATTTTCCTCTCGGGGGAGGACCTGCACGTGCTGGACCCTGCCCAGAACGGGAGCGTGATGATCGTGCCGGACCGGGACCCGCCCGAGATCGGCGACCTGTGGGAAGGTCACCGGCGGTGAGACGTTCCGCTGGGACGGGTCAGTGTGGGGGCACTCCAAACCGCCGCCCTGAGTGGCCGCTCAGAGACAGTGGCGCTAGCTCACGACGGGGGCGCGACTACGCCTCAGCGGTCCAGGCTGGGTGTCGTGTCGCCATCCACTCGCCAGTCGACCGGTGGGATCAGTCCGGTCGTCACATCGGTGAGCCACCGCGTGGCGTCGGGAGTCCAGCCGCTCAGCACGGTGGCGACCTGACCGCCGAGGGAAGGAGCGCGGACGGGCAGAGCGCGGCCGGCGGTGGACAGGTAGCCGTCGACGGACGGGTGCACGCCGTCGAAGTCCGCAGCCACCGCGGCCCGGGTCACCGAGCTGAGGCGGCTTCTACTGGCGGGCTTATAGCGGCGTCGGCCGCCGGATGGCTGGTGTCGTCATCAAGTAGCGCTTGAAGCGCAGGGTGGCGTCCAAGCCGTGCTCGCGCACGATGCAGCCGGACTCGGGCTGTGTTGGCGGATATGCCCACAACACGAGCCGCTTCGGCCGGGCTGAGACGTTCCCACACGGTGAGCGTGACCAATTCGCGGTCGACGTCGTTAAGCGAGTCGAGCGCGCGATGCACGGCAGTGTCTCGAGCGCTGATCGGCGGGGACTGCGGCCGGTTCACGGCGTCGCCAGCCTCGTGCTCGGCATCCGCCCGCGTCCCCGACGTCCGGTAGTGCTCAGCGACCAAGCGGCGAGCGACGCCGTAGAGCCACAGCCGTTGCTCGTCACCGGCAGGTAAGTCCGCCCGCCGCCGCCACGCGACGAGGTAGACCTCGGCGAGCAGGTCGGCCGCGTCATCGGCCGGCGCTCGGCGCGAAAGATAGGCCAACAGCGGCGTCCGGGTGTCGCGGTAGAGCTCCTCGAAGCGGGTGCGGTCGTCGCTCACCGGACACCATGCCAGGCATAGGCAGGGTCGGCGTCAATGACTGGGATGACCTCGTGGCGACAGGTGGCACTGTCGGCAACGGTGTCCAACACCGCCTGGCGGTCGTCGGCTGCGGCCGCCTCGGCGAGCGGACGCAGCCACCAGCGGTAGGAAACACCTTCGGCCGAGTCGGCTGGGATCGGCTCGCCATGATCGGCGGCGAAGGTGAGAAAGGGCTCCCAGGAGACAGCACCAGCAAGCGTCCGCGTCGCATCCTCTCGTGCGGCGGCGTCTCCGGCGTTGTCTGCGGCCACCCAGGCATCCGCCCAGGTGCATACCGCGTAACCGGCCACGGTGGAGCGCAGGTGGGACTCGGTGACCGCGGAGCCGGGGTCCGGTTGACCCTCGTTGTCCAAAATCCAAGTGCGCTGGGCCTCGTAACCCAGCGGAAATGGGATGTCGGCGGTCGCCTCCGCGACCACCTGGCGCAGGTCGGTACCGGCCTTATCGAGCACCTCGCCCGACCCACCGGCGCCGATCTCCCAGCCGGTCAGCTCCTCACCGGTTCGGGTGGCGATGTACGCCGCGGCCGCCGTTCCGCTCCCGGCAACGGCAACTACCAGTGTGACCGACGCTAGCCGCGCGACCCGGCGCCGACGCCGCGCGGCTACCTCCCGGTCGCCGATCATGTTGAGCCGCTGTTGCTGCAGTCTGTCGACCGCGTCCACTTCGCCCTTATCGGCGGTTGCCTGCACGCGTGCCCACACGTCGGAGAAGATTCGCTCCTCCTCTGCTGCGGTGCGCTGAACCGTGGCTGGGCGGCGCAGCAGCGCGTCCAGCTCGGCGTCGTCCGGAGTCCTCATGAAGTTGCCCTTCGTGGGGGAGGGGGCTGCAAGCTGCGGCCTTCACCCATCACATGTCCGACCATTACAGAGGGGAGGCGACACCTGACTGAGAGCAGCCGCCTTCCTGGACGCGACGCCGGTGATCGGCGACGCCGTGGGGCCGCGTGCGGCCAGGTCGCGTCTCGTCACGCGGAGACGCTGCCTGCCGCCGTCGAGGGGCCTCAGCCTTCGACCGTGCAGACGTCGCGTCCGGCTAGGCGAAACCCAGCCCCGGTGGCCTACTCGACCGCGCAGGACCGACGCGCGAGAGACCGTCAGTCGGCCGACCTGCTCAATCCGGATATGCCAACTGCCGCGCGTAAGCCCTGACAAGTCCTCTCGGTCGTCGATCTAACTGTGAACAAGCAGGCATCGACAACATCACTTCCGTCGCTCAAGGCTCTAGTTCAGGGGTTCGGCATGGACGGCAGGGCACCCGCCTCCTGTCCGCCGCTCCGGGGCCCGGCTCCGTGGCCGCGGCGAGCGTTGCAGGATCGTGACAATCCGGATTGGGGCGACTGCAGGCCGCGGGAGCGTCCTTGTAACTGGTGACAGCCAACCGAGGGGGGCGAGTGACCAATCCGCGAGACGACGAGTTCACCGAGTTCGTCATCGACAACAGCGGCCAGTTCCTGCGCACGGCTTGGCTGCTGACCGGAGACCTCGGGCACGCCGAGGATCTAGTGCAGACGGCGTTGGCGAAGGCCTACAGCCGGTGGCCGCAGGTGCAGCGGGCGGACCACCCCGCCGCTTTCGTGCGCCGGCTCATGGTCAACAGCCACCTCAGCTGGCGCCGACGGCTGACCAACAGCGAGCAGGTCATCGAGGTGCTGCCCGACGCGGCAAGCGGTGACCTGCAGGCCGCCCACGCCGACAGCGACGAGACGCGCCGAGCGCTGGCCCAGCTGTCCACCCGGGTGCGCACCGCCATCGTGCTGCGCTTCTTCGACGACCTGAGCGAGGCCACCACCGCCGAACTCATGGGCTGCTCGGTCAGCACCGTCAACAACCACGTCACCCGCGGCCTGGCCACGCTGCGCGCGCTGCTGTCCGCCGATGCCCACAGCTCCCTGACGCCTGTCTCGAGGAGGCGGCCGTGAACGACATTGAGTCCACCGTGCGGACCCGGCTGCACCAGCTGTCCGCGGACCTGCCCTCCGGCGACGCGACCGCGCGCGCCCAGGCCGCGCGGGCCCGGTACCGCCACCAGCGCCGGCTGCGGCTAGGCATGGTCGCGGTCGCCGTCGCCGTCCTCGCCATCGTGGCGACACCAACCGCCTTGAGCGCACTATCGGCGTCGGCACCGTCCGGTGAGGCCGCGACACCGGTCACCGACGAGGAACAGCCCACCGACCCTGCCGTCGACGCAGAGACGGACGCCGCTGAGGCAGAGGCCGCCGCCCGGGTCGCTGCCGAGGCCGCGGCGGCAGCTGAGGCGGCGGAGGCGGCCGCCAGCGCGGCGGAGCAACTGCCGGTCGCCGAGGACGCCGGCTACGTCGACGCGGTGGCGACCTTCGGCGCCGACGCGGTGCAGGCGGCACTCGCCGCTGATGCCCGCATCGCCCGTATCGCGCTGGCCGACTGCCACCTGTGGCAGACCGGCGAGATCGACCCGGCGATGCGCGACCTGGTCGACCCCGACCTCCTCGCCGAGGTCGAGGCCGAGCTGGCGCGACCTGACGGGTATCCGCGGACACTGCTGGCGCCGCTGCCTGCCGACGACGGCAACGGGCACGCGCTCGCGGCCGCCGTCCGCGGCGGCTGTGATGCGAGCGCGCCGCTGCGGAGCTATCCGGGCTCGTTCAACCTGGGTGGTCCGCAGCTGATTGTGAGCGTCGACCGCACCGGCGGCGAGCCGGCGCTGGTGGTTGCCGGCCAGTTCCTCATGAACGTCACCCTCGGCGACGTTCGCGTCTCCGCCGGGCAGGACTGGCGGTTCACCTCCGTTCGGGGCGCCATCGGGTGGCGGCTGACGGACGTGCAGACCGGCGGGGCGCACGTGAACTGGGCGCCACCACTGGCCTCCTGACCGACGGGCTCGTCCCTCCCGGCACGACGCCCGTACCGCAAGCCGGGCCGTGTCGCCGACGGATGGACGGCCGACAGCGGCAAAAGCAGTCGAGCCGGATGCAGCACCAGCCTGTGCCCGGCACGGTCCCCGCCCCGAAGGGGCGCAGCGGCGCCCGTGAAGGGGCGGGAAGGATGAGGGAACGACCGATGAGGCACCGACGACGCGCAGCTGCTCCGCAGACCGCGCTGCCGGCTGACCGGCCGGCCGGCGTGGCCGTCCCGGCGTGCAGCGGCGGTCGTCGGCATCGGCTCAGGACGAGCACGGCTCTGCTGCCCGCTGTTTCCGGGCCGGGGCCGGACGCGTGAACGAGGCAGCGGCAGCGGCAGCAACCACTCCTGGCAGCGGCCGACGATCAGGACGCGCGCATGCGTGACCGTCGCGGCCGGTGGATCCCGCTCGCGGTGCTCGCCACGATCACCGTGACCGTGGTACTGGTACTCCGGTACGTTTTCGGCGACGAGGACCCCTACGAAGTCGCCGAGCGCTACGGCGGCGAGGAGGCCCGCGCTGCGGCTCACCAGCGGATGGCCGACACGGTGGCGGCCGTGGTGGGCAACGAGCAGCCGCTGGCGGACCGCGCCACGGAGCGCTGTGTCATCGGCCGAGGGGTCAACGACACCGGCGTCTTCCACGACAGCGAGGGCTCGCTCAGCTGCATCATCGGGCGCGATGTCGTCCTGACGCTGTCCGGCAGCGACGCAGCTGCCCGGGCCGCAGCCCGGCAGCTACTGGGTGACCGCTGTCCGCCGGAGCCGGACGTCCTCGGACAGTGGGTGTGCGCCGATGGGTTCGTGTACGAGGTCTTCGCAGTGCGGGACCAGGCCGTCGACGACGAGCTCGCCGAGTGGCTGGCGAGCTCCTCGGATGGTCGCTACGAATCCGTGGACGTCGGTGACCTCATCGAGCACGCCGGCGAGCAGGCCGCCAGCCACCTGCTGGCACTCCGCTTCCATGACACCTACCTCGACGTGTCGCTGGATTGCCCGCGACCGGGATGTTGAGCAGCGGCCGGCTCTGACCGCAACAACTGTTGCCGGCGGTCTTCCCACCGACTCGCGGTTGCGCTAGTTGTGATGTGTCAGGAGGTTGTTGACACGCTGCTTCTCATGTGGCCGGTGTAGAAGGACAGTGCTTGGTGACGCATATCGAATGTTGTTAAGGCGTCCGAACAACAGCGATGGCGAAGCCGTCCCAGCCCTTCGACCCGACGGTCTGCAAAGCCGTTGCGTCAAGACGAGGATCGGAGCCGAGCATTGCAAGAAACGTTCGAACGCCCTGAACGCGGTCGTCCTGAGACGCCGCGTCTGCGACCTCCCCGTCGCGCACGACGTTATCTCCGATAATTAGGCTTCCTCTGCGCGTCAGGGCTAGTGCTGCCTCGAGGTAACCAGGATTGTTCGGCTTGTCGGCGTCGATGAACACGAGATCGAACGGTTCGACACCCTTCCGAACAAGGGTGGCGAGAGAGTTGAGCGCTGGGCCTACGCGGAGGTCAACCACCTGCGACACACCAGCTCGCCGCAAGTTTTCCTGCGCGATCGCAGCGTATTGGGGTTCGACTTCCAGCGTCGTAACGTGCCCATTGTCTCCAACCGCGCGTGCTAGCCAGATGGTCGAGTACCCGGCGAGAGTGCCTATCTCCAGCACACGACGCGCACCCACAGCCCGAGTGAGAAGTCCTAGGAAAGCGCCCTGGTTTGCAGCAACCTCATGCGGGGGCAGGTGGTGAAGCCGGGCACTCTCGCGCGCCGTAATCAGGGCATCGTCTTCCGCAATTAGGACCTGCGAGAAGTAGGAGTCGACCTCCTTCCACATCGAAGTTGACTCGTACACGCTCACCCCTCCATTTGGACGCCTACCGCCATAATCGTTGCAGTCCTGGACGGCCGATGCCCGTCCAGGGTCTCGGTCGCCGTCAACAACGTCATGAACTGCTGCAGCTAGTCGGCATCGCCGCGCGCGGGCCACCGTCCGCGGGAGGGGTGTGGCGACCGGCGTGACGTATCGGGTTGCCGTGTTGCCCAGCAACTGCCGCCTCGGTCCCTGCGGTCGCGCTACTGCTCGAGGCCTTGCGTCGCGCGGAGGGTCAGGTCGGCGACATAGTCACGACGCAGGACGCGCCGGCACCGGGGCCGCTTGCCGGCGTTGATGTCGGCGACGTAAGTGGCCAGCCGCTGCGGGTTGCTGCCCGTCCATCCGTGCGCGAGTACCCACCCCTGTATCGCCTTGCCGTCCAAGCCGATGCCGGCGTCGTGCAGCGCGAGCAGGACGGTGACGACGTCGTCCTTCTCGTAGCCGCTGGTGATGGTGTTGCTGTGGTTGATCCTCGCGGTGAGGTCGGCCAGCGCGAGCGCGACGACCGGGTCGAGCTCGGGTGTGCGCTGCTGCCACGGTGCGCCGTCGCCGAGGATCTCTGGCTGCACCGCGGACACCCACGGCTGGATGGCGTCGGCGTGCCAGGTGATCACGCACAGCGCCTGCAGCGTTTGGCCGCTGAAGCGGGTGAGCTTGCCGATGTTGTCCATGTCCGGCCACGCCATCAGCAGCGGGCCGCGCCGGTGGGCGCTGCCGCCGCCGCGGCCGGTGATGTGGTCGACGTCGGCGTGGCGGCGGACCAGCTGCTCGAGTCGGGCGCAGGCGCTGAGGTTGGACTTCTGGGGAGTCCAGATCGTCAGGCTGTCACCGGCGGCCATGTGCTGCCGGCACCAGGCGACGGCGGCGTCGACGCCGGCGTCATCGGAGCTGGCTACTGCCGTCGGGTCAGGACTGTCGCTCCTGTCGAGCATCCGCCGCTCCCTGCGGTCGGTGATGGCGAGGGGACCGTAGGTGACCCCACCGACAGGTGTCGGTCGAAGACGTCGCTTCCTGCCACACTTCGGGCCGGCGCGGCCGCGTTGTGCGTGCGCATCGGCGGCGAGTTGGCGGGCGGCGATGACGCTGGCGGGCTCGTCGGTGCTCATGCGGCGCGGAGGTGGACCGGATCAATGGCGGTGACAGTGCGGCCGGCAAGCAGTCGCACGATCGCCCTGTTCGCGAGCACCAGCAGGACGACCTCGACCGGGCCGATGACGAGCAGCGGCCACATGTCCGTGGCAGGTCCCGCCGCGGCCGCAGTCAGGGCGCCGTAACCGAGGCCGCCCAAGAGTAGGCCGCAGATCAGCGGTGCGACGGTGACTGCCCGCAGCCGTCGACGCTGCAGCGCCTGCAAAGTGGCCAGGTCGGCGCCGACGGCGGCCATCGCGGCCAGGCTCCGGCGGGTGGTGAGTAGGTCGTCGACCGCCGCCAGGGCGATCGTCGCGAGAGCGGAGAGTCCGGCCAGGGCGGCGGCGACGGCGGTCAGGACGATGCCGGGAAGGGCGCCGCCGGAACCAAACGCCGAGCTCTGGCGCAGAGTATTGCCGAGCAGCACGGTTGCGACGCCGGTGGTCAGGCCAGCACCGAGCAGCACGCCGGCGGCCCGGCCGGCGGGCCCGGCCAGGGCGCGCAGTCCCGCGGTGGCGAGCACGTCGGCGGCGCTGGCGCGGCGGCTCATCCTGCTCGCCTTGAGCCGGACCCACGGGGTGCCGGCGGCCAGGGCGGCGAGCAGCAGCACGGCCACCGCGGCCGACATCAGAGCCACCTGCACCTGCCGGTCGGCGACCCCGCCCAGCCGCGAAAGGATGAGCACGGCGGCGAGCGCCACGCCCGCGAGCACGAGCCACCACCATTTGCGGTGTGACCGCCGCGTCCGTGCAGCGCCGGAGCAGGCGCCGGCGGCGGCGGCCAGGGCCGCGGACACCGGCACCAGGCACGCCCAGGCGAGCAGGTCGGCCGCCGCGAGCGCGGGCAGCAGGCGGCTGGCCGCCGGCTGCGCCGGCCCGAGCAGGAGCCACAGCAGCAGGTAGACCGGCCCGGCCAGCAGCCCGCCCGCTGCGCCGGCGACCGCGGTCTCGGCCGCCCCGAGCCGCCGGAGGTCCCCGGGGGTGGCGCCCGCGATCACCAGAGCCCGGTCGCGGCGGTGCCGGCGGGCGCTGCCGGCCGAGACGGCCTGCCAGGCCAGGACCAGCGCGGTGGCGGCGACCAGCAGCACGGCGGTGACCACGCCGATGCGGGTCTCGGCGCTGGTGACGATGGCGGCGAAGCGAGAATCGTAGGAGACCTCGTAGGACCCGGTGGTGTCACGCGGAGGAAGCGCGAAAGCCGGTACCCGGAACAGGGCTGCGGTGATTAGGACCAGTCCGCCTGCCGCGCCGGTGCCGCCGGCCACCAGCGCCGCCCGGGTGCGGGACGCGCGCAGGCTCGGGGCGGCCAGCAGCCACAGGGTGCCGGGCCGCAGGCCCGGCCGCCGCGCCGAGGTGGTGAGGGAGCCGGGGGCCGCCCTCATGACGGGGGGCGTGACAGGGCTGGTGCCTGCGCTCATGACAGCGCCACCTGGTGCGCGATGGCGCCGCGGCGCAGCCGGACCTCGCGGTCGGCGCGGGCGGCGACCGCATTGTCGTGACTGACCAGCACCACCGACCCGCCGGCCTGCACCGTAGTGCCCACCAGCAGGTCCAACAGGACCCGCCCGGCCGCGGGATCCAGGCTGGCGGTCGGCTCGTCGGCCAGCAGCAACCGCGGACCGGTGACCAGCGCACGGGCCCCGGCGGCCAGCTGCGCCTGCCCGCCGGACAGGTCCGCCGGCATCGTGCCGGGATCAACAGGCAGCCCGACACGGTCGAGCCAGCCGTCGGCCGCGGCGCGGGCCTCGGCCGGCCGGTGCCCCTCCAGTAGCAGCGGCAGCGCGACGTTGTCCCGCACCGAGAGGTCCTCGACCAGCTGCCCGAACTGCAGCACCAGCCCGATCTGCCGGCGGCGGAACCGGGCGCGCGCGGCGTCGTCGGCCCCGGACAGCTCGGTGCCGGCGACCACGACCCGGCCCGACTGGGCGCGCAGCACCCCCGCGGTCAGCAGAAGCAGCGTCGACTTCCCGCAGCCGCTGGGCCCGGTCACCGCGACGACCTCCTCGGGCTCGACGCTCAGCGACACGTCGCTGAGCGCCTGCGTGCGGCCGTAGGCGTGACTGACACCGGACAGCTCGACCGTGCTCATCCGCGGTTCTCCTCCTGGTCGGGACGGGGGGTCTGTCGGCCAGCGGGCGCCGGCAGCAGGTCGGTGGCCAGCTCGAGCCAGCGCAGGTCGGCGTCGAGGTGGGCGATGAGGTGCTCCCGCACCAGCCGCTCGGCCGCGCCGGCGCCCGGGGGTGTGGCCTGCAGCTCGCGGATGCGCCGCAGATGCGCGGCACGCTGGCGGGCGACGAACCCGGCGACGTCGATGCCGGTGTGCAGTGCGGCCACGGTCTTGCGGACGATCTCCTCCGCGCCGGCGCCGGTCGGCGCGGCCGGCTCGGCCAGCCAGCCGCGCAGCCGCGTCTCGCCCTCGGCGGTCAGCGCGTACACCGTCCGCTCGGGACCGCTCTCGACGCGGGTCTCCACGACCTCGGCCAGCCCGTCGCGCTGCAGCCGCGCCAACGTCGCGTACACCTGCCCGTAGGGCAATGGGCGGGTGTCGGGGAACCACGAGTCGTGCTCCTGCTTGATGTCGTAGCCATGCCGCGGTGCGCCCGCGAGCAGGGCCAGGTGCAGCTCGGTCAACGACATGCGAGGTGTCTACACCACAAGTAGACACCCAGTGAATAGACGCGCGCGTCCCGAAGGCGGCTGTGCCGTTGACAGCCGACTGTCACGGCAACAGCTCGCGCCGCCGCGATGTCGGCGGGCACCGTCGGCGTCCGCCGGCACGCGATGCGCGCCGCGCGGGACGTCCTGCTGGGCGCGGCCGGGTGAGCTCGTAGCTGTCGGCCCGAACACGTTCCCATGGACGGGCACGGCGCCGTCCGGCGCGCGCGATACTCGGGCTCGCGCGGCCCCTAACGTCCCTGCTTGACCTCACCGCCGGGCTGGACGACGAGCCGCCGTCACATCGGGGATGTCCGCAGTGGGGCGCTGGCGTCACAGCCGCCGCGGACGGCAGCGTGGTGCAGCCATTCCGCCGCCCACTAGCGGTGAATGCCTGTACGGAGGTGGCGCTCGCCGATGAGCGCCTTGTCGGTGGCGACCTGTTGCCGACGGTGCCGTCTGGACCGCTGGCTCCGTTGATGACCGAGATTGCGCCGAACGGCACGGTTGTGGTGGTGGGCGTGATGGTGACTGGCTCTTCGGTCTGGGAGGACAGCGGACCGGTCGTTGACTAGCGCGGCTGCACCTCCGCTTCGAAAGTCATTGCCGCCGCCCACTGGCTGCTGCTGTGGGCGCCTATCGGCCGAGGACCCGTGACACACTCGACAGCCGCTTCCATCGAACCGATGCGGTCGGATTTCCGCGGGAGAGCACCGGCGGGGCGAGGCTCGTCGTCACGGCCGACACGTCAGTAGACTTCGGCCGCCGGCAGGTCGGAATCCGACTCGGTAGCGGTGGATTCGAGAACTGTCGTCGCCCACCGGCTGTGGGTGGCCGACGAGCAGTCGCCGCAGGCGCGGACCTGCACTTAGCAGCGCCCGGTTGCGGTACAGCGCCGCGCTACGTCCACCGAGCGAGGCGGACGATGACGGCGACGCCCGATCGTCGATCTGATCTTGAACTTGATCCGGTTCCCCTGTGCTGAGGGAGCGCCGAGCCCGAAGGAAGTCCGACGCCCTTGCCAGCAGATAAGCCCGTGGTAGGCATCACTGCTGACAAGGGCGCCCGACTCCCACGAAGCGCTAGCCACGCTGACAGGCGGATCGGTGCTCAGTAGTGCTCAAGGCGCCGATCTACGGAGCTCATCGCCTTCCGGCGCGCTCGCGACTGCCGACTTGCGCCATCGCCGCTTGGTGAAGGACCTGCGCGACAGCCCTTCAAGAGCAGCCCTGAACCCGTTCAACTCAACATTTTCCGCAGTAGACAATGCGGACGACGTCCACATTGTCATTGTACCTAGCGGGGAGGACGTTAACCGGCGTGGTCTGGCCGAAGTCGCTCACCCCTGCGTAATTCGTGAGGTAAACGTTGTTGCAGTTGCCGTTGCCCTGGATGGACGAGACGCTGTGTCCGACGTCCCAATAGTTCCGCAGGCGGTAGCCGGCGGAGTCGCAAGTTCCGTAGGCTCCGTAGTAGGAGTAGAGCACTCCTCCGCCCAGATACGAGTCGCGGTACTCGTTCATCAACAGAGTGCTGGCGGCGGCGGCTGATTCCTGGGGCGCGAGGGCGCTGTTGTCGGCTTCGGCATCCGCGGTGCTCAACGCCGCCTCGGGTGAGGTGGAGCAGGAGGTCCCGAGGACGATGGAAAAGCCCTGCGCATCCACCTCGTTCGAGAGGATCTCTGCGCAGTAAGTGGTCGAAGGCGGTGCTGCGCTGGCCGTGGATGCCCCGGCCACGACGAACGCAGCCGCTGTGATCGTCAGAAGGGGAGAACGCTTCATTGAGAACTCCTTCTTGGGGTGGTGAACTCGACGGTCGGACCCGCTGGCGCATGTGCTCACGGTGACGCCGAGTTTGCGGTGCGTGATGTCTAGCGACCCGCAGGATGCCCGTCAATACGACACCGGCGTGTTAACGAAATTACCTTGCGGAGCCGTGCTCGGATTTGCGTTGACCGTGAGAGTGGGCTGGCCACTCAGGGTTCAAGGCATGGAGAATCGTTAGGGCGTGTCGTAAGCAAGTCCGCCACCCTCCCATGAACGGGGCGGGGACCCGTGATGTCGCATGCGCGCGGGGTTGTAGGTGTCGAGGCCACCCATGTGCTGGTGCTCGCCCCATCGGTTCAACCCGCGTATCGGCCTTAAGCGAGGTCAGGAGTGACCACGTAGCTCCATGCCGCCTGCTGCTGCCGATTGACGTGAACGCCTAGGAGACGTCACGTTGATTACCTTCTCAACGAGTGCCACCACGCCAGCCTCGGGCAAAGGCGCCAGAACGGCCTCACCGCACAGCGCACAGCTTGGGCCTACTTGGGACCGCGGATCAGCCGGCCGGATCAGTGGGGCCGTGAAGTCAACGCCTGGAGCAGCACATTGACGCCCGAAGAGCCGAGGCCGAGGGCCGCTAGTAGACCTGGGTGAGTACCGCGTAGAAGACATCCTCCGCGTAGCCCATCAACATGCCGATCGTCGCGCCTAGCAAGAAGCAAGCAAGATAGACGCCGAAATTTCGTTGGCTCCTCAACTTCTTGATCGCAAAGACGAGAGTGCCGATGGAGGAGATCGTCGCGATAACGACCAGAAGGTCCAAGCCTCCGGGTGCGCTCAGATCGACCGAACCCTTCGTCCGGTACACATCCATGAGTGGAAAAGCGAAGATGATGCCGAAGGCCGTTCCCGAGAGATAGGGGACGGTTGAGGCCGCCCCCAGCCTCAACGACACCAGGAGGCCGCTGGCCACAGGCGACACCAGCACCCACGCCAGGATCAGAGGTGGATAGAACTTTCCAACGATATTCTGGTCGCTCACCGACCAGGCAAAGAAAAAGATCGGTACGGCTAGCGCGAGACAGGTGCAGCAAAGACAGAAGGCCTGCCACGCTTGCGCTCCCCGTACGTCGGCTGCCACCAAGCCCAGAAGGAACCAAAGGGTCAACCCATGGGCCAGGGAGAACCCGGCCTGCGGCCAGAAGACTTGCACCCATCCAGCGAAGGCAGAGGCCACGCATGACGCGAGGACGATGGCCACACTTCGCCGCCAGTCGTGGCCCGCACGTTTCGATGAGAGGAGCGGAGTGGGCTGAATCATCAAACCTGCTCTCAGCTATCGCGGATTCTTGGTTCCCTCTCAGCCGCGCTTGATCCTGACAATCTCCGTGTTGTTGTCGAACGAACCCATCGCGTTGAGCGGAAGGTACCAGGAGACATCGACATCGGAATCGTACTTCTGAAGCGTCACAAAGTTGCAGTTGCCGTTGCCCTGGATGGACGAGACGCTGTGTCCGACGTCCCAATAGTTCCGCAGGCGGTAGCCGGCGGAGTCGCAAGTTCCGTAGGCTCCGTAGTAGGAGTAGAGCACTCCTCCGCCCAGATACGAGTCGCGGTACTCGTTCATCAACAGAGTGCTGGCGGCGGCGGCTGATTCCTGGGGCGCGAGGGCGCTGTTGTCGGCTTCGGCATCCGCGGTGCTCAACGCCGCCTCGGGTGAGGTGGAGCAGGAGGTCCCGAGGACGATGGAAAAGCCCTGCGCATCCACCTCGTTCGAGAGGATCTCTGCGCAGTAAGTGGTCGAAGGCGGTGCTGCGCTGGCCGTGGATGCCCCGGCCACGACGAACGCAGCCGCTGTGATCGTCAGAAGGGGAGAACGCTTCATTGAGAACTCCTTCTTGGGGTGGTGAACTCGACGGTCGGACCCGCTGGCGCATGTGCTCACGGTGACGCCGAGTTTGCGGTGCGTGATGTCTAGCGACCCGCAGGATGCCCGTCAATACGACACCGGCGTGTTTCGCACGGAGGTGTCGGACGTCAGTTCAAGGCCTCGCTCCGGGGACGCCAACGTGCAGCGGCGCTGCCCCCTGGTCGGCTACGGGGCCACGCCGGCTAGTCGCGGCCCAAGGCTCGCCTCCGGCGCCCTGTGCACCTTCCGTGGCTCTCTACGAGGCCGGAGCGGAGCGCGTCGCGCTAGTCGTGGAACCGGACAAACCCGCCTCATCCGCGTGGCCGAACCAGCCACGATCCTGGTCAAGGAACGGCTTTGGCAGCGCGCGCTGCAGTGCGCACTGCAGCGCGGCTGCCGGATCAACGTCCTTGCCTGTCCACGGAAGGCCGATGATCTCGACTGAACCGGCAGCTAGAGGGGGTAAGGGCGGATCAGCCGACGTAAGGTGCTTGGGAGGGGTCGGCAGCGGGTCAGTGACGAGCCTGGCACCCGCGGTGCCACTCCGGCTGACCAACATGCTCCCTCGGAGGCTTCTTCAGGGTGTCTTTGGCCTGGGCCCACTTCAGCGGCGAGGCACACCGAGGCACTGATCCGAGGACGCTCACCTGGCCGCGACGGTCAGGGCCCGCTCCTCGTGGGACGTGTTTAGACCGGGTCGAGGGCCTGCTGGGGACCTCGTGCAGCTCGAGGTGATCGAGTCAAAGGGGTGGACTTCGCCGCCGACGGCAGCGACACCCATCCTGCCGGCCTTGCGCAGGAGCGATCCGTCGGAGCCGCGATGGACGACCGGTCGTAAAAACTCGGACCGAAGAGCACGGATCTGCACGCACGGGTTGCGCAGTCTGGTTACTTCGATGACGGCCGTTGAGTCGATCCGCAGCAGAGTGTGGCAAGGCAGTCCTAAGAGATTGACCGCGCGCGTCATGGTGTTTTCGCCGAGCTGGCCCGCGCGTACGACTCGACGTCGCTCGGTGGGCCGGCGCGGTGGCCCTTCTCGAGGAGGCAGGCGCACGGCGAGGAGGGCCCCGGCGGCGACGTCGGCAACGCGGGCGTCGGTGCGGCGCAGCGAGGTGGGCGGAGGGGCCATCGGCGCCTCTCGGCGATCAGGCGCCCCGGGCGCCCGAGATGGCGCCCGGTCCCTCCGTCGGCCGCCACAGCGGCACCGGGCGGGCGAGCGTGCGGTGGGTGAGCAGTTCATGCGCGGTGCGCTGGTCGAGTACCAGGTCGGTCAGCAGGTCGCCGGCTAGCGCGGCGATTAGCCCGGGCACCTTCGTGCCGCCGGCGACCGCGCACACCCGCCGCGGTATTCGGCGCAGCGCCGGCGGGAGCAGGCCGCTAGTGCGGGCGTTGAGCGGGATGCCCTCCCACGAGCCGTCGGCGCGCAGGAAGACCGTGCACACGTCGCCGACGACATGCGCGGCGGTGAGGTCGGCGCGGTCCCCGGGTGTCAAGTAGCCCTCGGTGTGCACCCGTGAGGGCACCGTCCCGGCCATCGCGCCGATGCCGAACAGCGCGACGTCGGCGGCCTGCTGCAGGCCGAGGACCCGGCGCACGCTGCGTTCCCGCCACATGGCCTGCCGGGTCTCTGGCCGGTCGAAGAACGCCGGCACCGGAAAGTGGTGCACCTGGGCATCCCACGCGTTGCCGAAGCGGCCCAGCACGTCGCTGCCGTAGCCCACCCCGCTGCTGTGGGTGTTCATCGCCCCGTTGAGCTGGACGACGCCGATGTCGCGCAGCGGCCGCGCCCGCAGGTGCTGGCCCACCGCGCTCGTCGTGGTGCCCCACGCCAGGCCTAGCGTCGTGCCGGAGTCGACCACCTCATCGAGCAGCGCGGCCGTCTCGGCGGCGACTGCCTGCAGTCGCGCCAGGTCGGAGGCGTCGTCCGGGACGGCGACGACGCGGGTTGCAATCCCGTACCGGCGGCCCAGTTCCGCGCCCATCGCCGCTGCACGTCCGTGCACGGGGTTCACGCTCACCGAGACGACGCCGGTCGCCCGCGCGGTGTCCAGCAGCCGCGAGATCGTCGACCGGGAGACGCCCTCCTCGTGCGCGATCGTCTCCATCGTGGCCCTGTCCAGCCAGAACCGTCGACTGACCCGTTCGATGCGGTCGTCCGGTGTCACGACAGCGACTCCTCTCGCGGGGTCTCGGGCGGGGGCCACGCTAGCCCCGACCGTGCACGAACGTGCAATGCGCTGCTGAGACCACCCCGTGGCGAGCAAGGTCATGTCCGTTCAAGGAACCAGCGGACCTCCGCTGGCGAACCAGCGCACCACCCAGGAGTGCCAATGCCCACCGCCCTGTCCCCGAAGAACCGTTCCGACGCCCTCGACCGCATGGCGGGCGACGTCCTCGACGTCCTGGTCATCGGAGGCGGGGTGACCGGGGCCGGAGCTGCCCTGGACGCGGCTAGCCGCGGCCTCACCGTCGGCCTGCTGGAGCAGCGCGACTGGGCCTCGGGCACCTCCAGCCGGGCCAGCAAGCTCGTCCACGGCGGGCTGCGCTACCTGGAGATGCTCGACTTCGCGCTGGTCCGCGAGGCGCTGCACGAGCGTGGCCTGCTCGTCGGCCGGCTCGCCCCGCACCTGGTGCACCCGGTGCCGTTCCTCTACCCGATCCGGCACCGGGTGTGGGAGCGCGCCTACATCGGCGCGGGCATCGCCCTCTACGACACCCTCGGCGGGCTGCTCGGCCGGGTCGGCGGCCGCGGCGTCCCGTTGCACCGGCACCTGTCGAAGAAGGCCCTCCGGCGGGTCGCGCCGTCGCTGCGCGAGGACGTCGCCGTGGGGGCCATCCGCTACTGGGACGCCAAGGTCGACGACGCCCGGCTCGTGCAGGTGCTGGTGCGCACCGCCGTCGGCCACGGGGCGCTGGCCGCCAGCCGCACCCAGGTGACCGGCTACCTGGAGGAGGACGGGCGGGTCGCGGGCGTGCGCGCGGTCGACCTGGAGACCGGCCGCGAGCTCGAGGTGCGCGCCCGCCACGTCATCGGCGCCACCGGCGTGTGGACCGACCAGACCCAGGAGCTCTTCCGCGCGCAGGGCCTGACCGTCCGGGCCTCGAAGGGCGTGCACATCGCCGTCCCGCGCGAGGTGATCGCTGGCGAGGACGGGTTCATCCTGCGCACCGAGAAGAGCGTGCTGTTCATCATCCCGTGGCCCACCCACTGGGTGATCGGCACGACCGACACCCCCTGGGACCTCGCCAAGGACCACCCGGTCGCCTCCGCCGCCGACGTCGACTACCTCCTCGAGCAGGCCAACACCGTGCTTCAGCGGCCGCTCACCCGCAACGATGTCCTCGGCGTCTACACCGGCCTGCGCCCGCTGCTACAGCCGGTCGGGGAGGAAGCCGGCGGCACCACGCGCGTCTCCCGCGAGCACACCGTGGCCACCGTCCGGCCGGGCCTGACCGTGATCGCCGGCGGCAAGTACACGACCTATCGCGTCATGGCCCGCGACGTCGTCGCCATGGCGCTGGCCGACCGGGCGCCCGGCGAGGACCCGGACGCGCCGATCCCCGCCTCGCTCACCGAGGAGCTGCCGCTGGCCGGCGCTGACGGCTACCTCGTGCGCCGCAACCGCAAGGCGCACCTGGCCGCCGCGCACGGCTGGACCGAGACGCGCGTGGAGCACCTGCTCGACCGCTACGGCTCCCTCGTCGACGAGGTGATGGCCCTCGTCGACCGCGACTCCGACCTGGGTCGCCCGCTGGAGGGGGCGCCGGACTACCTGCGCGCCGAGGTCGTCTACGCCGTTGAGGCCGAGGGCGCGCTGCATCTGGAGGACGTGCTCACCCGCCGCACCCGGCTGTCCTACGAGCAGTCCGACCGGGGAACGGCGTCGGCCCGCCCAGCCGCCGAGCTCATGGCCGGACTGCTTGGCTGGGACGAAGCGCAGGTGGAGCGCGAGATCAGCACCTACCTCGCCCGCGTGGAAGCCGAGCGCGCCGCGGAGGCCATGCCCGACGACACCTCCGCCGAGCGGGCCCGGCTGCAGGCCCCCGAGATCACTCCCTTCGCCAGCGCCTCCTGACCCGTCGGGCCGGCGGGGACGCCCCCGCCGGCCCGCACCCTGACGACCACCACACCGACGATCCCGGCCAGAGGAGGGCAGGACAGGGATCCCGCACGACCCGCCCGGACCGGGCGGGACCCCATCCCGGCACAATCCGGACACAGAGGAGTCTCTGGACGTGTCACTGTCTTCCGTCTTCTTCTCCGAGGTACTCGGCACGGGCATCCTGCTCCTGCTAGGCGTCGGCGTCGTGGCGAACGTGCTGCTCACCGAGTCGAAAGGCCGGGGTGCCGACTGGCTCCTCATCAGCTTCGGCTGGGGCCTGGCGGTCTTCGTCGGCGTGTACGCCGCTTACCGCAGCGGCGCACACCTGAACCCGGCAGTCACCGTGGGCCTGTGGGTATCGGGGGCCGATGAGTACGCCCCCGGTGTCGACATCACGATCGGCAGCACCTTGGTCTACTTCGCCGGTGAACTTGTCGGGGCCTTTCTAGGTGCCGTCGTGGCCTGGCTGGCGTACCGCGACCACTACGACGCTCACCCCGACGCCGGTGAGGTGCTCGGCACTTTTGCTACCGGCCCGGCCATCCGTCGCCCCGCCTCAAACGTCGTCACCGAGGTGATCGGCACCTTCGTGCTGATCTACGTCATCCTCGCCTTCGGCAACACGCCGACCCAGATCGGCCCGCTCGCCGTCGCTCTGCTCGTCGTCGGCATCGGCGCCTCACTCGGCGGGCCCACCGGCTACGCCATCAACCCCGCCCGTGACCTCGGCCCGCGCATCGCGCACGCCGTCCTGCCCATCCGCGGCAAGGGCGGCAGCGACTGGGGCTACTCATGGGTCCCGGTCGTCGGCCCGATCATCGGCGCAGTCCTGGCCGGTCTGCTCGCCCGGGTCTTCTGACCCGCCTACCCCGCTGCAACGACGCACCAGGAGGAACAGTGACCAGCTACATCGCCGCCATCGACCAGGGGACCACGAGCACCCGGTGCATGGTCTTCGACCACGACGGCGCCGTGGTGGCCGTCGGCCAGAAGGAGCACGCCCAGATCTTCCCGAGGGCCGGCTGGGTTGAGCACGACGCCAACGAGATTTGGGTCAACGTCCGTGAAGTGGTTGGCCAGGCGCTGGCCCGCGCGGACATCACCGGCTCCGACCTCGCCGCCGTCGGCCTGACCAATCAGCGCGAAACGACGGTCGTCTGGGACCGGACGACCGGTGAACCGGTTTACAACGCCATCGTCTGGCAGGACACCCGCACCGACCGCATCGTCACCGAACTCGGCGAGCTCGGCGGGGGAGCCGAGCGCTACAAGGACAAGGTGGGCCTGCCGCTGGCCACCTACTTCGCCGGGCCCAAGGTCACCTGGATCCTCGACAACGTCGAGGGCGCCCGCGAGCGTGCCGAGCGCGGCGAGCTGCTCATGGGCACGATCGACAGCTGGCTGCTGTGGAACATGACCGGCGGCATCGACGGCGGGCAGCACCTCACCGACGTCAGCAACGCCTCGCGCACGATGCTCATGGACTACAAGACCCTGCAGTGGGACGAGTCCATCGCCGCCGACATGCGCATCCCGGTCTCGATGCTGCCGGAGATCCGGTCCAACTCCGAGGTCTACGGCGAGGGCCGCAAGGCCGGCGCCCTGGCGGGCGTCAAGATCGCCGGCTCCCTCGGCGACCAGCAGGCGGCCACCTTCGGGCAGGTCTGCTTCTCGCCCGGCATGGCCAAGAACACCTACGGCACCGGCAACTTCCTCCTGCTCAACACCGGCAAGGAAGCGGTGGCGTCGAAGAACGGCCTGCTGACGACGGTCTGTTACAAGATCGGCGACCGCAAGCCCGTCTACGCCCTCGAGGGGTCCATCGCCGTCACCGGGTCGCTGGTGCAGTGGGTGCGTGACAACCTGCGGCTCATCGGCGGCGCGGCGGAGATCGAGGCGGTGGCCCGCTCGGTGGAGGACAACGGCGGTGCCTACTTCGTGCCGGCGTTCTCCGGCCTGTTCGCTCCGCACTGGCGCTCCGACGCCCGTGGCGCGCTCGTCGGGCTCACCCGCTACGTCAACCGCGGCCACCTCGCCCGCGCGGTGCTGGAGGCCACGGCCTACCAGACCCGCGAGGTCGTCGAGGCAATGAACGCCGACTCCGGCGTCGACCTCACCGAGCTGCGTGTCGACGGCGGCATGGTGGTCAACGAGCTGCTCATGCAGTTCCAGGCCGACATCCTCGGCGTCGACGTCGTCCGGCCCAAGATCGCCGAGACGACGGCGCTCGGCGCGGCGTACGCGGCGGGCCTGGCGGTCGGCTTCTGGGCCGACGAGGACGAGTTGACCAGTCAATGGGCTGAGGACAAGCGGTGGAGCCCAGCCATGGAGCCGGGCGCCCGCGACCGCTACTACCGCAAGTGGACCAAGGCGGTGCAGCGCACTCTCGACTGGGTCGACGACGAGGATTAAGCAGGGCCCCCTCGCCTCATCGCCTACTGGACCGCCGTAGGCCCCGGCGAGGGGCACCCGACACTGAGCGCCCGCGGGCGCCGTCCCCGGACGGGGCGGCGCCCGCGGGCCAGTGGGGGAGGGCATCGACAGGGGCGTGCCGACCTCGCCGATGGTCGACAGCGCGGCCGCGGCGGACCTCGTGCGCCGGGGAGTCGACGGTGTCGAACCGGCCGAGCGGCCACACGATCAGCGTCACCTTGCCGATGACGTCGTCGACGGCGATCGTCCCGCCGTACTGGTCGCCGATGTGCGCGGTCGAGTCCGCCGATGCCGACCGGTGGTCGCCCATCACGAACAGCCGGCCCTCCGGCACGGTCACCGGCCCGAACGGGCGGCTCTCGAGCGGCTCGGGCTCGTGGATGTAGGGCTCCTCCAGCGGCTGCCCGTTCACTGTCACCCGGCCCAGCGGGTCGCAGCAGGCCACCGTCTGCCCTGCCACGGCGATGACCCGCTTGACGAAGTCGTCCTCGGCCGGTGGGGCGACCCCGACCTGCCGGCCGACCCAGGTCAAGGCGGCGAGGAACCCGTTCGACGGTTCTGCGACCTGCACCTCCGGCGCCCACGTGTCCGGGCCGGTGAACACCACGACGTCACCGGGCTGCGGGTCGGTGAACCAGTACGAGGGCTTGAGGACCAGCACCCGGTCACCGGTGCAGCCCGGACAGCCGTGCAGCGTCTGCTCCATCGATCCCGACGGGATGAAGAACGCCTGCGCGAGGAACGTCTTGACCAGCAGCGCCAGTACGACCGCGACTACCAGCAGCACCGGCAGCTCCCGGACCAGCGACCCGCCGCCGTTCCGCTGCCGCCGCCCGAGGTCTCCTGCGGCCCGGCGCCGGCAGCCGCCCCTGCCCCGGCAGCGGCGGGGTTGAGCTGGTCGCGGCAGCTGTCACCTCGCCCGTCCGGGACGCGGTCCTGGGACCGCGGCACAGGAGGCCTTACGGTCTCGCGAGGAGCTGCCGCCACAGCGGCGGCCGACACGAAGGACGACGGACCGGGCCGTGAGCGACTACAGCTTTATCGAGCGGTTCGAAGCGCTGACGGTCACGTTCGTCCGCGGCTCGGACCTGGACCGTTGCGGGGAGGTGCTGCGGTTCCGGTGGCCGACGGAGTCGCAGGCCACCCTCGCCGACGCGGAGATGGCGCAGTTCGACGCGCTCGCCGATACCGGCGGCGCTCAAGCGGTCCTGCAGGTCGACGAGCTGGCCGGGTGGCTGGTCTTCGTCGAACCAGGCGGCTGGTTGACCACCGACCACGCCCTACTCGGTGCCCTGTCGGCCGGCGGGCAGGCGGTGTCGGTGTTCTGGAACGTCGAGGCCGACACCCAGTTCGCCTACGCGCGGCAGGGAGCCGTCGTCCGCAGCTTCGAGGCCGTGCTGTTCGAGCAGAGCGCGGTCGGGGAGCCTCTACCGCAGGAGGCCGGCCTCGGGTTTGGGCAGCCGCGCATCCCGGTGCGGGCCCTGATGATGGAGCTGGCCGAGCGGATCACCGGCGTCACGCTCGACGAGGAGTGGCTGCTGGATCGGTCCCGCCGGACGTGGCGGGCCACGGTGTACGAGCTCACCGACGCCAACCTCCCCTGGTACATGCGGACGCCCGAGCAGCAGTGATGCGCGTGGGGCGGTATGCGCACGGCGCGGACCAGACGCCGCCACCGGAGCGCGACTGCACGGTCCGGCACGTCGGCGGCGACGGCGCCGTGCCCGGTGTGCGACCGCACGCCGCGGCGGGCGCTGCCCCAGGGCTCCAGCACACTGTCGGTGCAGCGCGGCGGCCAGCCCGCCTGCCGGCTCGTCGCCACCGGCTCCTCGCGGCGGTGCTGCTGATGATCGGAGCAGTGGCTGGCTGCGGCGATCCGGGGGTCGACCCGACGCCGCACGGGCAGCTCATCCCCGTCGCCGACCGTGGACCGGCCCCGGCCATCTCGGGGGCGTTGGTCGGCGGTGGCACCTTCGACGCGCAGTCGCTGGACGGGCGGGTGTCCGTGGTCAACTTCTGGGGCAGCTGGTGTGGTCCCTGTCGGGTCGAGGTGCCGGAGCTGCAGGCCTTCGACGCGGCGATGCCTGATGAGCAGGTCGCCGTCCTCGGCGTGAACGTCCGCGATCAGGAGGACCTCGCGCAGGCGTTCCTCGACGGCCGTGGGGTGTCTTATCCGTCGTTGTTCGACCCGGACGGCGAGATCGCCCTCGCCTTCGCCGAGTACCCAATCACGCAGACACCGTCAACCGTCGTCGTCGATGACACGGGGCGGGTGGCGGCTGTCTACCTCGGAGCGGTGCCGGTCGAGGACCTCACGCATGCCACGGAGGCGCTGCTCGACGAGACGTCCGACTGAGGGCGACGCCTCGGGCGTGCGGATGGATGGTGCGGTGCGCCGCGCCGGTGACACGCTGACAGGCGTGGACGTCCTGGTGTGCTCGGCCTGCGGCACGGCGCTGACCCGGCCGGTGCAGCGGCTGCTGCAGCTGCCGGCGCGGCAGCCGCTGGCTGGCCCGGCGTACGCGGCGACCGTCGCGCCCGGGCAGTGGGCGGTCGATCCTGAACCTGCGTTCCGCACCGGCCGAGGGGAGCCTGTCGGCAGCGGCGGGTGCTTCGTCGTGCATCCCGACGAGCTGCTCGCGCTGCCCCCACATGCAGATCCGCGGCGCAGCAGCGGCTGCTGCGGCAGGGATGGTTTGGATGGTCCCAACGTCGTGTGCCCGGGCTGTGGTGCGGCGGTGGCCACGGTGCTCGATGACTGCTGGACCTACCGCGAGGCTCGGCTTGAACCGCAGCTGGTCACCGTGCGGACGGCGGTCGCCGGTGACGCGGACAGCGGCTGATCACACGGGCAGGCGACGGACGGCCGGACGGTACGGAGGGCCAGCTATGGGGCGGCCCGAGCACAACCAGCACTCGCCGCTCCCAACCCCAGTGGACGTGTCAGGGGAGCCGGGCCAGGGCTGCGCGCAGCACCGCGACGGCGGCGTCCTCGTCCAAGCCGTCGGCTCGGACGCGCTGCGCCAGCACCGCAGCCGCGTCGTGCACCGCAGTCCCGACCGGCGCCCGCCCCGGGTTCTCGGCGATGACCGTGCCGGTGCGTCGCCGGCTGACCACGACGCCGGCCGCCTCGAGCTCGGTGTAGGCCCGGGCCACGGTGCCCGCGGCCACGCCCAGGTCGGCGGCCAGCGCCCGGATGGTGGGCAGCTTGCTGCCCGGCGGCAGCAGCCCGGCGTCGACGACCGTCGCGATCTGGCGGCGGATCTGCTCGAACGGCGGCACGGCGCTGCGCACGTCCACGGTGATGTCCAGTGTCACGGCGTCAGCTCGCGCTGACGCGGCCATCGGCGGGCACCGTCGGCGCCTGCCAGCACGCGACGGCGACCGCGGCGGCCCCCGCAACGGCTGCAGCGATGAGAACGGCCACTCCGGTGACGCCGATCCCGGCGGGTGCGGCCGGGCCGGTGAGCGCGACGGCCTCGCGCAGCGTGCTGCCGACCATCAGCAGCAGCTCGGCGGCCAGCGCCAGGACCGCGGCGGTAGTGCCGCGCAGCACCCGATGCGCGGACGCCCGGCGCAGAACCGTCTCCACCTCCGGTTCCGCGGTGGCCACCGCCGCCCGCTGCGCGACGACGTGCAGCGCCACGGCCGTCGTCAACACCAGGACCAGCAGCCCGGCGGCGACCGGACCGCCGTAGTGCAGGCCGGGGAACGGGCCCAGCCGCGCCGCGAGTCCTCCTACCGTGAGGGTGCGCCCTGTGTGATCGGCGGCCAGCGCACCGAGGAACAGCACGGCCACGGTGACGCCCAGGCCCGCTGCGGCAGCCCGGACCAGCCCCCGGGGTGCTGCGTCGAACAGGCCGCGGCGGACGAGCGCGGCGCGCCTTATGTCCCCGCCGGGGCGTGGCCACGCCAGCTCGCCCAGGGCCAGCACGACCGCGTGCGCGACGCCGGCGGCCAGCGGGATCAGCAGCAGCACGCGGCCAAACACCCCGGGGCCGGTCAGCAGCGACAAGCAGACGACCCCGCAGCCCAACGCGGCGATGAGGCCCGCGAGCACCGCGAAGGCGGAGGTTCTGCGGGCATGACGGGCGGCGTTGATCACCGCGGGCTCCCGCCCGGGCGGCGTGCGGCCGATGACCGTGGTCACGCCGCCGACGACCACGGCTACCAGCGCCATCAACAGCCAGAGCGGCAGCGTCACACCGCACCCCGTTCCGTCATTGTACTGGGTCATTGACACAATGACGTGGCATCGGCCCCCGCGCAAGCCGCGTGGAGCCTTCATCGGTCACGGGCGCTCAGCCGAGGGCCCCTCGTGCGGCCGCCCACGGTGATCGTGACGTCTTCGTGACCGTCGGCTGTCGGTGCTCGGCGACGCTCGACGCGTTCAGAGGACGGCGGTCAGCGAAGGGAGCGTGGGTGGGCAGCGACGATGCAGGCTTCGCCGAGTTCGTCGTCGCCCAGCAGGCCGGCCTGCTCCGGCTGGCGACACTGCTGGCCGGGGACACCGGGCACGGTGAGGATCTGTTGCAGACCGCGCTGCTGAAGGTGTACCGCCGCTGGGGTCGGGTGTCCCGGCTGGAGCACCCGGCGGCCTACGCCCGCCGGGTGCTGGTGACCACGCACACCAGCTGGTGTCGCCGGCTGTCCACATCGGAGCAGGTCATGGAGAGCCTGCCCGACCACGCCGACCCGGCCGCTTCGGTCGAGGTCGACCACGACCTGCGGGTGGCGCTGCAGGCGCTGCCACCACGGATGCGGGCGGCGCTGGTGCTGCGGTACTTCGCCGACCTGACCGAGGAACAGACCGCGCAGGTCATGGGCTGCGCGACCAGCACCGTCAACACCCAGGTCGTGCGCGGGTTGGCGCGGCTGCGCACCGTCCTGGCCGCCCCGCAGGACGCGCTGGCGCCCGCCCCGCCGACCCCCACCCCGCGGAACACCGACGCCGCCCCCTACACCTGGATCGTGCGGGAGGACCTGCCGTGACCGACGTGACCGAGCTGCGCAGCCGTCTGCACGCGCTGGCGGACGCGACGACCGCCGCACCGCGCCTCGACCTGCCCGAGGCGCTGATCGGCGAGGGGCACCGGCGCCGCCGCCGGCGGCGGCGCACCCTGACCGCGGTGGCCGCCGCGGCCGCCGTCGTCCTGGTCGCGACTCCTGTCGTGCTCGACCGGCTGCCGAGCAGCGCTGCGCCGGCGCCCGGCGTCGGGGTCGCCGAGCCGGGCGAGCCGACGATCCCGGAGGGGCAGGCGCCAGCGGCGGTCCTGCCCGACGCCGACGTGTACTCCGGCCCGACGCGCGGGTCGCTTGCCGGGGACGCCGCCTTCCTCGCCGGAGTGGCGGAGCTGCCGTGGCCGGAGCTACCGCCCGGGTTCGAGCCGGTCCCCGACGGGCCGCGCACGGTCGTCTACGCCACCGAGCAGTCCGGGCGGCGGTGGGCGCTCGTGGCCGTCGACGCGAGCCCCGAGCAGGTGGTGGTCACCTGGTTCGCCGGGCCGCCCGGTGCGTCGCCGGAGCAGATGGGGGTGCCCACCTTCCCGAAGCGGCTGCCGCGGTCCACGCCCGCCGCCGTCATGGACGCCGACACCGGCACGGTGCTCGTCGTCGCCGCCCCCGGCGACCGCCTGGCGGCGTCAGCCCGGCCCGAGGTCGACGCCGCGGGCACTGTCGGTCGCACCTTCGAGGCGGTGCCGGCCACCGATGGCACCGGGGCGGCCGTCGTCGGCGCCCGGCCGACCTGGTCGGACTGGTCCGTGCGCGTCCGGGTGCAGCGCGGCGACGACACCGCCACCTTCGTGCCCGTGCCGGCCACGCGCGGCGGCTACGTCCCCGCGCCTACTCCGGTGACGTCGCTGCGGCCGGCGCCGGAGCCGTCCCCGGCCGACACCACTCTCGACGCGCAGCCCGACGAGATCCTCGGTCAGGCCGGCCTGCCCGCCGACGAGGTCACCTTCACCGCCTTGTGGACCGGTGACGTTCCGGCCACACGCGGCCTGACGGCCCGTGTCCGGCTGCTCGCCGCCACGCTGCCCTCGGGCGCGGTCTACGTCACCGCGTCCGCCGGCGTCGCACTCGGCGGGACATCGTTCAGCGGCTTCACCTGCGGCGCCGGAGTGCTCCCGGCCGGCGCGCCGGTCGTCGAACGCACCGTCGCACTGCGGTGCACCCATCCCGACCTCGCCGGCGACCAGCTGCTGGTCGCCGGTCCTCTGCAGGGCGCCACCGTGCAGCTGATCACCGCGGACGGCGCCGTCACCGGCGAGCACCCGCTGCCGGGCGGCGCGGCCGCCATCCCCGTCACCGGAGCCGTGTCGGCGGTTGCGGTCCTCGACGCCGCCGGCACCGTCATCGCCGGGTCCGGTGTGGTCGTCCCGCAGTCGCTTGAGGACCGATGAGGGTGCGTGGCGGACTTGGTCCACCGCGCGGCCGCCATTTCTCCGGCGGCTCATCGCTACACCTCAAGCACCGACGGTCCAGTATGCGAGCCACGAGGGGGTGGAGATCGTGCGTTACGTGCCTGCGCGGGAGATCCTCGGCGATGACCCAGAACTTGTTTACGTCGTCGAGGTCAAGGTGCCGGTTCGAGCAGGAGAGGCGTTCCTTGATGAGCTGCTCATGGTCGTCGGAGACGCGGTGGGCAAGTTCGAGCAGACGGTCCCTGACCGCACCTGGGTCTCGACCGTCACGGGCTACGGCCCACCCGGTTACGGTGCACCGGACGACGCCGCACCAAGCACGGACTGACCCCGGCGCATCCGCGGTTGACCATCACCGTCGACGGCGCGGTGTTGATCTCATCGGAGTCGTTGCGATCACGTGTGGTGCGCCGTGGCAGGTCGTCGACGACGATGACGCGCCGCTGTCCGTGCGCCTGACCGATGAACGAGGGACCGTTCCCTTGCGGCGGTCCTGAGTCCGTCGACGGTGCTGGTGCGGTGCGCGACGTTCGGGGGTGGGTCGGCTGACCCCGAGGGGGTGTCGTACTCGCCGTTGCGCACGCCGGCTGCCACGCTGGCGAGCTGCCCGGCACGGGCGGCGCGTGCTGACGGCCGCCGGCTCGCAGGCGTGCACGCTGCGGCTGTCCCACCGGCTTACCCGCCGACCGTTCGGAGGAACGATGACCGGCACCCAGACGGACCCGAGTGTGCAGGTGAGCCGGACAGCCGCGGGCTCCGCCGTCGGACGGAGCTGCCTGGTCGCAGCCGTCGTCGGGGTGGTCGTCGGCCCCGTGGGCCTAGAGGGGTTCGCCTGAGGTGCACGGTTGTTCTACGGCACCCTCGGAGGGCTGATCGCAGGTGCCGCCATCGGCGCTGCGAGTGGCGCACTCGGACTGGCCGGAGCGCTGCTCGCAACTCGGCTGGGTGCGGACCGGACCTCGCGGCGCTCGACCTTCGTCGGGGTCGGCGCAGCGGCGGCGCTGGGGATGGCCTGGTGGGGTCGCCCCGTGTGGGATGCCCTGGCCACGCTCGCGCTCTTCGCCGGTCTGGCCGGCATCACCGTGCTCTCCGGCGCCCTGATCGCCCGCCGGTCGTTCTGAACGGGCCGCGGCCGGCCGGCCTGCGACTCGAGCAGTGGGTCGGCAGGGGCGCCGCAGCGCCACGGAGTGACACGGGGAGGAGGGTGACCGGGTGAGCGGGCGCGTTGAGCGGCTCCTGATGGGCCCGCGTGGCCGGGCGTTGTGTCTGCGGCTGGTCCTCGACACCGTCGCGCGCGCCTGGCCGCCGCTGTCCTGGGCCCCGGAGCGGCCGGTTACCCGTCGGGCGGATCGACCTCCAGGTAGCACGGCGGCCCCTGGCGGACGCGGTGGCCGAGGTGGACCT
Organism: Geodermatophilus sp. FMUSA9-8; assembly: GCF_037034165.1. NCBI lineage: Bacteria > Bacillati > Actinomycetota > Actinomycetes > Geodermatophilales > Geodermatophilaceae > Geodermatophilus > Geodermatophilus sp. FMUSA9-8. The sequence goes on along the minus strand of NZ_JBAGKE010000001.1, from coordinate 239,133 downwards.
GGCGGCGGTGGCCGCCACCGACAGCGGGCTGGCCCGGCAGGTCGCCGGTTGCCTCCGATGAGCTCGCGGCGCAGTCCAGCGGTGCTGGCGCGTGCTGTGGCGCGGCGGCAGTCAGTCAGGCTGTTGTGCGCGGCGTGCGTGCCGCTCCTGCAGCGCCTTGAGCATGGCGAGACCAGCCAGGATGCACATGCCGCCGACGAGCATCCAGTCCGCCCATCCCCGCTGCCAAGCGACGTTGGCCAGGGCGGAAATGACCGCGGCGGCAAGAAGTACCCACGCCAGGCCCATCGGCCACCGCGCACGATCCCTCGGGGTCACGGACGTGACCGTAGGGCGCACCTGCTGCGCCTGCGCGGTCACCACCGCGCCCGACCCGATGGGTGCTCGCGCGGACAGCCGTTTCATCGGTTGCAGCGAAGGCGCGGGCGTCGCAGTCGACTGGGACCGGACGAACCTGCGGCTGCAACTTCCCCGACAACCTGGGGGAGCGACACCCGGGCCGAGACCTACAGGGCCGCGGCGAGTAGCCGGTAGCGGCGCCGGAAGCCTCAGTCGTGCCCGGGCAGCCTGGAGGCGGCTATCTGCGGTGCCGCTGTCGGAGCACTGCCCTACCGTCCGCGCCGTAACCGAGGAGGAGCCCCGCGGGCGCCGGAAGCGCACGGTCGACCCGGTGGTGGGGCCTGCGCAGCGGCTGTGGCACGGGCCGGTGCGCAGCCTGCTCCTGCACCATGTCGTCGCCGGCAAGGTCGTCGTCGACCCGGACGGCATGAGGGCGTTGGCCCGGGACAACCTGACCCGGTTGCAAGCCCAGCGAGCTCCTGCCGCGGCAGCGCCGCTGGACGAGTGGGCACGGCTGCTCGACGGCCCACTGCTGGACCTCCTTGAGGTGCTCACCTCCCGGTCCGAGCACGCTCAGCGCCTCCGTCAGTACAGCCCCTTCGCTGGCGCGCTCACCGACACCGAGCGGGAAGCGGCGCTGGCGGCATCTCGCGTCGAGCGGTCGGCCGGAGATGGCCCCCAGCCTGCGCCGCGCGCCACGCTCCCGGTCGCGGGTCCGGAGGTGCAGGTGCGGATCGACCTGCCGCTGGATGTGCAGAGCACGTCCGAGCGCGGGTGGCCGTGGGCGTTCGTCGATGAGGCCCCCGATCCGGCCGTCGTCGTACCCGGCGCTCACCTCGTCGCCGGCGACGACAGCGAGCCGGTTCTGGTGCGGGTAGTCGAGGTCGACGCCGACGGACGAGCCCACGTTGAAGTTCTCGGCCGACTGCGTTCGCGGACCTCCACCTCGTAGACGACGACCGGGTGCTCGCACGGATGCCTCCCGTGGGCGCCCGACCGTCGGCGACACCGACTTCGGGACGCTGCCGGCGTCACGCAGCTCGGCTGACCGGCGCCGAGCCCCCGCCGCGTCGACCGTCCACGGGTCACGATGGGATGCGGTCAAGGCGAGGCGCAGTGGGACCGGCTCGGCCGTCGGGTCAGTCGGCTGTCAGTAGTCCGGTGCGGCCCAGCGACCGCCCGTCGGCGGTGAACGCCTCCACGGAGGTGACGGTGTCGACGACCGTCTCGGGGTCGGTGGTGACCAGCGTGCCGTCGGTGAGGGGCTGCTCGTCGATGAGGCGCCCGTCGGCGTCGAGGAGTTGGACGGTGGCGGCGGTGGTGGGGGCGATGACGACCAGGCTGGTGTTCGGCGTGCCGGTCATGTCGGCGGTGGTGCACAGCAGCGCGAAGGTGCGGTCGGCGACCGGCGGGCCGGCGGGCAGGGTGAGGGTGAGCCAGTCCTGGCCGCAGTCACTGCTGCCGGCGCTGCCGTCGGCGAACCACTGGGTCGGCATCGCGGTGATCAGGACCGCGCCGGAGGGCACCGTGGCGGTGGTCAGGGTCATGGTGACCGGCTCGTCGGTGTCTGCGGGCAGTGGCCCGGTCCAGGGGCTGGTCAGCTGCAGCTGGTCGGCGGGGAGGCCGGTCTGCTGGACGAGCAGGTTGGCGCCGAAGCCGTCGGAGGGGTCGGCGCCGGGTGGCAGGCCGGTGGGCTCGCGCAAGGTGAGGACCTTGAGCTCGCCCTCGGTGGGCGGAGCGGTCGAGGTGGCGTCGGGGGCTTCGCTGGTGTTGACCTGCACGCCCGAGCGCAGCACCCGGTAGGCCATCGCGGACCCGTTGTCGATCTCGAACGCGGCGGTTCCGTCCGGGGTCTCGACCGCCTGCCAGGTGCGGGACTCGGTGCCGTCGGCGGCGTAGTCGGGGCGCGCGGAGATCTCGACGACGTCGCCGGGCGCGGCCAGCACAACGGTGGCGCCGGTCGCGGTCTCGCGGAAGGCGAACGGCTCGCCGTCCATCCGGCCGTGAGGGGTGGTGGTCATCTGCAGCTGGTCGGGTGCTGCGCCGGCGGGGCCGGTGAACACCGCCACCGCGGTGGAGCCCAGGGCGCCGAGGTCGGTCTGGCGTTCGGGGTCGGTCACGGTGGGGACGGCGTTGTTGGCGCCGGCCACGAGAACCAGGCGCGTTCCGCCGGGCACGTCGCCGGCCCACAGCACGCGGCGGGTGTCGGCCGGTGCGTCGGGGATGCCGGAGGCCTGCGGATCCCGCCCGGCCAGGGCCGCGTCGCTGACCCACGGCAGCGCGGTGTACTGCGCGAGCAGCGCCGGGTCGGCGGCCAGCGGCCCGCGCGGGGGCAGGGCGAGGATGTCCACGGCCGGGGCGGCGGGTGCGGTCGGGCTGGGCGCGGCGGCGCGTTCGGGCGCCTGGTTGCGCAGCTGCATCAGCCCGATGGGCACGGCGGCGACCACGAGCGCGGCGGCGGCCGCGGCGGCCAGCACCGCCGCCCGGTGCCGCAGCCGCCGGTGGTGCAGTGCGGTGAACGCGGCCGCGGACAGGTCCCGGCCGGTGTCGGCGGCGCCCTCGTCGGCCCAGGTGCGTAGCTCGGCGCGCAGTTGGTGCTCGGTGCTCTGGAGGTCCTCGGTGCTCATCGGTGGTCCTCCTCGACGGTGTGGCGGAACGCGGACAGGGACCGCACGGCGGGGGAGCCGGGGTTGGAGCCGGGGCCGGGGTGCGGTGAGGGTGGGCCGGTGTCAGCGAGGGCCTCCCGCAGCCGCGCCAGGCCACGGAAAGCGGTGGACTTCACGGTGCCGACCGAGCAGCCCAGCAACCCGGCGGTGTCGGCCTCGGTCAGGTCGTCGAAGTAGCGCAGCACCAGCACCGCCCGCATCCGCGGCGGCAGACCGAGCAGCGCGGCACGGAGCAGCAGCCGGTCAGGCACGCCGTCGTGGTCGGCGACGCCCACCTTCTCGACTGCACCCGGGCCGGCGGACAGGTCGATGGGAACCTCACGCCAGGACCGGCGCCGGACGCTGTCGATGTGCCGGGACACCAGCGTCTTGCGGGTGTAGCCGATCGGGTCCGTGCGCTGATGCAGCCGCGGCCAGCGGCGGAAGGTCTCCAGCAGCGCCGCCTGCACCAGGTCCTCCGCGCGGCCCAGGTCACCGGTCAGCAGGAACGCCGTGCGCAGCAGCGACTCCCGTCGCTGCTTGACGAACGCGTCGAACGCCGCCGCCTCGCCTTCGCTCAGTCGCGCCATCCGCCCCCGCCTCGTCGCATCCCCACCACCACCGACGCGACGAGGCCCTGGAATGGTTGCTCACGTGCCGGCGGCGGCAGTCGGACTGGGCCCATTTGGGCTGCCAGACTCCGCGCGTGACGAGCTACCGGGTGACGATCGAGTACACCGTCGACGTCGTCGACGAAGCCGCCCTCACCGCCGCCGCCACCACGGCGTGGGCGTTGCCGGTCGAGCCCGCCTGGTATGTCCGTTTCGACGACGACGGCACGGTGGGCCACACCCCGCCGAAGGAACCGGCACAGGTAACCCTCGGGGCGCCGGCCGCAATCTGCCTCCTGCTCAGCCAAACGCAATATCCGACGATCGCCGGTCTGCAGTTCACCTCCAGTGGCATCAACGCCGAGGAGTACCAGCCGACCACGGACTGACCCCGGCGGGCCGACGCCGACCGGTGAGACAGCGGACGCCACGCCCGACCGCGTGGGCGTCAGTCAACAGCCAGTCAACAAGACTTCTGATTCTTTCCGCTGTCGACCAACTACGTCCGTCAAGGAGAGTCCTGGTCAACCGCGACTTTCCAGAGTGGCCAACAACGATCCCGCACGCTCACAACGTTCCGCTTCTTCGCCCACCCGGCGGTGCAGGGCCGCGGACGCCGGCTGTTCCCCGACGGCCACGAGATCCCGCGGCTGCGACTGACCGACTCGCGAGCGTTCGTCAGCGGCATCACCCTGCAGCGCTACGCCGCCCGCTGACCACCGAGGTGAGCAACCTGGACGGCGAGCGCATGGCGCCCCTGCGCCCGCTCATCGGGCAGTGGCGGACCTCGGGGATCGTCCTCGACGAGCACGGCACCGAGACGGCCATCATCGCCGCACCGACACCTACCGCTGGCTGCCCGGCGGGCGATGGATCGTGCACGAGGTCGACGTGCTGATGGGCGACGAGCGCACCCAGGCCCTCAAGCTCATCGGCGGTCGGGACGAGGCGACCGGCGGCTGGCAGATGCACGCCTTCGACACCGGCGACGACCCCGGCCGCATGTCCCTGTCGGTCCACGACGAGGGCCGTTGCTCCTGCAGGGCGACGGCGTCCGCAGCTGGTTGCGACCGACCGCGGGCCCTGACCTCATGACGACCCGCTGGGAACGCGAGGTGGGCGGCGCCTGCTGCCGTGGATGGACATGCGCTTCCAGCGTCGACCGGCTTCCTGACCACGAGCCGGATCCGGTAAACCGCTCGGGCCGCTGGGTCGGTTCGGCGCCGACTCGTCTCCCCGTCGGCGATGAGTCGGTGCGGCCCGATCGGTCACCATCTCGAGTGGGATGACGAGAAGGAAGCCATGCCATGGAGCTGACCACCACGACGTTCGTCTCCGTCGATGGCGTCATGCAGGGGATCGGGGCGCCTGACGAGGACCGCCGCGGGGGGTTGGAGCGCGGTGGGTGGACCACGCCGCTGTTCGACGCCGAGACGGGCGCGTACCTGACCGGGAGCTACCAGGGCGCTGACGCATTCCTGTTCGGTCGCCGCACCTTCGAGATCTTCGCCGCATCCTGGGGAGCGGTGGCGGATCCGGGCATCAACGAGGTGGCGCGATCGCTGCACGAGCGGCCGAAGTACGTGGCTTCCGCGACACTCACCGCGACGACGTGGACGAACACCACCGTCCTCGCCGGCGATCTGGTGGCGGCCGTCACTGAGCTCAAGGCGCGGCCCGGGAGCCAGGTGCTGGTCCCCGGCAGCGGCGCCCTGATCCGGTGGCTGCTCGCTCACGACCTCGTCGACCGGTGGACCTCGTCGTCTTCCCCGTCATCGTCGGCCAGGGCGTGCGCCTGTTCCCCTACAGCGGCCCCACCCGGGTGCTCGAACTCGTCGGATCTCATGTGACGGCCCGTGGTGTCTGGATCCAGTCCTACCGCCCCGCCGGACGCCTGCAGTTCGGTACGTCGACCGCCGACCTACGTCACGTGGACCGGGGCCCGCAGCCGGGCCGAGGGGGTGCGTCGCGGCACAGCAGCCGGCAGTGAGGTACGGCCAGACCGCGGTCCGCAGGACCGATGCGGTGGCATCGTCGGCGACGAGGTGCACGAGCGTGCAGCAGCGGTCGAGAGGGCCGTCCTCCAGCGGAGGCGGCGAGCACTGCTGCACCGCCCCGAGGCCGCAGCCGCAATCGCCGCAGTGGGTGCGTCGGAACGAGAGCGGGGTAGGTCGGGGACCATGCCGTTGCATCCGCAAGCCGCCGCCGTCCTCGACCGACAGCGCCGCGACGGAGTCCGGCCTGACCACGAGCTGACAGTGGCCGAGGCGCGTGCGGCGGCCGACCGGCCGGCGAGCGCCGTCGAGGCCATCGAGGCCGTCGCCGAGGTCACCGAGACGACCGTGCCCGGCGTGGCCGGGCCGGTGCCGGTGCGCATCCACCGGCCGGTCGAACCCCCGGGCGGAGTTGTCGTGTACCTGCACGGCGGCGGACACGTCACCGGCACGCTGGACAGCTACGACGGGCTGACCCGGAGGCTGGCCAACCGCGTCCCGGCGACGGTGGTGTCGGTCGGCTACCGGCGGGCTCCGGAGCACCGCTGCCCGGCCGCGGTCGAGGACGCCCAGGCCGTCTACCGCTGGGTGCTCGGGCGGACCGCGGCGCTGGCGCCGGGCAGCGAGGGCAGGGTGGTGGTGGCCGGGGACAGTGCCGGTGGCAACAACGCCGCGGTGCTCGTCCGGTGGCTGCGGGACGCGGGGACACCGCCGCCGGCGGCGCAGGTGCTGGTCTATCCGCCGGTGGACGCTGTCGCCTACCGCGAGCGCGCGTACGCCAGCCACACCGAGTGCGGCGAGGGCTCTGGCCTGCTGAACGCCGACGGGCTGGCCTACTGGGACTACTACCTGGGGCCCGATGGCGATCCGGCGTCCCCGGACGCGTCCCCGATGCGGGCGGCGTCCCTGGCGGGGCTGCCGCCGGCGTACGTGCTCACCGTCGAGTTTGACGTGCTGCGCGACGAGGGGGAGGCCTACGCCGCGGCGCTGGCCGCCGCGGGCGTGCCCGTGCGGACCCGCCGCTGGGACGGCCACCTCCACGGCCTCCTGGGCGACCCGGCCACCTACGACGACGCCGAGCCCGCCTTGTCCGAAATCGCCGACGCCATCCGGTCCGCTTTGACGGTCCATGGGGCTCCAGTGCAGATCTAGTGCACATCCGGTGCACAACAAGCCGTGTCGTAGTTCGTGGCGACCTACATCAGACAACTGCAACGAACCAGCTCAGAAGCTTGTGTCATCACCAACCGGTGCATGCCGGAGGTCCGGCGCGGGATGTAGGAATCTGGTCACCGTGCCTAGACGGCGCCGCGCCTACCAGGCGCCCGTGCCACCGCTGATCCGGTCAGGCGGACCCGGTCCCTGTCAGAGCTGGTCGGGTGAACCAGCTGGCCACGCAAATACAGTGCTCCGCGTCGGCGCGGTCCACCGTGAACGAGATACGGCGCAGCTCCCGCCGCCTCGGGTGGGGGAGTGAACGCCCACGCGCGACGGCCGCGCTGCCATCAGGGGCGTCGAAGGTCGAGAGAACCAAGTCGTGTGTCGAGAGCAGCCGGCAACTGGACATCGCTGCAGAGCGTGTAGACGGTCCCGTCCCATGTCGGACGTCCCGGCTTCGCACGTCGGCTTCCGGGCGCCCAGCCCCTGGACACTGCCCTAGTGCAGGGCGACCGTGGACGGTCACATCCTCACGCCGAGCTCAGGAGAGCGGGAAGTGACTGCATGCGATCCGAGGAGGCCATGATGCTGCGCGCCCGCGAGCTCGCCGTGCACGCCCACTTCGGCCAGGTCGACAAGGCCGGCCACGACTACTTCAAGACCCATGTTGCCGACGTCGCCCGCAGGGTCGGCAGCGACCCCGTCCTGCAGACCATCGCCTACCTGCACGACATCGTCGAGGACACCTCCGTGTCCCTCGCCGACCTGCGCCAGCTGCGCTTCTCGACCGCGGTGGTCAGCGCCGTCGACGCCTTGACCCACCGGCCCTTCGAAGGCCGGATCGACTACTACGGCCGTGTCCGCGTCGATCCGCTCGCCCTGCAGGTGAAGCTGGCCGACATCGCGTCCAACACGGACCCCGACCGCATGCACCAGCTCGACGAGCCGACACGGGCCCGCCTCCGCCAGAAGTACTCCGCCGCGCTGGACCTACTCCGGTGACCGCCGGCGAGGCCGCTCTGGCGCCACGGTCCTTCGCGACCGCGTAGTTCGGCGCGAGCGGTCCTGCCTCGAGACTCGCGGGTGGCGCGGAGCGGCCCTCAGCGTCGAGTGGCGGGGCGGACCCTTCGAGGTCACGTCGGCTCGGTTGGCAGTTCGACGGCATAGGACGTGATCGCGGTGATGCTCCCGTCCACGAACTCATAGATGTCGCACGACGACACGAGGAGAGCAGGGCCACGGTCAGCTCCGGTCGGTCGCCGTCCGGGTGGCGCCGTGGCGGACGCCGTCGGCCCGGGCGTGGTCGGAGTGCCCGTGCTCGCGCTCGCGCAGGTGCTCGGTCTCGTGGTGCTCGTGCGGGCGGCGCGGGTGGTCGGCGAAGACGGGGGCGGCGTCGACGGTGTTGCCGGTGAACTCGGTGCTGCGGACCTCGGTTTGGGAGCTGGGCATGACGGCCTCGCTCTGGTGGACGCTGGACACCCACACCGACTCGGGGTGGGTGTCCACGCCGGCGGCGACGTCCTCGGCGGTGCGCAGCTTGGCCACCTTGTGGATCAGCACGCCGAAGCCGACCTTCGCCAGCACGTCGGCGGCGGAGTAGGACACCTGCATGCCCGCGAGCCAGGCGGGGGTGACGTCGACGAACACCGGGACGGCGTAGACCAGCGGGTACACGCCGAAGGTGCCGAGCAGCACGAGGGTGGCGTTGCGCAGGCTCCGCCCGGCCTCGACGGACATGGACGACGTCGAGGACCGGACGGCGCCGATCAGCGCGACGTACAGGTAGGCGTAGAAAGCGGTGCTGATCAGGCCCCACACGACGAGTGCGGTGACGTCGCGGCCCTGGGCGAGCACCTGGGAGCCCAGGAAGCCGGTGAGGATCATCAGGAACGCCGCGGTCATGGTGGAGAACCGCAGGCTGCGGGCCTTGGCGCCGGCCAGCGAGCAGACGGCGAGCAGTTCGGCGGTCAGCAGCGGGACGGTGACCGTCCAGTCGATGTACCGGGGGTAGAGGGTGGCGCGGGCCTCGGCGTTGGGCTCGTACACCCCGCCGACGAGGTCGTAGCCGGTGTCCCACTTGATGGCCAGCACTAGGTAGGACAGCGAGGCCACGCCGGCGATGCACAGCCCGGCGAGCACGGCGGGGCGGTAGCGCACGCCGACCTCGCTCTTGCTGTTCCAGGAGTAGACGAAGTAGGCGAACAGCGCGAACCCGGCCGCGACGATCGAGTAGAAGACCAGGTCGTAGAGCCCGAGTGGCATCGTCTGCAACTCGGGCGTGGGCGTGTCGAACACATCCATGGAGACTCCTGCGGGGAGCGGAGGCGGGACCGTGTGATGACACGTCCGGTCCCAGGGCCACTGCTCGACCCAGCCGTGCGCGACCCGGTGGTCCGCAGCCGAACCGGCCCAAACCGGCTGTTGACGTCGCCGTGCCCGATCCCGACCGATGTACCTGCGGGGCCGGGCGTCATCCGCGCGCTGACCGGGTAGCCGCATGCAGCGGCCGTCGCGGTCGAGGACGGAGATCCGTGGACACCGAGTTGAGCACCGGGCAGAGCGTCATCGGCGCCCTCGTCATTGCCGTGTTGCTGGCTGCGCTGCACCTGGCCGCGCCCCGGATCCGGAAGCTTCCGTTGGTGCCCGAACGCGCGACAGGGTCCTTCGCCGGCGGTCTCGCCGTCGCCTACGTCTTCCTCCACCTGCTGCCCGAGATCGCCGAAGGCAACGAGTCGATCGGGGAGGCGCTGTCCGCCGTCCTGCGGCCCACCCCGCTGATGGACCTCGGCATCTTCTTGGTGGCCCTGGTGGGCTTCACGGTCTTCTACGGGCTCGAACGTCTCGCCGACCGTCAGCACCAGCGCGCCCCTGCCCCCGCTGTCCGCCGGGCGGTGAGACACGGCGGTCCGGCCACCTCGGGCGCCAGCAGCGTCCTCCACGAGGACGACCGTCGGTCCGGCAGTGAGCCCGGCCGCGGCGTCTACCTGCTGCACGTGGCGTCGTTCATGGTCTACAACGCCCTCATTACGTACACCATGGCGCTCCGGCTGCGTACCGGTATCGCCTTCGCCCTCTTGTTCACCGTCGCGATGGGCCTGCACTTCGTGCTGACCGACCGGGGCCTGGAGGAGCACTATCCGACCCGCTTCACCGCCCGAGGCCGGATGGCACTGGCCATCGCTCTGCTCCTGGGCTGGGCGGTCGCCGCTGTCTTCGCTCCGTCCAGCGCGCTCGTGGTGGCGCTGCTGACGGCACTGCTGGGCGGTTCCATCCTGCTCAACGTGTTCAAGGAGGAGCTCCCGTCCTCCCGCAGGTCGAGCTTCGGCTGGTTCCTCACCGGGCTCACCCTCTATGCCGCCCTGCTGACCGTGGTCACCGCGCTGAGCGGATGACGGAGGACCGGGAGCCCCGGACGCTCCAGGCCCTCCTGTGCATTCGGCAGCCGTTCGCCGCATCCGGTCCGCAGCGGACGCGTGGAACGGTCAGTGACGTCTGCGCGGCCGCCGCCAGGTCACCGATGCCGGGGGCGGGAGGCCGTCCTCGCGGTGCCGGGCCACTGCGGAGGACGAGCGGGGCTGACTCCTCCGCGCGCCACCCGGGAGTGACCACCAGAGCGACATCGGCGCTCCGGACGCCCGGTTGTAGAGCCAGCACGAGGCCGTCACCACGCAAACCGACGCCAGGGCGATCCCCAGTGACGTCGGGGTGTTCAGCAGCCCGAGGCTGACGATCAGGGTGGTTGCCCCGGCCGGAGGGTGTGGCCGGTCGAGGAGTGCCAGCACCCCGGCGGTGAGCCCCAGCGACACGGCTGCGGCCCCGACCCGGGGCAGGTCCACACCGGTGCTGAGCGCCGGTCCCGCGGTGGTCAACCCGAACGCCAGCAGCGCCAGGTACCCAGCGGCCAGCGCCACGGCGTGCCCGATCACCGTGTTGCGGGGGCTGGAGCTCTCCGCTGTCGGCTGCTCGGTCTGCAACACCGCCGTGGGGCCTAGGCTGGGGAACAACCACGGCTGACCGGTGAGCAGCGCGATCCCCCCGGCGACGACCATCGCGAAGGCGCAACCGACCAGCGCGTGCAGGACCGCCGTCCGGGACCTGCCCGCCCGGCGGGCCGTCGGCCGCTCCGGTACCAGCCGGTGTGACCCCGGCGGCCGCCTCACATCACCGTCACCGTGTGCGACCCGCCCACGCCGGCCTGCCTCCGCACCTGGTCAGGTCCCGCGCCCCGCGGATGGCAGGTGGCCACGGGTCTGCCCACCTTGCGGAGTCCCTCGCTGGTGTCGATCCGGGCCCCGGCGCGCCGTTGGAACAGGATGACGATGTCCGAGCCGCCGAACTGAAAGAAACCGAACTCGTCGCCCTTGGCCACGTGCGTGCCGACGACGGTGGTCAGTGTGACCGAGTCGACGTGCGACATGCCGACCGGCACGACGGCCACCAGGCCGATGTCCGGGCCGTCGGACCCCGCGGTGTCGAGGACGACAACCCCGCGTTCCTGGGTGAACTCGTAGCCGGTCTGCGCGCTGTCCTTGGACTCCAGCTGTCCACCCTCCAGCTCGACCTGCATATAGGCCTTCCCGCTGACGAGGAACGACTCCCGCACCGTCCCGGACACGGGCACGTGGTAGCGGTGGTAGGACGACGGCGGCAGCATGAAGTGCACGAACGTGCCGCCAGCGAAGGCGTCGGCGTGCTCGCTGCCCTCCAGCAGCCGGCTGATGGCCGCATACTCGTGGGTCTTCTTAATCCTGATCCCGGGGACCCGCGAGTCGTCGTCGATGTCGAACGTGTGCCGGTACATGCAGTCGGCGGGGGAGGTGACCACCCGGTTGCTGCCCGGCTCGGTGATCGGCCGTAGCCGGCGTTGAGCTCGCGGGCGAAGAACTGGTTGAACGTCAGCCAGCCGCTGGGGGTGTTGGGCGCCCTGTCGACGAGCGACTCCTCGACTGTGTACTCCGGGGCGTGATCGATGAAGGTCTGCAGGATCTCCGCGCTGAAGGACTCCGGGGTGTCCAGGAAGCTGCCCCACTGCCGCGCGAACCCGGTGAGCCAGTCGCGGAAGCGGTCGGAGCTCTCGCCGATCGCCGTCCCGTCGTCGTCCACCGGCTGGTCGACGAGCCAGAAGAAGTGCGACAGTCGGTCGCTGACCTTCCGGGAGCCGGACTCCTCCGGCGCGTGCTGGCGCCAGGCTTCGTCGCCGGACTGCTGCGGGATCCACCGGAGGAAGCGCGCCAGGTACGCCTCGTACCCGGCGAGGTCCTCGGGCCATTCCAGCGCCGCGTACAACGTCGGGTGGAGGTCGGACCGGGCGCGCTCGCCGGCCATGGTGAGCGAGCGCTCGAGCCGGGCGGTCAGGGTGTCGTCCTCGCCGAGGACCGCGCGCAGATCGTCAGTGACAGCGTCGGGCTGGGGCATGGTGTCGTCTCCAGAGGGATCGATGAGCGCGTCGTACGCGGTACCGCACCCGCGAGGGGACTGGCGTTCCGCCGAGACCTCGCCGTCGACACGCTGGCGGTCGGGACGACGTGACCCGGGGATCCGCTACCCGGCGTGAGCCCGGCTACCCGCCGACGAGGCGGGATGCCGGCGTACGGGGGCCGGTGAGGGGGTAGGTCCCGGCGGCCGGGGCCGACGACGTGGCTCCGGACCGGTCCGAGGAGACGCCGCGGCCACGGGTGCCGGGCCGGACCGCTCGGCAGCAGCCCTGGAGGATCCGTGGACGAGGTCGACCGCATCGCCGACATTTGGGGGCCGCGAACGCCCCACGGCCGGGGGACGGTGTGGCCCGCACGGGTCGACATCGCCCTGCGGGACGGGATCCGCGAGGAGGACGTCGAGCGCTGGGTGCGATCCTCCTGCACCCTGTGCAGCAACGGCTGCGGCTGCGACCTGGGGGTGACCGACGGCCGGCTGGTCGGGATCCGGGGCCGGGCCACCGACGTGGTCAACCACGGCCGGCTGGGCCCCAAGGGCCTGTTCGGGCACTGGACCTGGCAGGACGACCCCGACCGGCTGCGCCGCCCACTCGTGCGCGAGGGCGGTCAGCTGGTGGAGACCGACTGGGACACCGCGATGGGGCGGGTCGTGGCCGAGTCCTCGCGGCTGCTGCGCGAACGGGGACCCCTGTCTCACGCCTTCTACACCAGCGGTCAGCTGACGCTGGAGGAGTACTACACGCTCGGTGTGATCGGCAAGGCCGGCATCGGCACCCCGCACATGGACGGCAACACCCGCCTGTGCACGGCGACCAGCGGAGCGGCCTTCAAGGAGAGCTTCGGCAGCGACGGGCAGCCCGGGTCCTACACCGACATCGAGCACGCCGACGCGATCTTCCTGTTCGGGCACAACATGTCCGAGACGCAGACGGTGCTGTGGATGCGGGTCCTCGACCGCACCCGCGGTGAGGACCCGCCGGTGGTCGTGTGCGTCGACCCGCGGCAGACCCCGGTGGCCGACGAGGCGGAGCGCACCGGGGGTGTCCACCTCGCCGTCCGCCCGGGCACGAACCAGGCGGTGCTCAACGGCCTGACCCGGGAGCTGTTCGTCAACGGCTGGATCGACGAGGAGTGGGTGGCCGGGCACACGATCGGCCGCGACGAGCTGTGGGCCGCCGTGCAGCCCTGGACGCCGGAGCGCACCGGCGAGGTCTGCGGTGTCGACCCCGACGACGTCCGCCGGGCAGCGCGCATCTTCGGCACCAGCGAACGGGTCCTGTCGACCGTGCTGCAGGGCTTCTACCAGTCGCACCAGGCGACCTCGGCGTCCTGCGGGGTGCACAACCTGCACCTGCTGCGGGGGCTGATCGGCAAGGTGGGCAGCGGGGTGCTGCAGATGAACGGCCAGCCGACCGCGCAGAACACCCGGGGAGACCGGAGCCGACGGCGACCTGCCCGGCTTCCGCAACTGGGCCAACCCCGACCACATCGAGGACCTGGCCCGGCTGTGGGACGTCGACGCCGACACCATCCCGCACTGGTCCCCGCCGACGCACGCCATGCAGATCATGCGCTACGTCGAGCAGGGCTCCGTCAACTTCCTCTGGATTCAAGCCACGAACCCGGCGGTGTCGATGCCCGACTCCGCGAGAGTCCGGCGGGCGTTGGCCGCGGACTCCTGCTTCCTGGTCGTGTCCGACCTGTACCTCACCGAGACGGCCCGGTTCGCCGACGTCGTCCTCCCCGCGGCCGGGTGGGCGGAGAAGACCGGGTGCAGCACCAACGTCAACCGGACCGTGCACCTGGCGGAGAAGGCGGTCGAGCCGCCGGGGGAGGCCCGCCCCGACCTCGACATGTTCCTCGACTACGCCCGCCGGATGGACTTCCGCGACCGGTCCGGACGCCCGATCCCGCGGTGGGACACCCCCGAGGCCGCCTTCGACGCATGGGCGGAAGCGACGCGCGGACGGCCGGTGGACTACAGCGGGCTGTCCTACGCCACGCTGCGGGCCAGCGACACCGGCATCCCGTGGCCGTGCAACGTCGAGGCGCCCGAGGGCACCGACCGGCTCTACGTCGACGGGATCTTCGCCACCCACAGCGACTACTGCGAGACGTACGGGCACGACGCGGTGACCGGTGCCGCCCGCACCCCGCAGGCCCACCGGGCCCTGCGGCCCGACGGCCGGGCGTTCCTGATCGCCGCGCCCTACGTCCCCCAGCACGAGCCGCCCGACGAGGAGTTCCCGCTGCTGGTCTCGACGGGACGCACGGTCTACCAGTTCCACACCCGCACCAAGACCGCCCGCTCCCGGCAGCTGCGCGAGGCCGCCCCGGAGCCGTGGGTCGAGATCTCCGTGCCCGACGCCGAGGACCTGGGGATCGCCGAGGGCGACCTGGTGCGGGTGGACTCCCGACGGGGGCGCATCGACGTCCGGGCCCGGGTGGGCGACGTGCGCGAGGGGACGGCGTTCGCCCCGTTCCACTACGGCTACTGGGACCTCGACGCCGACGAGCCCGGGTCCGGCGTGCCGCCCCGGGCGGCCAACGAGCTGACCTTCACGCTCTGGGACGTCATCTCCAAGCAGCCCGTGCTCAAGACCGCCGCCGTGCGCCTCACCAAGCTCGAGGACGGCGGCGGCCGCCCCTCCGCCGCCCCCACGACGGCCGCCTCCCACCCGGCGCGGTCGCGGCGCGGCGGACCGCCGGTGCCCCCGACCCCCGGCGGGCCGGCCGCGACGGTGGGCAGCGAGGTGCTCGCCGACACACCGCACTACCCCCTGGACCCCGCGCAGGGCGCCGAGTCGGTCAGGCCGACCCGGACCCTGGCCGGGCCGGCCGCCGAGGACCGGTCGTGAAGGGCCTCGCGGTCTACGTCGGTCTCGCTGAGCACACGGAGTCCGTGCTCGCCGCTGGGCTGCGCGAGTTCGCGCGGGCGCACGCCGCCGAGGGTGAGCTGCCGGCGACGGCTGAGCTGCTAGCCGGGTGGAGCGAAGAGCACGTCCGGCGCCTGGCGCCGGTCCGGTCCCGATACGGGGACGAGCCCGACAGCGAACCCGACCAGCTCCGCGCCGCCGGCATGGGGGCGGCCCGTACCGGTCCCGTCGGGCTGCTCCGTGACCTCCAGGACCTGTACACGCTCGCCGCCCTGACCGACACCACTTGGACGGTGCTGCTGCAGGCCGGCCTCGGTGCACGTGATCGGGAGCTGCAGGGCGTGGCCCGGTCCTGCCAGGACGAGACCAGCCGCCAACTCGCCTGGCTCGTGACCCACCTCAAGCAGGTTGCACCTCAGGCCTTGCTCGCCGCCAGCTGAGACCGCTTGGGTGTGCCTCGAGCGGACACCCCGACAGGGCGCCCCTGAGCCGCCCCGTCGTCCCGAGTCCGGCGCACGGCGAGTCCTCCACCATGTCCGCTTCTCTACCGAGCGCAGGGCCGGAGGGGTCCCCGACTCAGTTGAGCCATAACGACGCCCTCCGCCAACCTGCTGCCGACCGATGAGTTCTGGCGGGACAACGTCAACAGCCAGACGGCGCCGTTGAGCCGGGTGGTCCGCGCCGAGACCGTCGTGCTGGACTGGCGCCAGCTCGACGCCGTCATCAGCGTGCCGAGAGCGGCACCGTGCGGTTGCACCGGCGCGTCCTGCGCGCCCGATGACTGGGAAGCCAGGCAACCGACGGATCCCCGCGGTCCGTGACATCAGCGCCGCCCAGCTGCGCGGCGACCTCGGACAGCGCCCCTGCAGCCGTGCGACCGTTCGACTGGTGCCCGACCGGAGAAACCCTCGAGCCGTGCCGGAGGTGTCCGCGCTCGGTGGGATGGTGACCGGACGCGCTCCCCGGGAGGACAGGTGGCGAGTCTCGAACGGCGATCTCGTAACGGCAGGGTGCGTTGGTACGCCCGCTTCCGTGACCCGTCCGGTGTCCAGGTGGTGAAGGTGTTCGACCGGAAGGTCGACGCGGAGCGCCATCTCGCCACCGTCGAGGCTTCGAAGCTCACCGGCAGCTACATCGACGCCAAACGGGCCGCGGTCACCTTCGCGGAGTTCGCCGAGGAGCACTGGGAAGCGCACGCGCCGCTTCTGGCCGCGGACTCCACGAGGCTGGTCAAGCGGTCCCGGCTGGACCGGCATGTCCTCCCGGCCTTGGGACGCCATCCGGTAGGTGCCATCCGGCCGAGCAACGTCGCGGCCGCGGTGGCGCGCTGGTCACGGACTCTGGCGCCGGGCACGGTCGGGCAGTTGCTGCGTCAGGTCCGGCAAGTCCTCGACGCCGCCGTCGCCGATGGCCTGCTCGCCTCCAATCCCGCGAAGGCCGTCAAGGCCCCGCCGGCGCCGCGCCGGCGGGAGGTCCACTTGACCGACGAGGATGTCGCTGCGGTGCTCGCCGCGACCCCGGACCACTACCGGCCGCTGGTCATCGCGCTCGTCGGGCTGGGGCTGCGGATCAGTGAGGCGTGTGGGCTGCGGGTGGAGGACGTCGACTTCCTGCGCCGCACGGTGCGGGTCCGTCAGCAGCGCCGCCCCGGAGGTGAGCTCGGGCAGCTCAAGACCGGCTCGTCCCGGCGGGACGTCCCCGCCGACGACGTCGTCCTGCAGGCGCTGGCGGAGCGGATCCGCCGGCACCCCCGCGCCGACGGTCTCGTGTTCGGCAGCAGCACTGGAGGAGCGCTCACGAAGTCCGTGGCCGGCCATGTCTTCGATGACATCGAGCGGGCTGTCGGGTTCACCGTCTCGCCGCATTCCCTGCGCCACTACTTCGGCGCGAGCCTCGTCTCTCGAGGGGTCTCCGTCGTCGCCGTCTCCCGCTGGCTGGGACACTCGGGACCGGAGATCACCTACCGCGTGTACGCCTACTTAAAGCCCGACGACGAGCTCGCGACGCGCGCGGCGATGGCCGACATCCTGTCCAAGATCAATCCTGATGTGTACCCGTTGTGTACCCGGGAGCCGTCCAACTAGGGAAAACCGCAGGTCAGATGCCGAATAGCCTTGCTGCAGTCCTGTTCGACATGGACGGCACGCTCGTGGAGACCGAGCAGCACTGGGGGGCGGCGCTGTTCGACCTCGCCCGCCGCCTGGGCGGGCGGCTCAGCCCCGCCGCCCGCGAGGCCACCGTGGGCACCAGCATGCGCACCGCTCTGGGCATCCTCTACGCCGACCTCGGCGTCGACCGCGAGCACGTGTGGGAGACCGACGCCGCCGACGTCGAGGCGACCGTCGCGGGGCTGCTCGCCGAGGACGTGCCGTGGCGGCCGGGGGCCCGCGAGCTGCTCGCCGAGGTCCGCGCCGCCGCGCTGCCCACCGCGCTGGTGACGACGACGCCGCGCGCGCTGGCCGACCTGGTCCTCACCCGGATCTCCGCCGACCTGGACGTGCCGCCCTTCGACCTCACCGTCTGCGGCGACGAGGTGCCCGCCCGCAAGCCCGACCCGGCGCCCTACCTGCAGGCCACCGCGGCGCTCGGCGTCGACCCGGCCGCGTGCGTCGTCGTCGAGGACTCCGCGGCCGGGGTGGCGGCCGGGCTCGCCGCCGGCGCCGCCGTGCTCGGCGTGCCCTCGCTGCAGCCCCTGGCCCCGGCCGACGGCCTGGTCCTGCGCGACACCCTCGCCGGCGTCGGGCTCGCCGACCTCGAGCGCCTGGTGCTCGACCGGGACGCCGCCCGCCGCTGACCGCTCAGGCCGGGACCGGCTCCCGGCCGCGCGAGACGACCAGGCGCACCCGCGCCAGCGCCGCCACGTCGCGGACCGGGTCGCCGTCGACGAGCAGCAGGTCGGCGTCCAGCCCCGGCGCGAGCCGCCCGGTGCGGTGCTCCAGCCCGCAGGCGCGGGCGGCGCCGGCGGTCGCCGTCGCCAGCGCGTCGGCGGCCGGGACCCCGGCGGCGGCCAGCGCGGCGACCGCCCGCGCCACGATCCCGTGCGGCTTGCCCGGTGCGATGCCGGAGTCGACGCCGCTGACCAGCCGGACGCCGGCCGCGTGCAGCCGCGCCGCCTCGGCCGCCCGCGCCTGCTCGGTCAGGCCGAGGCGGTCGATCAGCGCCTGCACCCGGGGCGGCGGCACGGCGCCCTCGGCCAGCCCGAGCGTGGGGCCGACGACGACGCCCGCCCGGGCCAGCTGCCCGGCCAGCCCCGGCGGGGCGCCCCAGCCGGTCGCCGTCAGGCAGGTGCAGTGCTCGATGCCGTCGACGCCGGCGGCCAGCACCTGCCGGACGGCGGGCAGGGCGTGCGCGTGCGCGGTCACCGGGAGGCCCAGCCGGTGCGCCTCCTCGACGACGGCGCGCACCTCGGCGGCGGTGAACTGGCAGGCGGCCATGTCGGTGCCCGGCGTCATCGCCCCGCCGCTGGCCATCAGCTTGACCACCCCGGCGCCCCGCCCGGCCCGCTCGCGCACCGCGTCCCGCAGCGGCCCGGCGCCCCGCACCTGCCCGCCCATGCCGGCGCACCTGCCCGCCCACCGAGGTGAGCGGCGGCCCCGAGGCCACCACGGTCGGCCCGTCGTCCGGCGCCCGCTCCACCACCGCCCAGCCGACGTCGCCCAGGTCGCGCACCGCCGTCACCCCGGCGGCGAGGTGCCGCCGCAGGGAGTCGGCCACGGTGGCGTCGACCTCGGCCGGGGAGAGCTCCGGCAGCCGGTCGAGCGCGCGCGGGCCGCTGTCGCCGCACAGGTGCACGTGGGTGTCCACCAGGCCGGGCAGCAGCGTCGTCCCGGGCAGCGCGGTGACCGGCACGCCGTCGGGCGCGGCCGCCGACGCGGGCTGCACGGCCACGATGCGGCCGTCGTCGACCAGCACCAGCGCGCCGTCGCGCAGCACGCGCTCGCCGTCGAAGGCGCGGTCGGCCCGGTAGCCCCGCATGGCGGCTCCCTCCGGAGGAGGCGGCCGACGCTAGGGCCGGGGGAGCGCCGCCGTCGACGGGACCCGGCGCGTCTCGGTCGCGCGCCCGGTCAGCCTGCGACGGCGGCCGGGCCGGTCAGCGCGAGCACGCCCGCCGGCGTCACGGCCAGCGCGCGGGGGAGGCTCGGCACCGGCGTCACCCACCGCTCCTCGAGGGCCGTGCGCAGCAGCGCCGCGCCGAGGGCGCCACCGAGGTGGGGGCGCCGCTCGGTCCAGTCGAGGCAGGCCCGCACGGGCGGGCGGCTCCCCGACGGCGCGGCGCCGCAGACCTCGGCGAACCAGCGCCGCCCGGCCGGGGTGACCGCCAGGCCGGCGGTGGTGTCCAGCAGCCCCGTGAGGCCAGCGACCCGAGGACCGCGACGCCGAGGCGCCCGGCGAGGTGGTCGTAGCAGGTGCGCGCCTCGGCCAGGCGGGCGTCGGCCCGGACGGTCCGCAGCGACGTCGGGCGCTCCCGCTCGCCGGCCAGCGCCCCCAGGTCCTCCAGGGCCGCGGCCACCTCCGGGCCGGCCAGCTCGACGTAGCGGGCCCGCCCCTGCCGGCGCTCGGTGAGCACGCCCGCGCCCACGAGGACGGTGAGGTGCTCGCTGGCGGTGGACCGGGCGACGCCGGCGTGCCGGGCCAGCTCGCCCGCCGTCCAGGCCCGGCCGTCGAGCAGGGCCAGGCACATCGCCGCCCGGCTGCGGTCGGCGAGCAGCCCGGCGAAGCGGGCGAGGGAGGCGGCGGACACCGGCACGCGGCCATCCTCGCGCACCGACGGTTCGGTCCCCGCCGAACACCGGCGCGGCCAGGCTCGCCCCGTGCTGACCCCTGTGGTGACCCCCGCCGTCCTCGAGGACCTCCGCTACCGCGTCCCGGCCGCGCCGCCCGCCGCGTCCGGACTGGCCTGGCTGCGCTCGCGGGTGCCGCGCTTCTGCGACGGGCCCGAGCACACCCGCCGGCGAGCCGTGCTCGACGACCTGCTCGCCACGATGACCGTTATCCCCAACCTTGTTGTCGATCCGGTGGTGGTGCTGCTCGAGGGGCTCGGCCTCCCGGCCGAGCGGGCGGGTGACGTCGCCCGAGTGGCCGCCGCCTACCAGCCGCACGCGCCGCAGTCCGCCGGGGCCGACGCCGCGCTGGAGCGGCTCGTCGCGGCCTGCGGCGGGCGCACCGACGCCACGGCCGCCCGGCTGTGCCTGCTCGTGCAGGCGCACGCCGGCCTCTCCGCGCTGGCCCGGCAGCGCCGGGAGGGGAGGACGGGGCCCCCGGTGCCGACCACCCGGCGGGTCGCGCCGGACGGCGCCGAGGTGGAGGTGGACCTGACCGACGCGCCGTTCGGCCGGGGCCCGCACTCCTGCCCGGGCCGGGCGCTGGCCGAGGCGTGGTCGGCGGCGTGGCGGGAGGGGTGGCCGGCGGCGTGGTCAGCGGAGTGGCCGGCAGAGTGGCCGGCGGTGCTCCCGTGACCGCCGACCCGCACGGCCGCGCCGCGTTCCGCGCCCTGCACGCCGGCCCCGCGCCGCTGCTGCTGCCCAACGCCTGGGACGTCGCCTCGGCGCTCGCACTCGTGGCCGACGGGCACCCCGCGGTCGGCACGACGAGCCTCGGCGTCGCGGCCGCCGCCGGGCTCCCCGACGCCACGCGGGCGGCCCGCGCCGCGACCGTCGGGCTCGCCGGGCGGCTGGCCGGGCTGCCGGTCCCGGTCACCGTCGACCTCGAGGACGGGTACTCCGACGACCCGGCGGAGGTGGCCGCCCTCGCCGCCGCGCTGCCCGCCGCCGGGGTGAACCTGGAGGACTCGACCGGCGGGCGCCTGGCCGACCCCGGGCGGCACGCGGACAGGGTCGCCGCCGTCGCGGCCGCGGCGCCCGGGCTGTTCGTCAACGCCCGGGTGGACACGTACTGGCTGGGGGAGCGCGCCGACCTGGCGACCACGCTGGCGCGGGCGCGGCGCTACGTGGCCGCGGGCGCCGACGGGGTCTTCGTGCCCGGCCGGCTCACCGCAGCCGAGATCGCCGTCCTCGCCGCGGAGCTGCCCGTGCCGCTCACCGTGCTCGCCGGGGCCGGCCACCCGCTGCCCCGGCTGGCCGAGCTGGGGGTGCGCCGGGTGAGCACCGGCTCGCTGCTGTTCCGCGCGGCGCTCGACGCCGCCGTCGCGGGGGCCCGGCGCCTGCGCGACGGCGAGCCCGCCCCGCCGGCCACGCCGTACGCCGAGGTGGACGCCCGCACCGGCGCCCTCCGCGCCTGAGGACGCGCCACCCCGGGCGGGTGAGGGCGGGTCCGCCCGGACCGCGGACGCCGTCGGGCGTCAGTCGCGCTCGACGACGGGCAGCGTGCTCCAGCCCGCGGCGGCCGCGGCCTCGGCCGGGAACGGCGGCGGAGTGCCGCCGAAGGAGGGGCACAGCGCCTGGTGGTCGCACCAGCCGCACAGCCGGGTGCGGTTGGGCCGGAAGTCGCCGGTGGCCACCGCCCGCTCGATCGCCGCCCAGATGGCCAGCAGCGTCCGCTCGAAGCGCAGCAGCTCGGCCTCCTCGGGGGCGTAGGTGAGCGCGTCGCCGTCGCCGAGGTAGATGAGCTTGAGCTGGGAGGCCACCACGCCGCGGGTGCGCCACAGCACCAGCGCGTAGAACTTCATCTGGAACAGCGCCTTGGACTCGAACGCCTCGCGCGGCATCGAGCCGGTCTTGTAGTCGACCACCCGCAGCGCGCCGTTGCGGGCGACGTCGAGCCGGTCGACGTACCCGCGCAGCAGCAGCCCGTCGGGCAGCGTCACCTCGACCAGCTGCTCGCGGCCCTCGGGCTGGATGCGGGTCGGGTCCTCCAGGCGGAAGTAGGTCTCCACCAGCTCCCCGGCCGAAGCCAGCCAGGAGTCCAGCGACGGCGGCTCGGCGCCGTCCTCGCCCGGGGCGAAGAGCGCGGCCACCTCCGGGTCGGCCTGCAGCTCCTCCCACGCCGGCCCCACCAGCCCGCGCGCGGCCTCCACGGTGCGCTCGGCCTGCGGCAGGTCGTAGAGCCGCTCGAGGACGGCGTGCACCAGCGTGCCGCGCACCGCCGCCGCGCTCTTCTTCTCCGGCAGCCGGTCGATGGTGCGGAAGCGGTAGAGCAGCGGGCAGGTCTTGAAGTCGGCCGCGCGGCTGGGCGACAGCGACGGGCGGCGCGGCGCCCGCGCCGCCCCGGGAGCCTGCTCGGCGCCGTCGGACGGGGTGCCGGACGGGGCGCCGGACGCGGTGTCGGGGGAGAACACGGCCGTCATGTCATCGAGGCTAGGTCGCCCCACCGACAGTCCCGCGTCCCCGCGCCGGGACGGGTGCCCGCGGCGCTCGCCTAGGCTGGCCGCCCGTGACCGAGCAGCCCGAGCCCAGCCAGACCGCCGACAGCGCCGCCCCGGCACCCGCCGCCGAGCCGGCGGCCGCGGGGGAGGAGCAGCGGGCGCCGGTGGAGCGGACCCCGGTCCCGGGCGCGTTCGCCGTCGGCGACCGGGTGCAGCTCACCGACCCCAAGGGCCGGCTGCACACCGTCGTCCTCGAGCCCGGCAAGCAGTTCCACACCCACCGCGGCGCCATCGCCCACGACGACCTCATCGGCGCTCCCGAGGGCTCGGTGGTGCACTCCACCGCCAACACCGGCTACCTGGCGCTGCGCCCGCTGCTCGCCGACTTCGTCCTCTCCATGCCGCGCGGCGCTCAGGTCATCTACCCCAAGGACGCCGCCCAGATCGTCGGCAGCGGCGACGTCGGCCCCGGCATGCGGGTGCTGGAGGCCGGCGCCGGCTCCGGCGCGCTCACCTGCTCGCTGCTGCGCGCCGTCGGAGAGAACGGGCGCGTCACCAGCTACGAGCGGCGCGAGGACTTCGCCGACGTCGCCCGCGGCAACGTCGGCGCCTTCTTCGGCGGGGTGCCCGCCAACTGGGACCTGCGCCTGGGCGACCTCGCCGACCACCCCGCCGAGGAGGTCGTCGACCGCGTCGTCCTGGACATGCTCGAGCCCTGGGCGGTGCTGCCGACCGTGGCCGCCGCGCTGCGCCCGGGCGGCGTGCTGGTCGGCTACGTCGCCACCGTCACGCAGCTGTCCACGTACGTCGAGGCGCTGCGCGCGCAGGGCTGCTGGACCGAGCCCTACGCCTGGGAGTCGCTGGTCCGCCCGTGGCACGCGGTCGGCCTCGCCGTGCGCCCGGAGCACCGGATGGTGGCCCACACGGCCTTCCTGGTGACCGCCCGCCGGCTCGCCGAGGGCGTCGTCGCGCCGGTGCGCCAGCGCCGCGCGCAGAAGGGCTGAGCGCCGGTCCCTACACCACCCGGAGGCCCCCCGCGAGCCACGGGCAGGACGTCGGCAGGCGTGTATAGATTTGCGTCCTGGCTCCCCCTGATGTGTGCGGAGGTGCGCGATGGGCCCCGGCCTTGGCAATGGTCCCGACGAGTTCCGAGCGCGGCGCGAGCGTGACGTCTCCGCCCTGCTCGCCCAGATCTCCTACCTCGAGGAGGAGATCGGCCTGCTGCGCCGCAAGGTGTCCGAGAGCCCGCGCCAGGTGCGTGCGCTGGAGGAGCGGATCGCCGAGGCGGAGGGCCGCGCGGCCTTCCTCTCCGACCGCAACGACAAGCTGGCCGGCACCCTGCGCGACGCCCGCGAGCAGCTGGTCACGCTCAAGGAGGAGATCGACCGGCTCGGCCAGCCGCCGTCGGGCTACGGCGTCTTCCTGGGCCGGCACGACGACGGCAGCGTCGACGTCTTCACGGGCGGCCGCAAGCTCCGGGTGTCGGTGTCGCCGGCCGTCGAGCTCGACGGCCTGCGCCCCGGCCAGGAGGTCATGCTCAACGAGGCGATGAACGTCGTCGAGGCGCTCGGCTACGAGAAGCAGGGTGACGTCGTCATGCTCAAGGAGCTGCTCGAGCCCGTCGACGGCGTCACCCAGCGCGCGCTGGTCATCGGCCACACCGACGAGGAGCGGGTCGTCTACCTGGCCGACTCCCTCACCGGGCAGCCGCTGCGGGTCGGCGACTCGCTGCTGCTGGAGTCGCGGTCGGGCTACGTGTACGAGCGGATCCCCAAGAGCGAGGTCGAGGAGCTCGTCCTCGAGGAGGTCCCCGACATCGACTACTCCGACATCGGCGGCCTCTCCCGGCAGATCGAGCAGATCCGCGACGCCGTGGAGCTGCCGTTCCTGCACGCCGACCTGTTCCGCGAGTACGAGCTCCGCCCGCCGAAGGGCATCCTGCTCTACGGACCGCCCGGCTGCGGCAAGACGCTGATCGCCAAGGCGGTCGCCAACTCCCTGGCCAAGAAGGTGTCCGCGGTGAAGGGGGAGGGGCAGGCCAAGTCCTACTTCCTCAACATCAAGGGCCCCGAGCTGCTCAACAAGTACGTCGGCGAGACCGAGCGGCACATCCGGCTGGTGTTCCAGCGCGCCCGCGAGAAGGCGAGCGAGGGCACGCCGGTCATCGTCTTCTTCGACGAGATGGACTCGATCTTCCGCACCCGCGGGTCCGGCGTGAGCTCCGACGTCGAGTCGACGATCGTCCCGCAGCTGCTCAGCGAGATCGACGGCGTCGAGGGGCTGGAGAACGTCATCGTCATCGGCGCCTCCAACCGCGAGGACATGATCGACCCGGCGATCCTGCGACCCGGCCGGCTCGACGTGAAGATCAAGATCGAGCGCCCGGACGCCGAGGCCGCGCGCGACATCTTCAGCAAGTACCTGCGGCCCTCGCTGCCGATCCACCCCGACGACCTCGCCGAGAACGGCGGCAGCCGCGAGGCCACCATCCAGGGGATGATCCAGCGCACCGTCGAGCGGATGTACACCGAGAGCGAGGAGAACCGCTTCCTCGAGGTGACCTACGCCAACGGTGACAAGGAGGTCCTGTACTTCAAGGACTTCAACTCCGGGGCGATGCTGCAGAACATCGTCGACCGCGCCAAGAAGATGGCCATCAAGGACAGCCTGGACTTCGGGTCCAGCGGGCTGCGGGTCGGTCACCTGATGCAGGCCTGCGTCGACGAGTTCAAGGAGAACGAGGACCTGCCCAACACGACCAACCCCGACGACTGGGCGCGGATCTCGGGCAAGAAGGGCGAGCGGATCGTCTACATCCGCACGCTCATCAGCGGCAAGGGCAGCGACTCCGGCCGCGCCATCGACACCGCCACCAACACCGGCCAGTACCTCTGAGCCGGCCCCGGCCGTCCCGTCCGCGGACGGGACGGCCGGGACCCGCGGGCCTCTACCCTGTGCCCGGACGCGCCCCGGACGGGGCCGCCGGACGGGAGGGCGGGCTCATGCGCACCGGGCACCGCGCCGGCCGTTGGGTGCCGGTCGCCCTGGTGGCCGCGCTCGCGCTCGCCGGGTGCAGCAGCACCGTCGACGGCGAGGCGTTCTACGCCGGCCTCGAGGTCGCCAAGCCCACCGTGCCGCCCGCCGAGGGCACCCTCGACCCCGCCGAGGCGCCGGTCGTGGGCACCTGCTCGACGATCGCCGAGGGGCAGCAGAGCGCCCCGCTCGACCCGCCGCCGCCGGTCGAGTGCTCCGGCGACCACAACGCCGAGACCGCGGTCGTCGGCGACAGCGGCCTCGCCGACGACGCGCCGCACCCGGCCCAGGCCGACCTCGACGACCCCGACAGCCGGATCAGCGCGGCGCTGGCCGACCTGTGCGACCTCGACGTCGTCCGCGAGTACCTCGGCGGGGACTCCCTCGACGACCCCTACGCCTGGTACGCCGCCTACCTGCCGACGGCGGAGCAGTGGGCAGCGGGCGCCCGGTGGATCCGCTGCGACGTCTTCTACGGCTACCTGGTGCCCGAGCCCGCGCCCGGGATCCTCGCCGGCGCGCTGGCCGGGTCCGACCCGGCGCGGCACCGCACCTGCTTCGTCGGGTCGCCCGCCGACTACGGCGTCGCGCCCTGCTCGGAGCCGCACGAGGCCGAGCCGGTGGGCACCGAGGTGGCCGCGCTGCCCGAGGGCGCGCCGTACCCGGACGAGCCGACCCGCCGGTCGGTGGTCGGCTCGTGCACGAACGTCGCGCAGGACTACGGCGGCGGCGAGGTGCCCAACGGCTACGTCGTCGACGTGTGGGTGGACACCGCCGAGGAGTGGCCGGACTACTCCTACGGCCGGTGCGTGCTCGTGCCCGCCGGGGGCGGCCGGACGACCACGACGGTGCGCGGCTGACCGGCCCGCGCGCCCTCCCGCCGGTCCGGGGAGCCCGTCCGCGGCGGGGCCTAGTCTCGGTCGCATGAGCGTCAGGCGGGTGATGGGGACCGAGGTCGAGTACGGCATCTCGGTCCCCGGGCAGCCCACGGCCAACCCGACCACCCTGTCCAGCCAGGTGGTGAACGCCTGGGCGGTGGCCGACGCGCCGACCCGCCGCCGCCCGCGGTGGGACTTCGAGGAGGAGTCCCCGCTGCGCGACGCCCGCGGCTTCGACCTCTCCCCGGCGCAGGCCCTGGACCACAACGACCTCGACGAGGACTCGGGGATGGCCAACGTCATCCTCACCAACGGCGCCCGGCTCTACGTCGACCACGCCCACCCGGAGTACTCGACGCCGGAGGTCACCAACCCGCGCGACATCGTGCTATGGGACAAGGCCGGCGAGCGGGTGATGGCCGAGGCCGCCCGGCGGGCCGCCCGCATCCCCGGCACCCAGCCGATCCAGCTCTACAAGAACAACACCGACGGCAAGGGCGCCAGCTACGGCGCGCACGAGAACTACCTGATGGACCGGCGGACGCCGTTCATCGAGATCATCCGCGGGCTCGTCCCGTTCTTCGTCACCCGGCAGGTGTTCGCCGGCGCCGGCCGCGTCGGCATCGGCACCGAGGGCCGCACCCAGGGCTTCCAGATCTCCCAGCGCGCCGACTTCTTCGAGGTCGAGGTGGGCCTGGAGACGACGCTCAAGCGGCCGATCATCAACACCCGCGACGAGCCGCACGCCAATCCCGACGAGTACCGCCGGCTGCACGTGATCATCGGCGACGCCAACCTCGCCGAGCTGTCCACCTACCTGAAGGTCGGGACGACGGCGCTCGTGCTCGACATGATCGAGGCGCGGGCGCTCACCGAGGACCTGTCGATCGAGGAGCCGGTGGCGGCGCTGCAGGCGGTCAGCCACGACCCCTCGCTCACCCACCTGGTGCGGCTGCGCGACGGCCGCCGGATGACCGCCGTCGACGTGCAGCGCTCCTACCTCGACCAGGCGGTGGCCTTCGTCGAGCGCTCCGGCGGCGCCGACGAGCAGACCGCCGACGTGCTGCGCCGCTGGGCGGAGGTGCTCGACGACCTCGCCGTCGACCCGATGCGCCTGGCCGACCGCCTCGACTGGCCGGCCAAGCTGCGCCTGCTGGAGGGCTACCGGTCCCGCGACGGGCTGGGCTGGGGCGACTCGCGGCTGCACCTGGTCGACCTGCAGTACTCCGACGTGCGCCCGGACAAGGGGCTGTACCACCGGCTGGTGGCCCGCGGGTCGATGCAGCGGCTGCTCACCGACGACGAGGTGACGCGGGCGATGGTGACCCCGCCGAGCGACACCCGGGCGTTCTTCCGCGGCGAGTGCCTCCGGCGCTTCCCGGCGCAGGTGGCGGCCGCGTCGTGGGACTCGGTGGTGTTCGACCTGGGCCGGGAGAACCTGGTGCGGATCCCCACGATGGAGCCGCTCAAGGGCACCCGCGACCACGTCGGGCTGCTGTTCGAGTCGACGTCGAGCGCGCAGGAACTGGTCGACACGATCACCGGGGGCTGAGTGCCCGCGCCGGTGGAGGCCGCCCGGGCGCTGGCGGCCGACGTGCTGGCGCCCGCGGCCGCCGGGGTCGACGCCACCGGCGTGCTGCCGCGCACGCACCTCGACGCGCTGGCCGCGGCCGGGCTGTACGGCGTGGTCGGGCCGGCGTCCGCCGGGGGTCTGGACGGCGACGGCGCGACGCTGGCGGCGGTGGTGGAGGAGCTGGCCGCCGGCGACCTCGCGACAGCGTTCGTGTACCTGAAGCACCACGGCGTCGTCGGGCGGCTGGCCGCGTCCGGGGAGCATCCGGGGCTGCTGGCGGACCTGTGCGCCGGGCGGGTGCGGGCGGGCATCGCCCTGCAGGCCGCGACCCGGCCGGACGCCGAGCCGGTGACGCTGCGGCGCGACGGTGGGGAGCTGGTGCTCGACGGCGCCGTGCCGTGGGTGACCGGGTGGGGCCTGGTCGACGTGCTGGTGGTGGCCGCCCGCGACGGCGAGGACGTCGCGTTCGTGCTCGCCGACGCGGTGGAGGGCCCGACGCTGGAGGCGGTGCCGCAGCCGCTGGTGGCCGTGCAGGCGAGCGCCACGGTGGAGCTGCGGTTCTCCGGCCATCGCGTGCCGGCCGGCCGGCGGCTGGGCACGACGCCGCTGGCGCAGGTCCGGGCGGGCGACGCGGCCGGGCTGCGGGTCAACGGCTCGCTGGCGCTGGGCCTGGTCCGGCGGTGCGCGGCGCTGGTGAGGCCCTCGCCGCTGGATTCCGCGCTGGAGGCGGCGCGGGCGCGGCTGGACGCCGCCGGGCCGGAGGACCTGCCCGCCGCGCGGGCGGAGGCGGCGGCGCTGGCCCACCGGGCGGCGGGCGCGCTGGTGGTGGCCTCCGGGAGCGCCGCGGCCCGGGCCGGCAGCGTGGCCGAGCGGACGGCGCGCGAGGCGGTGTTCCTGCTCGTCTTCGGCTCGCGGCCGGCCATCCGCGCGCACCTGCTCGACGGGTTCGGCGCGGCCGGCTGAGGCCCGTGTTCGGCCGCCCGCATGTCGGTACCTGCGGGTAGTTTCGGCAGCAGCACGCACTCGGCGCGCACCAGGGGAGGGCACATGGCCACCAGGGACACCGGCGGGCAGCAGCGCGCCACGCGCTCGCGCGAGGAGACCGACGAGGTCGAGGCCTCGGCGGACACCGAGGTCGCCGAGCGCCACAAGGAGATGTCCGAGGACGTCGACGCCATCCTCGACGAGATCGACGACGTCCTCGAGGAGAACGCCGAGGAGTTCGTGAGATCGTACGTGCAGAAGGGCGGAGAGTGACGGCCTCGTCGCTCTGAGTAATGAGGCCTGGCGGATGTCCAAGCGTTGTCCGTCATGCGACGAGGTCAAGCCGCTGTCTGCTTATGGGCGGAACAGGTCGCTGCCTGACGGGCTGTCCTTCTACTGCCTCGCGTGCAACCGGGAGCGCAACGGCCGCTGGTATCGGGAGAGTCGGCGTCGACAGGGAAGAGAGGTCCGCGACCACTCCTGGGTACCCGACGGGTTTCGATGGTGCCCGTCGTGCCAGCAGGCCGTGGCGCACGAGGACTACACCCGGTCGAAGAGGAAGTCCTCGGGATTCGGTAGTCAGTGCAAGGCCTGCAAGCGCTCCGCGGACATGGACCGCTACTACGCCAGTCGTTACGGACTCGACCGCGCCGGCATCGCTGAACTGCGCGCGAGGCAGTGCGACATGTGCGCCGTCTGCGGGGAGCCGAGCCCTGGGCACATCGACCACGACCACGCGACGGACCTCGTCCGGGCGCTGCTCTGCGAGCGGTGCAACCTGGCGCTGGGCCTCCTGCGGGACGACCCGTCCCTGATGCGGGCCGCGGCGGACTACGTCGAGGTGCACCGGCTCCGCTACGCCAAGGCGCAGGGGACGCTCGACCCGGCCGACCCGACTCTGCGCCGGATCCTCAGCGGTGGCACTCCCTGAGCCAGGATTCAGGCCAGCAGGATGCCCGCCGCCACCGCGGCGGCCGAGCCCGCGTGCGTGAGGCCCGCCAGCACCCGCTCGACGCGGTCGCGGGGGAGCGGCCCCGTCGCGTCGGCGCCGGGCAGGGCGGGGAGGTCCCAGGCCGCGCAGACCGGCGCCGGCAGCACGAGCGCCCCCTGCTCCTGGCGCAGCACCAGCAGCCGGCGCATCTCCGCCAGGTCGGGCATCGCCTGCAGCTGCGACCACGGCACCACCGCGCACCCGCCGTCGTCGGCCAGCCCCAGGGCCACGACGCGGCGCGACTCGGCGTCCCAGGACACGGCCGCGGCGTGCACCCGGGCGAGGTCCATGCCGTGCCGCCCGAGCGGCGTCCGCCCGGTCAGCACGGTCCCCTCGAGCACGGGCCGCGCCACCACCTCGCGCCGCACCCGGCTCCACAGCCGCGGCGCGACCACGAGCAGCACCGCGGAGACGGCCGCGGCGACCGCCACGCCGTCGGTGTCCAGGGTCGCCCGGCCCCAGGCCGCGGCCAGCCCGCACACCGCCACCAGCAGCAGCCCCGCGCCCGCGGTGACCAGCCGCCGCCGGCCGGCGGGCACGCGCGGCACCCCGCCCGGGTGGAGTCGGTCGGTCACGGGGTCCCCCTCGGTCGGTCGCGGCCGGCGCACGCTAGCCACGACCGGCCCCGCCCACCAGGCCTCCCGGCGCCCCGGGTGGGGGACCGGCCCCGCCGGTAGGGTCGACGGCGAGCTGCCGCGGGTCGCCCGCGGCACGTCGATGAGCACCCCGGAGGGGCGCGGAGAGGGTGGACGGGTTGACCCAGTCGCACACCGGCCGGAGCGGCTTCCCGCCCGCCTACCTGGACCGCGTGGGCTCCTCGTTCACCGACTTCCTCGCCGCGGCGGCGCCCGACCTGCTGCCCAGCAGGCGCCAGGTGCCGTCGGTGAACGCCGGCGACCTCACCCCGCACGGCACCACGATCGTCGCCGTCACCTACGCCGGCGGCGTCCTCATGGGCGGCGACCGCCGCGCCACCATGGGCAACCTGATCTCCAGCCGCGACATCGAGAAGGTGTACCCGGCCGACACCTGGTCGGTCATCGGCATCGCGGGCGCGGCCGGCATCGCGATCGAGATGGTCAAGCTCTACCAGGTCGAGCTCGAGCACTACGAGAAGATCGAGGGCCTCACCCTCAGCCTCGACGGCAAGGCCAACCGCCTCGCGCAGATGATCCGCGGCAACCTCGGCGCCGCCCTGCAGGGCCTCGCCGTCGTCCCGCTGTTCGCGGGCTTCGACCTCGACGCCGCCGCCGGCACCACCCCGGGCCGGATCTTCAGCTACGACGTCACCGGCGGGAACTACGAGGAGCGCGGTTACGCCGCCGTCGGCTCGGGCTCGCTATTCGCCAAGAACTCGCTGAAGAAGACCTGGCGCTCGGGCCTCGACGGCGACGCCGCCACCCGCACCGTCGTCGAGGCGCTCTACGACGCCGCCGACGACGACTCCGCCACCGGCGGCCCCGACCCGGTGCGGCGGCTGTACCCGATCGTCTACCGCGTCGACGCCGAGGGCGCGGTGCGCCTGACCGACGCCGAGGTGGCCGGGATCGCCGACACCATCGTCGGCGAGCGCGCCGCCGCCGACCGCGAGAACGTCGACCGGGGGTTCTGACGCCGTGACCATGCCCTACTACGCCTCGGCCGAGCAGGTCATGCGCGACCGCTCGGAGTACGCCCGCAAGGGCATCTCCCGCGGCCGCAGCGTCGCCGTCCTCACCTACGCCGACGGCGTCCTGTTCATCGCCGAGAACCCCAGCTCCACGCTGCACAAGGTCGGCGAGATCTACGACCGCATCGGCTTCGCCGCCGTCGGCCGGTACAGCGAGTTCGAGAGCCTGCGGGTGGCCGGGGTGCGCCTGGCCGACGTCCGCGGCTACTCCTACAACCGCCGCGACGTCACGGGCCGGGTCATCGCCAACGCCTACGCGCAGACCCTCGGCGCGATCTTCACCGAGCAGATGAAGCCCTACGAGGTCGAGCTGTGCGTGGCCGAGGTGGGCGACAGCAGCGAGTCCGACCAGCTCTACCGGCTGACCTTCGACGGCTCGGTCGTCGACGAGCCGGACTTCGTCGTCATGGGCGGGCAGGCCGAGGCGGTCACCGCCCGGCTGCGGGAGGACTTCCGCGCCGGCCTGCCGCTGTCCGAGGCGCTGATGGTCGGCGTGCGGGCCCTGTCGGCGTCCAGCCCGGCCATGCCGGGCAACGGGAGCGGCGACGGGCTGCTGCCGGCCGCGCAGCTGGAGGTCGCCGTGCTCGACCGGCGGCGCCCCAAGCGGGCCTTCCGCCGGGTGGTCGGCGCGGCGCTGGGCAGCCTGCTCGGCGACGGCGGCGGGCCCGCCCCGGAGGCCGCTCCCCACGCGCACGCGCCGAGCGCCCCGCAGCCGGGCACCCCGGCGGGCCTGGGCGACCCGGCCGCGCCGGACACCGCCGGCGGCGCCGTCGACGGGCCCGCGGACGCCGGCGAGAGCTGACCGCCGGGCGGTGCCGGGCGCCTAGCCCGGCACTGCGCGGCCGGCGTCCCGCCGCCAGGAGCTGAACGAGCGCACCGACGTGGTGCCGGGCCGCACGAGCCAGGGCCACGGGTGCCGCTCGACGACGTCGAGCCGCGCGGCCCGCTGGCGCCAGCCGGGGACCGGCGTCCACGTCGCGGCCAGCCGGCGGCCGGCCAGCTCAGCGGGCACCGCGCCGCGGCGCACCTCCAGCGGCCGGGTGGCCGCGAGCTCCCCGAGCGTCTCGGCGAGGAACACCAGCCGCTTGCCCGACAGCCGCAGCCGGGCCAGCAGCGGCTCGTCGAAGACGAACACCGCCGGGCGGTCCGGATCGGCGGCCAGCGCCGGGTCGGCCGAGCCGAGGGACTCCGCGGTCAGCCACACGAGCTCGCCCCCGCCCGTCCCCTCGGGCTCCGCCGGGCCGGCCGGCACCGGGCCCCGGCCCAGGTCGGGGCCGTCCACCCGCGGGCCGGACGACGCCTCCGGCCACTGCTGCACCGGGCAGGCGCGGCGCAGGGCGCATCCGGCGCACAGCTCCGGCGCCCGCTTCTCCACCTGCCAGCGGCTGAACCCGTACGGCTTGCCGCTGCCGGTGCCCACCGTCCACTGCCAGCCGAGCCCGTTGGCCGCCCGCGACCCGTCGAGCAGGTGCCGGTAGGTCTCGGCCTCGCCGTCGCGCCAGTCGGCCCCCGCGCGCACCGCCCACTGCGAGGCCAGCCACATGCGGGTCTGGTTGACCAGCCACCCGTCGCGGTGCAGCTCCGTCACGACGGTGTCCATGCAGTTCATCCGCCGCGGCCACGGCTCGCCGTCCCAGGGCTCCGCGCGGGGCTGGTCGAAGCGCAGCGGCCGCCGGATCCCGCCGCCCACGCGGGCGTAGAGGTGCCGCGCGTACTCCTGCCAGAGCAGCTCGTCGCGGTAGCGGCCCCGGTCGCGGGACGGCGCGCCCGCGACGGCCTCCCACAGGCGCGGCAGCGGGAGCAGGCCGTGCCGCACGTAGGGCGAGACCCGGGTGGCGCCGCGCCGGTCGACCGGCAGCACGGTGCTGCGGTCGCGCGCGTAGCCGGTGACGTCCAGCCCGGCGAGGGCCGCGTCGGCCGCGGACTGGCCACCGCGGGCCACCCCGGGGGCGACGCCGTCCGGGCCCTCCAGCGTCAGGTCGCCCAGGTGGGCGGCCACCCAGGAGGCGGCGTCGGCCGGTGTGGCGCCGTCGGCGGGGGAGGGCGGCGGGGGCAGGAGGGGCACCTCCCCACTGTGCGGGCGGGGGAGGACAGCACGCGCGTCGGCGCGGGCCGCCGGGAACCGGCCGGAGTCGCATCCGGCGCCTAGGCTCGGTCCGTGGACCGACGGATCTTCGGGATCGAGACCGAGTACGGCGTCACGTGCACCTTCCGCGGGCAGCGCCGGCTGTCCCCGGACGAGGTCGCCCGCTACCTGTTCCGCCGGGTGGTGTCCTGGGGGCGCAGCTCCAACGTGTTCCTGCGCAACGGGTCGCGGCTCTACCTCGACGTCGGCAGCCACCCGGAGTACGCCACCGCCGAGTGCGACGACCTGACCGAGCTGGTCGTCCACGACAAGGCCGGGGAGCGGATCCTGGAGGGCCTGCTGGTCGACGCCGAGCAGCGGCTGGCCGAGGAGGGCGTCACCGGCGACATCTACCTGTTCAAGAACAACACCGACTCGGCGGGCAACAGCTACGGCTGCCACGAGAACTACCTGGTGGGCCGGCACGGGGAGTTCTCCCGGCTGGCCGACGTGCTGATCCCGTTCCTGGTCAGCCGCCAGCTGGTGGTGGGCGCGGGGAAGGTGCTGCAGACCCCGCGCGGGGCGATCTACTGCGTCAGCCAGCGCGCCGAGCACATCTGGGAGGGCGTCTCCAGCGCCACCACCCGTTCCCGGCCGATCATCAACACCCGCGACGAGCCGCACGCCGACGCCGAGCGCTACCGGCGGCTGCACGTGATCGTCGGCGACTCGAACATGAACGAGACGACGACGCTGCTCAAGGTCACCATCACCGACCTGGTGCTGCGGATGATCGAGGCCGGCGTGCCGATCCGGGACATGGCGCTGGAGAACCCGATCCGCGCGATCCGGGAGATCAGCCACGACATCACCGGCCGCCGCAAGGTGCGCCTGGCCAGCGGCCGGGAGATGAGCGCGCTGGAGATCCAGGCCGAGTACCACTCGCGCGCCGCGGAGTTCGTCGACCGGGAGGGCTTCGGCCCGGTGCACCGGCAGATGCTCGAGCTGTGGGGGCGGGTGCTCAAGGCCGTCGACACCGAGGACCTCTCGCTGATCGACCGCGAGATCGACTGGGCCACCAAGCTCAACCTGCTGGAGCGCTACCGGGCCAAGCACGACCTGACGATGTCCAGCCCGCGGATCGCCCAGATGGACCTCGCCTACCACGACATCTCCCGCAAGCGGGGCCTGTACTACCTGCTGGAGCGCCGCGGGCAGGTGCAGCGGGTGGCCCACGAGCCGCGGGTGTTCGAGGCCAAGAACGTGCCGCCGCAGACCACCCGCGCCAAGCTGCGCGGGGAGTTCATCCGCAAGGCCCAGGAGAAGCGGCGTGACTTCACCGTCGACTGGGTGCACCTCAAGCTCAACGACCAGGCCCAGCGCACCGTGCTGTGCAAGGACCCGTTCAAGAGCGTCGACGAGCGCGTCGAGAAGCTGATCGCCTCGATGTGAGTCCGCGCATCTCCGCGGATCTGCCCGGTGCAGATCCGCGGAGATGCGCGGAACGGGTCGCCGTCGCGCGGGTCAGTCGGGGAGGGGCACCCGCAGGGCGGCGTAGCGGCCGGCGGCCGCGGCGGCCAGGAAGTAGGCCCGCTCCTCGGGCCAGCCGCGGCCCATCGTCGACAGCGTCACCGGCGAGAGCTGCAGCGCCTCGTCGAGGCCGTCGACGTCGACCCACACCACCCGGTTGCGCTCGGGCTGCCCGGCCAGGTCCTCCTCCACCTGCTGCCCGAGCTCCGACCCCAGCCCGCGCGGCGCCACCAGGGCCACCCCGGCCAGCGCCACCCGGCCGAATGCGGTCAGCGAGTGGTGGGAGACCCCGCGGTGGCGGGGACGCGGATCGGCGTCGGAGATCCGCAGCGCCCCGATCGGCTCGCCGCCCAGCACGCTGACGGCGTTGCACGCCTCCCCGGCGGCCACCCCGGAGAAGCCCCACGGGGTGCCGGTGCCGAGGTTGCCGGGGCCCTGGGTGACGACGGCGACGTCGGCGCCGAGCACGTGCTTCGCCGCGAGCAGCCCGGTGTGCAGCGTGACCGCCTCCAGGTCCCCGCCGAACGCCTGCCCCACGGTGACCACCCCGGTCAGCGACGGCGCCAGGGTGTGCAGCGTGCGGGAGAAGCCGGCCACCAGCGCGCCGCCGTCGGTCATGACGTAGGCGACCTTGAGGTCGGGGTCGGTGGCGAACACCCCGATCAGCGCCGCCGGCAGGGCCGAGTGCAGGTCGGCGACGACGACCGGCATCCCGCCCAGGTCCTCGGCCTCGGCGATCGCGTCGTGGTGCTCGGTGTCCTGCTCGTCGACGCCCTGCACGCTCACCTGCAGCGGCGTGTACCGCGCCTTGACCAGGTGTCCCGGGCCGGTCGGGTCCGGCGGCAGCCGGTCGGGGACGGCGACGACGAGCGCGTAGCCGCCGGTGCCCAGTCGCTGCGCCCAGGCGGTGGTGTTGAGCAGGACGTCGTCGCCGACCTCGGGCACGCCGACCAGCGACGGGTGGGCCAGCGAGCGCACCTCGCCGTCGCCGGGCACGTCGACGGTGAGCTCCAGGGCGTCCCGCCAGCTGCGCCCCGTCGCGGTCACCCGCCCGCGTCGCCAGCGGATGCGTTGCTGCGTCGTCCGTTGCTCCCCCACAGGGCGAGAGTAAGGACCCCGGTGCCCCCCGCGCCTCGCAAGCTCGGTGCGGGTCCCTGCACCGGGGCCGGGGGCGAGCGCCGGTCCGCGGCCCGGACGGGGTGCCGCGGGCCCGGGCTGGCTAGCCTGTGCGGCGTGTCGGCGAAGCGGGCGGAACGACTGGTCAACCTGGTCATCGCGCTGCTGGGCACCCGCCAGTACGTGACGGCGGCCCGCATCCGCGCCATCGTGCCCGGCTACGAGCCCGACGACGGCACCGCCCGTGCCGACGAGGCGTTCAAGCGGATGTTCGAGCGCGACAAGGCCGAGCTGCGCGAGATGGGCGTGCCGCTGGAGACCGGCCGCACCAGCGTCTTCGACACCGAGGACGGCTACCGCATCGCCCGCGCCGACTACGAGCTGCCCGAGATCACGCTCACCGGCGAGGAGGCCGCCGCGGTGGGCCTGGCGCTGCGGCTGTGGGAGTCCGCGCAGCTGGCCGGGGCCGCGCAGAGCGCGCTGGTGAAGCTGCGCGCCGCGGGCGTCGACGTCGACCCCGGCCGCACGCTGCCGGTGCAGCCGCGGCTGGACTCCAACGAGCCGGCCTTCGAGCCCTGCTACGCGGCGGCCCGCGACCGGCGGGTGCTCACCTTCGGCTACCGCCGCCCCGACGAGGACACCCCCGCCCGGCGCCGGGTGCAGCCGTGGGGCGTCGTCGCCTGGCACGGCCGCTGGTACCTCGTCGGCCTCGACCTCGACCGGCAGGCCCCGCGGGTGTTCCGGCTGTCCCGGGTGGTCGGCACCCCGAAGGCCACCGGCCCGGAGAACGCGTTCGAGCCGCCGCCGGACGTCGACCTCGCGGGGATCGTCGCCCGCCAGTCCGGCGGCGGGGGAGAGGAGCACCTCGTGGTGGTGCGCGCCCGCCCGGGCACCGCCGTCGGCCTGCGCCGCTGGGCCACCCCGCTGGGCGCCGGCCCCGACGGGGACGACCGGCTGCAGCTGCGCACCACCGACCCCGGGCGGCTGGCCGACCAGCTCGCCGCGCTCGGCCCCGACGTGCTCGTGGAGTCGCCGCAGTCCGTGCGCGACGCCGTCGTCGAGCGGCTGCGCCGGCTGGCCGCGATGGGAGCCCGCTCGTGACCACGCCCGCCACCAACGAGCGGATGACGCGGCTGCTGTCGCTCGTCCCGTACCTCACCGCCCGCCCCGACGGCGTGCCGCTGCCGGAGGTGGCGCGCGACTTCGGGGTCCCCGAGCGGCAGCTGCGCCGCGACCTCGAGCTGCTGTGGATGTGCGGGCTGCCCGGCTACGGCCCCGGCGACCTCATCGACCTGTCCTTCGAGGGCGACCGGGTGCGGGTCACCTTCACCGCCGGCATGGTCCGCCCGCTGCGGCTGACCACCGACGAGGCGGTCGCGCTGGTCGTCGCGCTGCGCACCCTGCTGGACCTGCCCGGCCTCGCCGAGCAGGAGGCGGTCAGCCGCGCGCTGGCCAAGGTGTCGGCCGCCGCCGGGCACGCCGCCGAGCGGGTCACCCCGGTGGCGGTCAGCGTCGACGCCCGCGAGCAGGCCCTCGCCGTCGTCCGGCAGGCCCTCGAGGACCGGCGGGCGCTGCACCTGCACTACTACGTCCCCACCCGCGACGAGCGCACCGAGCGCACCGTCGACCCGATGCGGCTGCTGCTCGTCGACGGCCGCTGGTACCTGGAGGCGTGGTCGCGGGAGGTGGCCGGCGTCCGGCTGTTCCGCCTGGACCGCATCGACGACGTCGAGGTGCTCGACGAGGCCGCCGCCCCGCCGCCGCAGGCCGCGCCGCGCGACCTCGACCAGGGCCTCTACCAGCCGGCGCCCGGCTCGCCGGTGGTCCGGCTGCGGCTGGCCCGCACCGCCCGCTGGGTGGCCGAGTACTACCCGGTCGAGGACGTCCGCGAGGTCGACGAGCCCTCCGGCGGGCTGCTGGTGACCCTGCGCACCGGCGACCCGGCCTGGGCGCGCCGGCTGGTCGCCTCCCTCGGCGGGGCGGCGACCGTCGACGGGCCGGCCGAGCTCGCCGACGCGGTGGCCGCCGACGCCCGCGCGGCACTGGCCCGCTACGGCGCCTGAACCGGCGCCCGGACCGGCGCCTGGACCGGCGCCTGAGCCGCGGCGCCTGGACCGGCGCCTGAGCCGCGGGGTCCGGGTCCCGGCGCATAGGGTCTGCCCGTGCTGTGGGTCGTGTGGATCGCCGTCGTCGTGCTGTCCCTGGTCGTGCTCGGCGCGGTCGTGTTCGGCCTGCTGGGCGCCCGGCAGCGGCTGGTCCGCGAGCTCGAGGCCGCCGAGCGCGACGTGCGGCCCTTCCTCGAGCAGGCGCAGGCCACCGCCGCGCGGGCCGCCGCGCTCGCGGAGGAACGCCGCTCCAACGACGGGTGAACGCCGCCGGTACGTCCGCTGCGGCCCCGGGGGACGAACACCCCCCGGCGTAGCATCGGCCCCGCCCCCGCGACCTGGAGGACGCATGAACCTCGGCCCGCTCGAGATCGGCCTGATCATCCTGGCCGTCCTGCTGCTGTTCGGCTACAAGAAGCTGCCCGACGCCTCGCGCTCGCTCGGCCGCTCGCTGCGCATCTTCAAGGGCGAGATGAAGGGCATGAAGGACGACGACCGCGGCCCCGGCGCGGCCCCCGCCGCCGGCCCGGCCGCGCTCGACGCCGCCGACCGCGACCGCCGGGCCCAGCTGGAGGCCGAGGCGGCCGCCGCCGAGGCCCGCGCCGCCGAGCTGCGGGCGCGCGCCGCCCGGCCCGGCGTCGCCGACCCCCGCTGAGCACCTCCCGGAGCAGCGACGTGGCCGGACCCGTCGCACGCAGGGGACGCCGCCGCCGGCCGCCGCGGGACGCCGAGGCGACGATGACCCTCGTCGCCCACCTGACCGAGCTGCGCAACCGCGTCGCCAAGGCGCTGCTCGCGCTGCTGGTGGCCTCCGCCGTCGCGTTCTGGTGGTACGAGCACGGCCTTGGGGACTTCATCCGCGCGCCGTACTGCGGCCTGCCCGGTGAGCTGCGCTACGGCGGCAGCGTCGACGGCGGCTGCGGGCTGCTCATCACCGACGTCTTCGGCGGGGTGTTCATCCGCCTGAAGGTGAGCCTGCTGGCCGGCGCGGTGCTGTCGGCGCCGGTGTGGCTCTACCAGCTGTGGGCGTTCATCACCCCGGGGCTCCGGCGCAACGAGAAGCGCTACGGCATCACGTTCGTGCTGGTGTCCACGACGCTGTTCGCCCTCGGCGCGGTGCTCGCCTACGTCTCCCTGTCGGCGGGCCTGGAGCTGCTGCTGTCCCTCGCCGGCGACGGCGTGGTGATCGCGCTGACCGCGCAGGACTACATCGGCTTCGTGCTCTCGCTGCTGGTGGCCTTCGGCGTCAGCTTCGAGGTGCCGCTGGTGGCGGTGGCGCTCAACGCCGTCGGGGTCCTGTCCTACGACGTCCTGCGGCGCAGCCGGCGGTGGATCTTCTTCCTCACCATCGTCTTCGCCGCGTTCGTCACGCCGACGCAGGACCCGTTCACCATGCTGCTCATGGCCGGGCCCATGATCGTGCTGTTCGAGCTGGCCATCCAGATCGCCCGGGTGGTCGACAAGCGGCGGGCCAGGCGCGACGCCGCCGAGCACTTCCACGCGCTCTCCGACGACGAGGCGTCGCCGCTGGACGCCGGTCCCTCGGCGCTCGACACCACCCCCTCCCGGCTCGACGGCGACCGCGCGCCCACCCGCGGCTGAGCCCGGGGTGGACGTCGCCGTCCTGGTCAGCGCCGCCGCCGGCCGCGGGCGGGCCCGCACCGCCGCGGCCGCCGTCCTCGACGCGCTGCGCGCCGGCGGGCT
Source organism: Geodermatophilus sp. FMUSA9-8 (assembly GCF_037034165.1). Taxonomy (NCBI): domain Bacteria; kingdom Bacillati; phylum Actinomycetota; class Actinomycetes; order Geodermatophilales; family Geodermatophilaceae; genus Geodermatophilus; species Geodermatophilus sp. FMUSA9-8. Next base: position 199,166 of record NZ_JBAGKE010000001.1, on the reverse strand, counting down.
GACCCCGCAGGTGCTCGCCGCTCCGACCCGGGCGGACGCCGAGCGGGCCGCGGCGCGCGCCGTCGCCGCCGGCACCGGAGCCGTGGTGGCCGTCGGCGGGGACGGCGCCGCGCACGCCGGGCTGCAGGCCGTCGCGGGCACCGGCACCCCGCTGGCCGTCGTCCCGGCGGGCACCGGCAACGACCTGGCCCTCGCCCTCGGCGTGCCGCCCGAGCCGGTCGCCGCCGCCACCGCGGCCGCCGCCGACCTGCGGGAGGGGGCGCTGCGCCCGGTCGACGCCGGCCGCACCGCCGGGCGCTGGTGGGCGACCGTGCTGTGCTGCGGCTTCGACTCCGCCGTCACCGACCGGGCCAACCGGCTGCGCTGGCCCCGCGGGCCGCGCCGCTACGACGTCGCCATCCTCGCCGAGCTCGCCCGGCTGCGGCCCCGCGAGGTGGTGCTCACCCTCGATGGCGAGGCGCGGACGCTGCCGGTCACGCTGGTCGCCGTCGGCAACACGCCCTGGTACGGCGGGGGCATGCGGGTCTGCCCGGCCGCCGACCCCGCCGACGGCCTGCTCGACGTCACCGTTGTCGGGCCGGTGACCCGCCGCGAGCTGGTGCGCACCCGGCCGCGGCTGACCGAGGGCACCCACGTGGCGCACCCGGCCGTGACGGTGCACCGCGCCGCCCGGGTGGAGCTCGCCGGCGCCGAACTCACCACCTACGCCGACGGCGAGCCGGTGGCGGCGCTGCCGGTGGTCGCCGAGGCGGTGCCGGGCGCGCTGCGCGTGGTGGGCTCGGCCCGCACCTGAGAGCGCCGGGATCAGGGGACCTGATCGTGGCGCGTCCTCCCTCACGGTGGGCGGGAAGGGAGGAGGCGCTGCGGGAAGGCAGGACGGCCGCATGCCGCTCCTCCGACCGTTATCCCCAACTTGTCATCGCCACGGCCTGGTGGCCACCCGCCGCGGAGGAGGAGCACCGACGCGCCGATCTGAGCCCCGCCGCGCGAGCGCCTAACGTGGATCGCATGTCCAGTCCCGCCGAGCGGTACGCGGCTGCCCGGCGGCGCAGCGCGCACCCGACCCTCGCCGACTTCACCGCCGAACTCGGCTTCTCCCTGGATCCCTTCCAGGTCGAGGCGTGCGAGGCGCTCGACGAGGGCTCCGGCGTGCTGGTGTGCGCGCCCACCGGCGCCGGCAAGACCGTCGTCGGCGAGTTCGCGGTGCACAAGGCGCTGGCCGAGGGCCGCAAGGCCTTCTACACGACGCCGATCAAGGCGCTGTCGAACCAGAAGTACAACGACCTCGTCGACCGCTACGGCGAGGACCGGGTCGGCCTGCTCACCGGCGACAACGCCATCAACGGCGACGCGCCGGTGGTCGTGATGACCACCGAGGTGCTGCGCAACATGCTCTACGCCGAGTCCCCGGCCATCGCCGGCCTCGGCTACGTCGTCATGGACGAGGTGCACTACCTGGCCGACCGGTTCCGCGGCGCGGTCTGGGAGGAGGTGATCATCCACCTCCCGCCGTCGGTGACCCTGGTGTCGCTGTCGGCGACGGTGAGCAATGCCGAGGAGTTCGGCGACTGGCTGGTCACCGTCCGCGGGCACACGAGGGTCGTCGTCAGCGAGGTGCGCCCGATCCCGCTGTGGCAGCACATGCTCGTCGGCAGCCGGGTGTTCGACCTGTTCAGCCTGCGCCCGGCCGCGCACGCCGCCGAGCAGGGCGAGACGCCCCGCACGCTGTCCACCCGCGACCGCGGCGCCAGCGTCGTCGACCCCGAGCTGGTGCGCTACGTCCGCGAGCACGAGCGGCGCCTGGACAGCTGGGGCGGCGGCAACGGCGGCTCGCGCCGCGAGCGGGACTGGCACAAGCCGCGGTACCGCCCGCCGGCCCGGCCCGAGGTGGTCGAGCGGCTCGACCGCGCCGGGCTGCTGCCGGCGATCACGTTCATCTTCAGCCGCAACGGCTGCGACGCCGCCGTCGCCCAGTGCCTGCAGTCGGGCCTGCGGCTCACCGACGAGGCCGAGCGCGCGGAGATCGCCCGCATCGTCGACGAGCGCACCGGCAGCCTGCCGGACGAGGACCTGCACGTCCTCGGCTTCTGGGAGTGGCGCGAGGGCCTTCTCGCCGGCATCGCCGCCCACCACGCCGGGCTCGTGCCGGCGTTCAAGGAGACCGTCGAGGAGTGCTTCGTCCGCGGCCTGGTGAAGGCGGTGTTCGCCACCGAGACCCTGGCCCTGGGCATCAACATGCCCGCCCGCACCGTGGTGCTCGAGCGGCTGGTCAAGTGGAACGGCGAGGCGCACGTCGACGTGACGCCGGGGGAGTACACCCAGCTCACCGGCCGCGCCGGCCGCCGCGGGATCGACGTCGAGGGGCACGCCGTCGTCGTCTGGGCCCCCGGGGTGGACCCGGCCGTGGTCGCCGGGCTGGCCAGCACCCGCACCTACCCGCTGCGCTCGAGCTTCCGGCCCAGCTACAACATGGCCGTCAACCTCGTCGGCTCCTTCGGCCGGGCCCGCGCCCGTGAGCTGCTCGCCTCCTCCTTCGCCCAGTTCCAGGCCGACCGGTCGGTCGTGGGGCTGGCCCGGCAGGCGGCCCGCTCCGAGCGGGACGCCGAGCAGTTCGCCGCGGAGATGAGCACCGAGGGCGGCGACGTGCTCGCCTACGCCCGGCTGCGCCGCGAGATCGCCGACCGCGAGAAGGAGCTCTCCCGCGACTCGGCGGCCAAGCGCCGGATCGAGGCCGCCGACGCGCTCGGCGCACTGCGGCCCGGCGACGTCATCCGGGTGCCCTCCGGGCGGCGCCAGGGCCTCGCCGTCGTCCTCGACCCCGGCGTCACCGACCTCGCCGACCCGCGGCCGCTGGTGCTCACCGAGGACAAGTGGGCCGGCCGGCTGGCCAGCATCGACTTCCCGACGCCGGTCACCGCGCTGGCGCGGGTGCGGGTGCCCAAGAACTTCAACCACCGCAGTCCGCACGCCCGCCGCGACCTCGCCGCGACGCTGCGCACCGCCCGGCTGGAGAACGACCTGGGCGCCCGGCGCACGAAGCAGCGCTCCGCCGCCGCCGACGACCCGGTGCTGCACGACCTGCGCCGCGCGGTGCGCAACCACCCGGTGCACGGCCTGCCCGACCGGGAGGAGCGGGTGCGCTTCGCCGAGCGGTACCTGCGCGCGGTCGCCGACGCCGAGGCCACCCACCGCAAGATGGCCGAGCGCACGGGCTCGCTCACCCGCCAGTTCGACCGCACCTGCGACGTCCTCGAGGAGCTGGGTTACCTGGTGCCGGAGGTCGTGCCGCTGGTGCCGGCCGACACCGAGGAGCCCACGCCCGTCGACGACGTCCCGCGGGTCACCGACGAGGGACGCCGGCTGGCGCGGATCTGGTCGGAGGGCGACCTGCTCATCGCCGAGTGCCTGCGCGCCGGCGCCTGGCGCGGGCTCACCCCGCCCGAGCTCGCCGCGGTGGTGTCCACGCTGGTGTTCGAGGCGCGGCGGGAGACCCCCGGACAGCCGGCGGTCCCGGCCGGGCAGGTGGCCGCGGCGATCGGCGAGATGCGCCGGATCCGCGCCCGCCTGCAGGACGTCGAGCTCGACCGCGGCATCCCCGCCACCCGCGACCTGGACCTCGGCTTCGCGTGGGCGGCCTACCGGTGGGCCGACGGGCAGACCCTCGACCGGGTGCTCGCCGGCGCCGAGCAGGCCGGCACGGAGCTCTCCGGCGGCGACTTCGTCCGCTGGGCGCGGCAGCTCCTCGACGTCCTGGACCAGCTGGCCAAGGTCGCCGACGAGGCGGTGGCCGGGGTGGCCCGGGCGGCGGTGGGCCGCATCCGCCGCGGCGTGGTGGCCGTCGCGGTCAGCGGGTGACCCGGGCGGGGCGCGCGCACGGCGCGCGCGGGCCGCGACCGGGCCGGGGTGGTGCACAATCGCCCCGCTCCCGTGACGCACGGTCAGGGGAACGGCGCGCGATCGACCAGGAGCGACGATGACCAACCCACCGCAGGGTGGCCAGCCGGGGCAGTACGGGCAGCCGGGGCAGTACGGCGGCCAGCAGCCCGGTCAGCCGGGCCAGTACGGGCAGCCCGGCCAGTACGGCCAGCCGGGTGGGCAGTACGGCCAGCCGGGCCAGTACGGCGGCCAGCAGCCCGGGCAGCCGGGCCAGTACGGGCAGCCGGGGCAGTACGGCGGCCAGCCGCAGGGGCAGCCGGGCCAGTACGGCCAGCCCGGGCAGTACGGCCAGCCGGGGCAGTACGGCGGTCAGCAGTACGGGCAGCAGCAGCCCTACGGTCAGCAGTACGGCCAGCAGGGCCAGTACGGGCAGCCGGGGCCCTACGGTCAGCCCGGCGGGTTCGGCCAGCCGCCGGCGAAGAAGTCCCGTACCGGGCTCGTCATCGGCCTGGTGGCGCTCGCCGTCGTCGTCATCGCCGCGGCGATCGTCCTGCCGCTGGTCCTGGGCAAGGACGTCCTCGACGCCGGCCGCGCCGAGCGCGACATCGCCGAGCAGTTCACCGAGACCTTCGGCGTCGGCATCGAGGTCACCTGCGACCAGGAGATGGTCGTGGAGAACGGCGCCACCTACGAGTGCAGCGGCGTCACCGAGGACGACGAGGACGTGACGCTGCAGGTCGCGATCACCGACGCCGACTCCGCCGCCTACACCTGGGACGTCACGTCCTGACCGGCTGAGGGCCGGCCGGCGTCCTCAGTCGAGGACGTCGGCCGGCCAGCCCAGCGCCGCGCCCAGCCGGCCCAGCGACGAGCGCAGCCCGTGCGCGTCGGCCAGCGACGCCAGCGCCGCCGGGTCGGCGGGCCGGGAGGGCAGGGTCCCCTCGACGGCGGGCATGTCGATGTCCCGGGCCACCGCCACCACCACGGGCGCCGCGTCGAGGTAGTCCGCGCCCGCGGCCAGCCGCTTGAGCACCGCCGCCGTCAGCGGCGCCTTCGCCACCACCGTGCGGGCCGCGGCCGCGCGGATGCCGGCCAGGTCGCCGAACTCCGTCACCAGCGCCGCCGCCGTCTTCGCGCCGACCCCGGCCACCCCGGGCAGCCCGTCGCTCGGGTCGCCGCGCAGCACCGCGAAGTCGGCGTAGGCCCGCCCCGGGATGCCGTACCTCGCCGTCACCGCCGCCTCGTCGACCACCTCGATGTCGGCGATGCCCCGGGCGGTGTAGAGGACCCGCACGCCGCGGGCGTCGTCGACGAGCTGGAACAGGTCGCGGTCGCCGGTGACCACGTCGACCGGGCCGCGGGCGCGGGTGGCCAGCGTGCCGATCACGTCGTCGGCCTCGTAGCCCGGCGCCCCGACCCGGGCGATGCCGGCCGCGGCCAGCACGTCGACCAGCACAGGCACCTGCGGGCCGAGCTCGTCGGGCGTCTCCTCCCCGCCCTCGGGGGACAGCCGGTGCGCCTTGTACGACGGCAGCGCCGCCACGCGGAACGCCGGCCGCCAGTCGTCGTCCCAGCAGGCCACCAGCCGGCTGGGGGAGTGCGCGGTCAGCAGCCGGGCGGTCATGTCGAGGAACCCGCGGACGGCGTTGACCGGCCGCCCGTCGGGTGCGGTCACGCTGGTCGGGACGCCGTAGAACGCGCGGAAGTAGAGGCTCGCGGCGTCGAGCAGCATCGTCGTCACGGCCGGGACGGTAACGGTCCGGGAAACCCCGACCGGTCCTGCCGGTGCCCGGGGTTAGTGTCCGGACGTGGGAGACAGCACGGGGGCCCTCGTCAGCATCGACCGCGTGCACGCCGCGCGCGCCGTCGCGGAGGAGCTCGGCATCGACGCCGTGGTGCTCACCCCCGGGTCGGACCTGCGCTACCTGTGCGGCTACGCCGCGCACGCCATGGAGCGGCTGACCGCCCTGGTCGTGCCCCGCGCCGGGGAGCCGCTGCTGGTCGTGCCGCGCCTGGAGGCGCCCATGGTCGACGCGTCGCCGGCCGGCGCGCTGGGCCTGGAGGTGCACGCCTGGGACGAGACCGACGACCCGTTCGCCGTCGTCGCCCGGGAGGTCACCGCCCGGCTGGGGACGGCGCCCACCCGGGTCGCCGTCGGCGCCCGCACCTGGGCCGAGCACGCCCTCGGGGTGCACCGGGCGCTGCCCGGGTCGGCGCTGGAGCTCGCGACGCCGGTGCTCGACCGGCTGCGCATGGTCAAGACGCCGGCCGAGGTGGAGGAGCTCGCCCTCGCCGGCGCCGCCATCGACCGGGTGCACGCGCGGATGGGGGAGTGGCTGCGGGTGGGCCGCACCGAGGCCGCCGTCGGCGCCGACATCGCCGCGGCGATCCTCGCCGACGGCCACGTGGGCGTCGACTTCACCATCGTCGGCTCGGGCCCCAACGGCGCGAGCCCGCACCACGAGCTCTCCGATCGCGTGGTGCAGGCCGGCGACGTCGTCGTCGTCGACATCGGCGGGGAGACACCCACCGGCTACCGGTCGGACTGCACCCGCACCTACGTCGTCGGCGGCGAGCCCGACGCGGAGACCGCCGGCTGGTACGCCGTGCTGCAGGACGCGCAGGAGGCCGCCGTGGCCGCCGTCCGCCCCGGCGTGACCGCCGAGCAGGTCGACGCCGTCGCCCGCGACCGGATCGCCGCGGCCGGCTGGGGCGAGCACTTCATCCACCGCACCGGGCACGGCATCGGCCTGGACACCCACGAGGCGCCCTACATCGTCGCCGGCAACGACCTGCCGCTGGAGGCCGGCATGGCGTTCTCCGTGGAGCCCGGCATCTACCTCGCCGGGCGCGCGGGCGCGCGCATCGAGGACATCGTGGTCTGCACCGACGAGGGCGTCCGCGTCCTGAACAACGGTCCCCGTGGGCTCGTCGTCCTCCCCGGCTGAGGCGGGCGGGGAGCCGGCCCCCGACGTCGACCGCCGGCTGCTCGCCGCCCTCGCCCGCGACGGGCGCGCCAGCTACACCGAGCTGGCCGAGCGGGTGGGCCTGTCGGTGTCCGCGGTGCACCAGCGCGTGCGCCGCCTGGAGCAGCGCGGGCTGATCACCGGCTACCGCGCCACCGTCGACGCGCGGCTGCTCGGGCGGGGGCTGACGGCGTTCGTGGCGATCACCCCGCTGGACCAGGCGCAGGCCGACGACGCCCCGGGGAAGCTGGTGCACCTCGACGCGATCGAGGCCTGCTACTCGGTGGCGGGGGTGGAGAGCTACCTGCTCAAGGTGCGGGTGGCCTCGCCGGAGGCGCTGGAGCAGCTGCTGCGCGACATCCGCACGACGGCGAACGTCAGCACCCGCACCACCGTCGTGCTGTCCACCTTCTACGAGGACCGCCCGCCCGTCTGAGCTCCCCGTGTCGACCCTGGAGTCCGCTGCCCTCCGTTCGACCGTTATCCCCAACTTTCCGCTGCTCACACCGATTCGAGGGAAAACGCCCCTGCCCGGGGGAGGGGCGCGCCGACTGGACACCTGCGTCGAACGTGTGTTCGCATGGGTCCCGTGCGGTGGGAGGGACAGCGGCTCGACGCCGACGACGGCGGGCTCCTCCCGGGGATGCCGAGCGCCCGGGGCCTGCTGCGCAGCGTGCAGGTGCCGGAGTTCCCGGGTGTGACGCTGCACGAGGTGCTGTCCCGGTCGGCGCTGAACAAGGTGCCCGACGGTTCGCGGATGCCCTTCGGCTACACGATCAACCCGTACCGGGGCTGCCTCCACCAGTGCGTGTACTGCCTGGCCGGCGACACCCTGGTCCTGATGGCCGACGGCAGCCAGCGCCCCATCGCCGATCTCCGGGTGGGGGACCGCATCATCGGCACGGAGCGGCGCGGCACGTACCGCCACTACGTCGAGACCGAGGTCCTCGCGCACTGGAGCACGGTGAAGCCGGCGCACCGCGTCACCCTCGGTGACGGGACCCGGATCGTCGCGAGCGGCGACCACCGCTTCCTGAGCGCGCGGGGCTGGAAGTACGTCACGGGCGCGATGGCCGGGCGGGAGCGGCGGCCGCACCTGACGACCAACGACGAGTTGCTCGGCTTCGGCCGCTCCGGGCCCACTCCTGTCGCCTGTGCCGACTACCGCCGCGGCTACCTCACCGGGATGGTCCGCGGAGACGGTCACCTCGGCGTCTACCGGTATCCGCGGGTGAACGGTGGAGGTGGCGTCCAGCACCGCTTCCGGCTGGCACTGGCCGACGTCGAGGGTCTCGACCGCAGCCAGGCCTACCTGGCCGAGGAGGGCATCCGCACCGACCGGTTCGCCTACTCGGCGGCCACGCCCGAGCGGCGCGCCATGACGGCGATCCGGACGTCCTCGGCGGGCGCCGTCGCCCGCATCACCGCCCTCGTCGCCTGGCCGGAGGCACCGGGCGAGGCCTGGCAACGCGGCTTCCTCGCCGGCATCTTCGACGCCGAGGGCAGCCGGAGCGGCGGCGCCCTCCGGATCGCCAACACCGACGTCGAGATCCTCGGACGGACGCGCTCGGCACTCGCCGTGCTCGGTTTCGACTCGGTGCTCGAGGACCGGGCGCGGCCCAACGGCCTCGCCACCGTGCGGGTTCGTGGCGGACTGCGCGAGCACATGCGCTTCTTCCACCTCGTCGACCCCGCCATCCGCCGCAGGTGCTCGGTGGACGGCGTGGCGGTCAAGAGCGATGCGGATCTGCGGGTCGTCGAGTTGTCCGACCTCGGCGTCGAGATGCCCATGTTCGACATCACCACCGGCACCGGTGACTTCGTCGCCAACGGGGTCATCAGCCACAACTGCTTCGCCCGCAAGACGCACGAGTGGCTGGACCTGGACAGCGGCCGCGACTTCGACACCCAGATCGTCGTCAAGACCAACCTCGTCGAGGTGCTGCGCCGGGAACTGGCGAAGCCCTCGTGGCGGCGCGAACACGTGGCGCTGGGCACCAACACCGACCCCTACCAGCGGGCCGAGGGCCGCTACCGGCTGATGCCCGGGGTCATCCGGGCGCTGGCCGACTCCGGGACGCCGTTCTCGGTGCTCACGAAGGGCACGCTGGCGCGCCGCGACGTCCCGCTGCTGGCCTCCGCCGCGCGGGACGTTCCCGTGGGCTTCGGCGTCTCGCTGGCCATCTGGGACGACGACCTGCACGCGAGCCTCGAGCCGGGCGTCCCCTCGCCACGGGCTCGCCTCGACCTGGTCCGCGCCGTCACCGACGCCGGCCTGCCGTGCGGGGTGTTCCTCGCCCCGGTGCTGCCCGGCCTCACCGACCGGCTGGCCGACCTCGACGCCGCCCTGGAGGCCGTGGCCGCCGCCGGCGCCACCGGGGTGACCGTCGTGCCGCTGCACCTGCGCCCCGGCGCCCGGGAGTGGTTCTCCGCCTGGCTGGCCCGCGAGCACCCCGCCCTCGTCCCGCGCTACCGGCAGCTCTACCGCGGCGGCGCCTACGTGCCCGCGGAGTACCGGGCGTGGCTGGCCGAGCGGGTGGCGCCGCTGCTGCGCCGGCACGGCCTCGACGGGCACTCCGGCGGCCGGGCGCGCGGCGTGCCGGGGGAAGCGCCGTCAGGGGAGGCTGCGTCCGGGGTCCCGGGCGACGACGAGGCGAGCTTCCCGGCCGGCAGCCTGCCCGCCACCCGTCCCGCGGCACCCGCGCCCGCCCGGCGGGGGAGGGGACGCGCGCCCGCCCGCGACGACGCCGTCCCCGGGCAGCTCGCCCTGATCTGAGCCCCGGCGCGGCTCAGCGCCCGGGTGCCGCCGGGGCCGCGGCCTTGTTCGCCCGCGCGGCCCGCTCGGCGCGCACCGCGCCGCGGGCGGCCACCGGCTCGGCGCCGCCGGCGAGCGCCAGGCGGCGGAAGGAGTCGTAGGACAGCGTCTCGTAGACGGCGGCCAGCGCGTCGGCCCGTGCGCGCCCGCCGCCCGTCGTCGTCCCGCGCAGGTGCAGCGCGGTCCGGACGGCGTGCTTGGCGAAGGTCACCTGCAGCGCCTGGCTGGACAGCCGGCCGCCCACCTCGGAGGTGAAACCGGGGCCACGGCGCAGGGCCGGCAGCACCCACGGGCTGCGCTCCAGGGCCGGGAACCGGTTGCGGACGTCCTCCCAGGCGTGCCAGGCCCGCAGCGCCCCGGGCACCGACCACTCGCCGTCCTCGGTGCGCACCAGCAGCCGGCGGGCGGTCGGGTGCACCTGCTCGCGGCGCAGGTCGCGGAAGGTGCCCACCGGGGCCGGCCAGTGCAGGGCGATCGCGCACCAGACGACCGAACGCAGGTGCTCGGGCTGCTCGCCGCGGACCTCGCAGAGCGGCCGCAGGTCGAGCGTGCGCGGGTCGGGCTCCGGCGTCGGCGGGGTGGGCAGCGGGACGCCGCCGTAGCGGGCCACCTTGCTGTACAGCGTCACGGTCGCCGGCTTCCACCCGCGCGCCGCGGCCACGTCGTCCATGCCGCCGGTGGCAAGCTCCTCGGGTCCCAGTCCCAGCTCCAGCGCGGCGTCCACCAGGCGCCGCCACTGGACGGCGTAGCCCTCGGGCGGCACCAGCCGCTGCCAGGCGCGGGCCGCCGGGACCGACGGCATCTCCGGGAGCGGTCCCTGCCAGGTGCGGCTCACGACGACCACCCTACTCCGTTATCCCCAACAACATCGGCTTTTTACCAGTAGCCGGGACGGCTGCGGCGGCTCCGGCGCCGGGAACACCGACGTCCCGGGACGCGGAGGCTGCCGGGCGCGGTGAGGATGTCCCGGTGCGCACGGTCGGGGTCGAGGAGGAGCTGCTGGTCGTCGACCCGTCGGGGAGGCCGGTGCCGCGGGGGCCCGAGGCGCTCGCGGTGGCCTCCCGCCGGGGGGAGGGGCAGACGCCGGAGGAGCACGACCGCGACGACGGCCCGGGGGAGCGGCCCGGCCACCTGGTGCCCGAGCTCAAGCAGGAGCAGGTGGAGCTCGGCACCCGGGTGTGCGCCGGCCTGGACGAGGTGACGCGGGAGCTGCGGTTGTGGCGCGGCCGGGCCGACGCGGCGGCGCGCGCGGTGGGCGCCCGGGTGGCGGCGCTGGCGAGCTCCCCGGTCGCCGTCGACCCCGAGCCGACGCCGGGTGAGCGCTACGCCGAGATGGAGGAGCGCTTCGGGCTCATCGCCACCGACCAGCTCACCTGCGGCTGCCACGTGCACGTGTCGGTCGACGGGGACGAGGAGGGTGTCGCCGTCCTCGACCGGATCCGGGTGTGGCTGCCGGTGCTCACGGCGCTCACCGCCAACTCCCCGTTCTGGCTGGGCCGCGACAGCGGCTACGCCAGCTACCGCTCGCAGGCCTGGGACCGGTGGCCGTCCTCGGGTCCCACGGAGCTGTTCGGGGACGCCGCCACCTACGCCCGTGTCGTCGACGACCTGGTGGCCACCCGCACGATCGTCGACGCCGGCCAGGTGTACTTCGCCGCCCGCCTCTCCCGCAGCTGGCCCACGGTGGAGGTCCGGGTCGCCGACGTGGCGCTGCGGGTGGAGGACGCCGTCACGCACGCCGGGCTGGTGCGGGCGCTGGTGGACACCGCCGCGGCCGAGTGGCGGGAGGGCCGGCCGGCCCCGGCGGTGCGCGGCGAGGTGCTGCGGGTGGCGGCCTGGCGGGCCGGCCGATCGGGCACCACCGGCGAGCTGGTCTCCCCGCTCACCGGGCGGCCCGCGCCCGCCGCGGACGTCGTCGCCGCGCTGCTGGCGCACGTCGGGGAGGCCCTCGATGCCTCCGGGGACCGGCGGCGGGTGGAGGAGGGCGTGCGTGCGGTGCTGGAGCGCGGGACCGGCGCCGACCTGCAGCGCCGCGTCCACCGCGAGACCGGGGACCTGGCCGCGGTGGTGCGCGCGGCGGCGGACCTGACCGTCGTCCGCTGACCGCCCAGGGACCGCCCAGGCGCGCCGGTTATCGTCCCGCCATGTACACCGCGAGCTGGCGTGACGTCGTCCGGCGCGACCTGTTCGGTCCCCGGCCGGAGCGCGGCGACGGGCCCTACCGCCTGGTCGTCCGCGTCACCCTGGTGATCTTCCGGCTGCTGCGGCTGCGGTTCGACGTCCGGGGTTCCGAGCACGTGCCCACCTCCGGCGGCGCGGTGATCTGCAGCAACCACGTCAGCTACCTCGACTTCACCTTCCTCGGCCTCGGCGCGCTGCCGCGGCACCGGCTGGTGCGCTTCATGGCCAAGTCGTCGGTGTTCGGCCACTGGTTCGCCGGGCCGTTCATGCGCGCCATGCGGCACATCCCGGTCGACCGCAAGGCCGGGGCCGCGGCCTTCGACGCCGCCGTCCGGGCGCTCCGGGACGGCCAGGTGGTCGGTGTCTTCCCGGAGGCCACGATCAGCCAGAGCTTCACCGTCAAGGAGCTCAAGGCCGGCGCCGCCCGCATGGCCCTGGACGCGCAGGTGCCGATCCTCCCGGCCGCGGTGTGGGGCGGGCACCGCGTGGCCACCAAGAAGCGCCCCGTCGACCTCACCCGCGGCCGCGCGGTCACCGTGCTCTTCGGCGAGCCGGTGGTGCCCCAGCCCGGGGAGACGGCCCCGGCGCTGCTCGCCCGCACCAGGGGTGCCATGGAGGCGCTGCTGGACGAGGCGCAGCGCACCTATCCGCAGCAGCCCGAGGGCCCCGACGACACCTGGTGGGTGCCGGCGCACCTGGGCGGCACCGCGCCCACGCCCCAGGAGGCCGCCGAGCGGGACAGCGCCGACGCCGCCGGCGCCCGGGTGCGGGCCCGCACGTCGCGCCGGGCCCGGCTGCTGGCCCGCCTGCCCGGGCGCCGCCGGCCGCGCGCCGCGGGTTCGCCGGCGCCCGGGCGCCCGTCGCCGGAGCGGCCGGACCGGGCCGCCTGAGCGGCTAGTCGACCACCGGCGGGGCCATGAGCCGGAAGGCCTCGAGCTCGACGTCGTACCAGCGGCGCATCCGGCCCAGCGGCGCCATGCCGAGCCGGCGGCACACCGCCAGCGACGGCTCGTTGCCGGGCCGGACGACGGCGTAGACCTCGGGCAGCCCGGCGCCGAAGGCCCGCTCGACGACGGCGCGCGCGGCCTCGGTGGCGTACCCGTGGCCCCAGCACTCGGGGTGCAGGTGCCAGCCGACCTCCACCTCACCCACGCCGTCGGGCAGCGGCTTGAGCAGCACGGTGCCGGCGACGACGGGCGGGTCGGCGCGCACCTCCACCGCCCAGCACCCGAAGCGCGGGTCGGCGCGGCTGACCTGCGCCCACCGGGCGACCAGCTCCACCGGCCCCACCGACGGGCTGCCGCCGAGCCAGCGGGTCACCTCGGGGCGGCCGTAGATGTCGGTGAGCCGGGCCAGGTCGTCGCGGCGGGTGGTCCAGGCGCGCAGCCGCAGCCGGGGGGTGAGCAGCTCCCCGTCCGCCATCGGTCCTGCCTACCGTCGCGGCCGGTGCCCGGCCACCCGGGAACGGGCGGGCCGGGGGGCCTCGTCATGCTGCACCGTCGGCGACCGCCCCGGCCGCGCGGTGGCCGTCACCGACGGCGCGGTCGCCTGGCTCGGCGACGCCGGCGACGCGCCGCGGGCCGACCGGGTGCTCCCCGGGGACGGCGCGCTGCTGACCCCGGCGTTCGTCGACGCGCACGTGCACGCGACGGCGACCGGCCTGGCGCTCACCGGTCTCGACCTCCACTCGAGGTCGAGCGTCGCGGAGGCGGTCGACGCCGTCGCCGCCGCGCACCGCACCGCCCCGCCCGGGGTGCTGCTCGGCACCGGCTGGGACGAGACCGGCTGGCCGGAGGGCCGGAGGCTGACCCGCGCCGACCTGGACGCCGTCGTCGGCGACCGCCCGGTGTACCTGGCGCGGGTCGACGTCCACTCGGCCACGGTGTCCACCGCGCTGCTCGACCGGGTGCCCGGCGTCCGCGGCCTGCCCGGCTTCTCCGCCGACGGGCAGCTGCGCCTCGACGCCCACCACGCCGCCCGGCAGGCCGCCTACGGCGCGGTGGCCGCCCCGCAGCGGGCGGCGGCGCAGGCCGCCACCCTGGACGCGGCCGCCCGCCTGGGCATCGGCACGGTGCACGAGATGGCCGGGCCGGAGGTGTCGGGTGCCGAGGACCTGCGCGCCCTGCTCGCGCTGGCCGCCGGGCGGCCCGGCCCGCGGGTGCTCGGCTACTGGGGGGAGCTGGCCGAGCGCGGGGGGCTGGACCTGGTGCGGGAGCTGGGGCTGGCCGGGGCCGGCGGGGACCTGTTCTGCGACGGCGCCCTCGGCTCGCACACCGCCGCGCTGTCGGCGCCCTATCTCGACCGGCCCGACACCGCCGGGGCGCTGCGCTTCGAGACCGCGCAGCTGGTCGACCACGTGCGCGCCTGCACCGCCGCCGGGATCCAGGCCGGGTTCCACGTCATCGGCGACGCCGCCGTCGACCAGGTGCTCGACGCCGTCGGCGTGGTCGTCGGCGAGCTCGGCGTCGCCGCCGTGCGGGCGTGCCGGCACCGCCTGGAGCACGTGGAGATGACCGGGCCGGAGGCGGTCGAGCGGATGCGCGCCTGGGGGATGGTGGCCAGCGTGCAGCCGGCCTTCGACGCCGCCTGGGGCGGGGACGCCGGGATGTACGCCGAGCGGCTGGGCGTCGAGCGGGCCCTGGGCGCCAACCCGTTCGCCGACCTCGCCGACGCCGGGGTGGCCCTGGCGCTGGGCAGCGACGCCCCGGTGACGCCGATGGACCCGTGGGGCGGGGTGCACGCCGCCGTCGACCACCACGAGCGCGCCTCGGGGCTGCGCCCCTTCGACGCCTTCGACGCGGCCACCCACGGCGGCTGGCACGCCGTCCGGGCCGAGCACCCGGCCGGCCCGCTGGCACCGGGCGCGCCGGCCGACCTCGCGCTGTGGGCCACCGCGGACACCCTCTCGGCCGTGCTGGCCGGCCGCGCCCGGCCCGGCTGCTCCGGCCTGGTGGTGGCCGGGCGGGTGCTGCCGCTGTAACGGGCCGACGCCCGCACGGGTACCGCCGCCGCACCGGCGGGGGACACCACGGGCGGGGCGGCCGGTCCCGCCCGCGGGGGTGGGAGACTGTCCGGCGGGCCACGTCGTGGCCCGCGCACGCACAGCCGCGGGCGCCCACTGCAGCCCGGACCCGGTCCGCGGCGCGACGTCGCGGGGAGGCCGGCGGTGCCACCAGCAGCCGCGACGGACACGCTCGACGCGGCCCCCGACGCCGCCGGGCGGCCGTCCGGGAGCCGGTCCCGGCCGTGGTCCCGGCCGTGGTCCCGGCGGCTGCCCTGGCGGACGGCGCTGGCCGCCGCGGGCGGGGTCGCGCTGCTGTTCGCCTTCCCCGGGTGGTCGCTGACCGGGCTGGCCGTCCTCGGCCCCGCCGCCCTCGCCCTCGCCGTCCACGGTCAGCGCGCCCGCTCCGGGGCGTGGCTGGGGCTGGTGCTCGGCCTGGCGTTCTTCGTGCCGCTGCTGTCGTGGAGCGGCACCTACGTCGGCGCGTTCCCGTGGCTGGCGCTGGCGGTCTCCCAGGCGCTGTTCCTCGCCGCCCTCGGCGCGGCCACCGCCGCGGTCTCCCGGCTGCGCCTGTGGCCGCTGTGGACCGCGGCGCTGTGGGTGCTCGACGAGGCGCTGCGCGGCCGGCTGCCGCTGGGCGGGTTCCCGTGGGGCCGGCTGGGGTTCAGCCAGACCGACGGGCCGTTCCTGTCGCTGGCCGCCTACGGCGGGGTGCCGCTGGTCGGCTTCGCCGTCGCCCTCACCGGCGCGCTGCTGGCCGCCGCCGTCCTCGCGCTCGCGCGGGCCCGGCGGTCGGCGTCCCCGGAGGCAGCGTCCCCCAGGGCGGCGTCCCCGAGGGCGGCGGCCGCGCTGGTCGCCGGCGCGCTCGCCGTCCCGCTGGCCGGCGCCGCCGCGTGGCTGCCCCTGCCGGGGTCCTCGCTCACCGACGGCGGGCCGGCCGTCACCGTCGCCGTCGTGCAGGGCGACGTCCCCGAGGCGGGCCTGGAGTTCAACGCCCGCCGCCGCGCGGTCCTGGACAACCACGTGCAGCAGACCCTCGACCTGGCCGCCCGGGTGGCGGCCGGCGACGAGGCGCAGCCGGACCTGGTGGTGTGGCCGGAGAACAGCTCCGACATCGACCCCTACACCAACGACGACGCCGCCCGGGCGATCAGCCGGGCCGCCGGGGCGATCGCCGCGCCGATCCTGGTGGGCGCCGTGGTCGAGGGGCCCGGGGAGTACCTGAGCAACACCGGCATCGTCTGGGACCCCGAGAGCGGCCCCGGCGACACCTACGTCAAGCGCCACCCCGTGCCGCTGGCCGAGTACGTGCCGGCGCGCGCCTTCTTCCGGTTCTTCAGCGACAAGGTCGACCTCGTCCGCCGCGACTTCACCCACGGCACCGAGGTCGGCGTGCTCGACATGGGCGGCGCCCGGGTCGGCGACGTCATCTGCTTCGAGGTGGTCTACGACTCCCTGGTGGCCGACACCGTCGACGCCGGCGCGGAGCTGCTCGTGGTGCAGACCAACAACGCCACCTTCGGCTACACCGACGAGAGCGCCCAGCAGGTGGCCGCCGCCCAGGTGCGCGCGGTCGAGTTCGGCCGGTCGGTGGCGCTGGCCTCCACCAGCGGCATCTCCGCCGTCATCGCCCCCGACGGCTCCCTGGTGCGCTCCTCGGGGCTGTTCACCTCCGCGGTGTTCGTCGAGGACATCGCCCGGCGCGACGGCACCACCCTCGCCCAGCGGCTGGGCGCCGGCCCCGAGTGGGCGCTGTCCGCCCTGGGCGCCGGTGCCGTGCTCGCCGTCGTCGTCCCCTCCCTGCGCGCCCGCCGGAGCCGGCGGTGAGCGCGGGGCAGCGGGTCCTCGTCGTCATCCCCACCTACGACGAGGTGGAGAACCTCGAGCCGATCCTCGACCGGCTGCACGCCGCCGTCCCCGACGCGCACGCCCTGGTGGTCGACGACGGCTCCCCGGACGGCACCGGCGAGCTGGCCGAGAAGATCGCCGCCCAGGACCAGCGGGTGCACGTGCTGCGGCGCACGGAGAAGTCCGGCCTGGGCCCCGCGTACGTCGCCGGGTTCCGCTGGGGCCGCGCGCACGGCTACGACGTGCTGGTCGAGATGGACGCCGACGGCTCGCACCACCCCGAGCAGCTGCCGCTGCTGCTGGCCGGGCTCGAGGACGCCGACCTGGTGCTCGGGTCGCGGTGGGTGCCCGGCGGCCGGGTGGAGGACTGGCCGCGGCGCCGGCTGCTGCTGTCCCGCCTGGGCAACCGGTACACCCGGTGGGCGCTGCGGCTGCCCCTGGCCGACGCCACCGGCGGGTTCCGGGCCGTCCGCGGGGAGCTGGTCGACCAGCTGCCCTTCGACGAGGTGGCCAGCCAGGGCTACTGCTTCCAGGTCGACTGGGCCTGGCGGGCGGTCCGCGCCGGCGCCCGGGTGGCCGAGGTGCCGATCACCTTCAGCGAACGCGAGTTCGGCAGGAGCAAGATGACCGCCTCGATCGTTGAAGAGGCGTTGGTGCGGGTCACGTGGTGGGGCCTGCAGGACCGGCTGGCCGACCGCCTGCCGGGCCGGGTCCCCCGCGCCGTGCCAGGACGGGTCCGCGACGGCGGGCGGTCCAGCGAGGTCCGGTAGGCGGACCCGGGCCGCCCGCGTGGCCGGACCGGGGAGAGCTGTGGGTCGACGCATCCGGGTGCTGGCGGGACTGTGGGCCCTCGCCGAGATCGCCGTGTTCGTGCTGGTGGCGAGCTGGATCGGCGTGGGTGCCACCGTGCTGGCGGCGCTGGCCACCACCGTGCTGGGCTGGGCGCTGATGGCGCGCCAGGGCACGCGCGCGCTGGAGGCGCTGCGGGAGCGGGCCGTGGCGCACCGGCCGCCGGGGCGCGCCGCGTCCGACGCGGGCCTGGTCGCGGTCGGCGGGGCGCTGATGGTGCTGCCGGGCTTCGTGTCCGACGCCGTCGGGCTGCTGTGCCTGCTGCCGCCCACCCGGCCGCTGGTGCGCGCCGCCGTGGGCCGCGGGCTGGCCGCCCGGCTGGGGCTCTCGGCCGCCGGCCCGGTGCGGGTGCGCAGCACCCGGGTGCCCGGCGCGTCCGGTGCCACCGCGTCCGGGGCCTTCGGCGCCCCGGTGCGGGTCATCGAGGGCGAGGTGGCCGGCGACGTGGTCGACAGCGGCCCGCGCCCGTCCTGAGGCGCCCCGGGGCCGGCGTCCCGGCCCCGGACGCGGAACGGCCCCGGTGGGGGAGTCCCACCGGGGCCGTCCTGCTGCGTGCTGGGGTCAGCTGGCGCGGGTGCGCCGGCCGCGGAGCACCTCGAGGCGCTCGGCCAGGACCTCCTCGAGGTCCTCGACGGAGCGGCGCTCCAGGAGCATGTCCCAGTGCGTCCGCGGGGGCTTCACCTTCTTGGGAGCCGGCTCGGCGCCGCCGACCAGCTTCGCCGCCGCGCCGTCGAACTTGCACTCCCAGGTGTCGGGCACCTCGGCGTCGTCCGCGAACGGCACGGTGAACTGGTGACCCGAGGGGCACTTGTACTCGACGTACTGCCGCTCGATCGGCGCGGTGTTCCGCTCGGTCTCGTAGCTCACGCTGCCCAGTCGGCTGCCGCGCAGGGAACGCTCGCCCATGGCACACCGTCCTCTCGTGCTGGTGGTGTCGGTCAGGACTCCTCGCTGCAGGGGGTACCCACTGCAGGAGGGAGTCAAGGAGACCAACGGCGGATTTCGCGGAGAGATTCCGCTGAGTCGGTTCCCCATCATCGCATGGAGTGGTATCGGGGCGCCCGCCGCCCCTCCCAGGGGTGAGCGACGCCACCCCGGCGGGGGAGGTCAGGGCAGGGCGAGCTGCCCGGGACCGGCCGCCCCGGGGCCGAGCAGGCCCAGGACGTGGTGCCGCCGGCACAGCACCTGGTAGTGCGTCTCCGGCACCGTCGTCGACGCGTCGGGGGCGACGCTGTCCGGTGCGGGGGTGGGGGCGGTGTCGGCGACGACGACGGTGGCGCCCTCGCGCACCATCTGCCCGTCGACGACGCGGGCGTTGAGCAGCCCGGGCGCCCCGCACCAGCACAGCACCTCCACCTGGATGCGCTGCACGTCGTCGGCGACCTCCAGCAGCCGCTGGGTGCCCGGGAACAGGCGGGCGCGGAAGTCGGTGGTCAGCCCGAAGGCGTAGACGTCGACGTGCGAGGCGTCGACGAGCTCGGCGAGCTGGTCGACCTGGCCCGGGGTGAGGAACTGCGCCTCGTCGACGATCAGGTAGTCCACCCGGGTGCCGTCGGCCCACCGGGTGCGCACCAGCAGCAGCAGGTCGGTGCCGGCGTCGACCTCCACCGCCTCGCGGGCCAGCCCGACGCGGGAGGTGATCCGCGGCCGGGCCGACCGGTCGCCCTGGGTGAGCAGCAGCCCCGAGCGGCCCTGCCGGCTCTGGTTGTGGTCGACCTGCAGCGCCAGCGTGGACTTGCCGCAGTCCATCGGGCCGTGGAAGAAGCGCAGGTGCGCCGGTGCCGGGGCGCGGCGCCGGTCGCCGGCCGCGGGCACCGACGCCGGCAGCCCCTCCACGTCGCTCACAGCCGCTCCGGCGGGGTGTTGCCGGCCGCGACCACCGCCCGCCGCATGGGCAGGCGCAGCAGCAGCAGGAACCCGGCGACGAAGAACACGACCAGGCTGATGATCGCGTACCGGTAGGAACCGGTGAGCTGGTAGGTCAGGCCGAAGGCCAGCGGCCCGAGCCAGCTGGTCCCGCGGTCGCTGATCTCGTAGAAGCTGTAGTACTCCGCCTCCCGGCCGGCCGGGATGAGGTGGCTGAACAGCGACCGCGACAGCGCCTGGGTGCCGCCCTGCACCAGGCCGATGACAGCGGCCAGCGCGTAGAACTGCGCGACGGCGCCCTCCTGCAGCGTGTAGGCGGCCACGAGCACCGCCGTCCAGGCCACCAGGCAGCCGAGCACGGTGCGCCTGGCGCCGTAGCGGGCGGCCACCCGGCCCAGCCCCAGGGCGCCGAAGACGGCGACCACCTGGACCATGAGGATCGCGCCGGTGAGCACCGACTGCTCCAGGCCCAGCTCCTCGCTGGCGTAGGTGGCCGACAGCGAGATGACGGTCTGCACGCCGTCGTTGAACAGCAGGTAGGCGCCGAGGAACCACAGCGTCAGCGGGAACGCCCGCATCCCCGTGAGCGTCGACCACAGCTGCCGGAACCCGCTCGTGCCGGCGCCGTGCGCGGCCACCGGCGGCCGGTCGCGCAGCAGCGTGACCGTGACCAGGGTGAACAGGCCCCACCACAGGCCCGCCGTCGCCAGGCAGATGCGCACCGCCTCGCCCTCGGTGAGCCCCAGGGACTCCGCCCCGAGGAACAGCCCCAGGTGGACGGCGAGCAGCAGCGCGCCGCCGACGTAGCCGAAGGCCCACCCGCGGCTGGAGACGGCGTCGCGCTCGTCGGGGCCGGCGAGGTCGGGCAGCCAGGAGTAGTAGACGACGGTGGCCGCGCCGAAGGCCACGTTCGCGACGACGAACAGCGCCGCGCCGAGCAGGTACCGGCCGTCGGCGACGAAGAACAGGCATGTGGCGGCCAGCGCGCCGAGCAGCGCGAGCGCCCCGAGCAGCTGCTTCTTGCGCCCGCTGCGGTCGGCCACGGCGCCGGTGAGCGGCAGCACGACGACCTGCACGATCACCGAGAACGACAGGACGTAGGAGAACCAGCTGCCCGGCGGGATCGACAGGCCGAGGAACGGCAGCCGGCCGTCGGCGCCGGCGGCGTCCTGGGCGACGCTGGTCAGGTAGGGCCCGAGGAAGACCGTGGTGACGCTGGTGTTGAACACCGACATCGCCCAGTCGTAGGAGTACCAGCCGAAGCGCTCGCGGCGCAGCGCGCGGTCGGCGGGGCCGGGGGCGGCCTGGAGGTCGGGCGCAGTCACGGCCGCAGGGTGCCAGCCGCGGGTCGGCACTTCCAGCACCGGCCCGTCACGGGATGTCCTCGGGCACCACGCCGCCGGGGAACGCCGCTGCGCCCGTCGTCGGCCGGGTGGGGTCGGGACGCAGCGGGGCGGCGGCCGCGCGCAGCGGCACCAGCCCGCGGGTGATCGCCGCGGCGATCCGCATCCGCGCCCGGTTGGCGTCGCCGACCCGGCCCAGCCGCAGGTCCTCCAGGTACACCGGCGGGCCGACGTGCACCCTCAGCACCGGCCGCCGCAGCAGGGAGCGGGCGAGGGTGCGCAGCTTGCCCCAGTCGTTGCCGTACTGCAGCACGTCCTGGGCGCCCCACTGGCTGACCGGGATCACCGGCACGCCGACGCCGAGCGCCAGCCGGGCCAGCCCGGTGCGGCCGCGCTCGGGCCACCAGTCCGGTGACAGCCCGACCCGCCCCTCGGGGTAGGCGACGACGTGGCCGCCGTGCACCAGGGCCACCTCGGTCACCCGCACCGCGTGCCGGGCGACCTCGGTGCCCCGCTCCACCCGGATGCCGCCGGCGCGCTCGAGCACCGGCCCGACGACCGGCGCGGACATGATCCCGCCGGTGGCCATGATCCGCGGGACGACGCCGAGGCGGTGCAGGGCGACGGCGATGAGGAACGGGTCGAAGTCGCCGACGTGGTTGGCCGCCAGCAGCAGCGGGCCGCGGCGCAGCTCGTCGGGGATCCCGCCGGTGATCTCCACCCGGCCGAACAGGTCGACCAGCCAGGACAGCCGCCGCAGCGCGAGCAGCCAGCCGTCCCACGGCGGCGCCGCGGCGATCGCCAGCTCGCGGGCGAACCACTCGGGGTCGGTGTCGCGCAGCACCGGCTCGAGGTGGTCGGGCAGCGGCGGGGGAGCCGGCCGCCACTCCCGCAGCCGCCGTACCCGGTCGCTCACCGGCCGGCCCACTGGCCCCGGGCCTCGAGGATCTCCTTCAGCATCGCCGGGCGGTCGGTCATGATGCCGTCCACGCCGAGGTCGAGCATCGCCGTCGCCTCCTCGGCCGTGTCGACGGTCCACACGTGCACCTGCAGCCCGCGGGCGTGCGCGGCGGTGACGAACCGTTCGTCGACCAGCGCGCGGCCACCCAGCTGCAGCGGCACCTGCGCGCAGCCGGCCTGCATCCGCACCAGGCCGGCCGCCCGCGGCGAGTACGACGACAGCCGCAGCGCCGCCACCCCGCGCGGCCCCAGCGAGGTGCACACCGTGGGGCCGAGCAGCCGGCGGGCGGCGGCGACCCGGGCGTCGGAGAACGAGCCGAGGCAGACCCGGTCCAGGACGTCCAGGCGGCGCAGCACCCGCACCAGCGGCGCGAGGACGCCGGCGGCCTTGATGTCGAGGTTGAACCGGACGTCGGGCCAGGCGCCGAGCAGCTCCTCCAGCCGCAGGACCGGCTCGCGCCCGCCGATGCGCGCCTCGGCGACCTCCGCCCACGGCAGCTGCTCGATCCGCCCGGTGCGGTCGGTGACCCGGTCGAGGGTGGGGTCGTGGAAGACGACCGGCACGCCGTCGGCGGTCACCCGCACGTCGGTCTCCAGGTAGCGGTAACCCATCGCCACGCAGGCCGCGAAGGCCGGCATGGTGTTCTCCAGGTGCTCGATCGCGCCGCCCCGGTGTGCCATCGCGAGCGGGGTCGGCCCCTCGAGGAAGGCGAACCGGGCGGGGAGCACGGGCGACACGCTAGTGCGGGCTCCCGACACGCCGACCGGCCCCGTCACGAGGCGCCTCCCGGGCGTGTCTCGCCGGACTGTCGGTGGGGGCGTCTAGCGTCGCGGCCGTGGCAGAGCAGCAGGTCCGCGGCGCCGCCGCGGGAACGGTCGAGAGGGCGGTCAGGACGTCGGGGACGCGCGACACCGGCGAGCAGGGGAGCGGCACCGAGCGCCGGTGCGGCTGGTGCCGGCGGGTGCTCCCGCAGGCCGGGTCCGTCGGCCGTCCGCGCCTGTACTGCGGTCAGGCGTGCCGGCAGCGCGCCTACGAGCAACGCTCGGCGACGGCCAAGGCCGGCCTGTCCGACGACGTCGTCCTCGTCAAGCGCGCCGAGCTCGACGGGCTGCAGGACCGGCTGTTCCAGCTGCGCTGTGCCCTCGAGGACGTGCAGACGCTGCTCGGCGAACGGCACACCAAGGCCGAGCTCGAGCAGATGCTGGCCGACGTGGTGCGCTCGACGGGGCGGCTCGACCGGCTCTGGGTCACCGAGCGCGCCGGCTGACGCGTGCGCCGGGCCCGGTCGCCGTCCCCGGGTCCCGGCGCCCGGCTCGCGCTGTCCGGTCCCGGGCGGGAGGTCAGTCCGGGTCCTGCGTGTCGTCGTCTTGGTCCTCGGGCGCGCCCGGGTCCGGGTTGCTGTTGTCCGGCAGGTTGTCCTGCGACTCCTCCGACGGGTCGTTGCCGCTGGAGTTCTCGCTGTCGTCGGTCGTGCCGTCGTTCTGGGTGTCGCCGGCCGCGTTGCAGGCCGTGAGCGTGGCGCCGCCTCCGAACAGCGCCAGCGCGGTCATGAGTGCTGCGATCGGACGTCGGAGTTCCATGCGTCGACCCTAGGCAGGCACCGGGCGGGCCGCCCGTCGAAGCACGGACATCACCGATCTAACGTCACAGTGACGGAAAGGCGGTGGTGTCGCGGGCCCCGGGGAGGGGCGGGTGGTCGGCGGCAGGAGCGGCTCGGCGCCTGGCCCGACGTCGATGATCATCGGGATCCGGGGGACAGTCGGGCGGGGCGAGCCGGGCGGCGTCCGGGCGGCGATGTGGCGGGAGCCTGGTGGGCGGAGACCGGCGACCGGGTGCCGGGCCGGCCGGCGGAGATCGCCGGTGGACCGAGGAGACGTCGAACGGATCGGGCGCGCGGGAACGTCAAGATCGGCGCACCGGGGTCGGCGGACGGACCGAGGAGCGCGGCGACGACCTGCCGCGCATCGTCGGCACCCGGCGCGTGCGTCGTCGTCGAGGTGACGTCGTCGAACGGTCCGAGGTGGTCGTCGGGCACCGACCTGCGGGACCCGGTGGCGAGCCGGATCAGCCCCTTCCCACGCCCGGATCCGCTGCGCCGATAATGAACATTATGTCAACTAGTCTGGAGAGGACCCGCTCCCCGCACCCCTGACAGGTCCCTCGCGGGTTCGCCTTCAGGTCCGCACCCGCACCCTCGGGTCGACCGCCGCGGCCGCGACGTCGGCGAGCGCGTTGGCCACGATGACCGCCGCGATGACGACCGTCGTCAGGCCGACCAGCATCGCCCGGTCCCGCCCCTGGATCGCCCCGAGGATCGCACCGCCGACGCCCGGCATGCCGAAGACGCCCTCGACGACGATCAGCCCCACGAACAGCTGCCCCAGGTTCGCCGCCACGTAGGTCACCACCGGCGTCAGCGCCGGCCGCAGCGCGTGCACGCCGACCACCCGCCACGGCGGCAGGCCGCGGCCCCGCGCGGCCAGCACGAACGGCGAGCGCAGCGTCTCCCCCACCTCCACCCGCGAGATGAGCGCGACGTAGCCGGTCGACAGGGCGGCCAGGGCCAGCACCGGCAGCAGGTAGGCCGCCGGCTCCCCGGTGCGCCCGTTGACCGGCGCCCACCCGAGCTCGGAGACGAAGACGAACCGCAGCAGGTAGGCCGCCACCACCACCGGCGTGCCCACCAGCAGCGTCGCGACGGCGTACACGCCCGTCCCGGTCCACCGCCCGCCCGTGGCGAGCGCGCCGGCCACCACGCCGACGACCAGCTGCACCAGCACCGCGCCGCCGAGCAGGACCGCGCTCACCGGGGCGGTGACCGCGACGACGTCCAGGACTGCCGGCCCGGGCACCACAACCTCCCCGCGCAGGCTCGGCAGGCCGCGGCCCCAGTCGCCGGTGAGCAGGTCGCGCAGGTACCGCCCGTACTGGACGGCCACGGGCTCGTCGAGGGAGTAGTCGCTACGGATGCGGGCGTAGAGCTCCGGGGGCGGCGGGCGGAAGCCGAACAGCGCCCGCACCGGATCGCCCGGCAGTTGCGTCACGGCGACGAAGACCAGGGTCACCGCCGCCCAGAGGCTGACCAGCGCCTGCCCGGACCGGCGGACGGCGAAGGCGAGCACGCGGCCCATCGTGGCAGGACGGTGATCACTCCGGTCGACGGCGCCGTCCGGCCTCGGGCACACTCCGCCCGTGCCACCGCCCCAGCCGTCCGCGGACACGGCGACCGGGCGGCGCCGGTGGAACGCCCCGCTTCTCATGGCCACGCTGCTGCTCGCCCTGTTCGCGGCGATGGCGCTGGTGCCGGCCGCGCTCGCCCCGGCCGACCCCCGCGCCTGCGACCTGGCCGACTCGCTCGTCCCGCCGTCGTGGGCGCACCCGCTGGGCTTCGACCTCTTCGGCTGCGACCTGGCCGCCAAGGTCGTGTACGGCGCCCGGACCTCCCTGCTGCTCGTCGTGGCCGTCGTCGCGATCGCCGGGCCCGCCGCACTGCTGCTCGGCACCCTCGCGGCCTACGCCGGCGGCTGGGTGGACGCGCTGGTCACCCGGGCCACCGACGTCTGGTCGGGCATCCCGCTGGTCCTCGGCGGCGTCATCCTGCTCAGCGCCACCGACCGCCGCGGCGTCGCGCAGGTGGCCGCCTTCAGCTGGCCGCCCATGGTGCGGATCGTCCGGGCGAGCACCCGCCAGGTGCTGGCCCTCGACCACGTGACGGCGGCCCGGGCGCTGGGCGCCGGCCCCGTGCGGCTGCTCTGGCGCCACGTCCTGCCGTCGGCGGTGCGACCGCTGCTCGTGTTCACCAGCGCCTACGCGGGCTTCCTGGTCTCCGCCGAGGCCATCCTGACCTTCGCCGGCGTCGGCCTGCAGCGCCCCACCGACTCCTGGGGGATCCTGCTCGAGCAGGGCGGCGACGCGGCCGCGCGGGCGCCCCATGCGCTCGTGGCGCCGAGCGTCGTGCTGGTCGTGGCGGTGGCCGCCTTCGTCCTCCTCGGCGAGGGCCTGCGCGCCGCCGGCCGCGACGACGGGTCCCGATGAGTCCCGGCCGCCCGGCCGGTCAGGAGGACGTCGCCGGCGCCGTCCCCACCCTGCGCGTGCCCGACGACGGTCCCGTCTAGTTCCAGGGCCTGCGGATCGGCGACTCCGACCTCGGGATCGTCGCCGACGACGGCGTCGCGCCCGGCTCCCCCGGCCGGGTCCTGGTGAGCATCGAGGTCGACGACGTCGACGCCGCCCTCCCCCGCGTCGAGGAGCTGGGCGGCACGGCGACCGGCGCGGCCAACGACATGCCCTGGGGGCAGCGGGTGGCCCACGTCCGTGATCCCGACGGCAACCCGGTGAACCTGACCCTCACCCGGTAACCGTCGTTCTCCCACCGTGGAAGGTGACCATCGATTTACGATCAGCTTGTTGGGGATAACGGACACACGAGATCCGGAGGGACAGGGCCTCCGTACCGCCCGGCGTCAGTTCGTACCGTGCCCGCCGTGCCTGGCGAGTGCCGCCACGCCGTCCCGGCGGCGGCCCGGTGCGCGGACAGAGTCGGGCCGGCCGCGCCGGGGCTTCCGACACCCCCATCGCCCACGAGCCGGGCGTCGGGCCGGGTCGATCACCGCGACGAGCGCGCGCCCGGCCGCCGGGGCGGGCGCTCACGCTGGTCGTCGAGACGGCGCCCGAGCTGCCCACCGGGCAGCCGGTCGGCTCCGCCCGCGGCCGCCCGGTCGGACGGGTCCCTCGCCGTCGCCGTGGCAGCCGAGCGCACCGCCGCCACGTCCGACCACCCGCTCCTCCGGGCACGCGGGGCGGGGTGCCCGCGTGCCCCACCCTCCCCTGCTGCTGCTGTTCTTCCGTTCGGTTCCGGTGTTGAAAGCTGTTCGGGATAACGGAGAAGCGGAGGTCAGCGGTCCCGCCAGGAGCGGCCGGCGAGCCACCACTGCAGGCGCCGGGTGATCCACGGCAGCAGCAGGTAGGTCATCAGGGGTGTGAGGGTGAGCGTCACGACCGCCACCCGCAGGGCGACGGGCAGGCCGTCCAGCCACACCCCCAGCGTCACCGTGGCCAGCAGGTTGAGCGGGTAGAAGACCAGCCAGATCGTCGTCGCCTGCTTCCACCGCGGCGGCGCGGCCGGCCCCGCCGCGCTGACCACCTCGGTCGCGGCCGGCTCGTCGAACCAGCCCTCGATGCCGGTGCGCCGCTCGGTGCGGGTCACCTCGGCCAGACCCTCGGCCGAGCGCAGCCACCAGGCCCGCTCCGCCGACGCCTCCCACGCCTCGAGCGCCGCCTGGTCGGTGAACCGGCAGAGCATGTGCCACTCGTCGGAGCCGCCGCGCGGGCGCACCCACCCCGCGCCGAGGAAGCCGGGGAACGACTCGGCCATCGTCAGGCCGGCGCGGATCCAGGCGGTCATCTCGCGGGTGTGCGCGGGGTCGGCGCGCCGGGTGAAGGAGACCGTGACCGGCAGCTCCCGGGCGTCGACAGCGGGCGTCGTCGTCACGCCGTCCAGGATGGGCGGGCGGCCCGGGCCTCCGCAGCCGCGGGCGGCGTGATCCTCCCCGCTCTCGCTGCTCCCCTCCCCCGTGGTGCGCCAACGGTCGTATCGAAAAAGGTTGGGGATAACGGACGACACGGTGTCCTCCCGCATCCGGGCCGCTCCCAGACGCGTGCGGTTGACTCGCGGCGATGGACGTCGTGGAGCGCCTCTGGACCCGGGCCACCGCCGAGGCCCCGCTGCCGCCGGGCGTGCTCGCCGGAGCTGCCGTCGTCGCCCTGCTCGTGGTGGCCACCCCTGCGCTGTGGCGGCCGGCCCGCACGGTGGTGACGATCGCCCACGAGGGCGCCCACGGGCTCGCGGCGCTCGCCGCGGGACGCCGGTTGTCGGGCATCCGGCTGCACTCGGACACCTCCGGCCTGACCGTCTCCCGGGGCCGCCCCACCGGGCCGGGCATGGTCCTCACCTGCGCGGCGGGCTATCCCGGCCCGGCCCTGTTCGGGCTCGGAGCCGCGGCACTGCTGGCGACCGGGCACGCCGCCGGGGTGCTGTGGGCGGTGCTCGCGCTGCTGGCGCTGCTGCTCCTGCAGATCCGCAACTTCTACGGACTCTGGGCGGTGCTGGTCACCGGCGCCGTGGTCGCGGGCGTCACCGCCTGGCTGCCCCCGGCCGGGCAGGCCGCCTTCGCCGCGGCCGTCACCTGGTTCCTGCTGCTCGCCGCCCCGCGGACGGTGCTCGAGCTGCAGCGGGCCCGCCGGCGGCGGTCGGCACCGGACTCCGACGCCGACCAGCTGGCCCGGCTCACCGGCCTGCCGGCACTCGGCTGGGTCGGGCTGTTCCTGCTGCTGGACGCCGGCGCACTGGCCCTCGCCGCGTCCTGGCTGCTGCTCCCCTGAGCCCCGGACCCCCCGTCCCGCCGGCGGTCCCGCCCGTCATGCCGCACGCCAGCCCGGCGGCCACCGTGGCGATGCCCGCCCAGACCCCCGGCGCCGGTGGCGGGCCGCCCAGCGCGACGCCGGCCGCGGCCGCCGCCACGGGGGCGAGGCCGGTGAGCAGCCCGGCCCGCCCGGGCCCCATCCGGCCGACGGTGGCGTACCAGAGGACGAACGCGGCGGCGGTGACCGCCAGCGCGAGGTAGGCGACGGCCAGCAGGTCGCCGGCGTCCAGCCGCAGGAGGGTGCCGGGCCCCTCGGTGGTCAGGCCGAGGACGGCGAACCCGGCGGCGGCCAGCCAGGTGGTGTGCACCGAGACGCCCCACGCCCCGTGCCGGGCGAGCACGGGGACGGCGAGCAGCGTGAAGGCCGCCTCGCAGACCAGCACCACGAGCGCCCACAGCAGCCCGGTGCCGTCGGTGCGCCCCAGCCCCTGCACCGCCGCGGCGCCCGCGGTGACCACGACCGCGGCCAGCAGCACCCGCGGCGCCGGGCGCTGCCCCTGCAGCAGCGGGCCGGCGGTGGCCAGCAGCAGGGGGACGCTCGCGACGGCGACCCCCAGCACCGCGGGCTCGGCGTGCGCGGCGCCCTCGACCAGGGCCACGTTGAACAGCACCAGCCCGGCGCCGGCGACGCCCGCGAGCCACGCCCACTCGGCGCCGCGGGGCCGCAGCACCGGCCGCCCGCCGGCCCGCGCCAGCAGCACCAGGACGGCGCAGGCGGCGGTGTAGCGCAGGGCCTGCGCGGTGGCGTCCGCGCCGCCGGGGAGCAGGCCGGAGACGGCGACGCTGCCGCCGACGAACACCATCGCCAGGGCCCCGGGCAGGGCGGTCCGCAGCGCGCCGGGGGCGACGGCGGGCGGGACGGCGGGCGGGGGGACGGGGGTGGCGGGTCCGGCGGGCACGGTGCGACCCTGACCGCCGAGCGGACCGGTGGACAGGTCCGATGAGGAGCAGATCCAGTGGACCGATCCGGCGGGGCCGACTTCCTGCAGCTGCGCCGCGACGAGGCGCCGCCGCACGGCCTGACCGCGTGGCTGGTCGAGCGGGTGCGCGCGGCGGTCGCCGAGGGCCGCCTGGCGCCCGGCGCGGCGCTGCCCCCGACCCGGGTGCTCGCCCGCGACCTCGGCGCCTCCCGGGGCGTCGTCGTCGAGGCGTGGCGGCGGCTGGCCGACGAGGGGCTGGTGGTCGCCCGTACCGGCGCGGGCACGGTGGTCGCCGGCACGGTGCCGGCCTCCCCCGCGCCGCGCCCGGCCCCCCTCGTGGCGGTGAGCCCGCTGCCGCCGGTCGACGTCCCCCGGCTGCCCGCGCCGGTGCCCGAGGGCGTCGACCTCGACCTCTCCCCCGGCGTCCCCGACCTCGCCGCGTTCCCACGGGCCGCCTGGGTGCGGGCCGAGCGGGCGGTGCTGGCCGGCGCGAGCGACGCCGACCTCGGCTACGGCGACCCGCGCGGCCACCCGCGGCTGCGGACGGTGCTCGCCGCCTGGCTGGCCCGCACCCGCGGGCTGCGCGCCGACGCCGACGCCCTGGTGGTCGTGGCCGGGGTGGCCCAGACGCTGGCGCTGCTCGGCCCGCTGCTCGACGCGGCGTCCGGCGCCGGGACCGCGGTCGCCGTCGAGGACCCCGGGTCGCGCGGCGCCCGCGAGGCGCTGGCCTACCGGGGCGTCCCGACCGTCCCGGTCCCGGTCGACGCCGAGGGCCTGGTCGCCGCCGAGCTGCCCGCCAGCGGCGCCGGCGCGGTGCTGCTCACCCCGGCGCACCAGTTCCCCACCGGCGTCGTCCTTTCCCCCGCGCGGCGCCGCGCGGTGCTCGCCTGGGCCCGGGACACCGGCGGGCTGGTGGTGGAGGACGACTACGACGCCGAGCACCGCTACGACCGGCCGCCGGTGGCCGCGCTGCAGGCCGCCGCGCCCGGGTCGGTGCTGCACACCGGGAGCGTCTCCAAGAGCCTGGCGCCGGGGCTGCGGCTGGGCTGGGCGGTGCCGCCGCCGCACCTGCACGCCGAGCTGGTCGCCGCCCGGCACGCCGCCGACCTCGGCGGCCCGGTGCTGCCCCAGCTGGTGCTGGCCGAGCTGCTGGCCTCCGGCGCGCACGACCGGCACCTGCGCCGCGTGCGCACCCGCCAGCGGGCCCGCCGCGACGCCGTCGTCGCCGCCGTGCGGGCGCACCTGCCCGGGGCGCGGGTCGAGGGGGTGGCGGCGGGCCTGCACCTGCTGCTCACCTTCCCCGGCCGGCCGGGGCTCGACGACACCGTGCTGGCCCGCCGGGCGCGGGAGGCCGGGGTGCTGGTGCACCCGCTGTCCTGGCACCGGGTGCGCCCCGGCCCGGCCGGGCTGGTGCTCGGCTACGCCGCCTCCCCGCCCGGCCGGCTCCAGGAGGCGGTCGCCCGCCTGGGCCGGGTGCTCGGCTGACCGCTAGTCGCGCCGGCCGTTGCCGCGGCGGCGGGGGGACGCGCCCGGCGGCTGGCGCACCGGCTCCACCTCCGGCGCGGGCGGGTTGTCCAGCGTCAGCTCGGCCTCGTCGACGGTGACCCGGCGGCCGTGGTGGTGCACGTCGAGCGGCTCGCCGTCGAGCAGCCGGTAGGTGGTGCGCTCCTTCTCGATCGCCACCTCCACGGTGCGCCCCTGGTAGGCCAGCCGGAACCGCAGCCGGCTGATCCGGGAGGGCAGCCGCGGAGCGAACAGCAGCCGGCCGTCGTGGTCGCGCATGCCGCCGAACCCGGCGACGGCGACCGTCCAGCCACCGGCCAGCGAGGCGATGTGCAGCCCGTGGCCGGCGTTGCCGTGCAGGTTCTGCAGGTCGGTGAGCGCGGCCTCGCCCCAGTAGTCGTAGGCGAGCTCGAGGTGCCCGGTCTCGGCGGCGACGACGGCCTGCTGCGCCGCCGACAGCGACGAGTCGCGCACCGTGCGGGCCTCGTAGTAGGCGAAGTCGGCGACCTTCTCCTCGTGGGTGAAGGCGTCCCCGCGCAGGTGCAGCGCCATCACCAGGTCGGCCTGCTTGACCACCTGCTTGCGGTAGATCTCGAAGTACGGGTAGTGCAGCAGCAGCGGGTAGTGCGAGGCCGGCGTCCCGGCGAAGTCCCACTCCTCGTGGTGGGTGAACGCCTCGGACTGCATGTGCACCCCGAGCCGGGAGTCCCACGGCACCCGCATGAGCCGCGCGGCCCGGTGCCAGTACGCGACCTCCTCCTCGGTGACCTGCAGCCGCCCGGCGACGTCGGGCTGCCGCTCGACCGCCCGCGCCGCCTCGCGCAGGTTCCGCTGCGCCATCAGGTTCGTGTAGACGTTGTTGTCGACCACCGCGGTGTACTCGTCGGGGCCGGTCACCCCGTCGATGCGGAAGCCGTCCTCGGCGTCGAAGTGCCCGAGCGAGGCCCACAGCCGGGCGGTCTCGATGAGCAGCTCGGTGCCGAAGTCGCGGTCGAACTCGTCGTCGCCGGTGGCGTGCCAGTAGCGGACGACGGCGTCGGCGATGTCGGCGTTGATGTGGAAGGCCGCCGTCCCCGCCGGCCAGTAGCCGCTGGTCTCCTCGCCGCGGATGGTCCGCCACGGGAACGCCGCGCCCTGCCGGCCGAGCTCGCTGGCCCGCGCCCGGGCCAGGTCGAGGGTGGAGTGCCGCCAGCGCAGCGCGTCGCGGACTGCGTCGGGCGCGATGTAGGTGAGCACGGGGAGCACGTAGGTCTCGGTGTCCCAGAAGGTGTGCCCGTCGTAGCCGGGGCCGGTGAGCCCCTTGGCCGGGACGGGCTGGCGCTCGGCGCGCAGCGAGGCCTGCAGCACGTGGAAGACGCCGACGCGGACCGCCTGCTGCAGCTCGTCGTCGCCCTCGATCTCGACGTCGGCCAGCGCCCAGTGCGAGTCGAGGACCTCCCTCTGCTCGCGCAGCAGACGCTCGAAGCCGGCGAGCTTCGCCGTCGCCAGGGCGCCCTCCACCTGGTCGCGCAGCGCGGCGGCCGAGCGGCGGGAGCTCCAGCCGTAGGCGAGGTACTTGACCAGCTTCAGCGACGAGCCCTGGGGAAGCCGGGCGGCGAGGGTGAAGCGGGCGAGGTCCTCGCCGGCCTCCATGTCCTCGGTGGCGGTGTCGGGGACGTCGACGACGTGGTCCATGCCGGCGGCCATGAGCAGCTTGCTGCGGCGGGTGCGGTGCACGAGGACCGCCCGCTGGCCGCGGCCGACGGCGAGCTCGTTGACCAGCGGGCGGCGCAGCGCGGCGGCGGCGCGCGGGTCGTCGCCCTCGGTGCCGCTGTCGACCGGCTCGTTGGCCAGGAGGTCCGACTGCAGCGCCACGTACAGGTCGCCGCGGTTGTCGGTGCACTCGACGGAGTATTCGATGGCGGCGATCGAGCGGCGCCGCAGCGACACCAGCCGGGTGCTGGTGACCTTGACCGTGCGCCCGTTGGGCGAGCGCCACTCGGTGACCCGCCGCAGCACGCCGCGGCGCAGGTCGAGGGTGCGCCGGTGCTCGACGATCTCGCCGTAGTCGAGGTCGAGCGGGGTGTCGCCGACCAGCAGCCGCACCAGCTTGCCGTCGGTGACGTTGACGACCGTCTGCCCCTGCTCGGGGAAGCCGTAGCCGGCCTCGGCGTAGGGCAGCGGCCGCTCCTCGAAGAAGCCGTTGAGGTAGGTGCCGGGGACGACGATCGGCTCGCCCTCCTCGAACGAGCCGCGCATGCCGATGTGCCCGTTGGCGAGGGCGAACACCGACTCGTGCACGCCGAGGGAGGCGTGGTCCAGGCCGATCTCGGTGAGCGCCCAGGGCTCGACCGGGAAGTCCGGCCGCCCCTCGGTCACCGGGCCTCCCCGCCCAGCAGCTGGTCCAGGTCGGTGACGACGACGTCGGCGCCGTGCTCGCGCAGCGCGTCGGCCTGCCCCACCCGGTCGACGCCGACGACGAGGCCGAAGTCGCCCGCCCGCCCGGCGGCCACACCGGCCAGCGCGTCCTCGAAGACGGCGGCCTCGCTCGGCTCCACGCCGAGCGCGCGGGCGCCGGCGAGGAAGGTGTCGGGCGCGGGCTTGCCGCGCAGGCCCTGCGCGGCGGTGACCACGCCGTCGACCCGGGCGTCGATGAGGTCGGCGAACCCGCCGGCGGCGATCACCTGCTCGCCGTTGGCCGAGGCCGTGACGACGGCGGTGGCCAGGCCCGCCTCCTTCACCGCGCGCAGGTAGGTCATCGACGCCGGGTAGACCTCGACGCCGTTCTCCGCCAGCTCGGCGAGCAGCAGCTCGTTCTTGCGGCTGCCGATGCCGTGCACCGTGGCGGCGTTGGGCGGGTCCTCCGGCGTGCCCTCGGGCAGGGTGATGCCGCGGCTGGCGAGGAAGTCGCGCACGCCGTCGGCGCGGGGCTTGCCGTCGACGTAGCGGTTGTAGTCGAGCTGGGTGAACTCGACGGCCCGCGGGTCGGTGGAGCGCAGGTACTCGTCGAAGGTGCGCTTCCAGGCGGCCATGTGCACCGTCGCCGTCCGGGTGAGGACGCCGTCCATGTCGAAGAGGCAGGCGCGGATGCGGTCCGGGAGTCCGAGCACGCGACGACGCTACCCACGGCGGCGGCGGACCGGCGCGTCGAGTTCACCCGCGCGATCACCCACGCGGTGGTCGCAGGGCGCCGGGGACGGCGGCTGCCTAGGGTCGGCGCGGGGTGGCGCGTCCGCGCGCCCCGCCCGCCCGAGCGCCCGAGGAGAGGACCGCCATGGCCGACCGGCCCGTCCCGCCGAACCCGTACGACTTCCTGCCGCCCGTGCCGTCGTTCACGGTGACGAGCGCCGACCTCACCGACGGCGAGGTCATGCCGATGCCGCACGTCAGCGGCGTGATGGGCGCCGGCGGCGAGGACCGCTCGCCCCAGCTGTCGTGGTCGGGCGCGCCCGAGGGGACGCGGGGCTACGCCGTCACCGTCTACGACCCCGACGCCCCCACCGGCAGCGGCTTCTGGCACTGGGTCGTCACCGGCATCCCCGGGTCGGTCACCGAGCTGCCCTCGGGCGCCGGCGACCAGGAGGGGTCGGGCCTGCCCGGGGGCGCCCGCCAGCTGCGCAACGACGGCGGCTTCCCGGGCTACGTCGGTGCCGCTCCCCCGGCCGGGCACGGCCCGCACCGCTACTTCGTCGTGGTGCACGCGCTCGACACCGAGGACATGGGCGTGCCGGCCGACGCCACCCCGGCCTTCCACGGCTTCAACCTCTTCGGGCACACCCTCGCCCGGGCGACGCTGGTGGTCACCTACACGCAGGAGTAGCCCGCGCGCACAGCCGGAACGACACCGTCCGCCCCGGACGGGTGCGCGCGGCCCGGCGCCGGGTATCCCGGGTCCATGAGCGCTCAAGCAGTGGCGCCACCCCGTGCCGGCCGGCCGGCACGCGCGCTGCTGGTCCCGGCCGCCGTCCTGCTCCTCCTGGGGTCGCTGCTGGGCGCCCCGGGGCGGGCGGCGGCCGGGCCGCCGGCGGCCGAGGTCATCCCCGTGGTCGCCGGCGCGTGGACGGTGCCCGGCACGCTGGCGGTCGCGCTGGCCGTCCAGGCCGAGCCCTCGGCGGGCCTGACCCGGCGCGCCCTGGACGCCGGGGACGCCCGGACGGGCCGGCGCACCGCCGACAACGGCGCGGCCGCGGACCGCCCGTTCCCCACCGCCTCGATGGTCAAGCTGTTCCTCGCCGAGGACATGCTGCACCGCGCCCGCGCCGGCACCGTGGCCCTCGACGGCCGCGACTGGCGGCTGCTGCAGGAGATGATCCGCAGCTCCGACGACCCCGCCGCCTCCGAGCTGTGGGTGCGCTTCGACGGCCCGCGCATGGTGCGCGACGTCGCCGCCCGCTACGGCCTGACCGGCACCGCCCCGCCGGCCGACCCGTCGCAGTGGGGCGAGACGACGACCACCGCCCGCGACCTCGCCCATTTCCTCGCCGAGCTGCCCCGGGTGGCCGCCCCCGCCGACGCGGCCACCCTGCTCGCCTGGATGCGCACCGCCACACCGCTGGCGGCCGACGGCTTCGACCAGCGCTTCGGCGCCTTCGGCACGCTGCCCGGGATGCCCGCGGTCAAGCAGGGCTGGATGTGCTGCGTGGACGGCAACCGGCACCTGCACTCGGTCGCGGTGAGCGGCGACCGGGTGGTGGTGCTGCTCAGCGAGGTGCCGCGGTCGGTGTCCTACGACCAGGCCCGCGCGGCGCTGTCGGCGGCCGCGGCCGCGCTGCCGCCGCCCCGCGCCTGAGCTCCCCCACCCGGGACCCGGCGGCTCAGGGACCCGGCGGGCGGGCCGCGACGCCGGTGGCGCCGAGCCAGGCGAAGCCGACCCGCTCGTACACCCGCGCGACGTCGTCGTCCCCGGCGGTGAGGAAGACCAGCTCGGCGGTCTCCCGGGCCTGCGCGACCAGCGCGGAGGCCAGCGCCGCGCCCACGCCCCGGCCGCGGCGGCGGGGGGAGCTCGCCACCCCGACGATCTCGGTGATCTCGCTGCCGTCGACGTCGACCGGCGAGTGCGAGCCCACCCCCACCGGCTGCCCGTCCTCCAGGGCCACCATCACGACGGTGCGGCCGGTGGCCACCCGCTCGCGCAGCACCTCGGCCCGCGCGGCCGAGGGGCCCTCGAGGTCGTCGGGGTGGGCGTCGTCGGCGTGCGGGGCGAAGCCGGTCTCCAGCAGGTGCTGGTAGTGCGGCAGCGCCGGGTCCTCGGACCCCACGAGGTAGAGCCGCACCCCGGGGGGCAGCAGCAGCTCCACCGGGTCGTCGACCACCAGCAGCGGGAACTCCGACACCACGAGGCCCGCCTCACGGGCGGCGGCCCCGAGCGACGGCGTCCGCTGGGTCACCCACTCGACGGCGGCCGGCAGCCCGGCCTCCTCCTGCAGCTCGACGGCGGCGCGCACGTCGGCGGCGGTCACCCGGCCGGCGCCGCGGCGCGGGCGGGCCGGGTGGGGCCAGGCCGCCGAGCCCACCGGCACGTCGAGCCCGCCGACCGGGACGACGCGCGTGTCGGGCAGCGGCGCGGCGGCGGCGTACCGCTCGACGCAGTCGAGCAGCCCTCGGCGGGTCGGCACACCGGAACCCTAGACGCGGCGGCCCGTCCCGGCCCCCGGCGGACCCGGGATCACACCCCGGTGCG
This sequence comes from Geodermatophilus sp. FMUSA9-8, assembly GCF_037034165.1. Classification (NCBI taxonomy): domain Bacteria; kingdom Bacillati; phylum Actinomycetota; class Actinomycetes; order Geodermatophilales; family Geodermatophilaceae; genus Geodermatophilus; species Geodermatophilus sp. FMUSA9-8. Next base: position 162,956 of record NZ_JBAGKE010000001.1, on the reverse strand, counting down.
CCCGGGCGGGTGACCCGCCGGTCGGGGCACCGGCCCCCGGGCGGCACGATGGGCCGCGTGACGGCAGGGACCCGGCCCCAGATCTCGCCCTACGCGGCGTTCGACCGCGAGGCGTGGCGCGCCCTCGCCGGCTCCGGCACCCTCCCGCTCGACGAGGCCGAGCTGCGCGCGCTGCGCAGCCTCGGCGACCGCATCGACCTCGACGAGGTCGCCACCGTCTACCTGCCGCTGGCCGAGCTCCTGCGCCTGCACGTCACCGCCAGCCAGCGCCTGTGGGCCGCGCAGAGCCGGTTCCTCGGCGACACCACGGCCAAGGTCCCCTACGTCATCGCCGTCGCCGGCAGCGTCGCCGTCGGCAAGTCCACCACCGCCCGGCTGCTGCAGACCCTGCTCGCCGCCGGGCCGGACTCCCCGCGCGTCGACCTGGTGACCACCGACGGGTTCCTCTGGCCCAACGCCGTCCTCGAGCAGCGCGGGCTGATGTCGCGCAAGGGCTTCCCGGAGAGCTACGACCGGCGGGCGCTGATCCGCTTCCTCGCCGACCTCAAGTCCGGCCGCGGCGAGGTGAGCGCGCCGGTCTACAGCCACCAGTCCTACGACGTGCTGCCCGGGCAGCGGCAGCTGGTCGACCGGCCCGACATCCTCGTGCTCGAGGGGCTCAACGTGCTGCAGGCCGGCCGCCGCGACGACGGCCGGGTGCCGGAGGTGTTCCTGTCGGACTTCTTCGACTTCTCCGTCTACGTCGACGCCGGCGAGTCCGACATCCAGCAGTGGTACGTCGAGCGGTTCCTCGCCCTGCGGCGCACCGCCTTCGCCGACACCTCGGCCTACTTCCACCGCTACGCCGACCTCAGCGACGACGACGCCCGCGCCACCGCGCTGTCGATCTGGGCGGCGGTGAACGGGCCGAACCTGCGGCAGAACATCGCGCCGACGCGCTCGCGGGCCCGGCTGGTGCTGCAGAAGTCCGCCGACCACTCGGTGCGGCGCATCCTGCTCCGCAAGCTCTGACCCCTCCCCCTCGTTGCCCGTCCCGTGCTCGCGGCGGGCGCGGTCACATGTTGGGGATAACGGGTCGAGCGGGACGTCGGCGGGGCGTGCGGGCATGGCGAGGTATGACGACCCGGGCGGGTGACGTCGTGAGTTCCGTCACCTGACGGGCGGCAGGAGCGGGCGCACACTCGGAGACGTCCGGTGACCGGACGACCACGAACCGTCACACCGCCGCCGTCCGCGGCGGACAGATCGGGAGCCTCCGATGTGCGTACACCCCACCCCCTGCCCCGACGCGACCAGCGACGCCCGTGACCTCGCGGCCGTCGTGAGCGGCCACCCCGAGCAGGGCTGGAGCCTGCTGTGCAACGGCGTCGTCCTCTTCGACGACGACGGCGAGCTGCTGCCCGACGGCCGCGCGGTCGCCGACCACCACCAGTGGCGGACGGCGGGCCTCGTCAGCGCCTGACCCTCCGCCGGGGGCCGGCGCGGGAGGTCAGTCGAACGCCGCGCCGGCCGCGTCGGTCAGCAGGGCGGTGAACGCCGCGGGGTCGGGATCGGCCGCGTCCGGCGCCGCCGACTGGGCCAGCAGCAGCCCCCGCGTGCCGTCGAGGACGACGCCGACGAGCACGCTGCGCGGGTCCCGGCCCTCCGCGTCGACCGTCACCCGGACGGCGGCGCTCTGCTCTCCCAGCGCGGGCGCGTCGAGGGCGGCCACCTCGGCCGTCGCGCTCCAGCCCCACGGCCCGCTGGTGGTGACCGACGCGCAGTCGGCCAGCAGCCGGTCGAGCGGGAGCTGCAGGTCCGCCAGGGCCGGGGACTCCCCGATCGCCTCCACCGTCTGCGTCGACGGCGTCCGGGCCACCTGGGCGGCCACGCTGAGGGAGTCCTGGAGGCCGTCGAGCGCGGGCAGCGCGTCCAGGGCGGCGGCGCACTCCGGCGGCTCCACGGTCACCGCGTCGGACCACTCGTCCCACCGGTCGCCGTCGCCGTCGCCGTCGCCGTCCCCGTCGGTGTCGTCGTCGTGCCAGGGGCCGTACCAGCCGCCGTACCAGCCGCCGCCCCAGCCTCCCCACCCTCCCCAGCCGCCGCCGGCGGTGCCGAGCTGGTCGGTGGTGACGGTGACGACGGTGGCGTCCGCGCCGAACGCCTCCGCCGGGAGCAGCCGGTCGCGCAGCTCGCCGCCGCCGCCCGGCTCCTCGGCCGGGCTCGGGGACGGCGTCGGTGAGGGGGCGGTCTCGGACGGCGTCGGGGAGGTCGTCGCGGACGGTGTCGCGGACGGTGTCGCGGAGGGTGTCGGCTCCTCGGTGGCCGCCGCCGGGGCGAGCGGCCCCGGGTCCCGGGCGCCGACGCCGGCGCAGCCCGCCGTCAGCAGGGCACCCGCGGCCAGCGCCGCCCCCGCCGCCCGGACCCGCCGCCTGCTGCTCGACCGCGACACTCCCATGGGCCGATGGTCCTCCCGGCCGACAGCGGCGTCACCGGCCACAGGTCGGAACCGGACCGCGCCTCTGGTCGTTGCCGGACGGTCCGCCGCCGCTCCCTCCCCCGGAGGTCCCCGTGCCGACCACCTCGCTCACCCTCCCCCCGGCTCCCGCCCAGGCCGACCGGCTGGTCGCCCTCGGCCTGCACGAGCGCGCCGGGCTCACGGCCGCCGAGCTGCGGTCGGCGGCCGGGGCCGCTGCCTCGGCCGTGACGGACGACGCGCTGCTGGTGCTCGACCCCGCGCTGGTGCCGCCGTCGGCGCTGGTGCCGGGGGTGCGCTGGCGGGACCGGCCGGCGTTCGTCGTGGTCGACATGACCGACCTCGACGACTTCGCGCCGGTCCCGGGCGCCGAGCCACCGCCGGGCCCCGCCTACCTGCTGTGCGGGCCCGACCGCGGCGACGAGTACCTGAACGTGACACCGGACGAGGCGCTGCCGCGGATCCGGGCGGGCGGGCGCTCGCCGCTCACGCTGGCGGAGGGCCTCACCTGGCTGCTGCAGTGCCCGGACGTGCTGGAGCGCAGCGCCTGCACGATGACCGTCGGCTCGCGGCTGCGGCGGGCGAACGGCTCCCTCGACGCGCGCACCCCGGCGCTGTGGATCAGCAACGGCACCGGCCGCGACGGCCGGGAGCGCCGCAACGCGCCCAAGGTCGGCTGGTGCTGGGCGGGCAACCGGCACACCTGGCTCGGCATCGCCTCGGCGTCCGGACGGGTCCCCGTGACGTGAGGGAACGGCCCCGCTGCACGGGCCCTCCGCCTGCGCATGCGAGGCGTGAGGGCAGCGGGGCCCTCCGTCAGGCCGGGGCGCCCACCACGTCGGCGGCGGTGCCGAGGTCGTCGGGGGCGCCCTCACCGCGGTCGGGCACGTGCGTCCGCGGGACGGAGGCGGGCTCCGGCTCGGCGAACGCCTCCGGCGGCGGGCAGGAGCAGACCAGGTTGCGGTCGCCGAAGGCCTGGTCGATCCGGCGCACCGGCGCCAGGTAGCCACGGGTGGTCAGCGAGGACACCGGGAACACCGCCGTCGACCGCGGGTAGGGCCGCGCCCACTCCCCGGCCAGCATCTTCAGCGTGTGCGGCGCGTTGCGCAGCGGGTTGTCCTCGCGGTCGTACTCCCCGCTGGCGACCCGCTCGATCTCGCCGCGGATGGTCACCATCGCCGCGACGAACCGGTCGAGCTCGTCCTTGTCCTCGCTCTCGGTGGGCTCGACCATCAGCGTGCCGGCCACCGGGAAGCTCATCGTCGGGGCGTGGAAGCCGAAGTCGACCAGCCGCTTGGCGACGTCGTCGTTGGTGATCCCGGTGGCCCGGGTGAGCGACCGGATGTCGAGGATGCACTCGTGGGCGACCAGCCCGTTCTCCCCGGCGTAGAGCACCGGGAAGTGCTCGCGCAGCCGGGCGGCGAGGTAGTTGGCGCCCAGCACCGCGTGCTCGGTGGCGCGCTGGAGCCCATCGGGGCCCATCAGCCGCAGATACGCCCAGGAGATCGGCAGGATCCCGGCCGACCCGAACGGCGCCCCCGAGACCGCCGGGCCCTGCCCGCCGGTCTCCACCAGCGGGTGCCCGGGGAGGAAGGGCACCAGGTGCTCCCGGACGCCGATCGGGCCGACACCGGGCCCGCCGCCGCCGTGCGGGATGCAGAACGTCTTGTGGAGGTTGAGGTGGCTGACGTCGGAGCCGAACCGGCCCGGCCGCGCCAGCCCCACCATCGCGTTGAGGTTGGCGCCGTCGACGTAGACCTGGCCGCCGGCGTCGTGCACCGCGGCGCAGATCTCCCGGATCTCGGTCTCGAACACCCCGTGCGTCGACGGGTAGGTGATCATGATCGCCGCGAGCCGGTCGGCGTGCTGGTCGATCTTCGCGCGCAGGTCGGCGACGTCGACGTTGCCGGCCTCGTCGCAGGCCACCACGACCACCCGCATCCCGGCCATGACGGCGCTGGCGGCGTTCGTGCCGTGCGCCGAGCTCGGGATGAGGCAGACGTCGCGGTGCGCCTCGCCGCGGGAGGCGTGGTAGCCGCGGATGGCCAGCAGGCCGGCGAACTCCCCCTGCGAGCCGGCGTTGGGCTGCACGCTGACCGCGGCGTAGCCGGTGATCTCCGCGAGCCAGGTGCACAGCTCGTCGATCAGCTGCCGGTAGCCGCGGGCCCGGTCGGCCGGGGCGAAGGGGTGCAGCCCGGCGAACCCCGGCCAGGTGATCGCGGCCATCTCGACGGCGGAGTTGAGCTTCATCGTGCACGAGCCCAGCGGGATCATCGTGCGGTCCAGCGCGAGGTCCTTGTCCGACAGCGAGCGCAGGTAGCGCATCATCGCCGTCTCCGAGCGGTGCGCGGAGAAGACCGGGTGCGTGAGGAACGGGGTGCGCCGGCGCAGCTCGTCGGGCAGCGCGTCGGGGCCGTCGTCGTCCAGGGCCGCGTCCACGTCGACGAGGTCCGCCGCCACCCCGAAGGCCTCGGCGACCAGGCGCAGCACGTCCGGCGTCGTCGTCTCGTCGCAGGCGACGGCGACCGTGTCGGCGTCGACCAGGCGCAGGTCCACGTCGCGCTCGGCGGCCGCGGCGACCACCTCGGCGGCGCGGCCGGGGACGCGGGCCTGCACGGTGTCGAAGAACGACCCGTGCACGACCTCGACGCCGCCGGCGCGCAGCCACGAGGCCAGCGCCAGGGCGCTGCGGTGCACGCGGGCGGCGATCGCGGTCAGCCCCTCCGGCCCGTGGTAGACGGCGTAGGCGCCGGCCATCACGGCCAGCAGCACCTGCGCGGTGCAGATGTTGCTCGTCGCCTTCTCGCGGCGGATGTGCTGCTCGCGGGTCTGCAGCGCCAGCCGGTAGGCGACGTCGCCGTCGGCGTCGACCGAGACGCCGACCAGCCGGCCGGGCAGCTGGCGGGCCAGGCCCTCGCGGACCGACAGGTAGCCGGCGTGCGGGCCGCCGTAGCCGAGGGGGACGCCGAAGCGCTGGGTGCTGCCGCAGGCGACGTCGGCGCCCCACTCGCCCGGCGCCTCCAGGAGGGTGAGGGCGAGGACGTCGGCGGCGACGACGACCGACGCGCCGGCGGCGTGCGCGGCCTCGGCCAGGGCGCGGTGGTCGCGGACGGCGCCGCTGGCCCCGGGGTAGGACACGAGGACGCCGAACGCGCCGGCCTCGGGCAGGTCGGCAGGCCAGCCCCGACTGAGGTCGGCGACGTGCAGGCCGATGCCGAGGGGCTCCGCGCGGGTCTCGAGGACGGCGAGGGTCTGCGGCAGCGTGTCGGCGTCGACGACGAAGACCGCGCCCGCCTTGGCCCGGCCGGCGCGGCGGACCAGCGTCATCGCCTCGGCGGCGGCCGTGGCCTCGTCGAGCATCGAGGCGCCGGCGACGGGCAGGCCGGTGAGGTCGGCGACCATCGTCTGGAAGTTCAGCAGCGCCTCGAGCCGGCCCTGGCTGATCTCGGGCTGGTAGGGCGTGTAGGCGGTGTACCAGGCGGGGTTCTCGAGGATGTTCCGCTGGATGACCGCCGGGGTGACGGTGCCGGAGTAGCCGAGGCCGATCATCGGGACGGTCACCCGGTTGGCCGCGGCCCGCTCGCGGAGCTCGGCGAGGACGGCGGCCTCGTCGGCGGCGGCGGGGAGGCTCAGCGCGTCGCGGTCGCGGACGGTCTCGGGGACGGTCGCGTCGACCAGCGACTGCAGCGAGTCGTACCCGACCGCCTCGAGCATCGCGGCGGTCTCGTCGGCGCGTGGGCCGATGTGACGGGCCGCGAACGAGCCCGCGGGGCTCAGCGACCGGAGTGACGGGAGAGGGCCAGCGACTGCGTCCGCCATTGTCACGACGCTACCAGCGGCTCTCGGACACCCGTCCCGCCGTGGCCGCGACGCATGTCGCATGGCGGGGTCCCCGGCCCGGGCCCCTGGGGCGTCGTCCGGGCTCCCGGGGTCCTGCAGCCCTCCCGGAGTCCGCGGAACACCCCAGGACCGGGACCGGACCCGCCTCTCGCGCGCGAGGGGCGGTCCACCGGAGCCGGGGCGCCATCAGTGCGCCTGGGAGGCGCTCACCGTCCGACCCCTCGGGTGTCCTCCGGACTCCTGGGGTCTCGCAGCCCTCCCGGAGTCCGCAGGACACCCCAGGACCGGGACCGGATCCGCCTTCCCGCGCGGGAGCGGTCCACCAGGGCCGGGACGCACGCGAGGGACGCCCCGCGGATGCGGGGCGTCCCTCGCGGGTGCGGTGTCCTACGCGGGCTGGGCGCGGCGCCGGCGACGCATCGCCAGCTCGTCGTCGGCGGCCACCAGCGGGGCGCCGTCGAGCCGCTCGGCCGGGAGCTCGGCGAGCTCCCCCGACAGCTCGCGCAGCGCGCCGGAGACGGCGATGCCGAAGACGCCCTGCCCGCCGGCGAGCAGGTCGACGACCTCCTCGGCGGAGGTGCACTCGTAGACCGTGGCCCCGTCGCTGAACAGCGTGACGTTGGCGAGGTCCTTGATGCCGCGGTTGCGCAGGTGGTCGACGGCCTTGCGGATGTTCTGCAGCGACACCCCGGTGTCGAGCAGCCGCTTGACCACCTTCAGCACCAGGATGTCCCGGAACGAGTACAGCCGCTGCGTCCCCGAGCCGGTCGCACTGCGGACCGACGGGGCGACCAGGCCGGTACGGGCCCAGTAGTCCAACTGGCGGTAGGTGATCCCGGCGGCGGCACACGCCGTCGGGCCGCGGTACCCGACGAGGTCGGTGTCGACCTCGTCGTAGTCCGTCACCCCCACGGCGGCGTCGCTGAAGAGCTGACCCTGGGAGCCCTCGCTCTGGTCGCTCACGACAGCGGTCCTCCTTCGCGTGCCGTCGCGGGCGCGACGGCCACTCCGGTCCGATCCGCTTCCCCTCGGATCACACCGGTGTCGTCCGCGACCGTAAGCCGGGCCACCAGGGCGGTCAACTGACGCGGGCGGCGTGTCGCCGCAACCACCCCGGTCGAGGGGTATCGGCAGGTGCGTGCGGCTGCTGTAGCCGGCGTGGTGCGGGTGGGACCCGTGTGACGGGCGAGGCGCCCGGGGTCCCACCCGTCCCGTGCGCTCGGGCCGACCCGTGCCCTCAGGCCGACCCGGAGCCGGCGCCGAAGTCCTCGGGCGAGATCTGGTCGAGGAACTCGCGGAACTTCTCGACCTCGTCCTCCTGCTCGTCGGGGATCTCGATCCCCACCTCGTCGAGCAGGTCCTCGGCCCCGTAGATGGGCGCGCCGGTGCGGACGGCGAGGGCGACGGCGTCCGACGGGCGGGCGCTGACGACGCGGTCGTCGCCGAAGACCAGCTCGGCGATGTAGATGCCGTCGCGCATCTCGGTGATGTTGACCGCCTCGAGGGTGGCGCCCAGCGTGCGGACGACCTCGCGGAGCAGGTCGTGGGTCATCGGCCGCGCCGGCCGCACACCCTGCTGCTCGAACGCGATGGCCGCGGCCTCGACGGCGCCGATCCAGATGGGCAGGTAGCGCTCGCCCTGCGTCTCCTTGAGCAGCAGGATCGGCTGGTTGCCGGGCAGCTCGACCCGGACCCCGACGACTCTGAGTTCCTGCACGGTGGGGCTCCCTCAGCTGCGGCGGTACGGGTGGTCACCGGTGCGGCGCGGACGGGCGGGCCTCCCGGGCCTGTCCACCGTACGCCGGACTCAAGAGGGCAGGAGACCCCGGAGGCGCGCCTCCAGGAGCCCCCGGTGCAGCTGCACGGACAGCGCCGAGAGCTCCGCCAGCTTGGCCGCCGCGCGGTCGCGGGCGTCCTCCGCGCGGGAGCGCAGGACGGGGGCGAGCAGCTGCTCGACGAGGTCCGCCTCGCGCTCCGCGGCGGTGCGGAAGAAGCGCAGGTGACGGGCCTCGATGCCGTGCCGGGCGAGGCCCGCGGCGGCGCGCGCGACCGGCAGGTCGGCCGCCGGGTGGCGGCCGTCGGCGTCGGGCACGAGCAGGCCGTACTGGACGCAGTCGGCGAGCTGGCCCGGGTCGAGTCCGGCCGCCGCGGCGAAGGCGTCGGCGTCCATCGGGCCGGACACGCCGCCGTCACCCACCGGGCCGGCCGCCTGCGAGGGCGACGGCGCGGGCGACGGGCCGGGCGACGGGCCAGGTGAGGGAGCGGGCGACGAGGCCGCGGCCCCGGGGGCGGCCGCCGGCGGGCTGCCGGCACCGGGTACCGGCAGCCCGCGGTCGAGCGCCTCGAGGTGCTCCTTGATGACCTTGAGCGGCAGGTAATGGTCCCGCTGGGCGGTGAGCACGTACCGCAGCCGCTCGACGTCGGCGCGGGAGAACTTCCGGTACCCCGAGGCGGTGCGCTCCGGGGACACCAGGCCCTCCGCCTCGAGGAACCGGATCTTGCTGATGGTGACGTCGGGGAAGGCGTCGCGCAGCGCGGTCAGCACCGCCCCGATGGCCAGGCGCGGCGTGCGCGCGTCGGCGCCGTCCCCGGACGCACCGGCGGGCGCTCCGGGCACGGGGGTCAGCGGGCCGCGGGCTCGCCGGTGCGCGGGCCGGTGAGGTAGACGAGGCGGAACTTGCCGATCTGCACCTCGTCACCCCCGGCCAGGGTCGCGACGTCCACCGGCTCGCGGTTGACGTAGGTGCCGTTGAGGCTGCCGACGTCGTGCACCGAGAAGCCGCCGCCCTCGCGGTGGAACTCGACGTGCCGGCGGCTGACGGTCACGTCGTCGAGGAAGATGTCGCTGTCGGGGTGCCGGCCGGCGGTGGTGACGTCCTGGTCGAGCAGGAACCGGCTGCCGGCGTTCGGGCCGCGCTTGACGACCAGCAGCGCCGACCCGGCGGGCAGCGACTCGACGGCGCCCGCGTGGGCGTCCGCGGCGGGCTCGCTCACCTCGGGGACGTCGGTGGTGTCCTCGCCGCCGACCTTCGGGATGACGCTGGTCGACTCGCCGACGCGCTCCTGGGAGAGGGCGGCGCCGCACTGCGCGCAGAAGCGACTGCCCTCGGGGTTGTCGTGGCCACAGCGAGTGCAGTGCACGTCTGTTCTCCTCCGGTGCAGGGGGCACCGCCGCGAGCGAGTCCGCGGGCGGCCGGCGGACGACGGTCCGGTCGGTGCCGTCGTGGGTCGGCTGCCGTGCGGCGCACGGCGGGCCGTTGGTCATGGAACCAGCGGTCGGACCGAGGGTCAACCGGACGTCGGGGCGACGTCACACCTGTCCCAGCGGCCCGGCCGAGGGCCGGTTCCCGGGGGCAGCATAGTGATCGTCCCGGGGAGGCCGGCCTCGGCGGGGGCGGTCAGGACGCGTCGACCAGCGCCTGGTAGGCGGCCGCGTCGAGCAGGTCCGCGGTGGCGTCGGCGGCGTCGCCGGCCACGGTGATCTCGACCAGCCAGCCCGCCCCGTAGGGGTCGGCGTTGATGGTCTCGGGCGCGTCGCCGAGCGCCTCGTTGACCGCCGAGACGGTGCCGGGCACCGGCGAGTAGACGTCGGAGACCGACTTGGTCGACTCCACCTCGCCGATCGGGTTGCCGGGGCCGACCTCCTCCCCCACCTCGGGCAGCTGGACGAACACTATGTCGCCGAGCGCGTCCTGCGCGTGGTCGGTGATGCCCACGCGGACGACGGTGCCGTCCTGGACCAGCGCCCACTCGTGCTGGTCGGTGTAGCGGCGGTCGTCCGGTGTGGTCGTCATGCGGCGGGTCTCCTGGGGTCGGTGCGGAACGGGACCACCGGCCTAGTCGCCGGGGTCCGGCTGAGCGTATTGAGGCTCGTCGAGCGGCCGCAACGCGTCCACCACGACCCGGTCGCGCTGCTCGATGTCGACGCTGCCTCCCTGCCGGCCGACCCGGTCGACGACGCCGCCGGGGATGCTCATCGCCGTCCGCAGGTCCTGCGCCGAGCCGATGACGACCACCTCGTAGGGCGCCTCCACGGGCCGCCCGTCGATCCGCAGGGCGCCGGGGGTGCCGGTGACGGCGGTGGAGACGCCGATCCGGACGCCGTCGATCTGCATGGTCTCCGCGCCGGCGCCGCGCAGCTCCTGGACGGCGTCGAGCAGGTCGGCGACGCGCACCTGGCCCTCGGGGTCGCGGATGGTGACCACCAGTCCGGGCCCCTCCGCGGCGACGGTGCCGTTGAGGATCGCGAGGGAGTCGGCGCGGGAGGTGGCGTCCTCCAGCGCCGCGGCCGCCTGGCTGTCGCTGTCGGACAGCTCGCGCAGGTCGGCCCGCTGGTCGGCGATCTGGGCGCGCAGCCGCTCCTCCTGCGCGTCGAGGTCGTCGAGGATGCCGATCAGGTCCTCCTCGCGCACGCCCTCGAGCGCCTCGCCGGTGTCGGTGCTGCGCACCTGGACGGCGATCGCGAAGCCGAGCAGCACGGTGAGCACCGCGATGAGGGAGGCGGCCACCAGCGACGAGCGCCGTCGCCGGGGCGGCGCCGCCCGTGCCGCGACGGGCTCCCCCACGGGTTCCACGGCGGAACCCTCCGCCGTCCCGGCCTCGGGATCCTCCGCGGGCTCCGCCGGGGGCTCCGGCACCTCGTCGCGGGGCTCCGGCGCCGTCTCCTCCGGCACGGTCTCCTCCGGCACGGTCTCCTCCGGCACGGTCTCCTCCGGCACGGTCTCCTCCGGCACGGTCTCCTCCGGCACGGTCTCCTCCGGCACGGTCTCCTCCGGCACGGTCTCCTCCGGCACCGTCTCCTCCGGCACCGTCTCCTCCGGCACCGCGTCCTCCGGCCGGTCGCCGGGACGCCCGTCGCCGCTCATGCCCGGAACAGGTGCCGGCGGATGGCCGCGGCGTTGCCGAAGATGCGGATGCCGAGGACCACGACGACGGCCGTGGACAGCTGCGCGCCGACGCCGAGCTGGTCGCCGAGGAACACGATCAGGCCGGCGACGACGACGTTGGACACGAACGAGATCACGAAGACCTTCGCGTCGAAGACGCCGTCGAGCCGGGCGCGGGCGCCGCCGAACACCGCGTCGAGCGCGGCGACGACGGCGATGGGGAGGTAGGGCTGCAGCCACAGCGGGACGGTGGGGTCGAGGACGAGGCCGAGCGCGATGCCGACGGCCAGGCCGATCACGGGGATCACGGCTCAGCCCCCCGTCCCGCCGGCGGCGGCCTCGGCCGGCACCCCGGTGTAGGGGTCGGCGGATCGCAGTTCGGGGACTCCCCCGGCGGGCACGGACAGCTCGTCCTCCTGGGCGAACTCGAAACGCAGGCCGAACGACTCGGAGATGACCGCCAGGGCGTTCACCTCGGGGCTGCCCAGGAACCGGGGCCGGAGCTCGTCCGGGTCGCCGATCGCGCTGACGAGGTAGGGGTTGGTGACGGGGCGGAAGTCGACGAGGACCGCCTCGCCGGCGAAGCGGATCGCGGTGGTGGGGCCCAGGCGCTGGCCGTTGATGCTGACCGCCTCGGCGCCGGCGGCCCACAGGGCGTTGACCACCAGCTGCAGGTCGCCGTCCTGGACGCGGCCGCGCTCGTCCTCGGTGGCCGAGCCCCCGACCGGGTCGGCGTCGGCGTCGGGCTCGGCGTTGGCGAGGGTGACCACCAGGCCCGGTCCGCTCACCGCGTCGAGGCCGGCGGCGAGCTCCGCGGCGTCGAGGTCGTCGAGGGCGCGCTGGCCGACGGCGCTGGCCGCCAGCGCGTCGTCGCGGGCGCCGGTGACCTCACCGCGCAGGCGTTCGAGCTCGGCGGCGAGCTCGTCGGTGGAGGCCGAGCGGGCCTGGATGTCTTCGATGAGCGCCGCCCGCCGCTCCTCCCGGCCCTCGGCGCCGGACGCGGCCTGGTCGTAGGTGACGGAGAACAGCAGGCCGGCCGCGGCCATCGTCGCGGCGACGGCGAGCGGCCCGAGCCGGCGCCGCCACGGCGGGCGGTCGGGCGCGCCGTCGGCGGCGCGGGCGGCCCGCGCGGCGGCGGCCTGCGCGTAGGCGGGGTCGAGGGTCTCGGCGAGGACCTGGTCGAGCAGCGAGGCGCCCATCGACCGCGGCCCGCTGCCGCGGGGCCGGGGCCCAGGCGCGCTCACGGCCCCGGGCGGGGTCCGGTGCCCGCGGGGGACGCCCCGGCGCGCTCGGCGCGCAGCAGGCCGACGACCTGGACGACGTAGAGCAGCCCGGCGAGCACGTACAGGGCGCTGCCCCAGATCGTCAGCGCCCAGGCGAACGGCGCCACCCACGACCAGCCGCCGCCCCCGCTGGCCAGCAGCAGCAGCGGGAAGGCGTAGAGCAGCAGGAAGGTGGCCGCCTTGCCGAGGTAGTGCACCTGCAGCGGCGGGTAGCCGGCGCGGCGCAGCAGCACCAGCATCCCCCCGAGGACGAGCTCCCGGCCGACGAGCACCGCGACCAGCCACAGCGGGACGACGTCGCGCAGCACGAAGGCGACCAGCGTCGCGACGATGTAGAGGCGGTCGGCGGCCGGGTCGAGCAGGGCGCCGAGCCGGCTGGACTGGCCGAGCAGGCGGGCGAGCTTGCCGTCGGCCCAGTCGGTGACGCCGGAGACCATGAGGACGACGACCGCCCAGCCGTCCTCCTCCGGGCCGAGCAGCAGCCACAGGAACAGCGGCACGCCGAGCAGCCGCAGCACCGACAGCGCGTTGGGGACGGTCCACACCCGGTCGGGCAGCTCGTTGCGGTCGGACACCGTGGAGCCCGCCCCGGCGTCCGGGACGGGACGGCCCGGGGACGCCGGGACTGCGGCCGACGGCCCCTGCGACGACGTCACTGCTCCTCCACCCCGCTGCACACCGTTGCCGAGGCTAGTGTCCCGCGCCGACATCCCCGGACGCGGCGCACCGGCGGTCCCGCCGCCCCTGCCCGGCCGGGAGGCCCGCCGGGGGGCTCGGCGGTCGTCCCGGTCAGCGGCGCCGGCCGCTCCCGGCGTCGCGCTCCAGGACGGCGTCGACCCAGGAGCGCAGGTCCTCCTCGGTGGCCAGCGCGGCGTCGTCGACGGCGATCCACCCCTCCCCCATCGACCGGCCCGCGCCCATCTCCGCCCGCCGCGCCCCCGGCCGGGCGAGGTACTCGGCGTCGCGCTCCGCGGGGACCCGCGCCAGCAGGGCGCCCCCGCCGGTCGAGACGCAGGCGGCCATGGCGCCGTCGACCATGAACGCGAGACCGCCGAACATGGCGACCTCCCGGACCTCCCGCCCCTCCGGGAGGGCACGGCGGACGCGCTCGGCCAGCTCGGCGTCGTGGGGCATGCGCCGTCTCCTCCGTGCGGGACCGGGTCCGCCGCCGATCATGGCGGAACCGGCCCCGGACGGGGAGGGGTCAGGCCGGGACGAGCAGCGACGCCGGGGCCGGCTCGTGGCCCAGCGGCCGGCGCGTGAACGAGCCGGTGCCGTGGCTGACCGAGCGCAGGGCGCCCGCGTAGCCGAGCAGCTCGATCTCGGGCACCTCGGCGCGGACGGTGGTGCGGTCGCGCTCGGGGTCGGCGTCGCTGCCGGTGACCCGGGCCCGCCGGGAGGACAGGTCGCTCATCACCGCGCCGACGTGCTCGCCCGGCACGACGACGGCCACCTCGCACCACGGCTCGAGCACCCGGGTGCCGGCCGCGGCGGCGAGCTCGCGCACGGCCAGCGCGCCCGCGGACTGGAACGCCGCGTCGGAGGAGTCGACCGAGTGCGCCTTGCCGTCGACGAGCACGAAGCGGACGTCGACCAGCGGCCGGTCGCCCTCGATGCCCTTGGCGCACTGCGCGCGGATCCCCTTCTCCACGCTGCCGTGGTACTGGTTCGGCACCGCCCCGCCCACGACGCGCTGCTCGAAGGAGATGCCCGAGCCCGGCTCCCCGGGCTCGGCCTCCACCACGACGACGGCGTACTGCCCGTGCCCGCCGGACTGCTTGACCAGCCGCCCGGTGGCCCGCGCCGGCCCGGCGAGGGTCTCCACCATCGGCACGCGCACCGGGACGGTGGTGACCGCGACGCCGTGCCGGGTGCGCAGCCGCTCGAGCAGCACCTCGCCGTGCGCCTCGCCGACGCACCACAGCAGCAGCTGCCCGGTGTCGCGGGAGCGCTCCACCCGCAGCGTCGGGTCCTCGGCGGCCAGCCGGGTCAGCGCCGGGCCGAGCCGGTCCTCGTCGGCGCGGGAGGCGGCCTCGACGGCGACGGGGTGCTGGGGCACCGGCAGCGTCCAGGGCGGCACCAGGCGGGGGTCGCCGGGTGAGGACAGGGTGTCGCCGGTCTCGGCGGAGGCGAGCCGGGTGACCGCGCAGACGTCGCCGGCCGGGCAGGCGGGCACCGGGCGCAGCGCGGCGCCCAGCGGGGAGGAGATGGCGCCGACCCGCTCGTCGGCGTCGTGGTCGGGGTGGCCGCGGTCGGCGCCGCCGTGCCCGGAGACGTGCACGGGGGTGTCGGGGGTGAGCGTCCCGGAGAACACCCGCAGCAGCGAGACCCGGCCGAGGTAGGGGTCGGTCGTCGTCTTGACCACCTCGGCCACCAGCGGGCCGTCGGGGTCGCAGGCCAGCGCGGGCGCCGGGCGGCCGTCGGGCCGGGTGACCGGCGGGCAGCCGTGCTCGAACGGGCACGGGAAGGCGTTGACCAGCAGGTAGAGCAGGGCGTCGAGGCCGATGCCCTGCAGCGGTGCCGCGCACAGCACGGGGTGGAAGTGCGCGCGGGCGACGGCGGTCTCCAGGTCGCTGATCAGGTCGCCCTGCACCAGCTCGTCGCCGGCGAGGTAGCGCTCCATGAGCGCCTCGTCCTCGCTCTCGCCGATGATCCCCTCGATCAGCTCGCCGCGGAGGCGGTCGGCGTCGGGGGCCTGCGCGCCGGGCTGCAGGAGGTTGACCACGCCCTGCACGGCGCCGTCGGGGCCCCGGTCGACCAGGTGCACGGGGTAGACGCCGTCGCCGAGCAGCGTCTGGCACAGCCGGACGGTCTCCTCGACGTCGGCGCGCGCCCGGTCGAGCTGAGTGACCACGACCGCGCGCGGCATGCCGACGGCGGCGCACTCCTCCCACAGCTGCACGGTGGTGGCGTCGACGCCGCCGACGGCGGAGACGACGAACAGGGCGGAGTCGGCGGCGCGCAGGCCGGCCCGCAGCTCGCCGACGAAGTCGGGGCTGCCCGGGGTGTCGAGCAGCGTGATGCGGGTGCCGTCGTGCTCGACGGTGGCGACGCCCAGGGTGACCGAGCGCTGCTGGCGGACCTCGACCTCGTCGCTGTCCAGGCAGGTGGTCCCGTCCTCGACCCGCCCGGCGCGCGGCACCGCGCCGGTGGCGGCGAGCAGCGCCTCGGCGAGGGTGGTCTTGCCGGCGCCGGCGTGGCCGACGAGCGCCACGTTGCGCACCCGGGCGGCCTCGCGCGGGGCGGGCGCCGCGGCGACGTCCCTACCCACGGGGGCCCCCGGGCCGGTCGCCGTCCTGGTCGGTGTCGGGCACGGTGACCTCCCGGGGTCGGCAGGGTGTGGTCTGGGTCACAACCCTGCCCCGGAGAGGCGCCGCCGGGCAAGACCCCCGGAGCTCAGCCGGGGACGGCGGCCCCGACCAGGACCGGGCCGGCGGTGGTGGACCAGCCGGCGGGGGTGACGTCGGCGACGGCGGCGGTCACGTCGTCGCGGGTGCCGGCGGCCAGGGCGGCCAGCACCAGCCGGGAGGCGGCGGCCGCCGGGCGCCGCTCGGCGGCCAGCACCCGGGTCAGCGTGGCGGCGGGGACGACGCCGGACAGGCCGTCGGAGCAGACCAGCAGCCGGTCACCGGGCCGGGCGGCGACGGCGATGAGGTCCGCCGGCCCCGGGTCCTGCGAGCCGCCGAGGGCGCGCAGCAGGATCGAGCGCATCGGGGAGGCCGCGGCCTCCTCCGGCGTCAGGTCCCCGGAGGCCACCAGCGACTGCACGAGGCTGTGGTCGGTGGTGAGCCGGGTGAGCACGCCGTCGCGGAACAGGTGCGCGCGGCTGTCGCCGACGTGCGCGACGACGACCCGGCCGTCGCGGGTGAGCACCGCGGCGGTGCAGGTGGTGGCCATGCCGCGCAGCGCGGGGTCGGCCGCGGCGGCGGCCCGCACGGCGGCGTCGGCCGCGGCGAGCGCGGCGGCGAGGCCGGCGTCGGGCAGCGCGTCCTCCCCCGCCGCGCGGCCCGCGGCGAGGCGTGCGGTGACCTCGGCGACGGCCAGCCGCGCGGCGGTGGCGCCGCCGTTGCCGCCGCCGACGCCGTCGGCCACCACCAGGGCGTCGGGGCCGGCGTACCCGGCGTCCTGGTCCTCGCCCCGGGGACCGGCCAGCGAGGCGGCGGCCGGGTCGAGCACGAGCCGGTCGAGCCCGGGGCCCGCGGGCCGCGGGGCGGGCGGGCCGCCCGGCGCCTGCGCCGCGGGGAACCACGGCAGCGGCACGGAGGGGGCGGTCACGGGCGACAGCATGGACCGCCGCGGTCGCCCGGGGACAGGAACGGCACGCGCCGCCCGCGGGGTGCGTCCCCGCGGGCGGCGCGACCTGCACGGGAGAGGTCAGACCACCGGGGCCCGGTAGGCCTCCCACGCGTTGCTCATCCGGGCGACCTGGCCGGCCGAGAACGTGTTCATGCAGAAGTCCTCGGTGTAGTCCATGAAGTTGGTGATCGGGTCGGGGCCCGGGTCGCGGGGGCAGCTGTCGCGGCCGGCGTCGGCCTCGCACTCGAACGCCGGGCCGGCCTCGGCCGGGGTGTCGGGCACGTAGTCGCCGGGGCCGGTGCAGCCGCCCT
The DNA here is from genome assembly GCF_037034165.1 of Geodermatophilus sp. FMUSA9-8. Lineage (NCBI taxonomy): Bacteria > Bacillati > Actinomycetota > Actinomycetes > Geodermatophilales > Geodermatophilaceae > Geodermatophilus > Geodermatophilus sp. FMUSA9-8. The sequence goes on along the minus strand of NZ_JBAGKE010000001.1, from coordinate 145,885 downwards.
GGAAGGTGTGGAACAGCCCGAGCCAGTGGCCGACCTCGTGGGTGCCGGTGTCGCCCTCGTTGTACGGCGCGGCGGTGCCGCCCGGCATCGACTCGTCGAGGATGACGACGCCGTCGCGCCACAGCTGGCCCCCCTTGGCCGACTGCGGGAACGTCGCGTAGCCGAGCAGCCCGCCGCCGATCGGGGCGACGTAGACGTTGAGGGTGGCCGGGCCGCCCTCGCGCAGCGCCGTCTTCGCGGCCCGCTCCTCCCGGCTGCCCGGCTCCAGCGCCGCCCAGGCCGGGTCCGCGACGTAGTCGGTGTCGGCGGGGTCGTACACGAAGCGGAACGGGCTGTCGGGGGACGGCGCGGCGGCGCCGGTGCCCGCGTAGGCGTCGTTGAGCACGGCGACCTGGGCGGCGATCTGCCGATCGCGCAGCGCCTTCTGCTCCGGGGACAGCGGCGCGGGGCTGATCACGTGGAAGACGGTCTCGATCGTCACCGAGCCCGCCGGCAGGACCGGGCGGGTCTTCGGCTTGCCGAGGGCGGCGGCCTGGTCGGCGGAGACGGCGTTGGGCTCGCCGCGGGTGGCGCCGGGACGGACCCGCGCCTCCTCGGGACCGTGCGAGACGTCGTCGGCGTGCACGTCCCCGGCGTGCGGGTCGGCGCACGGGGCGACGTCGGCGGGCAGGGCGGCGACCGTGCCGGCCGCCGGAGCGGTCGTCAGGGCCAGCGCCACCGCGGCGCCGAGGGTGAGGGCGGTCCGGCGCAACCGGGTCATGGGTTCCTCCGCAGGGGGTGGGACGGGTGCGCGGAGCCAAGCACAGGCGGAACCGGTCGGTTCCGCCGGGCGTGTCGCAGATCACCCGATCCGTCACCGCGGGTGACGGTCGTGGCTCCCCGTCGTCAGTTCGCGTCGTCAGTCCGCGTCGTCAGCCCGCGTCGTCAGCCCGCCTCGTCAGCCCGCGTCGGCGGCCGCGGTGTGCGCGGCGATCGCCGCGGCCAGCGGTCCGTGCACCGCCGGCGGCAGCGCGTGCCCCATCCCGGGCACCGTGACCAGCCCGGCACCGCCGACCACCGCGGCGAGGTGCGCGGCGTGCGGCGGCGGGTTGACCGGGTCCTCGGGCGCCTCGACGACGAGGGTGGGCACCCGGACGGCGGCGAGCTCGGCGCCGCGGTCGAGGCCGGACTGGTCGGCCAGCGCGTGCGCCACCGGCCCGCGGACGCTGCCGGCGTGGTCCATCGCCCGCTCCTCCAGGGCGCGGAACCAGCCGGCGTCGAAGGGCAGCACGCCGCCGTCCAGCAGGCGCCAGTGCTCCACCCGCCAGTCGAGCTCGGCCGCCCGGTCGCGGTCGCTCCCCATGGTCTGCCAGTACTCGAGCAGCTCGGGCGCGGGACCGGGGAGCTCCCCCGTCCCGGCGACGTCGGCGAGGCCGGCGCCGAGGGCGGAGGTGCAGAACACGGTGGCGCTGCGGAGCCGCTGCGGGGCGTCGAGCAGGAGCAGCTGGACGAGGGTGCCGCCCATCGACATGCCCGCGACGTGCGCCCGCTCGATCCCGAGGGCGTCGAGGACGGCGACGGCGTCGCGCGCGAGGTCGGCGATCGCGTAGAGCGCCCGGTCGAACACGGCGGAGCTGCGGCCGGTGTCGCGGTGGTCGTAGCGGATGACCCGGTGCCCGGCGGCCAGCAGGTCGACCAGTTCCTCGGGCCACAGGACGCCGCTGGCGTTGGCGCCCATGACCAGCAGCAGCGGCGGCGCGGCCGGGTCGCCGCGCTCCTCGGCCCACAGCTGCACGCCCTCACCTGCGGTCACCCGGTGCTCCGTCGTCCTCACGGCCTGCAGCGTGCCCCGGGACGTGCGCCTCTGTCGCGCCGATTCGGCGGCCAAGTTCGGGATAACGGTCGCGTGTCCGTGTACCGCCCGGGAGTCCGCCCTCGCCGCGCGTTGCCCGACCTCGCGCTGCGGGGCGAGGTCGGGCACCGCGGGGTGCGGCCGGGCCGGGAGACTGGGCCGGTGACGAGCGCGGGGAGCGGCCACGCGGCCGGCCGGGACCAGGAGAGCAGCACGGCGCACGCCGTCCCGCGGGAGGCCGCCGACGGCCCGCCGCCGTGGGTGGCGGTGTGCGGCACCCCGGTCGCCGTCGTCCAGGGCGCCTGGGGCGGACGGCGCGGGCTCGGCTCCGGCGACGTCTGCCCCCGCTGCCGCGAGCTCGCCCTCATCTGAGGGACGTTCTGAGGGACGTCCTGGCTCACCGCCGCGCGTCCTGGCTCACCGCCGGCCGTGAGCCAGGACGCCGCACGATCAGGCGGCCTGGTCATGCGCGGGCGGGCGCCGGCTCCTCGTCGTCGTCCAGCTCGGCCACCGTGGCGCCGGGCAGCCGGACGGTGAACACCGTCGTCCCCGGGCGGCTGGCCACCGACACCGTCCCGCCGTGCCCCTCCACCACCGCGGCCACGATCGCCAGCCCCAGCCCCGTGCTGCCGGCGGCGCGCGAGCGGGAGGAGTCGCCGCGCGCGAACCGCTCGAACACCCCGGCCTGCAGGCCCTCGGGGACGCCCGGGCCGTCGTCGGCCACCTCGAGCACCGCGTCGGTCCCCTCCGTGCGCAGCCGGGTCGTCGCCGTCGTACCGGGCGGGGTGTGGGTGCGCACGTTGGCCAGCAGGTTGGCGAGCACCTGGTGCAGCCGCGCGGCGTCGCCCGGCACCAGCACCGCCCCCGGCGGCAGGTCCACCCGCCAGCGGCGCCCCGGCCCCGCGGCGTGGGCGTCGCTGACGACGTCGAGGACCAGCCCGGTCAGGTCGACGTCGTCCCGGGCGAGCTCCCGGCCGGCACCGGCGCCCGCGCCGGCGTCGAGGCGGGCGAGCAGCAGCAGGTCGTCGACCAGGCCCGACATCCGCACCGCCTCGGCCTCCACCCGGCGCAGCGAGGCGTCGACCTCCTCGGGCAGTCCCCCGCGGCGGCGCACCAGCTCGGTGTAGCCGCGGATCGAGGTGACCGGCGTGCGCAGCTCGTGGCTCGCGTCGGCGGCGAAGCGGCGCAGCCGGGTCTCCGACGCCTGCCGGGCGGCGATGCCGGACTCCACCGAGTCGAGCAGCCGGTTGAGCGCGGCGCCGACCCGGCCGACCTCGGTGCGCGGGTCGGTGTCGGCGGCCGGCACCCGGTCGGGCAGCCGCACCTCGCCGCTGGACAGGGGCAGCTGCGCCACCCGCCCGGCGGTGGCCGCCACCCTGTGCAGCGGCCGCAGCGTCCGGCCGATCACCGCCGAGCCGACGACGCCGGCCGCCAGCAGCCCGAGCAGGCCCGCGGCCACCTCGACGACGACCAGCCGCAGCAGCGCCGCCCGCACCGAGGCCAGCGGCAGGCCGGTGACGAGCACCTCGCCGGCCACCTCCCCGGCATCCCCGGTGGCCACGACGCGGTAGGCGCCGAGCGGGCCGAGGTCGACCGTGCGCGGCTCGCCGTCGGCGGGGACGCCGGCCAGCGCGTCGGCCTCGGCGGCGGTCAGCGCCTCGCCGTCGCCCTCCTTGCCGATGACGGCGGCCTCGGTGACCACGCCGTCGACGACCCGGGCGCCGAGCGTGCCGTCGCCCTGGCCGGGGGTGAGCAGGAACCCGGGCCCGGTCCCGCCCCAGCCGGGCCCGTCCCCGGGGTCGTCGTCGGCCTGGCTGTCGTCGGCCTGGCTGTCGTCGGCCTGGCTGTCGTCGGCCTGGCTGTCGTCGGCCTGGCTGTCGTCGGCCTGGGTGTCGTCGGCCTGGGTGGAGCGGGCGACGGCGGCGGCGAGCCGGTCGTCGACCTGCCCGAGCAGCTCCCCGCGCACCGCGGCGGTGGCCGCGACCCCGACGACGGCCAGCACCACCGCGAGCGGGAGCAGGAAGGCGCACAGCAGCCGGGTGCGCAGCGACCGCGGCCGACGGAGGTCCATGGCGGCCACGGTGCGCGCCGATCCTGCACGCCGGCTGGGCGCCGGGCGGGAGTCGGCTGGACGGCGGCCGCTCCGACCCGGCGGCGGGCTGCCGGGTGCCCGGCCGGGTGTCATCGTCGGGCCGTGCAGACGGAGACGGAGGCCGGGACCGCGCCCGGCGACACCCCCGCCGGCCTGACCGCCGCCGAGGCCCGGGAGCGGCACCGGCGCGGCGAGGGCAACGTCGCGGTCAGGGCGTCCGCCCGGGGCTACGCCCGCATCCTGCGGACCAACGTCCTCTCCTTCTTCAACGTCGTGCTGTTCACCATCGGCGCGGCACTGCTGGCGCTGGGCCGCTACAGCGACGCGTTCACCAGCGTCGGCCTGGGCCTGGTCAACGCCGCGATCAGCGCGGTCCAGGAGATCCGGGCCAAGCGCAAGCTCGACCGGCTTCAGCTGCTGGCCCGCGGCACGGTCACCGTGGTCCGCGACGGCGCCGACGCCGAGGTGCCGCCGGAGGAGGTGGTGCGCGGCGACGTGCTGCGGCTGCGCCCGGGCGCGCAGGTCGTCGTCGACGGGCCGGTGCTCGCCGGCCGGCTGGAGGTCGACGAGTCGCTGCTCACCGGCGAGTCCGAGGCGCTGCCGAAGGAGCCCGGGGACGCGCTGCTGTCGGGCTCGTTCGTCGTCGGCGGGAAGGGGACGATGCTCGCCCGTGACGTCGGCGCGGCCTCCTACGCGGGCCGGCTGACCGCCGAGGCGCGGCGGGAGTCCACCGACCGCACGCCCCTGCAGCGGCGCATCGGCTTCGTCGTCCGGCTCGTCATGCTCCTGGTGGCGCTGATGAGCGTGACGATCCTGGCGCAGGCGGCGCTGGAGGGCTTCACGCTGGTGCGCACCGTGCAGACCACCGCCGTGCTCTCGGGCCTGGTGCCCTACGGGCTGTTCTTCCTCGTCGCGGTCGCGTACACCGTCGGGGCCGCGCGCAGCGCCGGGCGCGGGGCTCTGGTGCAGCAGGTGAACGCGGTGGAGTCGGTGAGCAACGTCGACGTCGTCTGCACCGACAAGACCGGCACCCTCACCACCGGCCGGCTCTCGCTCGCGGAGGTGCGCCCGGCCGGCCCGCTCGACGACGCCGCCGTCCGCCGGGTGCTCGGCACGCTCGCCGCCAGCACCCCGGCCCCCAACCTGACGACGACGGCGCTGGCCGCGGCGCTGCCCGGGCAGCCGGTGCCGGTGACGGAGGACGTGCCGTTCTCCTCGGCGCTGCGGTGGAGCGCGCTGCGCACCGCCGACGCCGTGCTGGTGCTCGGCGCGCCGGACACCCTGGCCCCGCGGCTGTCGGGACCGCCGCTGGGCGGGCCGGTGCGCGAGCTCGCCGGCCGGGGCCTGCGGGTGCTGGTGCTCGCCCGCGCCGCCGCGGACGCGCCGCTGCGCGACGGCGCCGGCCGCCCGCGGCTGCCGGCGCTGGAGCCGCTGGCCGTGCTGGCACTGGCCGACGAGCTGCGCCCCGGCGTGCCGGAGACCCTCGCCCGGCTCACCGCCGACGGGATCGCGGTGAAGGTGGTGTCCGGGGACGACCCGCGCACCGTCGCCGCCCTCGCCCGCCAGGCCGGCCTCGAGCCCGGCGAGCCGGTGGCCGGCCCCGCGCTGGACGGGCTGTCGGAGGCGCAGCTCGACGACGTCGTCGCCCGCACCACCGTCTTCGGCCGGGTGGCGCCGGAGCAGAAGGAGCGGCTGGTCGACGCGCTGCGCCGGCGGGGCCGCTACGTGGCGATGGTCGGCGACGGGGTCAACGACGCGCGGGCGCTCAAGCGAGCGCAGGTCGGGGTGGCGATGGCCAGCGGCAGCGCCGTCACCCGCGACGTCGCCGACATCGTGCTCACCGGCGACTCCCTCGCCGCGCTGCTGCCCGCGGCGCACGAGGGCCGGCGGATCATCGCCGGCATCGGCACCTCGATGCAGGTGTTCCTCGCCCGGGTCGGCACGCAGGGGCTGGTGATCCTCGCCGTCACGATGCTCGGCCTGGGGTTCCCCTACTCCCCCGCCAACGTCGGGCTGACGCTGCTCACCGTCGGCCTGCCCACGCTGTTCCTCACCGCCTGGGCGCGCCCGGCGCGGCCGGACCCGCACCTGCTCACCACGCTGTGGCGGTTCGTGGTCCCGGCGATGCTCGTGACGGCGGCCGGCGGCGTCGCCGTGTACGCCCGGCACTACCGGCAGCTGCTCACCGACTTCACGGAGTCGACGCCGCCGTCGTCCGTCGTCGCCGCGTTCGAGGACTACACGGGCCTGTCCTCCGACGACGTCGGCTTCGCCGAGGCCGTCGCGACGATCGGGGCGCAGACCGCGCTGTCGACGTTCGTGTCCTACGCGGCGTTCCTGCTGATCCTGTTCATCGCGCCGCCGAACCGCTGGTTCGCCGCCTGGACCGAGCCCTCGGGCGACCGCCGCCCGGCGCTGCTGGTGCTCGCGCTGGTCCTCGTCTTCTCCGCGGGGCTCTTCTGGCCGGCGTTCACCGACTACTTCGGGCTCACCGACGCCGCCGAGCCGGTGTTCCAGACGGTGCTGCCGGCGCTGCTGCTGTGGTTCGCCGTGCTCACCGCGGTCTACCGGCTGCGGCTGCTCGAGCGGGCACTGGGCCTGACCGGCGCGCTCAGCCCGCCGGGCGCCCCAGCAGATCGGCGAGCGTGAGGCGGCCGGCCCGCGCGCGGTCGACGACGAGCACGTCCCCGGTGCCGGCGCCGGGCAGGTAGCGCTCCCAGCGGCCGGCGTGTCGCCGCATCCGGCCCTCGGGGATGCGGCGGCCGCGGATGCGCTGGCCGTCGGCGGCGTCGGCGGCCGACACGTCGAGCAGGACCAGCCGCACCCCGCGGCCGGCCAGGGCGGCGGCCCGCAGCACGACCGGCCGCCACGAGCGGCTGGTCCACGGGTCGGTGAGCACGACCGCCGGCGCCGGGCCGACGACCGCCGCGAGGACCCGCAGGCGGTGCGCGGCGTGCACCAGCGGCCGCACGTAGCGGTAGGGCACCAGCTGACCGGTGCGCCAGCGGGCGGCGACGTCCTCGGAGTCGACGGCGGTGACGCCGTCCACCCCCGGGCCGAGCAGGCGGCGGACCAGCGTGGTCTTGCCGCTGCCGGGCAGCCCGCCGACGACGACGAGCGTGCGGGCGGGCGGCGCGGCGAGCGCCCCGGGGCCGGGAGCGGTCCCGGGAGCGGGCACGGGGGCGGTCATGGCGGTGGTCACGGGTCCCTCCTCGGGCGCCGGCGTCGGGCGCGGCCCGTCCGGCGTGGCGGGGGACGGTACCGCCGCGGCCCGGCCGGCAGCCGGTCCGCGGACGCGGCGACTGCCTGCGTCAACGCGCAGCGGGGCCCGCGCGTCCCCGGGGACGCCGCGGCGCCGCCCCCCGGGGGAGGACGGCGCCGCGGACGGTGCGGGTCAGTCGTCGGTGTCGTCCGCGCCCGGTCCGCCCGGTCCGCCGCGGCCGCCGAACCCGCCGGGGCCGCCGCGGTCGCCGAGGTCGGTGGACTCGACCAGCTCGGCGATGCGGCTCTCCAGGTCGGCGGCGCGCTCGTCGGCCTCCTCCTGGGTGAGCCGGCCGTCGGCGACGGCCTCGTCGAGCCGCTCCTGCGCGGCCTGCACGAGGGCGGCGGTGAGGTCCTCGACGGCGACGCCCTGGTCGGCGGCGACGGTGGCCAGGCTCGCGTCGTCTGCCTCCAGCGCGGTGCGCAGCTCGTCCTCGGACAGGCCGAGGGTCTCCGCGGCGACGGACAGGCCGGCGCCGGCGCCGGGGCCGCCGGGACCGCCCCGCCCGCCGATGCCGGCGTCGCTGAGCGTCGTGGCCACCTCGTCGGCCTGCTCGGCGGTGATCGAGCCGTCGTCGACCAGGCCGGTGAGCGCGTCGCGGATGCGCTCCTCGGCGGAGGTGACGGCGGCCGTCGGGGTGTCGTCGTCGGCGGCCATGGCGGGGGCGGCGAGGCCCAGGCCGCCGACGGCCAGGGCGCCGGCCGCGGTGGCGAGCACGATCTTCTTGCGCACGGGGAGCTCCTCGGGCGGGTGGCCGGCAGGTCCGGCCCTCGTCGTCGAGGCTCGGCGCGGTTCCTGTGCCGGACCTGTCAGGCGCCCGTGGCGGGACTGTGGACCCTCGAGCCGAGCACGGCCGCGGTGTTGGCCAGCACGACCACCCCGATGCCCGCCCACTCGTGCAGGTGCAGGGCCTGGCCGAGCAGCGCGGTGCCGGCGAGGGCGGCCCACACCGGGTGGGCACTGCACAGCACGGCGAAGGCGCGCGGCGTCACCCAGCGCAGCGCCACCAGGTCGGCGGCGTAGGGCACCGCCGAGGCGAGCACCCCGGCGGCGACGGCGTAGGCCAGCGGCGCGCCGGTCAGCCGTTCCTGGACGACGAGCACGACGACGACGGGCGTGACCGCCAGCGCGCACAGCGCCGTGGCCACCGCGGGTGCCTGCAGGCCGGGCAGCCGGGCGCCGGCGACCCGGTTGAGCAGGATGTAGGCCGCCCAGCAGGCCGCGGCCGTGAGCCCCAGGCCGATGCCGGTCCAGTCGCTGGCGCCGCCGGGCAGCACGAGCAGCCAGACGCCGGCGGCCGCGGTGAGCGCCACCGCCAGGTCGCGGCGGGAGCGCGAGGCGGCCAGCGCGACGGCGAGCGGGCCGAGGAACTCCAGCGTCACCGCCAGGCCCAGGCCGATCCGCTCGATCGCCGAGTACAGCGCCAGGTTCATGCCACCGAAGACGGCCGCGAGCGCCAGCACCGGCCACCACTGCGCCCAGGTCATCCGGTGCAGGGCGGGGCGGGCCAGCGGCACCAGCACCGCCGCGGCCACCCACTGCCGCACCGCGACGACGCCCGCCGGGCCGACCGCCGGGAAGGCGGACGCGCCGAGCGCCGCGCCGACCTGGTTGCTCAGCGAGCTGGCGAGCAGCGTGGCGGTGCCGCGGGCGGTACGGGCGCGCGGGGCGGCGGTCGGGGCGGGCGCGGTCACCTGCCCCATCCTGGGCACGCCGCCGGCCCGGGGGAAATGCCGGTGTCGCGCCCGGCGATACGGTCCGCGTATGGATCCGGAGGTGCGGCAGCTGAGGGCGCTGCTCGCCGTCGTCGACACCGGGACCTTCACCGCGGCCGCCGACGCGCTGTCCACCACGCAGGCGTCGGTGTCGCGCACGGTGGCCGCGCTGGAGCGCGCGCTGGGCGTGCGGGTGCTGCACCGCACCACCCGCGAGGTCGCGCTCACCCCCGCCGGGCACGGCGTCGTCGCGCACGCCCGCCGGGTGCTCGAGGAGGTCGCGGCCATCCGCCGGGCGGCCGAGCGGGCGCGCGGCGAGCTGCGGGTGGGCTACGCCTGGGCGGCGCTGGGCCGGCACACCACGGCCGTGCAGCGGGCCTGGGCCGCCGCCTCGCCCGGGGCCGCGCTGGTGTTCGTGCAGTCCAACACCCCCACCGCCGGGCTCACCGAGGGCCTGGCCGACGTCGCGGTGCTGCGCCGTCCGGCGGCCGACCCGCGGCTGCGCACCGCCCGGCTCGGCGAGGAGCGGCGGTTCGCCGCGCTCGCCGCCGACGACCCGCTGGCCCGCCGCCGCAGCCTGCTGCTCGCCGACCTCGCCGGCCGGGTGCTCGCCTCCGACGGCACCACCGGCACGACGACGGCGTCGCTGTGGACCGCGCCGCACGAGCCGGCCGCCATCCGCGACATCCGCGGCGTCGACCCGTGGCTCACCGCGATCGCCGCCGGCCAGGTGGCCGGGGTGACCGCCGAGGCCACCGCCCGCCAGCACCCGCGGCCCGGGGTGGCCTACCGGCCGCTGCGCGACGCGCCCCCGGTGCCGGTGGACCTCGCGTGGTGGGCCGACGCGCCGCCGCCGGGGCTGCCGCGGCTGCTGGAGCTCGCCCGCGGCCGCTACGCCCGGGGCTGACCGCCCAGCCGGCCGCCACGCCCGCGGCTGACCGCTCAGCCGGCCGCGGGCTCGGGCAGCACCGTGCACGTGCCCGCCGGGACGAACACGGCGGTGTGCCCGTCGGCGTCCCAGCGGACGACGTAGGGCGGCCCGCCCCGCTCCCCGCGGACCTCGAGCACGGTGCCGGTGCGCTCCGGCTCTCCCTGGTGGGTGGACCGGACGCAGATCCGGTCCCCGACGCGTGCCTCCACGGCGACCTCCAGCGGTGCGGACCAGCCGTGTCCCGAGCGTGCTCCCGCCGCCGCGGACGGGCAAGGCCCGCCGCCGCGACCCGTCCGGCACCACGGCGTTCACGCAACTGCCAGGAACGCGGCGCAGGCTGCGGCCGTGAGCGCCGTCCGCCGCCCCCGGCCGGGCGCCCGCGCGCGCCGGCCGGCCGCGCCGCTGGTGGCCCTGCTGGTCGCGCTGCCGGTCGTCGTGGCGCTGCTCGGCGGCAGCACGGCGACCCTCGTGGACACCGCCTCGTCCTCCCCCGCCGGGACCACGACGGCGACGACCAGCACGACGACCAGCAGCACGACCAGCGCGGCGACGGCACCCGATCCGGCCGGGCCGCCGACGCGGGCCGCCGTCCAGGACCGGGTGGTCCCCGTGGACACCGGCGCCGTGCTCGCGGCGGTCGACGCGGCGGCCGCGGGGGCGCGTGGCTCGGTGGCCCTGGCCGTCGTCGGCCCCGGCGGCGAGGACGTCGTCGCCGGGCCCGCGGCCGGCGAGGCCGTGCCCACCGCCTCGCTGGTCAAGCTCCTCGTCGTCGGCCGGCTGCTGCAGCTCGGCGCCGAGGGCGCGGTGACGCTGACCGGCACCGACCTCGGCCGCATGGAGCGGGCGGTCGTGCGCTCCGACGACACCGCGATGAGCCTGCTGTGGGACCGCTTCGGCGGCGCAGCGCTCGTGACCGACGCCGCCGCGGCGGCCGGCCTGTCCGCCACCGCTCCCCCGGCCGAGGCCGGGCAGTGGGGCGAGGCGACCACCAGCGCGGCCGACGTCGCCCGGCTGCTGGCCGGCCTCGAGACCACCGTCGGCGCCGGGCCGGCGGAGACGCTGCTCGGCTGGATGCGGGCCACCTCGGCGACCGCGGCCGACGGCTTCTCCCAGGCGTTCGGGCTGCTCGCCGGGACCTCCGGGGTGGCGGCCAAGCAGGGGTGGATGTGCTGCGTCGGCGGCACCCACCAGCTGCACTCGGCCGGCGTGCTCGCCGACGGCACCGTCGTCGTGCTGCTCGGCGACTTCCCGGCCTCGACGTCGTGGGCCCGCGCCCGCGCCGCCCTGGACACCGCCGCCGCGGCGGTGCTCGCCGCGCTCGCCTGACCGGCAGGCGGTTCCCCGCCGGCACCCAGGTCGCCCCCAGGGACGGCGGCGAGGGTGCGGGGGCATGGACGCGGACCGGCCCGCCTGGCTCTTCGACCCCTCCGCCACGCGCACCCTCGTGCTCACCCGGCGCCCGCCCGGCGGCCGCGCCGTCGACGACGTGGTGTCCGACCTCGTGTGGACCGAGGTGGTGCGCCTGCTGCGCTGGGCGACCGCCGGGTCCACCGGGCCGAAGCACCTGCGCACCGGCGCGCTGTGGCGGCTGGCGGCCGAGGGCGCGGCGCTGCTGCGCCGGATGCCGGCGCTGTGCGCGGAGACCGGGCAACCCTGGTCGGTGCTGCCGCCCGCCCCGCCGGCCCCGGGCACCCCGCCGGCGCGGCAGGTCGAGGTGGTCGCCGACCGCCTGGCCAGGCTGCTCGCCTCCGGCCCGGCCCCGGTGCCGCTGCCCGCGCTGGCCGCGGAGGTGGACGCGCTGGGCGAGGCGGCCGTGCAGGCGGTCGCGGCATCCTCCTTCGGCACTGGCGATGACGTCATATAGCGATGTATCGTTACCGTCATCCGATACGTCAGGAGGACGCCATGAACTCGCATTCCTTCGAGCCCCCCGAGGGCTCCGCTCCCTGGCCCGGCCGGCATCCCGGCTGGGGCGGTCGCCGGCGCGGCCGCGAGGACTGGGCCGCCCGCTGGGCCGGCATGCCGGCCGGCGGCCCGTTCGGGTTCGGCCCCGGCGGGCCGGGCCGGGGCGGTGACCCCGAGGCCGGCCCCGGCCCCCGCCACGGGCACGGCCGCGGACACCGCGGCGGGCCCGGCTTCGGCTTCGGCGGTCCCGAGGGCCCCGGCTTCGGCCCGGGCTTCGGTCCCGGTTTCGGGCCCGGTTTCGGGCCGGGCGGTCGCGGCCGGCGGGGACGCGCCCCGCGCGGCGACGTCCGCGCCGCCGTGCTCATCCTGCTCGCCGAGCAGCCGATGCACGGCTACCAGCTGATGCAGGCCATCGGCGAGCGCAGCGGCGGGCGCTGGACCCCCAGCCCCGGCGCGATCTACCCGACGCTCGCCCAGCTGGAGGACGAGGGACTGGTCAGCGTGACCGCCGACGCCGGCCGCAAGCTCGCCACCCTCACCGACACCGGCCGCGCGGCGGTCGAGCAGCTGCGCGGCACCGGCGCCGACCCGTTCGCCGGTGTCCAGGCCGCCGCCCCCGGCACCGACCTGCGCGGGCTGCTCGAGCAGGTGCACGGCGCGGTCCGGCAGGTCACCCGCACCGGTAGCGAGGCCCAGCTCGCCGCCGCGGCCGACGTCCTGGCCCAGGCCCGCCGCGCGCTGTACCTGCTGCTCGCCGAGGGACCGGAGACCGCGGGCGACGACGACCCGCAGGCGCCCGACGCCTGACCCGCCCGGTCCCCGCCGCCCCGGGCGCGCCGTGTGCACGCACCGCGCCCGGGGCGCCCCTCCCGCCCGCGCCGTGTGCACACGGCGCGGGCGGGGTCACGCGGCGCCGGCGAGGACCTCGCGCAGCCGGGCCGCGAAGGCCTCCGGCTCGCCGGTCTGGCCGTACTCGCCGCCGAGGAACCCCGCGTGCCCGCCGGGGAAGACCACCGGCTCGGTGCCCAGCCGCGCGGCCATGCCCTCGCCGCCCCGGTGCGCGAGCTCCCCGGCCGACTCCTCCCCCACCGCCAGCACGATCCGCACGGGCGCCGCGCGCAGCGCCTGGACATCGTGCTCGTGGTGCGTGCAGGGAAGGAGGTTCTGGCCGAGCATGACGTCGTCGCGCGAGCCGTCGTCGCCGGCCGGCAGGCCGAACGCGGCCGGGTCGGGCACCGGCCCGAGGTCGGCCGGCACCGGGCCGCGGTGCGAGACCAGCCGGATGAACCCCGTCATGCCGGCGCCGAAGCCGTCGCGGGCGTAGGCGTCGGCCACCGCGTGGGTGGCCGCCGAGGCCTCCGCGCGGTCGGGCAGCACCGGGATCGACGGCGGTTCGTGCGCCACCAGCGTGCGCACCAGCTCCGGGTGGTGGACGACGAGCTCGAGGGCGTTGACTGCGCCGCCGCTGCTGGCGAAGACGTCGACCGGACCGCCGCCGGCCGCCTCGATGACGGCGGCGAGGTCGCCGGCGTGCTCCTGCGGCGTGCTGGTCGTGGCGCCGTCGGTGCGGCGGCTGCGCTCGGAGCCGCGCGGGTCGTAGGTGAGCACGGTGCGGTCGGGGAAGGAGCCGGACAGCGTGCCGAAGCCGGCGGCCGCCATCGGGGAGCCCACGAGCAGCAGCGGCGGGGCGGGCGGGCTGCCGGGGGCGGCGGGGCGCACGTCCCAGGCGCGCTCGGCGCCGGGGACGGTCAGGGTCGCGCTGCGGATCTCGCGGGCCGGGGTGGTGGTCACGGGGGCCTCCGGGTGCCGGGACGTGGGGTGGTGCAGCAGAGACGCCCGTCGCGGCCGCATCTCATCGGTCCCGCGCCTCATCGGTCCGTGCGGACCTGCCGCGCCGCGGTCGCCGTGCCACGCTCCGGCATGGCCTTCGACCTCCACCGCGCCGACGGCGAGGTGCTCCGCTTCGACGACGCCGCCCGCTTCAGCTTCACCGCCACCGGCCACCTCGTCGTCTACGACTCGCACGGCAACAAGACGCTGTTCAGCCACCACAGCTGGAACTGGCTGGAGGAGCCGGTGGCGCCGCGGCTGAGCCCGCCGGCGCACACCGTCGGACCCGGGTGACCCGTCCCGGCGCCCGTTCCGGGCCACCGGCGTCCACCGGTCCCCGGTGGTGTGCGGTTCCGGCGCATCCGCGCACCGGAACGCGCCCCGAGCGCACATCACCCCGCCCCGCGGGCCGAGCGGTGCGCGGACGCCGCGTTCCCGGCCGCGGGATGCGGCGCAGGCGCACACCGTCGGACCTCCGCGGCCCGTTACGGCGCCCGTACAGGCCACCGGCGTGCACCGGTCCCCTGGCGATGTGCGGTTGCGGCGCATCCGGCCGCCGGAACGCGCCGCGACCGCACACCACCCGGCCCGGGACCGGGACGCGGCGCGGCGCGGGGTCCGGCAGAGTGGCCCGCGTCGGGTCGGCGACCGGGAGGACGGCGGGATGAGCGCAGCGGCACGCCTGGGCGGGCTCCTCGCGGACGCGGCCCTGGGGCTGCCGCTGCGGGCCACCCGCTACACCGTCGAGCGCGGCGTCGCCGTCCCCATGCCCGACGGCGTGACGCTGCTCGGCGACCACTACCGCCCCGCCGCGGCGTCCGGCCCGCTGCCGGTCGTGCTCATCCGGCTGCCCTACGGCCGCGCCGGGCTGCTGGCGCACGCCCTGGCCGCGCCCTTCGCCCGGCGCGGGTTCCAGGTCTTCGTGCAGTCGACCCGCGGCACCTTCGGCTCCGGCGGGCACTTCCGGCCGTTCACCACCGAGCACGACGACGGCCTGGCCACCCTGGCGTGGCTGCGCGCGCAGGACTGGTGCGACGGCCGGGTGGCCATGACCGGCGCCAGCTACTTCGGCCACACCCAGTGGGCGGTGGCCCCCTACGCCGACCCGCCGCTGGTCGCGGTCTCCCCGCACGTGACCGCCGCCCGGATCACCACCGCCTTCTACGACCACGGGGCGCCCGGCCTGGAGAACGCGCTGCGCTGGTCGGTGGCCATCGGGCGGCAGGAGGCCGGCGGGCTGCCCGGGCCGCTGAACCCGGGCCTGCGGGCGCGGGTGGACCGGGCGCTGCGGCTGCTGCCGCTGCAGGCCGCCGACACCGCCGCCGCCGGCGCGCCCGTGCCGTTCTGGCGCGACTTCACCAGCCACGCCGCCCCCGGCGACCCGTTCTGGGCCGTCGCCGACCACGACGGCGCCGACCTCTCCCGCATGCCGCCGGCCAACATGGTCACCGGCTGGTGGGACCTGTTCGCCGCCGCCCAGCTCACCGACGTCACCCGCCTGCAGGCCGCGGGCGTCCCGGTCCGCCTCACCGTCGGCCCCTGGCTGCACGGCGACCCGGCGGAGCTGCGGGAGGCGGTGCGCACCGACGTCGCCTGGCTCCGCCACCACCTCCAGGGCGGCCCGGCACCCTCGGGCGCGCCGGTGCGGCTGTACCTGCAGCAGGCCGGCACCTGGCTGGAGACGACGTCGTGGCCGCCGCCGGGCACCCGCGCCGAGGTGCTGCACCTGCGCGCCGACGGCACCCTCACCGGCGACGCCGGGACGCCGGGCGAGGCGCCGCGCACCTTCACCCACGACCCCGCCGACCCGACGCCGACCGTCGGCGGCCCGCTGCTGGAGCGGCCGGGCAAGCAGGCCGACAACGCCGCCGTCGAGGCCCGCGACGACGTGCTCGTGTGGACCGGGCCGGTGCTCGAACGGGACCTCGACGTCGTCGGGCACGTCCGCGCGCGGGTCTCGGTGCGCCCGGAGCTGGCGCACGCCGACCTGTTCGTGCGGCTGTGCGACGTCGACCCGGCCGGGGTGTCGCGCAACGTCGTCGACGGCATCCGGCGGCTGGACCCGCGCACGGTGCCGGCCGCCGACGTCGCCGTGGGCGCCGACGGGGCGCTCGCCGTCGACGTGGAGCTCTTCCCCACCGCCTACCGGTTCCGCGCGGGGCACCGGCTGCGGGTGCAGGTGGCCGGCGGCGCGTTCCCGCGGTTCGCCCGCAACCTCGGCACCGGCGACCCGTTCGCGGTGCCGGCGTCGGGCCGCCCGTGCCGGTTCGAGGTCCTCGGCGACGCCGCGCACCCCTCGCGGATCGAGCTGCCCGTCCTGGGCTGAGCGGCCCCGGACACGCCACCGGCGCCCCCTCCCGTGTCGGGAGGGGGCGCCAGGTGACGTGCTGGAACGGCCCCCGTGCAGGGGCCCGGCCCGAGCGTCAGCGAGGGCCGGGGGGCACGGGGGTCCTTCCTCAGCCGGCCAGCTCGCCGGCCACCTCGCCCTCGAACGCGTCCTGCACGACCTCGGCGCCGCCGGGGACGTCGGCCGGCCGCAGGATGAAGCTCTGCGTGCTCGGCGAGACGCCGGTCTCGAAGGCGTCGATCGGCACCAGCAGGCCGCTGGTGTCCACGTCGCTCAGCTCGCCGAACGCGGCGGTGACGCCCTCGCGGGTGAGGTCCCCGCTCTCGCAGGCCGCGGTCAGCACCTGGTTCATCACGTCGCCCATCGCGTACCCGAAGACCGCGCCGAGGCTCGGCGTCGTGTTCGGGTAGGCCGCCTGGTACTGCTCGAGCAGCTCGGGCTGGGCGTCCCACGCGGTGATCGGCGAGGCCACGTACAGGTGGTCCTTGAGCCACTGCGCCGACGGGCCCTGCAGCAGGCCCGGCGCGAACACCGGGTTGCTGCCGAGGATCGGCACGTCGAGCCCGGCCGCCTGCGCCACCGCGGCCGCCGAGGCGGTCTGCGCCGGCGCGACGGTCAGCACGATCGCGTTGACGCCCTCGGAGGCGAACTGCGTGATCTGCGCCGACATGTCCTGGTCGGAGGACTTGATCTGCGCCTCGACCACCTCCAGGCCGCGGGCCTCGGCCACCGCGCGGGTGCCGGCGAGGCCGTTCTCGCCGTACTCGCCCTCGAAGTAGATGTGGCCGACCTTGTCGCCGTCGGCCAGCAGGCCCTGGTCGAACAGGTACTGGTAGCCGTTGGCCAGCTCGACGTCGTAGGTGGCGCCGAGGACGCCGGTGCCCGGGATCTCGGTGAGGGTCCGCGCCCACGCCGACGGGAAGTTGACGATCGAGTCGGCCTCGTACTCCGGCGCCAGCGCGGTGTTGATCGGCGAGCCGATCGTCTGCTGCATGGCCAGGACGTTGTCCTTCATGCCGCTGTAGAGCTGCACGCCCTGCTGCGGCACGTAGCCGGTGTCCTGGACGTCGAGCTCGACGTCGTAGGTGTCGCAGACCTGGTTGTCCTCCCAGTACAGCGTGTTGCCGTTGGTGATGTCGGTGCCGAGCGCGGCGAACACACCGGTCAGGTCGGTGAGGACGCCGAGGCGGATGGTGGTGCCCTCGACGCCGACGTCGGTGGTCACCTCGCTGGCCTCACCGCCGCCACCGCCGCCGCCCCCGCCGCTGTCCGGCGCCTTGGTGCTGCAGCCGGTGACGGCGACGACCGCCGCCGCCGTCAGGACGGTGGCCCCCCGCAGACGCGTACCTGCTCTCATCTGGTGCTGCTCCCTTGCGCTGGTGGATCGGACGGGTCGGTGTCGGTGGGACGGTCGGCCGCCGAGGCCGGGGAGGCGCTCGGGGATCCGCGGCCGGGGGCTCGCCCTCGGCGGCGGAAGCGGTTGGCGAAGCCGGCGAGGCCGCCGGGCTCGAAGAGGACGACGAGGATGACCGCGGCGCCGAAGAGGTAGCGGGCGGCGATGCCCGCGGCGATCCCGCCCTCGCCCGGGGAGCTGACCAGCGGCAGCACGTCGGCGAACTGCTGGAACACCAGCGGCAGGGCGGTGACGAACGCCGCGCCGAGGGCCGCGCCGGCCACCGAGCCGAGCCCGCCCAGCACGATCATCGCCAGGTACAGGATCGACACGGTCAGGCCGAAGGACTCCGGCGCGATGCTGCCGATGCTCAGCGCGTACATCACCCCGGACAGCCCGGCGTACATCGAGCTGACCAGGAACACCCGCGCCTTGTAGGCCTGGACGTTGACGCCCATGACCGACGCCGCGACCTCGCTGTCGCGCAGCGTCTGCAGCGCCCGGCCGGGCCGGCTGCGCAGCAGGTTGCGGGCGAAGACGTAGGCGGCGAGCGCGAGGACCAGGCCGAGGTACCAGAGGCGCTCGGCCTCGCGGAACGGCACGCCCAGGACGAACAGCTGCGGGTCGTCGTTGCCGAAGCTGAACCCGAACAGGGAGAACTCCGGCACCGAGCGGCCGTTGAACCCGCCGGTCACCGGCGTCCAGGTGTTGAGGACGTGGACGCCGATGAAGACCAGGCCGAGCGAGGCGACGCCCAGGTAGATGCCGCGCAGCCGGGCCGCGATGGGGCTGAACAGCAGCCCCGCGAGGCCGGCGAGCAGCACGCCGACGACCATGCCGACGATCGGCGGCAGCCCGAGCCCGCGCAGCACCGCGCGGGTGCCGAGGCCGCCGGACTCCCCGGAGATGAACGTGTAGCTGACCGCGCCGACCGCCAGGAAGAACGCGTGCGCCAGCGACAGCTGGCCGGTGGTGCCCACCAGCAGGTTCAGCCCGATCGCGCCCACGATCGCCCCGGCGACGGCGAAGCCGGTGCGCAGCCAGAACTCCTCGACGTACAGCGGGAGGACCAGCAGGAGGGCGAGCAGCGCGAGCAGCAGCAGCGGCGTGAGGAACCGCATCGGCGAGCGGCCCGCGCGGGCCGGCGCCGCCGCGCCGGTGCGGGTGGCGCCGGCCGGGGCGGAGAGGGTGTCAGACACGTGTCAGCTCCTTGGTCCCGAACAGGCCGGAGGGGCGGACCAGCAGCACGATGATCATCACGACGTAGGGGGCGACCTCGCCGAAGCCGCGGCCGAGGAAGGACAGCTGCTCCTGGTAGCCCGCGGCCATCGCCTCGGTGATCCCGATGAGCAGCCCGCCGACCAGCGCGCCGCCGGTGGAGTCCAGGCCGCCGAGGATCGCCGCGGGGAAGGCGCGCAGCGCCACCGTGTAGGCCGCGGCGCTCACGCCGGGCGTCGGGGCGCCGACGAGGAACAGGGCCGCCACCGCGGCGAGCACGCCGGCGACGATCCAGGCCAGCGCCGAGACCCGGCCCTGGCGGATGCCCATGAGCGCGGCCGCCTCGCCGTCCTCGGCCGAGGCGCGCATCGCCACGCCCCAGCTGGAGTACTTGAAGGCGACGAAGAAGGCGACGATGAGGATGCCGGCGACGCCCATGGCGATGAGCCGGTTCTCACTGATGCCGACGCCGCCGATGCGCACGGAGTCCCCGCCCCACGGGTGGGGCACGTTGAGGATGTCCGGGCCGATCTGCCGGATGAGCTCGGTGAGCAGGATGATGTCGACGCCGATGGTGACGATGGCGAGGCTGATCACCGGGGCGCCGCGCAGCCGGTTGATGATCAGCCGCTCCACCAGGAACGCCGCGAACGCGGTGATCGGCACGCCGACGAGCACGGCGGGCAGGAAGCCGAGGGGCTCCGACAGCCGGGCGATCGAGTAGGCGCCGAGCAGCAGCAGCGACCCGTGGGTGAAGCTGACGACCTCGCTGGCCTTGAAGATGATCACGAAGCCGAGCGCGATGAGCGCGTAGATGGCGCCCAGCGAGATGCCGTTGAGCAGCAGGGACAGGAACTGGGTCACGCCGGGCTCCCCGTGGCGTCGGTGGTGTGGGCGGCGGCCGCCTCGGCCGGGTCGGTCTCGGTGCCGGAGCCCAGGTAGGCGCGGATGACCTCGGGGTCGGACTGGACCTGCGCGGGGGTGCCGTCGGCGATGCGCCGGCCGAAGTCGAGGACGGTCACCCGGTCGGCCAGCGACATGACCATCCCCATGTCGTGCTCGACGAGGATCACCGAGATGCCCAGCGCCGCCCGGATCTCGCGGATCGCCCCGGCCATCCGCTCGGTCTCCTGGGCGTTCATGCCGGCCACCGGCTCGTCGAGCAGCAGCAGCCGCGGCTCGATGCACAGCGCGCGGGCCACCTCGACCCGCTTCTGGTCGCCGTAGGAGAGCACACCGACGGGGGTGTGCAGCTTGTCGCCGAGGTCGAGGAACTCGGCGATCTCCCGGATCCGCTCGCCGTGCACCCGGCCCTCCCGGGTGGCGCGCGGCAGCCGCAGCCCGGAGGAGAGGAAGCCCGCCTTCGTCAGGTGGTGGCGGCCGAGCATGAGGTTCTCGGCGACGGTCTGCGCCCCCGACAGCGCGATGTTCTGGAAGGCGCGGGCCACGCCGACGCCGGCGATCTGGAACGGCCGCATGGAGCTGAGCACCGCGTCGCCGAAGCGCACCTCGCCGGAGGTGGCCCGGTAGACGCCGGACAGGACGTTGAACAGCGTCGACTTGCCGGCGCCGTTGGGGCCGATGACGGCGTGGATGGAGCCGGGCGCGACGGTGAAGGAGACGTCGTTCAGCGCCTTGATCGCGCCGAAGGCGACGCTGACGCCGTCGACCTCGACCGGCGGGACGTCGTCGCGGGTGGTGTCCCGGGTGCTCCCGGGCGCGGCGGTGCTCACGCCGTCCACCGCGAGAGGGTGCGGCGCGGGGCGGTGTCCTCCCGGCGGACCGGGGCGTCGCCGGTGTGGCCGAGGTAGAGGCGCTGCACCTCGTCGGTGGCGGCGAGCTCGCGGGCGTCGCCGGACAGCGAGACCCGGCCGACGTCGAGGACGTAGGCGCGGTCGGCGACGCCGAGGGCCATGGTGGCGTTCTGCTCGACCAGCAGCACCGCCGTCCCCTGGCGGTTGATCTCGGCGATGACCTCGCCGATCTGGCCGATGACGCGCGGCGCGAGGCCGAGCGAGGGCTCGTCGAGCAGCAGCAGGCGGGGGCTGGCCATCAGCGCGCGGCCGATGGCGAGCATCTGCTGCTCGCCGCCGGACAGCAGGCCGGCCCGCTGCCCGGCGCGCTCGCGCAGCACCGGGAACAGGTCGTGCACGCGGGCGACGGCCGTGGCCTTGGCGGCGCGGTCGCGGTTGCCCATACCGCCGGCGCGCAGGTTCTCCTCGACGGTGAGCCGGCCGAAGATGCGCCGCCCCTCGGGCACCTGCACCACGCCGCGGCGCACGATCTGGCCGGCGTCGCGCCGGGTGAGGTCGGTGTCCTCGAAGCGCACCGTGCCGGCGTCGACCCGGCCGCGGTGCAGCCGCAGCGTGCCGGAGATGGTCCGCAGCAGCGTGCTCTTGCCGGCGCCGTTGCTGCCCAGCACCGCGACGACGGAGCGGTCGGGCACCTCCATCGAGACGCCGCGGACGGCCTCGACGGCACCGCCGTAGGTCACGCGCAGCGAGTCGACGGTCAGCACGGCGCCTCCGCGGGCGGCTGTCCCGGACGTGAGATGGGCCACATGGCGCGGAACGATAGGGCGCGGGTCAAGGCGCGTCGGGCAGGAACGACAGGACTGTGACCTGTCGGTGATACGGCTCCGCCCAGTTCCTCTGGGGATCGCGCCGGAGTGTGCCGCGGCACCACATCCGGTGCCGGTGATGCGGCGGCCGGCGACATTGCCGGGCGCCCGCGGGCGTGTCAGTGCCGTCGGCTCCCTCGACGCCGGGTGTCCGCTGCTGCTACACCCGGCGGGTCCCGGGACCGACGGCGGCGGAGGAGCCCCCAGTGTTCGACGAGCAGCTCACCGCGACCACCACGAGAGCGCGCCGGCACGCCCTCGCCGACCTGCTGCGCCGCTCCGCCGCCCGCGCCCCGGGCCGCACGGCGCTGCGCTTCCGCGACCGCTCCCACACCTACGCCGAGCTAGACGCCGTCGTCGACCGGACCGCGAACGCGCTCGCCGCCCGCGGGGTGACGCGGGGCGACCGGGTGGCGCTGCTGTCGCACAACGACGACGGCTACGTGGTTCTCACCTTCGCCCTCGCCCGCCTCGGCGCGATCGCCGTCCCGGTCAACTTCATGCTCCAGGCCGGCGAGGTCGCCTACATCCTCGAGCACTCCGGGGCCACCGGCGTCGTCGCCGAGGCCGCCCTGCTGCCGGTGGCGCAGGAGGCGCTGGCCCTGTCCGGCCGCGACGGCGACGTCGTGCTGCGCGGCGTGCTCGGCGACGGGGGCAGCGCGCCCGAGGGGTGGGAGCCCTACGAGGCGTGGGCCGCGCACGGGGACGCCACCCCCGTCGACGTCCCCGTCGCCGACGACGACGTGCTGCAGCTGATGTACACCAGCGGCACCGAGTCGCGGCCCAAGGGCGTGATGATGACCAGCCGCAGCCTGGTCACCCAGTACGTGAGCTGCATCGTCGACGGCCGCTACTCCCCCGACGACGTCGCCCTGCACGCGCTGCCGCTGTTCCACGTCGCCGCCCAGCACGTGTTCCTCATGCCGGCGCTCTACCTCGGCGGCACCAACGTCGTCCTCGACGCGCCCGACCCCGCCCGGGTGCTGGAGACCATCGAGCGGGAGCGGATCACCAGCCTGTTCTGCCCGCCGACGGTGTGGATCGGCCTGCTGCGGCACCCCGACTTCGACCGGCGCGACCTGTCGTCGCTGGCCAAGGGCTACTACGGCGCCTCGATCATGCCGGTGGCCACCGTGGAGGAGCTGTCCCGCCGGCTGCCGGGGATGGCGCTGTTCAACTTCTACGGGCAGACCGAGATGTCGGCGCTGGCGCTCGTCCTGTCGCCGGAGGACCAGCTGCGCAAGCCGGGCTCCGCCGGCACCGCCTGCCTCAACGGCGAGACCCGCCTGGTCGACGACCTCGGGCAGCCGGTCGGGCCCGGCGTCGAGGGCGAGATCGTGCACCGCAGCCCGCACGCCACGGCCGGCTACTGGAACGACCCGGAGAAGACCGCCGAGGCGTTCCGCGACGGCTGGTTCCACAGCGGCGACCTCGGCGTCATGGACGCCGACGGCTACATCACCGTCGTCGACCGCAAGAAGGACGTCATCAAGACCGGCGGGGAGAACGTGGCCAGCCGCGAGGTCGAGGAGGTGCTCTACCAGCACCCGGCCGTGGCCGAGGTCGCCGTCTTCGGCATCCCGCACCCGCGCTGGATCGAGGCGGTCACCGCCGTCGTCGTCCCCCGGGACGGGCAGCCGGTCGACCCCGGCGAGCTGGTCGCCTTCTGCCGGGAGCGGCTGGCCGGGTTCAAGACGCCGCGGCACGTGGCGCTCGCCGACGCGCTGCCGAAGAACGCCAGCGGCAAGATCCTCAAGCGCGAGCTGCGCACCACCTACGCCGGGCTCGCGGACGGGTGATGTCGGTGGTGCTGGGGAGGATGCCGGCGTGCCGACGTTCTTCCTCCCCCGCGCCACCGACGACGACCAGGCCGAGCGGCTCTACGAGGCCCTCGCGGAGTTCGCCGGGGTCGAGCCCGCCCCGCCGGGCGAGCGGGTCCGCTCGGTCACCTGGACCCACGAGGGCGCGCGCTGGGTGGCCGAGGTGGGCGCGGAGCTGCGCGGGGAGCGGACGACGTCGTTCCTCCGCCGCGGGGAGCTCGTCGAGCACACCGAGACGCTGACCGACCCGGCCCGCGTGCTGGCCGTCTACCCGGGCACGCCGCACACCGTCGTCACCGACGCGCAGCCCATCACCGGCACCGCCTCGCAGTGGCCCAACCCGATCCCGGTCCGGCCCGACGCGGTGGTGCCGTTCGACCCCCGCTGAGCCGTCAGTCCTCCACGCGGAAGCCGATCTTCATCGCGACCTGGAAGTAGGCGACCTCGCCGTCGACGACCTGGCCGCGCACCTGGGTGACCTCGAACCACTCGACGTTGCGCACCGTCTGCGCCGCCTTGGCGATGCCGGTGCGGATGGCGTCGTCGACGCCGGCGGGGCTGCTGCCGACGATCTCGCTGAGCCGGTAGACGTGGTTGCTCACGGCGACCTCCTGGACCCGGGCCCGGCGGGCGCCGGGACGCCCGCCCATCCTGTCGCCTCGTGCTCCCGTCCGGGCGGCGTGTCACATCCGCGGCGCCGGCGGTGCTGTAGGGATGTGGACGTCGTGAGGCAGGCACCGGCCGCCGCCCTCCGGACCGCGTCGGTACGGGGCGCCGTGCGGGAGCGAGGCAGGCGGGGGGACGCAGCCGTGGCAGGAGCGCCGGGCGCCGTCCGGGCCGACCTGGAGCAGGTCTTCCGCACCGGGTACCCGGCGGTCGTCTCCGTCGCGGCCCGGGTGCTCGGCTCGCGGGACGAGGCGGAGGACGTCGCCCAGGAGGTCTTCCTGTCCTTCGCCCGCTCGGCGGTGCCCGCCGCCGAGGCGCCCGGCTGGCTGGCCGTCGCCGCCGCCCACACCGCCCTCAACCACCTCCGCTCGGGCCGCCGCCGCGCCGCCCGGGAGGAGGCGGCCGCCGACGGTCCCCTGTCCGCCCCCGACGTCGCCGACACCGTCGTCTCACGCGAGGAGTCCGGCCGCGTCCGCGCCGCCCTCGCCCGGCTGCCGCGCAAGCAGGCCGTGGCCCTGGTGCTGCGGCACAGCGGCCTGAGCTACGCCGACGTCGCCGCCGCCCTCGGCCTGTCCCCCGGCAGCGTCGGCACCACCGTCCGACGCGCCGAGTCCGCCCTTCGCGAGGAGTTGACCTCTCATGCGCCTGTTCGCTGACCGCCACCCGACCGACGGCACCCTGCGCCGCCTCGTCGACGAGCCGGCCGGCGTGGCCGACGCCGACCGCGCGCACGTCGCCGGCTGTGACGTCTGCCTGGCCGGCCTGGCCCGCGCCCGCACCGACGCCGACGCCGTCGGGGCAGCGCTCTCCGCCGCGCCCACCGGGATCGCCGGCACCGACGCCGCCTGGCACCGGCTGTCGGCCGCCGTCGCCGCGCAGGCCCGCCCGGCCCCGGTCCCGGCCCCGGCGCCGGCCCGGGCGAGCCGCTGGCGCGGCGCGCTGCGCAGTCCCGTCGTCGCCGCCGTGGGCGTGGTCGTCGTCCTCGGCGGCGCCGGTGCCGCGGCCGCCGCCGACTGGCTGCAGGTGTTCCGCACCGAGGAGGTGGCCGCGGTCCCGGTGAGCACCACCGACCTGGTCGGCCTGCCCGACCTCACCGCCTACGGCGACGTGACGTTCGTGTCCGAGCCCGACGTGCGTGAGGTGGCCGACGCCGCCGCCGCGGAGGACGCCACCGGTCTCGAGGCCCCGGAGGTCGCCGAGCTGCCCACCGGCGTCACCGGCGAGCCGGCCTGGACCGTCGGCGGCCGGGCGGTCGCGGAGTTCACCTTCTCCGCCGACCGGGCCGCGCAGGCCGCCGCGGCGGCCGGCGAGACGCTGCCCCCGCCCCCGGCCGGGCTCGACGGCGCCACCTTCCGGCTGGAGGCCGGCCCCGGCATCGCCGCCGTGTGGTCGGAGGCCCGCGGGGTGCCGGCGCTGGTGGTCGGCCGGGTCACCGCGCCGGTCGCCTACTCCTCGGGCGTCCCGTTCGAGACCGCGCGGGACTACCTGCTCGGCCTGCCGGGCCTGCCCGACGAGCTCGCCGCGCAGCTGCGCACCTTTGCCGGTGACGGCACCACGCTGCCGCTGCCGGTCCCGGCCGAGCTCGCCACCGTCTCCACCGCCGACGTCGACGGCACCGAGGCCACGGTGCTCGCCACCCGCGACGGCACCCTGCACGGCGTCGTCTGGGTCGAGGACGGCGTGGTCACCGGCGTGGCCGGGTCGCTGTCCGAGGACGAGGTCCTCGCCGTCGCCCGGGACCTCGGCTGACCGCCGGTCGCACCGCCGCCGGGGACGCCGCAGCACTGCTCGAGCAGCTGCCGCCGTCCCCGGCGGTGTGGTGCTCGGGGCTGCGCAAGCGGTACGGGAAGCGCACCGCCGTCGACGGCGTCTCCTTCAGCGTGGGCCGCGGCGAGGTGGTCGGCCTGCTCGGCCCCAACGGCGCCGGCAAGACCAGCGTCATCAAGATGCTGCTCGGCCTGGTGCGGCCCGACGACGGCGAGGTGCTGCTGCTCGGGCGCCCCGGCCGCGACCCCCGCGCCCGCGAGCGGGTCGGGTACCTGCCCGAGCTCTTCCGGTACCAGCCGTGGCTGACCGCCGCGGAGGTGCTCACCCTGCACGTGCGCCTGTCCGGGGCGCGGGTGCCGGCCGCCGAGCAGGCCGACGTGCTGGCCCGGGTCGGGCTGGCCGCGCGCAGCGGCGACCGGGTGGGCGGGTTCTCCAAGGGCATGCAGCAGCGCCTCGGCCTGGCCGTCGCGCTGGTGGCCCGCCCGGAGCTGGTCGTCCTCGACGAACCCACCAGCGCGCTGGACCCGCTCGGCCGGGTCGACGTCCGCGACGTCGTGCTCGACCTGCGCGAGCGCGGCGTGGCCGTGCTGCTCAACTCGCACCTGATCGGCGAGGTGGAGCGGGTCTGCGACCGGGTGGTCATCCTCGACCGCGGCCGCGTCGCCGCCTCCGGCACGCTCGCCGAGCTGCTCGGCCAGCGCGAGCTGCGGCTGCGGCTGGACGGGCTCACCCCCGCCGCCGAGGCACGCATGGCGGCGGTCGGCGCGGTCACCCGCACCGGCCGCGAGGTCACCGTGGCGCTGCCGGCCGGCGAGGAGGACGCCGTCGTGCCCGCGCTGGTGGCCGACCTGGTGGGCCTGGGCGTGCGGGTGCACGCCGTCGAGCCGGTGCGGATCAGCCTCGAGGAGCGGCTGCTCGGCATCCTGCGGGAGGAGCACGCATGAGCACCGCGCTGACCTTCGCCGCGCTGACCCTGCGCGAGGCCGCCCGCCGCAAGGTGCTGCGGGCCCTGGGCCTGCTCACCCTCGCGCTGCTGGGCCTGTCGGCGTGGGGCTTCGCCAAGCTCGCCACGGTCGACCCGGAGTTCGGCGCGCTCACCAGCGGCGAGGCCCGGCTGTTCGCCTCCCAGCTGCTCAACCTCGTGATGTTCGGCTACAGCCTCATCGCGGCGCTGGGCACCGCCTTCCTCGCCGGGCCCACGCTGTCCGGGGAGGTCGAGTCGGGGCAGGCGCTGTCGATCCTGGCCCGGCCGGTGCGCCGCGCCACCGTGCTCGCCGGCAAGTGGCTCGGGCTGGTCGCCTTCGGCACCGGGTACGTCTTCGCCGCGGGGCTCGCGCAGTTCGCCGTCGTGTACTGGGCGGTGGGCTTCTGGCCGCCGGACCCGGTGGTCGGGCTGCTGCTGCTCGCCGCGCAGACGACGGTGCTCATGACGCTGGCGCTGCTGCTGGCCACCGCTGTCTCCCCCATGGCCTCGGGCATCGTCGCCGTCGGCCTGTTCGGCGCCACCTGGGTGGCCGGGGTCGTCGGCAGCGTCGGCGAGCTGATCGGCAACGACGGCGTGGCGCGGGTCGGCGAGGTCTCGCGGATGCTGCTGCCGACCGACGGGCTGTGGCGCGGGGCCATGCACGCCTTCCAGGACACGACGTCGCTGGCGGCGGCCGGCTTCGAGGGATCGCCGTTCCTGGCGATCGCCCCGCTCAGCGGCGGCTACCTGGTGTGGGTGGCCGTCTGGCTGGTGCTCATCGGCGGGCTGGCCGCGCTGTCCTTCGGCCGCCGCGACGTCTGAGGCGGCCGCCGGGGAGACTGTCCCGGCGGCCGGCCGGTCGCGCGCGAGCGAGAGGGGACCCGTGCCGACCTGGGCGTCCGACGCGATCTGGTGGCAGGTGCACCCCCTGTCCTTCACCGGCGCCGAGCGGGAGGCCCTGCCGCCCGGGGAGGTCCGGCACCGGCTGCCGCACCTGCAGCGGTGGCTGGACCACCTGCTCGCCCTCGGCTGCAACGGCCTGGCGCTCGGCCCGATCGCGGCCAGCTCCACCCACGGCTACGACACCGTCGACCACTTCCGGGTCGACCCGCGCCTGGGCGACGACGCCGACGTCGACGCGCTGTTCGCCGCCGCCCGCGAGCGGGGCATCCGGGTGCTGCTCGACGGGGTGTTCAACCACGTCGGCCGCGAGCACCCCGCCTTCCGCGCCGTGGTCGAGCAGGGCCCGGGCGCCCCGACGGCGGAGCTGTTCCGGCTGTCCTGGCCGGAGGGCTGGGCGCCGGGCACCGCGCCGCGCGCCGACGTCTTCGAGGGCCACGACATCCTCGTCGAGCTCGACCACTCCTCCCCCGCCGTCGCCGACCTGGTCACCCGGGTGATGACGCACTGGCTCGACCGCGGCGCCGACGGGTGGCGCCTGGACGCCGCCTACGCCGTGCCGCCGTCGTTCTGGGCGCGGGTGCTGCCCGCCGTGCGCGCCGCGCACCCCGGCGCCTACGTCGTCGGCGAGGTCATCCACGGCGACTACCCGCGGATCGTCGCCGAGGGCGGGCTGGACTCGGTCACCCAGTACGAGCTGTGGCAGGCGGTCTGGCACGGGCTCGCCGAGCGGAACCTGTTCGAGCTGGCCTGGTCGCTGCAGCGGCACGGGGAGTTCCTGCGCTCCTTCGTCCCGTGGACGTTCGTGGGCAACCACGACGTCACCCGCATCGCCAGCGCCGTCGGCGACCCGCGGCACCTGCCGCACGCGCTGGCGGTGCTGTTCACCGTGGGCGGCACCCCGGCGGTGTGGGCCGGCGACGACCACGCGTTCACCGGCGTCAAGGAGCACCGCGCCGGGGGCGACGACGCCGTCCGGCCGCCGTTCCCGGCCGACCCCACCGGGCTGTCCCCGCTCGGCGCCCCGACGTTCGCCGTGCACCAGGAGCTGATCGGGCTGCGCCGCCGGCACCGCTGGCTGCACACCGCCGCGCCCGAGCAGGTGCACGTGGCCAACGAGCAGCTGGTCTACGCGGTCGCCGGCGACGGGCAGCGGCTGCTGGTGGCGCTCAACCTCGGCGACGCCGCGGCCCGCGTGCCCGCGCCCCGCGCGGGGACGGTCCTCGTCGGGGCCGCCACGGTCCGGCGCGACGCCGTCGAGCTGCCGCCGCACGGCTGGGCGGTGCTCACCGGCTGAGCGGCGCGGGCGCGCCGAGCCCGACGATCCGCCAGCGGTCGTCGAGGGCAGCGGCGTCGTGCGTGACCAGCAGCACGGCGCGCGGGTCGCGGGCCAGCAGGCCGAGCACCCGCTCCGCGGTGGCCGGGTCGAGGTGCGCGGTGGGCTCGTCGAGCAGCAGCACGTCGGCCCGGCTCAGCAGCACGCGCGCCAGCGCCACCCGGGCCCGCTCCCCCGCCGACAGCCGCGACCCGCCCTCGCCCACCCAGCCGCCCAGGCCCGGCGACACCGCGAGCGCGCCCAGCCCGAGGTCGGCGAGGACGGCGAGCAGCTCGTCGTCGGTCGCGTCCTGCCGGCCGAGGCGCAGGTTGGCCGCCAGGGTGCTGCCGAGCACCTGCGGTTCCTGCGCGCTCCACAGCACCCGCGACCGGACGCCGTCGAGCGGGAGCCGGCGCAGGTCGGTGCCGCCGAGGGCGACCCGGCCGGCGTCGGGGTCGCGGACGCGGGCGGCCAGCGCGAGCACCGTGCTCTTGCCCGCCCCGCTCGGGCCGGTGAGCGCGACCTTCGCGCCCGCGGGGAGGTCGAGGTCCAGCCCGGCGAGGACCGGGGCGGGCGCGCCCGGGTGGCGCACCGTCACGTCCTCGAGGCGCAGGACGGAGCCGGCCGGCGGGGGCAGCGGGTCCAGCGGGTCGGCCACCGCCGGACGGCGGTTCCCCAGCTCGGCCACCCGCCGCGCGGCCGCCGTGATGCCGCCGGCCGCGCTCCAGGCGGCGCCCAGGCCGCCGACCGCCTCGAAGGCGCCGAGCACGCCGAGCGCGCAGGCGGCCAGGAGCGGCGCGCCGGTGTCCCCGCGGGCGACGTCCTGCCCGACGATCCACAGCGCCGCCACCAGGCCGAGGCCGGGGACGCCCTCCCGGCACAGGGTGGTGACGGCGGCCAGCCGCGCGGCCGCCCGCTCGGCCTCCTCCTGCCGCTGCAGGTGCCCGTCGAGCGCGCGCAGGGCCGTGGCGCCGCCGTCGGCGGTGAGGTGGTCGGTCAGGCCCCGGACCAGGTCGAGGGTGTCGGCGGTGACGTCGGCGTCGGCCCGGGCGGCGGCGACCGCGGCGCGGCGCCCGGCCCGCGCGGCGGCCGCCGGGACGGCGGTGCCGAGGACGAGCAGCAGTCCCGCGAGGACGGCCGCGGTGGGCGGGGACACGAGGGCGGTGAGCGTGACGGCGGCCCCGCCGGCCAGCACGGCGACGCCGGCCGGCGCGAGCAGCCGGACGACGACGCCCTGCAGCTGGTCGACGTCGGCGCGCACCCGGGCCAGCAGCTCCCCGCCGCGGACCCCGACGAGGGCCGCGGGCGCCAGCGGCACGAGGCGCTCGAGCACGCGCTCGCGCACCGCGGCGACCGCCCGCAGCGTGACGTCG
This sequence comes from Geodermatophilus sp. FMUSA9-8, assembly GCF_037034165.1. Lineage (NCBI taxonomy): Bacteria > Bacillati > Actinomycetota > Actinomycetes > Geodermatophilales > Geodermatophilaceae > Geodermatophilus > Geodermatophilus sp. FMUSA9-8. The sequence continues at coordinate 115,936 of NZ_JBAGKE010000001.1, read as the reverse complement.
TGGGTGACCAGCCGCTCGGCGTAGCGCAGCGCGGCCCGCGCGACGCCGAACAGCCGCACGCCGGTGATCAGCGGCATGAGCACCAGCAGGGTGCGGGGGCGCTGCGCCGCCCCGGTGATGAGCGCGCCGGAGGTGGCCAGCAGGGCCGCCCCGGCGAGGACGGTGAGCGCGCCGAGGACGACGGCCAGGCCGGCGCGGGGCCCGCGGACCAGCGCCAGGACCTCCCTCACCGGGGCACCGCCGGCTCCCGGAGCCGCCCGCCGTCGAGGCCGACCACGCGGTCGTGCAGGGCCAGCGGGGCGGCGCGGTGCGTGACGGTGACCAGGGTGCGGCCGCGGGCGAGCTCGTCGACGGCGGCGAGCACCTGCTGCTCGGTGGCGGCGTCGAGCTGGCCTGTCGGCTCGTCGAGGACCAGCAGCGCGGCGTCGGCGACGAGGGCGCGGGCGATCGCCAGCCGGACCCGCTCGCCGCCGGACAGCCGCGCCCCGTCCTCCCCCAGCGGGGTGTCCGCGCCCCGGGGCAGACCGCGCACGAGGGCGGTGAGCCCGGCCCGGTCGAGCGCCCGGGCGACGTCGGCGCCGGAGGCGCCGGGGCGGCCGAGCCGCACGTTGTCGGCGACGGTGCCCGGCAGCAGCCACGGCCGCTCCGGGACGTACGCCACGCGGGCGCGCCAGGACGCGGGGTCGAGCTCGGCGAGCGGGACGCCGTCGACCAGCACGGTGCCGGCGTCGGGCTGCGCGAGGCCGAGCAGCAGCCGCACCAGCGTGGTCTTGCCGGCGCCGCTGGGCCCGACGAGCGCGGTGCGGGAGCCCGGCGGCAGGTCGAGGTCGACGCCGTCGAGCGCGGTGCGGGTGCCGTACCGGACGGTGACGCCGCGCAGCACCAGCGCCGGGACGCCGGCGGGCGCGGGGCGGGTGCCGCGGGCGGGCGCCGGGCTGTCGAGCAGCGCGAGGACGCGCTCGGCCGCCGGGCGGCCCTCCAGGCTCGCGTGCCGGTCGGCGCCCAGGGCCCGCAGCGGCGCGAAGAACTCGGGGGTCAGCAGCAGCACCAGCAGCGCCCGCTCGAGCTGCAGGTCGCCCTCGAACAGCCGCACGCCGACGGTGACGGCCACCAGCGCCGTGCACAGCACCGCGCCGAACTCGAGCACGAAGCCGGACAGGAAGGCGGTGCGCAGCAGCCGCATCGTGCCCGCGCGGTGCACCTCGCTCACGCCGGCGAGCCACCGGGTGCTGCCGCGGGCCCGGCCGTGCGCGACGAGCGTGGGCAGCACGCGCACGGTGTCGGCCAGCACCGCGCCGAGCCGGCCGAGGGTCTCCCACGACGAGCGGGCGGCCCGCGCGGCGAAGGTGCCGGTGAGCCACAGGAAGAACACCAGCAGCGGGCCGGTGAGCAGCAGCAGGCCGCCGCTGGCCGGGTCGAGGACCAGCACGGTGACCGCGACCAGCGGCGGGACGACCGCCGCGGCCGCAGCGCCCGGCGCCAGCCGGCCGACGACGCCGTCGAGCTTCGCCACGCCCTCGGTGACGGTGGTGGCCAGCTCACCGGCGCGCTCGCCGGCGGCGTGGGCGGGGCCGAGGTCGAGCAGCCGGCGCAGCAGCGCGGCGCGCAGCTCCCGGCGCACGCGGGCCGAGGTGCGGGCGGCCGCGCGGTCGCGCAGGCCGAGCAGCGCGGCGCGCGCCAGCCAGGCGGCGAGCACGCCGGCCAGGGCGCCGGTGAGCTCCGCGGGGGCCGCGCGGCCGAGGGCCACCCGGGAGACGACGGCGGCCACGAGCGCCCACTGCACGACCAGCAGGGCCCAGGTGAGCACCCCCGCGGCCGCGCAGCCGGCCAGCAGCCGGCGGGGGCCGGGCAGGGCGAGCAGCCGCCTCGTCGGGCCCGGGTCGCTCACGGGCGGCGCGTCAGTAGCCGTGGGTCAGGGCGCCCTCGTCGGGCCGCACCCGCTCCCGGAACACGTAGTAGTTCCAGATCTGATAGCCGATGATCAGCGGCAGGAAGATCCCGCCCACCCAGGTCATGAGCACCAGCGTGTACTGCTGGCTGGCCGACTCCCGCAGCGTGAGCCCGTAGGCGGGGTCGAGCGTGGAGGGCAGCACCTCGCCGCGGGTGAACAGGGCGAGGAACACCGTGACGGTGGCGAACAGGATGGTCAGCCCGCTCATGGTGAACGCCAGGGTGTCGCGGCGCCGCGACAGCGCCAGCCAGATGGTGGCCAGGGTGAGGAACGCCAGCACCGGGAACACCCACGGCACGACGCCGAAGCTCTCGAACAGGCCCTCGGTCACGTAGCCCATGACGACGAACGCCACGATCGCCACGGTGGCCAGCGCGCCCCAGCGCAGCGCCGCGGTGCGCGCCCTGTTGTAGAGCACGGTGTCGGTGTGCAGGCGCAGGAGCAGGAAGTTCGCCCCGTGCAGCATGAACAGCAGCAGCGTCGTCACCCCGCCCACCAGGGAGAACGGGGTGAACATCGCGGCGAACCCGCCCTCGACGCGGGACTCGGCGTTCACCGGCAGGCCCTCGATGAGCTTGGCCATGATCACGCCCCACAGGAACGAGGGGACGACGCTGCCGCCGAAGGACATCCAGTCCCAGAACGCCCGCCAGCGCGCGCTGTCGACCTGGTTGCGGTACTCGAAGGAGACCCCGCGCAGCAGCAGCGCCAGCAGGATCAGCACGAACAGCGGGTACATGCCGCTGAACACCGCGCCGTACCAGACGGGGAACGTCGAGAACATCAGCCCGGCGGCGGCGATGACCCACACCTCGTTGCCGTCCCAGAACGGGCCGATGGTGCCGGTGAGCGCGCGCTCCTCGGCCTCGGTGCGGGCCAGCGTCGGCCGCAGGATGTCGACGCCGAAGTCGAAGCCCTCGAGGAAGAAGTAGAGGGTGAACGTCAGCGCGATGAGCCAGAACCAGAGCGTGACGAGGTCCACCGTCAGTTCCGCCTCTCGTACCCCTGGAAGCCGGCGTCCTCGTAGTCCGGCGCGGGCGCGGCGACCAGCTGGGCCTCCGGCTTGCGGTGGATGCCGGCCCGGGCGGTCACGCTGAGCAGGTAGACGTCCAGGCCGATCAGGGCGAGGTACACCGCCCACAGCCCCACCAGGCCGGCGAGGACCTCCCCGGCGGTGTTGGCGCTGACGCCCTCGGTGACGGTGAGCTCGCCGTAGACCATGAACGGCTGGCGGCCCATCTCGGTGACCATCCAGCCGGTGAAGTTGGCGATCCACGGCAGCGGGATGAACCAGACCAGCGCGCGCAGGAACCAGCGGGTGGTGTCCAGCCCGCCCTTGCGCCGCCACCAGAGGAACAGGCCGAGGAACGCCGTCGCCAGCAGCAGCGAGCCGATGGCGACCATGATCCGGAAGGACCAGTACACCCAGGCCACCGGCGGGCTGTAGTCGTCCTCGCCGTAGGCGGCGTCGTACTGCTCCTCGATCTGGTTGATGCCGTCGTAGCGGCCCTCGAGGCTGTTGTAGGCGAGGATCGAGCCCACGTAGGGGATCTCGATGCTCCACCGGTTCTCCCGGGCGTCCTGGTCGATGAGCGCGACCAGCGACCACGGGGCGGGTGACTCCGAGGTCTCCCACTGCGCCTCCATCGCCGCGAACTTCATCGGCTGGTCCTCGCGGGCGACCTGGGCCTCGGTGTGCCCGCTGACCACGGAGAAGACGGTGCCGACGGCGGCGAAGACCAGACCGATGCGCAGCGACCGGGAGTAGACGTCGGTGTCCTGCCGGCGCAGGAGGTGGAAGGCGCTGATGCCGAGGACGAAGAACGCGGCGACCACCCAGGCGCTGCCCTGGACGTGGGCGAAGTACAGCCAGGCCTTGTAGTTGAAGACGACGGCGCCGAAGTCGGTGAGCCGCGCTTGGCCGTCGACCACCTCGTAGCCGACCGGGTGGTGCATCCAGGCGTTGGCCAGCACGATCCAGAACGCACTGATCTGCGTGCCGATGGCGACCAGCCAGATGCTGGCCAGGCGCATCCACGGCTTGAGCCGGTCCTTCCCGAACCACCACAGCCCGATGAAGGTGCTCTCGAGGAAGAACGCCATGAGCACCTCGAGCGCCAGCGGGACGCCGAAGATGTTGCCGACGAAATCGGAGTACTCGCTCCAGTTCATCCCGAACTGGAACTCCTGCACGATCCCGGTCACGACGCCGACGGCGAAGTTGATGAGGAACAGGTGACCGAAGAAGTTGGTCATCTTCCCGTACACCTCGCGCCGCTCCGAGCGGCGGTGGGCGATCGTCTCCATGACCGCGATGAGGAAGGCCAGTCCCACGGTCAGCGAGACGAAGAAGAAGTGGAAGATGCTGGTCGAGGCGAACTGGAACCGGCTGAGGTCGACCACGTCCACGGAGACCACCTGGGGCTGAGGAGAACGGTCGGGCACGACCGGGCGGCACCCGATCCTGTTCACCCGTCCGGGTGAGCGTGGCACGGCTCCGGGACGGCGGCAGGTCGAGGCCGGGCTCCCCCGGCGCGGCGTCCGGCGACCCGCGGGGCGGCCCCGGAGGAGGCGCGGAAAAGGCGTTGCCCTCACGTGCACGTGAGGTCCCATGCTCGCCCCATGACACCGCCTGCAGGCCCCATCCCCGGGAGGACGGCGTGACCGCGCCCCCGGCGGTGGAGGCCGTCGACCTGTCCAAGCACTTCGGGGAGCACCGCGCCGTCGACGGCGTGAGCTTCGTCGTCCCCACCGGCACCGTGCTGGGCCTGCTCGGGCCCAACGGCGCCGGCAAGACCACGCTGGTGCGGATGCTGACCACCCTCAGCGTGCCGACCGCCGGCACCGGCCGGGTGGCCGGCTTCGACGTCCGCGAGCAGCCCGACCAGGTGCGCCGCAGCATCGGCCTCACCGGCCAGGCCGCCACCGTGGACGAGATCCTCACCGGCCGGGAGAACCTGCGGCTGATCGGCGGCCTGTACGGCCTGTCCCGCGCCCACGTGCGGCGGGCCGGCGACGAGCTGCTGGAGCGCTTCGACCTCGCCGACGCCGCCGACCGCCCGGTCAAGGGCTACTCCGGCGGCATGCGCCGCCGGCTCGACCTCGCGGTCAGCCTGCTCGCCGTCCCGCCGATCCTGTTCCTCGACGAGCCGACCACCGGGCTGGACCCGAAGAGCCGCTCGGGTCTGTGGGACGTGCTGCGCGACCTCGTCGCCGAGGGCACCACGCTGGTGCTCACCACCCAGTACCTGGAGGAGGCCGACCACCTCGCCGACGAGATCGTCGTCGTCGACCGGGGGCGGGTGATCGCCGCCGGCACGCCCACGCAGCTCAAGGACCGCGCCGGGCGGGCCAGCGTCGTCGTCACCCTGACGCACGCCGCCGACGTCGACGCCGCGGCCGCGCTGATGCGCGACCACTCCCCCGAGGTGCACGTCGAGCCGGGCAGCCGGCGGCTCACGGCGCAGGCCGGCGGGCTGCGCGACATGACCCGGATCGCCGCCGTGTTCGACGACAGCGGCATCGCCCTCGACGACCTGGGCCTGGCCCGGCCCAGCCTCGACGACGTCTTCCTGCACCTGACCGGGCACCGGGCCGAGCCCGGCACCGGGACCGACCCCGCCACCGACCCCGCGACCGAGGGAGCCGCGCCGTGACCGCCACCCAGAGCCCGCCCCGGGCACCCGTCCGGCCGGAGATCCGCCCGCCGTCGCTGCTGCGGGCGTCGTCGGTGATCGTCTGGCGCAACCTGGTGCACATCCGGCGGATGCCGGAGATGCTGCTCGACGTCACGGTGCAGTCGGTGATGTTCGTGCTGCTGTTCGCCTACGTCTTCGGCGGCGCGATCGCGGTGGCCGGCACGAGCTACCGGGAGTTCCTGCTCCCCGGGATCATGGTGCAGACGATGGTCTTCGCCTCCGCCGTCGTGGCGATGGGGCTGACCAGCGACCTGCAGAAGGGCATCGTCGACCGGTTCCGCTCGCTGCCGGTGCCCCGCTCGTCGGTGCTGGTCGGGCGGAGCATCTCCAGCCTGATCCACTCGAGCATCGGCGTCGCGGTCATGGCCGTCACCGGGCTGCTCATCGGCTGGCGGGTCCGCAACGGCGTCGTCGACGGCGTCCTCGCGTTCGCGCTCCTGCTGCTGTTCGGCTTCGCGATGATCTGGCTGGGCATCTGGGTCGGCTCGCTCATGCGGACCGTCGAGGCCGTGCAGGGGTTCATGTTCACCGTCATGTTCCCGCTGACGTTCGTGGCCAACACGTTCGCGCCGCCGGAGAGCATGCCCGCCTGGTTGCGGACCATCGCCGAGTGGAACCCGGTCTCGGCGCTCACCCAGGCCTGCCGGGAGCTGTGGGGCAACGGGCTGCCGGCACCGGCCGACGCCGCGTGGCCGCTGCAGCACCCGGTGCTGGTGTCAGTGGGCTGGTCGCTGCTGCTGACGGCGGTGTTCGCGCCGCTCGCCGTCGCCGCGTTCCGCCGCCGCTCGCGGGACTGACCGCCCCCTCAGGCGCCGGGGGTGCCCTCCAGGTCGGTGCGGCGGTGCACCCGCACCGCCCGCACCGGCAGGCCGTGCGCGCCGGGGGTGGCCCACTCGACGGTGACCACCTGCCCGGCCCGCAGCGGCTCGCCCTCGACGACGGCCGCGTCGGCCCAGCAGTCGCCGGGCGCGCCGGGCACCTCGAGGACCGCGCCGGCACCGTCGTCCACCCGGACGACGGTGCCGGCCGCGGTCCCGCCGTCGGCGCCGCTGCCGCTGTCGCGCGGGGTGCCGGTCATGCCCCGAGGCTGCCGGACCGCGCGGGTCAGCGCACCCGCAGCAGCACCTTGCCGGTGGCGCGGCGCTCGTCGAGCTCGGTGACGGCGGCCGCGGCGTCGGCCAGGTCGTGCACCGTGCCGAGGACCGGCTGCAGGGCGCCCCGCTCCAGCAGCGGCAGCAGGTCGGCCCACTGCTCCTGCACGAAGGACGGCTCGCCGGACCAGAAGGCGCCCCAGCCGACGCCGACCACCGACACGTTGTTGAGCAGCAGCCGGTTGACCTTCACGGTCGGGATCTCGCCGCCGGTGAATCCGAGCACCAGCAGCCGGCCCTCGCGGGCGAGGCTGCGCAGCGAGTCGGTGAACCGGTCGCCGCCCACCGGGTCGGCGACGACGTCGACGCCGCGGCCCCCGGTGAGCTCCTTGACCCGCTCGCGGAAGCCCTCGGCGAGGACGACGTCGTCGGCGCCGGCGGCGCGGGCCGCCTCGGCCTTGTCCTCGCTGGAGACCACGCCGATGACCCGGGCGCCGTAGGCCTTGGCGAGCTGGATGCCCGCGGTGCCGAGGCCGCCGGCCGCGCCGTGCACGAGCACCGTCTCGCCCTCGCGGAGCTGGCCGCGGCGGCGCAGCGCGAAGTGCATCGTCAGGTAGTTCATCGGCAGCGCGGCGCCCTGCTCGAAGGAGACGGCGTCGGGCAGCGGGAAGACGAAGCCCGGGTCGGCCGCGGCCACCTCGGCGAAGCCGCCGAAGCCGGGGAAGGCGGCCACGCGCTGGCCGGCGGTGAACCCGCTGCCCTCGGGGGCGCTGCGCACCACGCCGGCCACCTCGCTGCCGGGCACGAACGGCGGCTGCGGCTTGAGCTGGTACTCGCCGCGGCTGAGCAGCACCTCGGGGAAGGTCACCCCGGCCACGTGCACGTCGACGACGACCTTCCCCGCGCCGTCGGGCTCGGGGACGTCGACGACGGCGATGGCCGAGGGGCCGTCGAGGGTGGCGATCTGGGCGGCGCGCACGGGTCCTCCTGGACGCTCGGGGACGGTCCGGCCGAGTCTGTCAGTGCAGGTGACCGGGGTCGCACGGCGGTCCCGGGGGCCCGGGCCCGGCCTCAGCGGCCGGGCGGGAACCCCGCCAGCAGGTCGGCCATCGCCCGGGGCTCCCAGGTGTGCTGCCCGCCGTCGACCTCGGCGCGCTCGGCCCGCGGCAGCGCGGCGGCCAGCGAGTCGGCCGCCGCCGGCATCTCGTCGAGCGCGTCGCGGCCGACGACGAGCAGCACCGGCAGGTCCAGTCCGCCGAACAGCTCGGCGTGCGGCGCGGACATCGCCCACTCCAGCGCCTGCGCGTCGGCCCGCAGGCTCTCGGCGTGCCGGACGAACGGCTCCCACAGCGGGGACTCCCGCAGGCCGGCGAGCACGTCGAGCGGGATGTCGCGCATGTAGTGGTCCACCGCGCCGGGGCGGTCGCCGGCGTCGAGGAGGCGGTACAGCTCAGTTGTCCACTGCGCCACCCCGGGGGTGCGCGGGTCGAGCGGGGCCTCGAAGAGCACCAGCCCGTCGACCGGCAGGCCCTCGGCGGCCGCCCGCAGCGCGATGGCGCAGCCGGAGGAGTGGCCGCACAGCACCGCCCGGCCGCCAGCGGCGTCGACCAGCGCGGCGACCGCGGCGAGCTCGTCGTCGAGGTCGACCCGGCCCGCGCGCCGGGAGTCGCCGCGGCCGACGCGGTCGTGCACCACGGTGGTGCGCCCCCGAACGGCCAGCAGCTCGGCGGTCGCGGTGGTCTGCGGGTCGACGGCCCGGAACGGCCCGGCCCCCGCGATGAACACGACGGCCGGGCCGCTGCCCCGGAGGTCGAAGCCGATCCGGTCGCCGGCCGCCGTCGTTCCGTACTCGGTCATGTCCGCCCGTCCTCCCCGGAGTGGTGTTCGAGGAGGTGACTGCCGCCGGGCGCTCGGCTCGTCGGGACCCGGGCGCCGGTGAACCGCACGCGCCGGCGCTCGGTGAACCCGAGGCGTGCGTACAGGCGCAGCGCCGCGTCGTTGTCGTCGGCGACGTGGAGGAACGGGCGTTCGCCGCGGGCGGTGATGCGGTGCTGGAGCGTGCGGACCAGCGCCGCCGCGTGGCCGCGGCCCCGCGCTTCCGGCGCCGTGCAGACGGCGCTGATCTCCGTCCAGCCCGGCGGCCGCAACCGCTCGCCGGCCATGGCCACCAGGACACCCCCGGCGCGGATGCCGAGGTAGGTGCCGAGCTCGACGGTCCGCGGGCCGAAGGGGCCGGGCCGGGTACGGGCCACCAGTTCGAGGACCTCCGGGACGTCGGCCGCCCCGAGCTCGACGACGCCGTCGGGGTCGGGGTCGGGCCCGCCCGTCCGCACGGGCCCGACCAGCTGGAGTCCGTCGAGGGCGAAGACCGGCGACCAGTCCGCCGGCGGGATCGCCGGCGCGCTGAACAGGTCGGCCAGAGCGCCAGGGCCCAGCAGGGCGGCGAGGTCGGCCCAGTCGCCGGGCGCCGGGTCGGACGGCACGGCGGCGAAGGTGGCCACGCCCGGCAGGTAGGTGGCGGTGCGGCCGCGGCGACGGGCGAGGCCGGCGTGCGCCCCGCGCAGCGACCGCCCGACGGGGTCGTCGAGGACGGTGTCGGCGGCCTGCGGGGTGTCCACCCGGTGCATGATCCCGTCATGCCTCCGCCGGGACCGCGGCGCGTGCTCGTCGCACCGGACTCGTTCAAGGGGACGGCGACCGCCGCCGAGGTCGCGGCAGCGATCCGTGACGGCTGGCTGGCCGCGCGGCCCGCCGACCGGGTGACCCTCGCGCCCATGGCCGACGGCGGCGAGGGCACGCTCGACGCCTTCGCCGCGGCGGTGCCCGGTGCCCGGCGGGTGCCGGTGGAGGTCGACGGGCCCGACGGCCGCCGCGTGCCCGCTGCGTGGGTGCTGCTGCCCGACGGCACCGGCGTCGTGGAGCTGGCGGCGTGCTCCGGGCTGCCGCTGATGGGCCGCCCGGCGCCGTTCGCCGCGCACACCCTCGGCCTCGGGCAGGCGGTCGCGGCCGCGCTGGACGCCGGGGTGGACCGGCTGCTGCTCGGCATCGGCGGCAGCGCGAGCACCGACGGCGGCACCGGGCTGCTCACCGCGCTCGGCGCCCGGTTCCTCGACGCCGCGGGGCGGCCGGTCCCCCTCGGCGCCGCGGGGCTGGCCGCGCTCGACCGGGTCGACCTCGCCGCGCTGCGGCCGCCGCCCCCGGGCGGCGCGACCGTGCTCTCCGACGTCGACGCGCCGCTGCTCGGGCCGCGGGGGCCGGCCGCCGTCTTCGGCCCGCAGAAGGGCGCCGGCCCGGACGACGTGCCCGCGCTGGAGGCCGGTCTTCGTCGGCTGGCCGCGCTGGCCGGCGGCGACCCCGGCGAGCCCGGGGCGGGGGCGGCCGGCGGGACCGGCTTCGGCCTGCGGCTCTGGGGCGCCGCGCTGTCGCCCGGCGCGGCCGCGGTGGCCGCGGCGCTGGACCTGGCGCGGCTGGTGGCCGGGGCCGACGTCGTCGTCACCGGCGAGGGCCGCTACGACGACCAGACCGCCGGCGGCAAGGTGCCCGCGCACGTGCTGGCGCTGGCCCGCGCCGCCGGCGTCCCGGTGCTGCTCGTCGCCGGGAGCGTGGCGGCCCCGGCGACGCCGTTCGCCGACGCGGTCGCGCTGGTCGACGTCGCGGGCGGCGCGGAGCCCGCGCTCGCCGACCCGGTCCGCTGGCTGCGGGTCGCCGCCGGCCTCCTGGCCCGGCGGCTGCCGGACGCCGCGGCGGGTCAGGCCGGGACGGCACCGAGCAGGTAGCGCACCGCCGTCTCGCCGAGGCCCGCGACGAAGGCCTCGTCGTCCACCGGCACCGGCGTGGCGAAGCCGGGGCCGTAGGCGACCCGGATGACCGACGCGGCGAACACCGTGCCGAAGCAGGAGCGGACGGCGGCCTCCGCGTCGTCGTGACGGATCGCGTCGCGGACGCGCAGGACCACGCGGGCGAAGCCCTCGCCCAGCTCCCGGCTGTAGCGCGAGCCGCGGCGGCGCACCTCCGCGTGCGCGGCCGAGATCAGCACGACCGCGCCCAGGAAACGCTGGTGCCGCAGGGAGATGCCGACCGTCTCGGCCACGGCGGCCCGGACGAGGTCGGCCGGTGCGAGCCCGGCCCAACGGGCGTCGTCGGCGAGCACCTCCTGGTCGGCGCGCAGGCGGCCGATGCCGTGCTCGTAGACGGCGAGGAACAGCGCCTCCTTGGTGTCGACCCGCGCGTACAGCGCCCGCGGGGCCACGCCCGCGCGCTCGCACACCGCGGCGATCGTGAAGGCGTCGAGGCCGCCGTCCTCCAGCAGGGCCACGCCGGCGTCGAGCACGCGTCCCCACGCCTCCCGGCTGCGCCGCTGCAGCGGCGGCCGCACCTCCAGCGAGGCGTGTCCGTCCCCGCTGGTGTCCACCCGCACATCCTCCCCGAGCGCTCGGCCGGCTCCCTTGACACGCCGGTGACCGGCGCCACATCCTGTCGTCGCCCAACCGTAGTGATCGCTACGGTTCACCGCCTCATCCTCCCGGAGGACCCCGCATGACCACTTCCCCGCGCGGCCGTGTCGCCGTCCTCGGTGCCGGCCCCGCCGGCATGGCCGCCGCCCTCGGCGCGCTGAAGGCCGGCCACGACGTCGTCGTCTACGAGCGCTACCGGGAGGCCCGGCCGGCGGGCAACATCCTCAACCTCTGGCCGCCGCCGCTGAAGGCGCTGCGCTCGCTGGGCGTCGACACCGACGACCTCGGCGCGCCCACCGACTCGGAGTTCCGCAACCTGCGCGGCCGGGTGCGGGTGCGCGTGAGGCTGGACGACGAGGTCAAGCGCGAGTACGGCGGCGGCTTCATCGGGCTGCTGCGCCCCGAGCTCTACGAGCGGATGCTCGCCGCGATCCCGGGCGGGGTGATCCGCTTCGGCCAGCAGGTCGAGCGCATCGAGCAGGACGACCGCGCCGTCACCCTCACGTTCGCCGACGGCAGCACCGCCGAGCACGACGTCCTCGTCGGCGCCGACGGCATCGACTCGCTCGTCCGCCGCACGCTGTGGGGCGACGCGCCCAAGCGCGAGCACCGGCTGCACATCTTCGGTGGCTTCACCTTCGCCGACGTGCCCGGCACCGAGCCCCACCGCTGCGTGCTCACCCACGGCCCGACCGTGCAGGGCTCCTGGACCTCGATCCGCCACCACAGCCGGGACGGGCACCAGTGGTGGGTGCTCACGTCCACCGACCCGGACGCCCCCGCGCCGGCCGACCTCCGGGCGGCCGCCGCAGAACTCGCCGACGGGTTCCCCGCTCCCCTGCCCGGGCTGATCGCGGCCACCGGGCCGGGCGACGTGCAGCGCTGGGTGCTGCGCGACCGGCCCGCGCTCCCGCAGTGGTCGAGGGGGCGGATCACCCTGGTCGGCGACGCCGCCCACCCCACCTCGCCGTACGCGGCCTACGGCGCCGGGATGTCGATCGAGGACGGCTACTTCCTCGGCCGGGCGCTCACCGGCGTCGACCTCACCGACGCCGCCGCCGTGGCGCGGGCACTGCAGTCCTACGAGGACCCGCGCAGGCCGCACACCGCGCGGCAGGTGCAGCAGGCCTACCTGCTCGGGAAGGTGTTCCACCACTGCCCGGCGCCGCTGCGGCCGCTGCGCGACCTCGTCTTCGACCGGACGCCGTTCCTGCAGAAGGTCGCCGGCGACACCAACCCGCGCGAGATCGGCAAGCAGCTGGCGCTGATGACCGACTGACGGTCTCCCCGCGGTCGCCGTCCACCGGGCCGTCGCTCACCGGCGGGCGGCGACCCGGGGACGGCGGACGACGTCGACGCTCAGCGCCGCCCCGGCGGCCGCCACCGCGCCGGCGAGCACGAACGGCAGCAGGAACCCGCCCGCCGTCTCGGCGAGCCAGCCGCCCAGCGGCGGGCCGGCGAGCTGGGCGAGGCCGAAGGCGAGCGTGCACCGGCCGAAGGCGCCGGCGAACTCCCGCGGGGTGAGGGTGTCCGACAGGTGCGCGGCGATGACCGCGGGCAGGCCGGACATCGTCAGCCCGAACAGCAGCGCCGACGCCGAGGCCAGCGGCTCGGTGCCCAGCGGCACGAGCAGGATCGCCGCGGCCATCAGGGCGTAGCCGCCGACCAGCGTCGGTCCGCGGCCCCACCGGTCCGACAGCGGGCCGAACACGATGCCGCCGGCGACCAGGCCGATCCCGACGAGCGTGTAGACCGCCGACGCGTGCCCGGCGGAGAACCCGGCGTCGTCCTCGAGCGCGGTGACCAGGTAGCTGGTGTAGATCGAGTAGGCGAGTCCGTAGGCGGCGTAGCCGCCGGTCAGGCCGATCCAGCCGGGTACGCGGCGCAGGGCGCCGGTGCGCACGGGGGCGTCGTCGTCGCGGCGCGGGGCCGGGCGGAGCAGCAGCACGCACGCCACGAGGACGGCGACGGCGACCGCCGTCTCCACCAGGTAGACGGTGCGCCAGGACGCGTCCCCGGCCTGCGCGTGCAGCGTCCAGGTCAGCGCGCTGGCCAGCACGATGCCGCCGCCGATGCCGGAGCCCGCGACGCCGATCGCGGCCCCCCGGCGGGAGGGGCGGACGACGGAGCCGGCGAGCCCCGGCGCCGGCACCCAGATGAACGCCCCGCCCACGCCGGTGAGGGTGAGCCCGGCGGCCAGGCTGCCGGCGCCCGCGGCGGCCGACAGCAGGCCGAGCCCCAGCGCGCTGCAGGCCAGGCCGGCCTTGATCAGCGCGGCCGGCCGGGCGCGGCGGGACAGCGCGCTGACCGCCACGGTGCCGAGCAGGTAGGCGGCGACGTTGGCCGTGGCGACCAGACCGGCCAGCGCGTAGGAGCCGAGCAGGTCCCGGTCGATCGAGGGCAGCAGCAGCGCGTAGGAGAACCGGCCGAACGCCTGCGCGACGGCGGAGGCCAGCGCCACGAGCAGGACCAGCCCGCGTGGACGCACCCGCACGCCGCCACCTCCGCACCGCCGACGGACGGCGCCCGACGGCGCCGGGGCGAGTCCACCACCCCGGCGCCCCCGGCGGCGACCCGCCCGGCCGTGCTCAGCCGGGGGCGCCGGCCCGCAGCCCGTCCGCCAGGTACCGCACCGTGGCCGCGACGACGGCGTCCGGGTCGGCGCACCCGTCCCACCCGTGGCCGGCGCCCGGGATGCTCTCCAGCCGGACGTCGGCGCCCGCACCGCGCAGTGCGGCCGCCAGCCGCTCGCTCTGCTCGTGCGGGACGACGGCATCGGCGGTGCCGTGCAGCAGCAGGAACGGCGGCGCGCCGGCGTGCACGGAGGCCAGCGGGCTGACCGCCTCGCTAGTGGCCGCGTCGACCCCGTCGAGGAGCACCTCGAGGGGTGGGACGAGGTCCTCCGGCGGCAGCGCCGCCGCCACGTGCGGCGGGATCTCCAGCTCGGGCATGGTGGCCGCGTCGGCGACCCCGTACCAGTCCACGACGACGTCGACGTGGCTCGACGGGCCACGGACGCCGACGTCCCCCTCGAGGTCCGTGCGGTCCGCGGTCAGGCCCACCAGTGCGGCCAGGTGGCCGCCGGCCGACTCGCCGGCGATCCCGACCCGACCGGGGTCGATGCCGGTGGCGGCGGCGTGGTGCCGCAGCCAGCGGACCGCCGCCTTGACGTCGTGCAGCTGCGCGGGGAACCGGGCCTCACGGGCGTGCCGGTACTCCACGGACGCGACGGCCAGCCCGGCGGCCAGCAGCTCGTCGACGAGCTGACCGGGTCGCAGCACACCCGGCAGGGCGTGCCGGTTGCCGACCATCCAGGCCCCGCCGTGCACCCAGACCACCACCGGCGGCCGTGCCGCGGTCGCCGGGACCCAGAGGTCCAGCTCCAGGGCCCGGTAGCCGGAGACGGCCGCGTAGACCACGCCGGGGTGGTGCCGCGTCCCGTCGGCCCGGTGGTACGGGGTCGGCGGCGGCAGCAGGTGCGGGGTGAGGAACCCGTCGGGCGCGGGGGCGGTGGTCGCGTCGGTCATCGGGTCCTCCCGGTGTGGGCGTCGACGGCGGCCAGCAGGCGCTGCAGCCGGAGGCCGTGCCGCACGTCGGTCGCCGGCGACCGCCCGGCGGCCACGGCGGAGGCGAACTCGTCGGTGATCCGCCGCCGCACGAGCCGACGGTCCTCCGCGCCGGGGTCGGCGAGCACCACCCGGCCGTCGTCGGTGACCGCCTCACAGCGCAGCGGCCCCCGCGCGCCGGGGGTCGCGATCGACAGGGTGGCGGAGCTGACCGCACCACCCTCGTGCTCGAGCGTCACCGCGGTCACCGCGCCGGCGGTCACCGCGTGCACCACCGACGCGGGACCGGCGGCGGCCTCCAGGAGGTCGAGCACGTGCGGGCCGACGTCGTACAGCGCCCGGTCCGGACGGCGCCACGCCGTGGCGAAGGGCGAGCCGGGGCACGCCGAACTGCCGACGAACTCCGCGGTGAGCACACGCGGCCGGGCCCGCGGCACCTCCGACAGGAAGGCGTCCACCGCCGTCGTCCACCGGTTCGTCAGCAGCAGCTGGGTCACCACCCCGGCGGCGTCGGCCGCGGCGGCGACGCGCTCGGCGTCCTCGACGGTGAACGCCAGCGGCTTCTCCAGCACCAGGTGCCTGCCCGCCCCGGCGGCCACCGGAGCGAGGTGCGCCTGCACGTCCGGCGGTACCGCGAAGGCGACGGCGTCGCAGGCGTCCAGCAGCGCCCCGAACCCGTCGAACGCCGGGACGCCGAGCCGGCCGGCCAGCTCCCGCGCCGCCGCCGGGCGGCGGGCCCAGACCCCCGCGAGGGTGGTGGCCGGGCCGGCCGCCAGCATGGGCCCGGTCGACATCGCGGCCCACGGCCCCGCGCCGACCAGGCCGACCCGGAGGGTCACCGGGCCCAGGGCTCCGGTCCCGCGGGTCCGCCGCCGACCACCGCCGGGTCGTCGGACCCCGCGTACTCGAACGAGCGCAGGACGACGGCGCCCCGGGCGCACCAGACGCCGACCAGCCGCCCGGTCATGCCGCCGGCGACCTCCGTCGACACGTACCGGCCGTCGACCTCGCCGAGCACCTCCAGCCCGTCGGGACCCTCGACGCCGGCCAGCACCCGGTCCGGTCCGCGGGCCGTGGAGAACTCGTGGCCCTCGGTCGGCGCCATGCGGAAGCCCAGCTCGACCTCCCCGTCCACGGGGCGCTCGCCCAGCACGTGCCGGACGTCGCCGACCGCCCACACCGCCCGCACGACGCCGCCGTCGACCTCGAGGTCGAGGGCGTGCCGCGGGTCGATGCGGACCGACAGCCCGCCGACCCCGTCGACGGACACCCGCGCCCGGGCCCGGGCGTACAGGTGCTCCTGGCGCCGCCCCGCGAAGCCGGGCCGGTCCCCGACCGGCCGGACGAGCCGGCCGCCCTCGGCGTGGGAGAGGACCTCCTCGGGGAAGGCCGAGGCCGCCACCCAGGACGGCGGCAGCTCACGCCCGGACAGCTCCTCCCGCACGACGGCGTCGGCGGCCGTGGCCGGCTCGACGTGCCCGGTCACCACCGGCCAGCCGTCGCGCCACCCGATCTCGTCGGCGAAGGTCTCCCGGCCGAGGACGTGCCACTCGGGGCTCGACCCGCGGGGGCGCACGCCGTGGTAGACGAGCGCCCAGCTGCCGTCCGGGCGCTGGACCAGGTCGGCGTGCCCGGTGTTCTGCACCGGCAGGTCGGTGCCGCGGTGCGTGACCAGCGGGCCGTTCGGCGACGCCTCGAAGGGGCCCTGCGGCGAGGGGCCGCGGGCGATCGTGACGGCGTGGCCGCGCTCGGTGCCACCCTCGGCGATCAGCAGGTACCACCAGTCGCCGATGCGGTACAGGTGCGGGCCCTCGGGGAACTTGCCGCCAGTCCCCGACCATATCCAGCGGCGCTCGGTGAGCACCTCGCCGGTCAGCGGGTCGATCGCCGACTGCACGATGCCCTCCCCACCGTTCGGGCCGAAGCCGGCGTAGGTCATCAGGCAGGTGCCGGCGTCGTCCCAGGCGAGGTCGGGGTCGATGCCGATCGCGCCGGGGATGCGGACGGGCTCGGACCAGGGACCGGCGGGGTCGTCGGCCCACACGAGGAGCTGGCCGCCCTCGTCGGACCAGTTGGTCGTGATCATCCAGAAGCGGCCGTCGTGGTACCGGAGGGTCGGCGCGAAGACGCCGCCGGAGGGCCCCGCCGCGGACACGTCCAGCTGGGACGGCCGGTCCAGCACGTGCCCGGCCTGCTCCCAGGAGCGCAGGTCGTCGGAGCGGAACAGCGGGACCCCGGGCGCGTACTCGAAGCTCGAGGTCACGAGCCAGTAGGTGTCCCCCACCCGGCAGATCGACGGGTCCGGGTGGAACCCGGGGACGACCGGACGCTGGCCGCTCACCGGGCGGCCAGGGTGCGCAGGAGCGCGTGCTGGCGGCGGACCTGGTCGGCGCCGCGGTACGGCTCGCGCCGGCCCTCGTACTCGCTCGACAGCCAACCCGACCAGCCGTGCTCCTGCAGCGTCGGGACGATCTGCTCCCACGGCACGTGCAGGTCGCGCAGGTCGTCGTCGACCTCGGCGAACTTCGCCTGGATGAAGTGCACGTGCGGGAGCACCTCGACGAGGTCGGCCATCGGCACGGCCAGCGGCCGCAGGTGCTCGGGCACGTCGCCGCCGTCGCCGGCGCCGATCTCCTCCGAGAGGTCGAGCACCGGCGCGGTGTTGAAGATGCCGGTGTCGATGAGCAGCTTGAAGTGCTTGCTGCCGGTGCGCTCGATCAGGTCGAGGTAGCCCTGGGTGACCGGGTGGCGGATCGGCGTCGGCGCGTGGATCTCCGGGCAGATGACGACGTCGAGGTCGGCGGCGAGGTCCAGGGAGCGGAGCACGGCCTCCTCCCACACCGGGTGCGGGTCGAGCTGCCATGAGGTGACGCCGAACTTCGGCCGGACCGAGGTGAAGCCGAGCCGGTGCGCCAGGCGCAGGTCCAGCTGCAGCTGCGCGGCGGCCTCCTCGGCGGTCAGGGCCCGATCGGACCACATCTCGGTGTCCACCCACGACCCGTAGTTGGTGGCGGTGAGCCCGTACCGCGCCAGCAGCCCGTGCCAGGTGTCGATCCACGCGGCGTCGGGCGAGGGGTAGCCGGGCACGTTGCCCTCGCCGAGGATCTCGATCCCGGTGGCCCCGAGGTCGGCGACGTCGGCCAGGACGTCCTCCAGCGTCATCAGCGTGTAGACGTCCCCGGAGTAGCTGTAGGTGGAGACGCCGAAGCGCAGGCCGCCCTCCGGCGCCGGCGGCACGACGACGGCCTTCGCCTCGGCGGTGAACGTCGTCCGCGAGACCATCGGCGGGAAGTAGGGCCGGCGCAGGTAGACCACGACGCGGACGTCGTGCACGCCGGGCGCGAGCCCGCCCGGCCTCGGGACGGTGATCGTGGCCGGCTCGTCGAGCTGCCAGCGGACGTCGGTGGTGGCCCGCAGCTCGTCGAGGGTGTACGTGCGGCCCTGCAGCGTCCACAGCGGGACGGAGTCGGGCACCGTCTCGCCGTCGACGGTGACCTCGACACCGTCGAGGAGGCTCGCGGCGACCCCGCGGTAGTTGGGGTTGCGCAGGACGAGCTGGAAGCCGGTGACCCTGCCGTCCTCGACGACGTTGCGGAACCCGCGGCCCTGGATGACGTTGCGGTCGAGCACGGTCAGTTCTCCTCTGCGGTCAGCGCGTCGGCGATGTCGCGGGCCCCGCCGACGGCGAGGGCGACCGCGGTGAGGGTCGGGTTGCAGGCGATCGGGGTCGGGATGACGCCGTTGCCGGCCACGTAGAGGCCCTCGACGTCCCAGACGCGGGAGGTGGGCGAGCACACCGACGTCCCGTCGTCGGTCTCGCCCATGCGGACCGTGCCCTGGTAGTGCAGCGAGGCGCCGGGCGGGAAGGTCAGCGGGTCGCGGTCGTCGAGCGGCTCGCCGAGCGCGGCGGCGGCCCGCCGGACGGCGTCCCGGGCGGCCGCGATGGAGGCGTGGTCGGCGTCGGTGAGCCGGTAGTGGATGCGCATCGCCGGCATGCCGTAGGGGTCGGCCTCGGTGTCGGAGAACTCGACCCGGTCGGACTCCTGCAGGTCCTTGGCGCAGAACCAGCCGAGCCCGACGATCGTGCCCGGCTCGGGCTCGTCGTCGTCGGCCAGCGGCACCGGGGAGGCGTCGAGCTGCATCACCTGGCCGTGGAAGGGGTCCTCGTCGGTGTAGGGCACCCAGCTGACGCCGCTCTGCGCGACGATCCGGGGCTGCTCGCGCGGGTCGACGTCGGCCTCGGGCCCGGAGTCCACGTCCCGGAGCCGGACGGCGTAGACGGTCTGCGGCTGGTCGTTGAGCCAGCGGCCGAGCGCCCGCGGGCGGACGCCGGAGGCCCACAGCAGCTGCGGGGTGCGCAGCGCGTCGGCCGCCACGACGACGAAGCGCGCGGCGACCTCGTGCTGCGCGCCGTCCTGCAGGTCCTGCACGCGGACGCCGCGCGCCCGGCCGCCGGCGACGACGACCCCGGTGACCAGCGCCTCGGGCACCAGGGTGAAGTCGGGGTTGGCGCGGGTGGCGTCGCCGAAGACGACGTCGGAGCCCGACCAGGTGACCCGCCCGTCCTCGTGCCGGACGACCGCGAGCGGCATCGGCCGCACCCGGCGGTCCTCGGCGCGCTCGGGGTCGAGCGCGGTGCCCAGGCGCTTGCGCACCTCGGAGGCGAAGGGGGCGTCGTCGAAGGCGTGGGCGTCGACGCTGAGCAGCCGCTCGCCCTCGGAGAGCAGGTCGTCGAGATCGGGCAGGAAGCCGATGCGCTCCCGGCCGCCCGGGCGCGGGCAGGCGCCGGTCCAGTGCGCGCCCATGCCGCCGACGTTGCTCGACATCGCCGCCCCGGGCAGCCCGTCCTCCCCCGGCTGCCGGTAGCCGGACGCGAGGAGGAAGGTGCCGGGGCGCACCAGGCGGGGGGCCTCGCTGGCGTAGCCCTCGTTCGTGTCGGTCGGGGTGTCGGCGGCCAGCGGCGCCGGGCCCTCGCTGCGCCGTTGCGCCTGCGCCCGCTCCCCCGGGTCGGGGATGTTCTTGACGTGCACACCGGGTGGGTCGGCCAGCAGCGGCCCGACCTCGAAGACGGCGATCGTCGCGCCCGGCGCCCGCTCGCTGAGCACGCGCGCGTACGCCGCCCCGCTGGGACCGCTGCCGACGATGGCGACGTCGACGCGTTCGGGGAAGGTCCTGGTCATGGCTGTTCTCTCTCCGGTGCGGATCAGGCGGGGACGTCGATCCACCGCGCGGACGCGGCGGACTCGAGGACGGCGGCGGTGATGCGAGCGGCGCGGACGCCGTCGGCGAAGGTGGGCAGGCCGTCGGGCGCGGTACCGGCGACGGCGGCGTGGGTGTCGGCGACGAAGGCGTCGAAGCAGTCCTGGTAGCCCTGCGGGTGGCCGGCCGGGACGACGGAGTAGCGCTCGGCGGCCGGGTGCCCGCTGCTGCCGCGCAGCAGCTGCCGGTTGACCTCGCGCCCGCCGATCCACAGCGAGTCGGGGTTCTCCTGGTCGAAGCACAGGCTCTCGGCCGCGCCGTCGACGGAGAACCAGAGCCGGTTCTTCCGGCCGGGGGTCACCTGGCTGACGGTCAGGTTGCCCACGGCACCGCGGTCGGTCTCGAAGAGCACGACGGCGGCGTCCTCGGTCGTCACCGGCCGGCCGCCGCGCTCCGGGTGCACGGTGAGCGTGCGGGCGGCCAGCCGGGTGATGCGGTGGCCGGAGACGAACTCGACGAGGTCGCACCAGTGCACGCCGATGTCGGCGAAGGCGCGGGACGCCCCGCCGGTGGCGGCGTCGACCCGCCAGTCGTCGTCGGAGCCCTCGGCCAGCCAGTCCTGCAGGTAGGAACCGTGCAGGAGGCGCACCGGGCCGGCGGTGCCCTCGGCGACGCGGGCGCGGACCTCGCGCACCGTCGGGTAGAAGCGGTAGACGAAGGGCACGGTCGCCGTCACGCCGGCGGCGGTGGCGAGGTCGAGCAGCTCCTGCGCCTCGGCGACGTCGACGGCGAGGGGCTTCTCGCACACGACGTGCTTGCCGGCGGCGACGGCCGCCCGGACGAGCGGCGCGTGCGACGCGTTGGGCGTGCAGACGTGCACGACGTCGACGTCGTCGGCGGCCAGCAGCTCCTCGACGGTGTCGGTGGCCGACTCCGCGCCGATCCGCTCGCGGCCGGCCCGCGAGGACTCCGGCGTCGAGCCGGCGACGCGGGTGACCACGCCCCCGTGCCGGCGGACCGCGCGGGCGTGCACGGTCCCCATGAAGCCGACACCGACGATGCCGGCCCGGATGCGATCGGTCACGGATCCGTCCTCCTGTGCGTGCTGTGGGCCCGGTCGAGGGCGCGGTCGGGTACGCGGGCGGCCCCCGGCCGCTCGCTGGTCTCGTGTGCGGGGTGCTGTGGGTGTGGCCGATCAGCCGGGAACGGCTGCCTGGGCCGCGGCGAAGCGGTGCCGCTCGGCGCGGCGCTGTGCCTGCCGCGCGGGGTCGGGCACCGGCGCCGCGAGGAGCAGGCGCCGGGTGTAGGGGTGGTCGGGAGCCCGGGTCACCGCGGCGGCGTCGCCGGTCTCGACGAGTTCGCCCCGGTACATCACCGCGACGCGGTGGCTGATGTGCCGGACGACGGACAGGTCGTGGGTGACGAAGAGGTAGGCGACGCCGGTGCGCTCCTGGATCTCGATGAAGAGGTCGAGGACGCGGGCTTGGGTGGACAGGTCCAGCGCGCTCACCGGCTCGTCGCAGACGACGAGCTTCGGGTCGCGGGTCAGGGCGCGGGCGATGGCGATCCGCTGCCGCTGGCCGCCGGAGAACTCGCGGGGCAGGCGGGACGCGGCGTCGGCCGGGAGGTGCACCTGGTCGAGCAGGTCGCGCACGCGGCGCCGGGCGTCGGCCCGGGAGGACCCGGTCACCAGCAGCGGCTCGGTGAGGATGTCGCCGACGGTCATGGCCGGGTTGAGCGACGTGTACGGGTCCTGGAACACCACCTGCACGTCCCGGCTGAGCGCCCGGCGCTGCCGCTTGCCCAGGTTCGAGACCACGCGGCCGTCGAGCCGGATCTCGCCCCCGGTGACCGGCGTGAGCCCGAGGATGGCCCGGCCGAGCGTGGTCTTGCCCGAGCCGGACTCCCCGACCAGGCCGAGCGTCTCGCCGGCACCGATCCGGAGCGAGATGCCCTTCAGCACCCGGACCGGGGGCCGGCGCCAGCCCTTGACGGGGTAGTCGACGACCAGGCCGTCGACCTCGAGCAGCGGGGTGGGGGACGCGGTGCTCATCGGGGACCTCCGGACGGCATCGGCTGCGGCTCCGGTGTGGCCGCGATGTCCTCGGGGTGCAGGTCGGCCACCGTGAGGCTGCCCCGGGCCGGGGTGTCCTCCAGCGTGGACCCGAGCAGCATCCGCGTGTACTCGTGCTGCGGGTCGGCGAACAGGTGCTCCGCCGGGGCGGACTCGACGATCCGGCCGTCGCGCATGACGGCGACGGTGTCGCAGACGTCGGCGACGACGCCGAAGTCGTGGGTGACCAGGACGACGCCCATCTGCCGCTCGGCCTGCAGCTCGCGGACGAGGTCCAGCACCTCGGCCTGGACCGTGACGTCGAGGGCCGTCGTCGGCTCGTCGGCGATCAGCAGGTCGGGGTCGCAGGAGACGGCACCGGCGATGAGGACGCGCTGCGCCATGCCGCCGGACACCTGGTGCGGGTAGGAGGCGAAGACCCGGGCCGGGTCGGGGATGCCCACCCGGTCGAGGAGCGCGAGCGCCCGGGTGCGCGCCTCGGCCGCGGAGATGCCGAGGTGGTGGCGCATCGGCTCGGTCAGCTGGGACCCGATGGTGAACGACGGGTCGAGGTTGCTCATCGGCTCCTGCGGGATGTAGCCGATGCGCCGGCCGCGCAGCCGGTTCATCGCCGCGGGCGGGAGGCCGCGCAGGTCGGTGCCGTCGAAGGTCATCCGCGCCGCGGAGGTGCGGGCTTGCGGCGGCAGGAGCCCCAGCACGGCGAAGGCCGTCTGCGACTTGCCCGACCCGGACTCACCGACCAGCCCGAGGACCTCGCCGCGCCGGACGGTCAGCGAGATCCCGTGCACGACCTCCCGCTCGCCGCCGTCGGGCGTGGGGTAGGCGACCCGCAGGCCGTCGAGCACGAGGAGCGTGTCCGGATCGGCGGGAGCCGCCGGGGCGGCCCCGTCCGCCGCGGCCACGGGCGGCGCGTCCGTCCGCTGCCGGCGGCGGACCCGCGGGACGCGGCCGGAGACACCGAGCGCGTCGCGGAGCGCGTTGCCCAGCAGGCTGAAGGCGGTGACGGTCACCACGATGGCGAGCGCCGGCCACAGGAGCAGGCGCGGCTCGGCGTAGATGTTCTGGAAGGCGTCGCTCAGCATGCCGCCCCAGCTGGCCTGGTTGGCCGACCCGAGGCCGAGGAACTCCAGCCCCGCCTGGATGACGATGGCGATCCCGAGCAGCTGTGACACCTGGATGACCGTCGGCGGGATGACGACGGGGAGCACGTGGCGGCGCATGATCCGGGCGTCGGAGAGCCCGGACACCCGGGCGGCGTCGACGAACAGCTCCTCCCGGACGGCGATCACCGAGGACCGGACCAGCCGGAACACCCCCGGCGCGATGATCACGCCGAAGACGGCCATCGCCAGCGCCGTGCTGCGGCCGAACTGGGCCAGCACCACGAGCAGCACGATGATCGCCGGCAGCGCCATCAGGAGGTTGGCCACCCAGCTGGCCACCGCGTCGAAGCGGCCGCGGTAGTACCCGGCCAGCACACCGGCCGGGAGGCCCAGCAGCAGCGACACGGCGACGACGATCAGCGAGCCGACGAGGCTGGTGCGCGCGCCGTACAGCAGCTGCGCGAGGACGTCGCGGCCCACGCCGTCCGTGCCGAGCGGGTGGTCCCCGCCGAACGGGGCCAGGGCCTCGGTGATCTTCGAGGCGGTCGGGCTCTGCGAGGTGAGCAGCGGAGCGGCCAGGGCGAGCACGGCGACGGCGACGAGCCAGACCAGCGCGCCGACGGCGACCGGGTTGCGCAGCAGCCGGCGGACCGCGCCGGCCCGGGCGGGCGCGGCGTTCGCGTCGACGGGGGCGGCTCCGGCCGGACCGGAGTCGGACAGGATGCTCATGCGATCCGCACCTTCGGGTTGAGCCAGCCCAGCGCGAGGTCGACCACCAGGTTGACGACCACCACGACCACGACGGCCACCACGACGATCCCGAGGACGAGGGGCACGTCGCCCTGGCCGGCGGCGGACGTCGCGCGCTCGCCGAGGCCGTTGAGGCCGAACACCTTCTCGATGACGACCGCACCGCTGATCAGCGCGATGAACTGGAGGGACAGGACGGTGAGAGAGGCCGGGGCGGCGTTGCGCAGGGCGTGCTTGAGCAGCACGCTGCGGGCCGGCAGGCCGCGGCTGCGCAGCGTCCGGACGTAGTCCTGCTGGAGGACGTCGATCATCGAGCCGCGGGTCTGCGTGGCCACGGTGGCGATGGCCCCGATGGCCAGGGCGATGGCCGGGAGGGCGATGGAGGCCAGCCATGCCCCGGGGTCCTCGGCGAGCGGCGTGTAGCCGAGTGCCGGGAAGAGTCCCAGCTCGACGGCGAAGACCAGCGAGAGCAGCAACCCGACCAGGAAGTTCGGGACGGCGAAGGCCACGGTCGAGATCGTCTGCAGGAGACCGTCGAGCCAGCCCCCGCGCACCGCGGCGACCACACCCAGCGCGATGCTGACCGCGGCGGTGAGCACCGTCGCGGCGATCACCAGCGACAGGGACACCGGCAGCGCGTCCCCGATCAGCCCGCCGACCGGCGCGTTGGTGAACCAGGACGTCCCGAGGTCACCGCGCACGGCACCGGTCAGCCAGTCCCAGTAGCGCTCGAGGACGGGCCGGTCCAGGCCGAGCTCGGCCGTCTTGGCCGCGACCTGGTCGAGGCCCGCGGTGGGCCCGAGGATGCGGCGGGCCGGGTCGGAGCCGGTGAGGCTGGTGAGGAAGAAGGTCAGCGTCGCGATGACCCAGACCAGCACCACGCCGGCGCCGAGGCGGCGGAGCAGGAAGAGGAGCACGGTCGGCCTCCGGGGCGGGAGAGGGGACGGACCGCCCGTGCCGGCGGGAGGAGGCCCCGCCGGCACGGGCGTCTGGTCAGCTGCCGGCGGGCTCGAAGCCGGTCAGCGGCGGGACGCTCACGCCGGGCACCGCGGTCACCGCGACGTCGGTCGTGGTGATGAACGTGCCCTCCGCGGCGTCCCAGGGCGCGAACCACGCCTGCTCGACGAGGTGGCGGTTGAGCTCCTGCAGCGCGGCGGCCTGCTCGTCCCCGCTCGCCGCCTGCGCCTGCTGCACGAGGCGGTCCACCTCGGGGTCGGCGCTCTTGAAGGGGTTGAACGGCGACTGCTGGGTGAGCGTCAGCCCGATCATCTCGAACGGCGAGCCGGCGGTGAGGTTGAAGAAGTTGGCCGGCCACTGGCCGCCGATGATGCTGCCGACGACCTGGTCCCCGGTGATCGGCGCGTAGGTCACCTCGATGCCCAGGGACGAGAACGCCTCGGTCATGGCGGCCTGCTCGTCGGGGTAGACCGGGGAGAAGTCCGGCAGGGTCATGGAGAAGCCGTCGGCGTACCCGGCGTCGAACGGCGTCCCGTCGCTGAAGATGACGTCGTCGCGCAGGGTGAGGCTCAGTCGCGTGTTGCTGTCGTCGTAGGACCACTCGGTGACCAGGTTCTCGACCGGCTGCCCGTCCTCGTCGAGCTCGAGGAGCGTGTCGTAGACGGCCTGGTAGTAGTGGTCCTCCGGACCGCTCTGGGCCATCTCGCCGATCGCGAACGAGCTCGGCGGCGTCACCGCGGCCAGGGTGAGCCGGTCGCCACCCTCGGCGCCGGAGCCGGAGCCCCCGCCGGAGGACCCGCCGCAGGCGGCGGTGAGGAGCAGGACGGACGCGGCCGTGGCCGCGACGAGGGACCTTCGCATGGGTTCTCCCGGAGGGGCGGGACCGGGGACGGTCCCGGGCGGCGGGCGGCCGCAGTGGCAGAGGAGGCGGTGCACGGAGGCGGTGCGGGGCGGCGATCCGGTCGGACGCGCCGTGGTGACCTGTGGGGCGGGTCACGCCCTGCCGCAGACTTTAGTGCCGTCGGCACATATGTCAACCCTCACTGCCCGGCGACGCGCTGGAGCGGGACCGCGTGCCCCAACGGCGACCCGTTCTCCACCCAGAGACCCACCGACGACGGGTCGAAGAGCTGCTCGACCGCCAGCAGGGCGGCACCGGTCACGCCCTCGCGGAAGTCCAGGGACGCCGGCCGGATCGCGAGGCGCTGCCCGGCGAGCCGGGTGACCCGGCGGCGCACGGTCTCCTCCAGCGTGCGGACGACCGCGTCGCCCACGCGCAGCGCGCCGCCGCCGACGACCACCGTCCCCGGGTTGACGAAGTTGACCAGGTTGGCGACGGTCATGCCGATCACCCGGGTGGCGCGCTGCACCAGCTCGGAGGCCAGCGGGTCCCCGTCGCGGGCCGCCATGCCGACGTCCTGCGCGGTCAGCTGCCCCCGCTCGGCCAGGCGGGCGGCGAGCGCGGGGCTCTCGTCCAGCCGCGCCGCGGCCTGCCGGACGAGGCCCCAGCCGGAGGTGATCGCCTCGAGGCACCCGGTCTGCCCGCACCGGCAGGTCAGCGAGGGGTCGTCGGTGACCTGGACGTGCCCGATGTCGCCGGCGGCGCCGGTGTCGCCGCGGAACACCGCCCCCCGGGACACCAGCCCGGCCCCCACGCCCTCGTCGGCCAGGACGTAGAGCAGGTCGCGCCCGTCGCGCGGCTCCCCCCGGTGCCACTCGCCCAGGGCCATGAGGTTGACGTCGTTGTCGACCCACACGGGCGCGTCGTAGCGCTCGCGCAGCCACGACCGGACGCTGAACCCGTCCCAGCCGGGCAGGATCGGCGGGTCGACGAGCCGGCCGGTGGCGAAGTCGACCGGCCCGGCCACGCCGATCCCGAAGGCCCAGGGCTCGGTGCGCGTCCGGCGGGAGAGCCGGGTGAACAGCCGGTCGAGCACCTCGAGGGTCTCCTCCGGGCGGGAGGCGGCGTCCCAGTCCTCGTGCAGGGTGGCGAGGAGGGTGCCGTCGAGCGTGGCGACGCTGGCGTTCATCTCCGTGGCGCCGACCATGCCGGCGTAGACGTGCCCGGCCTCGGACCGGAAGCGCAACAGCCGGGAGGGCCTCCCCCCGGCCGACGGGGCGAGGTCGCCGTCCTCGAGCAGCCCGACGTCGATGGCCTGCTGGACGCGCTGGGTGACCACCTTGCGGCCGAGGCCCGTCTGCTGCTCCAGCGCGGGGCGCGTGAGCGCCCGGCCGGTCCGCACGAGGTTGATCAGCCGCCCGTGGACGTAGGCGTCCTGGGGTGACGGGGACGAACTGCTCATGACCGACCTCCTGGAGACGCCTCCTCGCGAGGCATATGCTCCGATGGAACAAAACTACGTCGTTTCGACGCCGCCGGGAACCGTGCGGCGGGAGGCCATCCTCCCGTCCGGGATCCCGGGTCCGCCCGTCACCGCCGGGTCGTGTCCGGCCCTCACCTCCGGGAGCACCCGCGATGCCCTCTCCCACCGTGCCCTCCCTCGCCGTGCCCTCCCCCGCCGTGCCCTCCCCCGCCGTGCCCTCCCCCGCCGTGGTCGACCTCCGCGCCGGCCGCCGCCGCGACGGGGTCCCGTGGACCGACTCGCCCGCACCCGTCCTGTCCTGGCGGACGGAGACGGCGGCGCCGTCCTGGGACCAGGCGTCGGCGTCGGTCGCCGTCACGTGGCTCGACCGCGGCGGCGCCCGGGAGTCCGTCGAGCTGGCGGGACCGGACTCGGTGTGCGTCCCCTGGCCCTTCGCGCCGCTGCGCTCGCGCGAGCGGGTGGAGGTCGAGGTGGCCACCACGGGCACGGACGGGGTCGTGTCGGCGGCGGCGCGGATCGGGGTGGAGGCCCCGCTCCTCGACGGCGGGGACTGGACCGCGTCGTGGGTGTCCCTGCCGGACGCGCCCGAGGACGCCCCCGGGCAGCTGCGGACGCGGTTCTCCGCCGCCGCCGCGCCCGTGCGGGCCCGGCTGTACGTGACGGCGCTCGGCTCCTACGAGGTCGAGCTCAACGGCGTCCGGGTGGGCGACGAGGTGCTGGCGCCGGGGTGGACGAGCTACCGCGACCGCGTCCTGGTGCAGACGCACGACGTCACGGACCTGGTCCGGCCGGGCACCAACGTGCTCGGCGCCTGGCTGGCCGGGGCGTGGTTCACCGAGCGCTACGGCTTCTTCGGCCGCGCCACCCGGGCCTACGCGGGACCGGCCGCGCTCCTGGCCCAGCTGGAGCTCACCCACGCCGACGGGACGCGGCAGGTCGTCGCGACCGGCCCGGGCTGGGAGGGGTCCATCGCGGGGCCGCTGCGGTCGAGCGGCATCTACGCCGGAGAGGAGTTCGACGCGACGCGGCACGACCCGGCGTGGTCCACGGCGTCCGGCGCGGCCGACGGGTGGGCGCCGGCCGCCGTCGGGGACCTCGACCCCGCGGTCCTCTCCCCCGCCGGCGCCGAGCCGGTCCGCCGGGTGCTGGAGGTCGCCCCCGTCGCGGTGACCACCTCACCGTCGGGTGCGACGGTCGTCGACTTCGGCCAGGTGCTGGTCGGCCGGGTCCGCATCCGGGTCCGCGGTCCCCGGGGGCACACGGTCACGCTGCGGCACGCGGAGGTGCTCGAGGACGGCGAGCTCGCCACCCGCCAGCTCCGGTACGCCTGGTCGGTCGACCGGTACACCCTCGCGGGCGGCGAGCAGGAGACGTGGGAGCCGCGCTCCACCTTCCACGGCTTCCGGTACCTGCAGGTGGACGACTGGCCGGGCGCGCTCGACCCGGCCGACGTGACCGCCGTCGTCTGCTCCTCCGACACCCGGCGCACCGGCTCGTTCACCAGCTCGTCCCCGGTGCTGGACCGCCTGCACGAGAACGTCGTCTGGAGCACCCGCGGGAACTTCCTGTCCATCCCCACCGACTGCCCGCAGCGCGACGAGCGGCTCGGCTGGACCGGCGACCTGCAGGTGTTCTCCGGAGCGGCCGCGACACTGGTCGACTGCGACGCCTTCCTGGCCTCCTGGCTCACCGACCTCGCCCTCGAGCAGCGCCGCAACGGCGGCGTGGTGCCGATCATCGTGCCCACGGCGATGGCCGAGGACTCCGAGGGCGTCGTCGCCGCCTGGGGCGACGCGGCCACCGTCGTGCCCTGGACGCTGTACGAGCGCTTCGGCGACCGCGACCTGCTGGCGCGCCAGTACCCGAGCATGCGGGCCTGGGTGGAGGTGGAGCTCGCGCAGGCCGACGACGACGGGCTGTGGACCCGCGGCTACCAGCTCGGCGACTGGCTCGACCCGCGGGCGCCGGCCGACCGCCCGCGGGAGGGCCGCACGCACCCGTCGCTCGTGGCGTCGGCGTACCTGTTCCGGTCCCTGGACCTCGTCGCCCGGACGGCCGGCGTCCTCGGGCACGGGGAGGACGCCGCGCGCTACGCGGGGCTGGCCGAGCGCACCCGCCGGTCCTTCACCGACACCTACGTCACCCCGCGCGGGCGGATGGTCTCCGAGGGCCCGACGACGTACGCGATGGCCCTGGTGTTCGGCCTCGTCCGCGACCCGGACCTGCGGGCAGCGCTCGGCCGCCGGCTGGCCGGGATCGTGCGAGAGGACGGCTACCGCATCGGCACCGGCTTCGTCGGCACGCCGCTGGTGATGGACGCGCTGTGCGCGGCCGGGCAGACGCACGCCGCCGGGCGGCTGTTGCTGCAGACCGAGGCGCCCTCGTGGCTCTACCCGGTCACCGTCGGCGCCACGACCGTGTGGGAGCGCTGGGACGCGCTGCTGCCCGACGGCTCGGTCAACCCCCACGAGATGACCTCGTTCAACCACTACGCCTTCGGCGCCGTGGTCGACTGGCTGCACCGGGGGCTGGCGGGCCTCGCGCCCGCCGCGCCGGCGTACCGGCGCATCCGGGTGGCGCCCACGGTCCTGGACGGCCTGACCTCGGCGCGCAGCGAGCTGTTGACCCCGTACGGGCCGGCGTCGGCCGGCTGGGTGCTCGACGGCGGCCGGGTGACCGTGACGGCCGTCGTCCCGCCGGGCGCGACCGCGGAGGTGGTCCTGCCCGACGGCTCCACCGACGACGTGGGCTCCGGCGAGCACTCCTGGACGGTCCCGTGGTCCCCGCAGCGGCCGGAGCCGGTGCTCGCCGGGCTCGACACCGACCTCGCCGACCTCGTCGACGACCCCGAGGCGCTGACCCTCGTGCGCGAGGTCCTCGCCACGCACGACCCGGGACGGGCACGGGCGTTCGACGGCGGCCTCCGCTACGAGGCCGGCTCGACGCTGCGCACCGCCCTGCTCTTCGCCGACCCGGCCGCGCTGGACGCCGTCGGGGAGGCGCTCACCGGCCTCGTCCGGGAGCGCTCCGGGATGGCCCGGTGAGCGGTCCGGCTCCGGTCGGTGCCGCGGTCGAGGAGGCCCCGCCCCTCGACCCCCGGCGGTGGAGGGCGCTCTCGATCCTGGCGCTCGTGCAGCTCATGCTGATCCTGGACACCACGGTGGTGAACGTGGCGCTCCCGACGATCCGGGACGGCCTCGGCTTCACGACCGCGGGTCTCGCCTGGGTGGTCAACGGCTACGCCCTGGCCTCCGGCGGCCTCCTGGTCCTGGGTGGCCGGCTCGGCGACCTGCTCGGGCGGCGACGGGTCTTCCTCGCCGGCGTGACGCTGTTCGCCCTCGCCAGCCTGGCTTGCGGCCTGGCCGTCGAGCCGTGGCAGCTGGTGGCCGGGCGGTTCGCCCAGGGTGCCGGCGGGGCGCTGGCCGCCCCGTCGGCGCTCGCGCTGGTCGCGCTCCTCTTCCCGGACGCCCGCGAGCGGTCCCGGGCGCTGGCGGTGTGGGGCGGGCTCACGGGGATCGGCGGCACGGCCGGCGTCCTGCTCTCGGGGGTCCTCACGGACCTCGCGAGCTGGCGGTGGGTGTTCCTGCTCAACCTCCCGATCGCGGCCGCGGCGCTGCTCCTCGTGCCGCGTCTGGTGCCCTCCCGCGCCCCGGCCGGGTCCCGCCCGCTGGACCTCACCGGCGCGGTCCTGGTCACCGCCGGCCTGGTCCTGCTCATCGACGGGCTGCTGCAGCTCGGGGACGGCGCCTCCTCCGCCCCCGCCGTCGTCCTGCGGCTGGCCGGCGGCGCCGCGCTGGTGCTCGCCTTCCTCGCCGTCGAGGCGCGGGCGGCCGCACCGCTGGTCCCCCTGCCCTTCTTCCGCGACCGCACCCGGGCGACCGCCTACGGCGCCACGGTGGTCTCGGCCACCGCCATGGCGTCGGTGTTCTACCTGCTCACCCTGCACATGCAGGGTGTCCTCGGCTGGTCGCCGCTGCGCATCGGCCTGGCCTGGGTGCCCTTCGGCGGGGCCATGCTGGCCGGGGTGTCCCTCGCGGGAGCGGGGGTTCGTCGGGTGGGCCTGCGCTGGGTGCTGGTCGCCGGGTTCGCCGTGTCCGCGGCCGGGCTGGCGGTGCTCGCACAGATGGGCACCACCGCCACGTTCACCGCCGACGTCCTCCCGGGGACGCTCCTGCTGGCCCTGGGCCTCGGGCTGAGCCTGCCCACCGTCCAGGTCGCGGCCCTGCACGGCACCACCGACCGCGACGCCGGGCTGGCGAGCGGCGTGCACGCGACCGCCTCGCACCTCGGCGGGAGCGTCGGCCTGGCCGTCTTCGTCGCCGTCGCGGTGGCGCGGTCGGACGCCGGGCGCGCCGACGGGGAGCCGCTCGCGGCGGCAGTCGCGGCCGGGCACTCCCTGGCCTGGTGGGTCGCGACGGGCCTGCTGGTGGCCGGTGCCGTGCTCGCCGCGGTGCTCGTCCGCCCGAGGGAGGGACCGGCGGTCCGTGGATGAGCGCCGCCGGCACCGGTAGGAACGACGGCGGGACCCGCCGCGACCCGCGCCGGGACCCGCGAGTGGAGGCGACGTGATCGACCGGGCCGGGCTGGCGGACTTCCTGCGACGACGGCGGGAGGCGCTGCAGCCGGAGGACGTCGGCCTCCCCCGCGGGCAGCGCCGGCGCACGAGCGGGCTGCGGCGCGAGGAGCTCGCCGTCCTCTGCCACATGTCCACCGACTACTACACGCGGCTGGAGCAGGAGCGCGGGCCGCACCCGTCGGAGCAGATGGTCGCCGCCATCGCGCAGGGCCTGCACCTGTCCCTGGACGAGCGCGACCACCTGTTCCGGCTGGCCGGGCACCGGCCGCCCGCCCGCGGCACGGAGGGCGAGCACGTGAGCCCCGGCCTGCTGCGCATCCTCGACCGCCTTGGCGACACCCCGGCGGAGATCGTCACCGAGCTGGGCGAGACGCTGCGGCAGACGCCGCTCGGGGTCGCGCTCACCGGCGACGCCACCGAGCGCACGGGGCCGGCGCGCAGCCTCGGGTACCGCTGGTTCACCGACCCGGCC
This sequence comes from Geodermatophilus sp. FMUSA9-8, assembly GCF_037034165.1. Taxonomy (NCBI): domain Bacteria; kingdom Bacillati; phylum Actinomycetota; class Actinomycetes; order Geodermatophilales; family Geodermatophilaceae; genus Geodermatophilus; species Geodermatophilus sp. FMUSA9-8. The sequence goes on along the minus strand of NZ_JBAGKE010000001.1, from coordinate 83,721 downwards.
ACCCGTGCGCTCTACGCCCCGGAGGAGCACGCGTTCCTCTCCCGGCTCTACGCCTCGGGCCTGCGCGAGCTGGTCACCCTGCGCGGCCCCCGCTCACGCGCGGCACGGCTCGCCGAGCGGACCCTCGCGGAGAGCGAGGAGCTGCGGCGGCTGTGGGACGCGCACGAGGTCGGCCTCCGCCCGCGCGACGTCAAGCGCTTCGTGCACCCCGTCGTCGGCCCGCTGGAGCTCTCCTGCCAGTCGCTGGTCGACCCCGACCAGTCGCACCGGCTGCTCGTCTACACCGCCGTCCCCGGCAGCGAGACCGCCGAGCGCCTGCAGCTGCTGGCGGTCCTGGGGGCGCAGGCGGCGCCGGAGCAGCGCGCCGTCCCGGGCTGAGCGGCACCGCCACCCGGCTACGGCGCGGCCGGGGCCTCCCGGGTCGCCGGGACCGGGTCCGGGTCCGGGGACGGGTCCGACACCGCGGGCGGCCGCTCGCCCACCCGCACGAGCACGATCCCGGCCAGCACGACGACGCCGCCGACGAGCTGCACCGCCCTGGGCTGCTGGCCCAGCGCCAGCCAGGCGGCCGCGACGGCGAAGAGCACCTCGCTGAGACCGACGAACGACGCCACCCGCGACCCGAGCCGGCGGACGGCGGCGATGCCGGTGACGTAGGCGAGGGCCGCCGCCACGAGCGACAGGCCGAGGACCGGCACGAGCCAGCTGGTGGACCACCCGGCGAGCTCCACCCCGGCGGACGACGTCCGCCACGGCACGACACCGACCAGCGCGGCCGCCCCGACCACCAGTGCCCCCACGGCCAGGCCGGCCCACGCGCTGACCAGCGGCGGGAGCGCGCCCTCGGTGCGGGCGGAGAGCAGGAAGTACGCGGCCAGCCCGCACGCGGCGACGAGGCCCCACAGGACGCCGAGCGGGTCGAGGCGGGCGCCGGAGACGACGTCGAGCACGAGCACCAGGCCGGCCAGCGCGACGACCACGCCGGCGCCGGTCAGCGCGGAGGGCCGCTGGCCGTGCAGGGCCCAGGTCCACAGCACGACGACCACGACGGCCGAGTACTCGAGCAGCAGGGCCACCCCCACCGACAGCCGGCCGACGGCGAGGAAGTAGGCCAGCTGCGGCAGCGCCACGGCGAGCGCGCCGTAGCGCAGGACGCCGAGGACGTCGGCCCGCAGCAGGTGCCAGCGGCCGCGCAGCGCGACGACGGCGGGCACGGTCATGACGAGCGCGGCGATGCCGAGGCGGGCGGTCACCGCCGCCCCGGCGCTCCAGCCGGCGTCCATCAGGGCGGTGGCGAACACCCCGCTCGTGCCGAAGGCGGCCGCCGAGAGCAGCGCCAGCAGCAGTCCGACCGCTCCGGTCCGGCGTCCGGGCACGACGACCTCCTCCCGTCAGGAGCGATCGTCCGTACACTCCTGACGCCGAGACCGTAGCGTAGTCAGGACCGACATGCTCTTCGCTCATGACACGGAGGTGGCGCTCGCCGCCGCCGCCGCGCTGGTGAACACCTCCGCGGACGGCACCGAGCGCCTGCCCGACCCGCCGGCGCTGGCCGCGTTCCTCGACGAGTGGCAGTTCACCGGCAGCCGCGTCGGCGACGACGCGGAGCTCGCCGCGGTGCACCGGCTGCGCGCCGTCCTCGCCGGCGCCTGGACAGCCGGGGAGGACGAGGTGGTCGAGGTGGTCAACCGGCTGCTGCGCGAGGGCCAGGCGCTGCCGCAGCTGGTCCGCCACGACGGCTGGCCCTACCACCTGCACGCGACCGAGCCGACCGCCTCGGTGGCCGACCGCATGGGCGTGGAGGCGGCGCTGGCGGTCGCCGACGTCGTCCGCTCGGGCGCCCTCGACCGGCTGCGCCGCTGCGCGGCCACCGGCTGCGACGACGTCCTGGTCGACCTCACCAAGAACGCCGGCCGGCGCTTCTGCGGCACCGCCTGCGCGAACCGCTCGCACGCGGCCGCCTACCGCGCCCGCCGCGCGACCGGCTGACCGCAGCGGGGACTCCCCTGCGCCGGGTGTCGACCTGTGGTCGCCTCCCGGTGCGGGAGACGACCGCAGGTCGACACCGGGCGGGACGACGGGAGACGCGGCCCGGCGGGTCAGGGCCGGGCGGCCACCGGCAGGGACCGGCCGATGCCGCGCGCGGCGGCGAGCAGCACCGGCACGGCGGACGCCGCCCGGTCGTCGTTCGGGACGATGACCGACAGCGCCGCCACCACCTCCCCGAGCCCGTCGCGCACCGGGACGGCGACCCCCGCGGCGTCGGCGTGCACGAAGCCCGGGAGCAGCGCCCACCCCTGCCGGCGCACCTGCGCCAGCAGTGCGCGCAGCTGCGCCGGGGAGCTCACCGTGGCGGCGGTGAGACGCTCGAGCGGCCGCGCCAGCACGCGCTCCTGCACCTCGGCCGGGGCGTGCGCGAGCAGCACCACCCCCGACGACGAGACGTGCACCGGCAGCCGCCCGGCGATGCGGGAGAAGTTGACCACCGCGTCCCGGGCCGAGAGCCGCTCGACGAACAGCACGTCGTCGCCGTCCCGGACGGCGAGCTGCGCGTGGTGCCCGACGACCGCGTGCAGGTCCTCCAGGTAGGGCATCGCGGCGTCGCGCAGCGAACGCGTCGGCGAGGCGCGGGCCGCCAGCTCCCACATCCGCACGCCGATGCGCACCCGCCGGTCGGGCGTGCGCTCGAGCAGGCCGTGGTCGGCGAGCCGGGCCACGATCCGCGACGCCGTCGCCACGTGCAGCCCGGCGTGGCGGGCCACCTCGGTGACGCCGAGCTCCGGCCGGTCCGGCGTGAAGGCCTCGAGCACCCGGACGGCGCGGTCCAGCGACGACTCACCGGTCGCGACCCGAGGCACGCCCGGACTCTCGTCCATTGAGACGACGTTGTCCACGTCACAGCCGGGCCCGTCACCCTGCCGGTGTGACCGCCGCCGTGTCCGCGCCCGTCCCCGCGCCCGCCTCCGCGCCTGCCTCCGCCGATGTCGCCACGCTGCGCGTCGTCGACAAGCGGGTGCGGGCCGACGGCGTCGTGACCCTCGACCTGGCATCCCCCTCGGGCGGGCGGCTGCGGGACTGGACGCCCGGGGCGCACGTCGACCTGGTGCTGCCCGGCGGCCTGACCCGGCAGTACTCGCTGTGCGGCGACCGCTTCGACCCCGCGACCTACCGGGTCGGGGTGCTGCTGGAGCCGGGCAGCCGGGGCGGGTCGGCGTACGTGCACCGGGAGCTCGCGGTGGGTGACCTCGTGGGCGTCGGCGGCCCGCGCAACAACTTCCCGCTGGTCCCCTCGGAGCGCTACCTGTTCGTGGCCGGCGGCATCGGGATCACCCCGCTGCTGCCGATGGTGCGCCAGGCCGAGGCCCTGGGCGCCGACTGGCGGCTGCTCTACGGCGGGCGGGAGCGGCGCTCGATGGCGTTCCTCGACGAGCTGGCCGCGTTCGGCGACCGCGTGCTGGTCCGGCCGCAGGACGAGACCGGGCTGCTGGACCTCGCCGGCTTCCTCGGACGGCCGCGCCCCGGTGTCCGCGTCTACTCCTGCGGCCCGGCGCCCCTGCTCGCGGCGATGGAGCGGGCCTGCGCCGACTGGCCGCCGTACACGCTGCGCACCGAGCGGTTCGTGGCGGTGGACGGCGGCGCCCCGGCGCGCACCGCGCCGTTCGAGGTCGAGCTCGCCCGCACCGGGACGACGGTCGTCGTCGACCCCGGCAGCACCGTGCTCGACGCCCTGGCCCGGGTCGGCGTGGAGGTGCTGTCCTCCTGCCGCCGCGGCGTCTGCGGCACCTGCGAGACGACGGTCCTGGCCGGGCGGCCCGACCACCGCGACGCCCTGCTCGACGACGACGAGCGCGCCGCGAACGACTGCATGTACGTCTGCGTGTCCCGCTCCCGCGACGAGCGCCTCGTCCTCGACCTCTGAGCACCGATCACCGACCGGAGTCCGCCATGACCGCCACCGTCCCCGCGACGATCCCCACCAGCGACGTCGACCCGTTCGCGCACGAGGTGCTCGAGGACCCGCTGCCGATGCACGCCGCCCTGCGCGAGGCGGGCCCGGTCGTGCACCTGTCCCGCCACGACGTCTACGCGATGGCCCGCTACGCGGAGGTGCACGCGGCTCTCACCGACTGGCAGGACTTCCAGTCCGCCGCCGGCGTGGGCCTGTCCAACTTCCGGTACGAGGAGCCGTGGCGGCCGCCGAGCCTGCTGCTGGAGGCCGACCCGCCCCGGCACGACGCGCCCCGCCGGGTGCTGCAGAAGGTCCTCGGGCCCCGCGCACTGCGCCGGCTGCACGAGCACTGGCGGGCCGACGCCGAGGCCCTCGTCGACGAGGTGCTCGCCGCCGGGACCGAGTTCGACGCCGTCCCCGTGCTCACCGAGGTGTTCCCGCTGCGCGTCTTCCCCGACGCCGTGGGCATCGCGGACGACGGCCGGGAGAACCTGCTGCCCTACGGCGACCACGCCTTCAACGCGTTCGGCCCGGCCAACGACCTGGTCGCGAAGGGCGCGCCCCGGGTGGCCGAGCTGTCGGGGTGGGTCGCCGCGCAGTGCCGCCGCGAGGTGCTCGCCCCCGGCGGGTTCGGCGCCGAGATCTGGGCGGCCGGCGACCGCGGCGAGATCACCCCGGAGCAGGCGCCGCTGGTCGTGCGCTCGCTGCTCACCGCCGGGGTGGACACCACCGTGCACGCGCTGTCGGCGATCCTGCACGCCTTCGCCACCCACCCCGCGCAGTGGGACCGGCTGCGCGCCGAGCCGTCGCTGGCCCGCGTCGCCTTCGACGAAGCGGTGCGCTGGGAGTCCCCGGTGCAGACCTTCTTCCGCACCGCCACCACCGACGTGCGGGTCGGCGACGTCGTCGTCCCCGAGGGCCGCAAGATCCTCATGTTCCTGGCCGCGGCCAACCGCGACCCGCGCCGCTGGGCCGACCCCGACGCCTTCGACCTGTCCCGCGACCCCTCCGGGCACGTCGGGTTCGGCATGGGCATCCACCAGTGCGTGGGCCAGCACGTCGCGCGCCTGGAGGCCGAGGCGCTGCTCACCGCGCTGGCCCGGCGGGTGCGCGCGATCGCGCCCGCCGGCACGCCCGTGCGGCACCACAACAACACGCTGCGCGCGTGGGAGAGCCTCCCGGTCCGGCTGACCCCCGCCTGATCCCGGCGGGGGCGCCGGACCGGCTCACTCGAAGACGACGGTCCGGTTCCCCCGGATCAGCACCCGGTTCTCGGTGTGCCAGCGCACCGCGTGCGCGAGCGCGCGGGTCTCGGCCTCCCGGCCGCGGGCGGCGAGCTCCTCGGGGGTCAGCGCGTGGTCCACGCGCAGCATCTCCTGCTCGATGATCGGGCCCTCGTCGAGGTCGGCGGTGACGTAGTGCGCCGTCGCCCCGATGAACTTGACCCCGCGCGCGTGCGCCTGGTGGTAGGGCCGCGCGCCCTTGAAGCTCGGCAGCATCGAGTGGTGGATGTTGATCGCCCGGCCCTCGAGCTCCTTGCACAGCCCGTCGGACAGGATCTGCATGTAGCGGGCGAGCACCACGAGGTCGATCCGCTCCGCGCGCACCATCTCCAGCAGCGCCGCCTCGGCCTCGGGCTTGGTCTCCGGGGTGACCGGCACGTGCCGGAAGGGGACGCCGTAGAACTCGGCGGTGCCGGCGAGGTCGGGGTGGTTGGAGACGACGGCGACGACGTCGAGGTCGAGCTCGCCGATCGAGTTGCGGAACAGCAGGTCGTTGAGGCAGTGCGCGTACCTGCTGACCAGGATGAGCACCCGCGGCCGCTGCGCGGAGTCCACCATCCGCCAGTCCATCGCGAACCGCTGCGCGGTCTCCTCGAAGGCGGCGCGCAGCGCGTCGACGTCCAGCGGTGAGCCGTCGACGTGGGCGAACTCGACCCGCATGTAGAACATGCCGCTGGTCGGGCTGTCGAACTGGTGGCTCTCCAGGATGGTGCACCGCTCCTGCAGGAGCAGGCCGGACACCGCGTGCACGATGCCGGGCGCGTCCTCGCAGGACAGCACCAGGACGCCGTGCTGGGCGTCGACGGGCCGGGTCATCGGACCTCCTCCGCGAGTGGTGGGCGCCGGCCGGTCACCGGCGGGCGTGCGGCGAACTTATGACCGAGCGCCGGTGTGCCGCACGCCACAGATGACGTCTCTCCGTCGGCGGAAGACCGCACCCCGGGCGCGACGATTGACGCGGTTGCCCAGGCCCGGGCGCGGCGGGCACGCTGGGCCGGCCGGCGCCCGCCCGGGACCGCCGGCCCGGGACAGCCCGGCACGACCGACGACGCCGACAGGAGGCCGCGTGGCCGAGATCCGGGCCCGGTCCACCGAGGTCGAGGGGACCCCCGCGTCGGTCGCGGCGGCGGTCGCGCACGCCCGCGACGAGGTGCTCCCGGCGGTGCAGCGGATGCCCGGGTGCCTCGGCCTGTCGGTGCTCGCCGACCCGCGGGGCGGCCGCTGCATCGTGACGACGTCGTGGCGCGACGGGCAGGCGCTGGCCGACAGCCGCGAGGAGGTCCGCCCCTTCGCCGAGCGGACCGCCGCGCTGCTGGGCGGGGAGCCGGAGGTCCGGGAGTGGGAGGTCGCGGCCATGCACCGCGTCCTGGACGCCGGCGACGGCGCCCGCGCCCGCGTCACCTGGCTCCGCACGCCGCCGGACGCCGTCGACCGCGCCGTGGACGCCGTCCGGCTGTCGCTGATGCCCAAGCTCGACGACCTGCCCGGCTTCTGCAGCGTGAGCGTGCTGGTCCGCCGGGACGAGGGGCTCACCGTGGCCGCGGTGTCCTACGGCAGCCGGGAGGACGCCGAGGCGGCCGCCGACGGCGCGCGGGAGTTCCGCGAGGGCCTCGCCCCGGCGATGGGCCTCGAGGTGCTCGACACCGCCGAGTTCGACGTCGCCGTCGCCCACCTGCGGGTCCCCGAGACGACCTGAGGCCCCGGGGACCCCCGGGTCAGCGCCCGGCGGCCGCCAGCGCCGGCCCGAGCCGCGGGTAGACCCGCCGCACGTTGCCCTCGAACACCGCGGCCCGCGCCTCCCCGGAGAGCGCCCCCCGCGCCGCGGCCGCCTCGACGTAGCGCCGGGTGTCGTCGAAGTGGTGCCCGGTCCGCGGGTCGATGCCGCGGACGGCGCCCACCATCTCCGACCCGAACAGCACGTTGCGGGTGTCGACGACGTCGAGCAGCAGGTCGATGCCGGGCTGGTGGTAGACGCAGGTGTCGAAGAAGACGTTGGTCATCACGGTGGTCTCCACCGGCGGCCGGCCCAGCATGTCCGCCAGCCCCCGGTAGCGGCCCCAGTGGTAGGGCACCGCTCCCCCGCCGTGCGGGATGACCAGCCGCAGGTCCGGCAGGTCGCCGAACAGGTCACCCTGCACGAGCTGCATGAACGCCGTCGTGTCGGCGTTGATGTAGTACGCCCCGGTCGCGTGGAACACCGGGGTCGCCGACGCCGAGACGTGCACCATCGCCGGCACGTCGAGCTCGACCATCGCCTCGTAGACCGGGTACCAGCTGCGGTCGGTCAGCGGTGGGGAGGACCAGGACCCGCCGCTGGGGTCGGGGTTGAGGTTGCAGCCGACGAAGCCGAGTTCCTCCACGCAGCGGCGCAGCTCGGCGACCGAGGCGGTGAGGTCCGCCCCGGGCGACTGGGGCAGCTGGGCGACCGGGACGAAGCGGCCCGGGTACAGGGTGGCCACCCGGTGCACGAGGTCATTGCTGCGGCGGGACCACTCCAGGCTCACGGCCGCGTCGCCCACGTGCGGGGCCATCGCCGAGGCGCGGGGGGAGAACAGCGTGACGTCGATGCCGCGCTCGTCCATCAGCCGCAGCTGGCTGCCCTCGATCGTCTCGCGGATCTCGTCGTCGCTGATCGCCGGGTAGGGCGGCGGCGTCGTCCCGGCCTCCCAGGCCGCCACCTGCTGCTCGCGCCAGGCGGTGTGCGCGGCCGGGGCGGTCGTGTAGTGGCCGTGGCAGTCGATGATCACGCGGTCCCTCCCGGGGCGGCGTCGCGCAGCTCCACGAGCAGGTCGCGGGCGGCCGGGGCGATGCGCGCCGGCACCCCCAGCTCCTCCAGCTGCTCGGTGGCGGCGGCCATCTCGTCGGCCCGACGGCGGGCGTGCACGCGGGTGCCCTCGACCAGCCGGTCGAGCGTGCGCTCGTCGAACCCGGCCAGCTCGGCGGCGACGTTGCCGCGCAGCCAGTCCTCGCAGCCGGCGGCCTCGGCACCCCGCAGCGCCTCGGTGACGGCGGCGGCCAGGCCCTTGTAGAAGACGCTGCGCAGCAGCTTGCGGGAGATGGCGGTGCCGACCGGGCCCTCCTGGACCTGGGCGTCCGCGCCGAGCCCGGTGACGAGCCCGACGTAGCGGCCGGCCGCCTCCCCCGACACCAGCATCGGGGTGCGCAGGCCCTTGCCCGGCACCGGCGACATGAGCGCCACGTCGACGACGTCGACCCCGGCCGGCGCGGCCCGCTCGGCCAGGGCCGCCTTGAGTCCCGGGCTCGCGGTGTTGAGGTCGGCCCACAGGGTGCCGGGCCGCAGCGCAGGCAGCGCGTTGTCCAGGGCGACCGCGGCGTCGTGCGAGCTGTTCACGCTGAGCACCAGGTCGGCGTCGGCCACCGCCTCGGCCTCGCTGTCCCGCGCCGCGACGCCGTCGACGGCGAGGCCCTTCGGGTCGTAGCCGCGCACGTCGGCGCCAGCCGCCACGAGGTCCCGGGCGATCTCCGAGCCCGCCTCGCCGAGGCCCAGGACGGCGATGCGCGTCACTGCTGGACCGGGGGCGTGCCGTGGGTGTGGAAGGTCGAGATGGTCTGCAGGCCCCAGGCCTGCCCCTTGGCCCGCTCGGCCTCCGACCAGTCGACCGGCGCCCAGTCGGGGGCGAACACGAGGCGGGCGGCCGGGTTGTCCAGCTCGATCCGGTTGCCGGCCGGCTCCCAGACGTAGAGGAAGAAGCTCTGCTGGATCGTGTGCTTGTGCGGCCCGGTCTCGATGTGGACGCCGTGCTCCAGGGCGAGGTCGGCCGCGCGGATGATGTCGTCCCGGCTGTCCACGGCGAACGAGACGTGGTGCAGCCGGCCGGAGGTGCCCGTGCGGTCCTTCGTCCAGACCGCGTTGTAGCCCTGGTTGGTGAAGGTGGTCCAGGTGCCGGCGATCTCGCCGCTGTCGAGGACGATCTGCTCGGTGGTCATCGCCCCGAGGGTGTCGACGAAGAAGTCGCGGTTCGCCTGCGGGTCCACGCCGAGGTAGTTGATGTGGTCGATGCGGCGGACGCTGACCCCGCGGCCCGGGTAGGCCTGCGCCTGGTTCTTGAGCGCGGGCACGAGGTCGCCCTGCGGGCGGTACCACTCCGTCTCGTAGTAGACGCCCATCTCGTGGCCGTCGGGGTCGGTGAAGACGTAGACCGGCCCGTAGCCGGGGTCGCCGTCCTGCCAGCCCCGCCCGAGCCCGGTGGCCTCGATGGCGGCCACCCGGCGCTGCAGGGCCTCGGGGGTGGCGGCGCGGAAGTTCGTCCGGCCGACGCCCGGCTGCGCGGCCGCCGTCAGCTTGATCGTGGTGTTCTCGTAGTCGTCCCACGCGCGCAGGAACACCGAGTCCCCGGACGAGCCGTTCTCCGTCATGCCGAGGTAGCGCACGAAGAAGTCGAGGCTCTCCTCCGGCTTGTGGGTGAGCAGCTCGACGTGGGCCAGGTGCGCGATCTCGTGGAGCGGCGGCACGGGACTCTCCTCTGGGGGCGGGGGGGGTTCAGGCGCGGGGTTCAGGCGCGCGGGAAGGCGGTGCCGTCGAAGAGCTTGCGGGCGGTGCGGACGACGCCGGAGCGGACCACCCGCGGCGGCGCGGCGGCGGTGTCGACGACGACGTCGACGAGCAGGTGCCCGGTCGGGTGCTCGACGTCGACCTGCGAGGTGCCCGTGGGCCAGTCCGCGGTGAGCTCGTGGCCGACGGCGCCCGGCAGCAGCATCCCGGTGACGACGCTGACCGCGCCGAGGACGCCGATCGAGGTGTGCGGCTGCACCGGGATGAACGAGCGGGTGCTCACCTGCCCGCCGTCGCGCGCCGGGGCGAGCAGCACCGTCTTGGGCACCGACGACTGCGACACGTCGCCCATGCCCATGAGGTCGGCGGCCTTGCGGCGGAAGGCGTCGACCCGGGCGAGCAGCGCGGCGTCGGCCGCGAGCTCCTCGTGCGTCTCGTACCCGGTGAGCCCGAACGACGAGGCGAGCGCCAGCACGACCGGCATGCCGTTGTCCACGCAGGTGACGTCGACGCCCTCGACCGTGTCGCGGACGTGCCCGGTCGGCAGCAGTGCGCCGGTGGCCGACCCCTCGGTGTCGGCGAAGTCGAGGACGATCCCGGCGGCCCGCCCGGGCACCCCGGCGATCTCGACGTCCCCGCGGTACTCGACCCGCCCGCCGGGCGTGGGGAAGGTGGCGACGGCGACGCTGCCGGAGTTGACCATCCGGATCCGCACGCTGGTCTCTCCGCCGGCGGCGGGCACCAGCCCGCGCTCGACGGCGAACGGCCCGACGCCGGCCAGGATGTTGCCGCAGTTCTGCCGGTCGCTGACGGTGGCCTCGTCGACGCCGAGCTGTAGGAACAGGTAGTCGACGTCGACCTCCGGGTCCTCGGACGGCGAGACGACGGCGACCTTGCTGGTCAGCGTGGTCGCCCCGCCCAGGCCGTCGATCTGCCGGGGGTCGGGGGTGCCCATGAGGCGCAGCAGCAGGTCGTCGCGCTCGGCCGGGTCGGCGGGCAGGTCGCGGGCCTCGAGGTAGAGGCCGCGGGACGTGCCGGACCGCAGCATCGTGGTGCGGACGCCGGTGTCGTCGTAGGTCGTGTCGTCGTGGCTCACCGCTCCCCCGCCTCCTCGGCGTGCTCGTCGGCGTGGCTGACGTACTCGATGCCGAAGGCGGGGAGCCTGTCCCGCAGGCCGTAGCGGTCGAGCCCGAGCTCGCCCCGGCGGAAGGCTTCGCGGGTGGCCTCCTCCTTCTCGGCGCGCGCCCGGGACGCGGTGAGCGCGCGCGGCACGTCGGCGCGCGGCACGACCATCACGCCGTCGTCGTCGGCGACCACCACGTCGCCGGGGCAGATCCGCTGGCCGCCCAGGACGACCGGCACGTTGACCGCCCCGGCGGTGGCCTTCACCGACCCCTGCGCGCTCACCGCGGTCGACCAGGCGGGGAAGCCCATCTCCCGGAGCTCGGCGACGTCGCGCACCCCGCTGCCCAGCACGACCCCGCGGACCCCGCGGTGGGCCAGCGCCGTGGCGAACAGCTCGCCGAACAGGCCGTCGCTGGAGGGCGAGGCGGTGGCGACGACGAGCACGTCGCCGGGCCGGCACTGCTCCACGGCGACGTGGATCATCAGGTTGTCCCCGGGCCAGCACAGCACCGTGACGGCGGTGCCGCCGATGCGCGCCCCGGCCCACGCCGGGCGGAACTGCGGGCCGAGGTAGCCGACCCGCCCCAGCGCCTCGTGCACGGTGGCGACGCCGAACCCCCCGAGCGTCTCGGCGTCGGCCGCGTCGGCGCGCGGCGGGTCGGTGACGACGACGGTCCTCATGCGGGTCCTCCCGGGTCGGGGGTCGGTTCGGAGAGCGCCGCGATCACCCCGCGCAGGTGGGTGGCCACGGCGGCCTCGGCGCGTGCCGGGTCCCGCGCGGTGAGCGCCTCCACGAGCTCGGTGAAGCCGGCGAGGCTCACGCGGGGCCGGCCGGGGCGCAGTGACAGGCGGAACTGGTGGCGGACGAGCTGGGCCTGCAGGCGGCCGACCAGGTCCGCGGCGATGGGGTGCCGGGCGACCTCGCCGACCATGGCGTAGAGCTGCTGGATGAGCTCGGAGTACTTGCGGACGTCGCCGGAGCCGACGGCGTCGGTCATCGTCTCCAGGTGGGCGCGCAGCCGCCCGATCTCGGCGTCGGTGACCCGCTCGGCCGCCTTGCGGGCGAGCAGCGCCTCGAGGGGCAGCCGCACCTCGGTGATCGCGACGGCCTCCTCGGTGGTGACCACCCGCACCCGCGCCCCGCGGTTGGGGATGCGCTCGACCAGGCCCTCGGCGACCAGGGCGTCGATCGCCAGCCGGACGGCGCCGCGGCTCACCCCGGTGCGCGAGACCAGCTCGGCCTCGACCAGCCGGTAGCCGGGCGGCATGTCACCGCGCGCGATGGCGAGGCGCAGGGCGCGCTCGGCCGTCTCCTGCGCGCCGGACACCATGGCGGCACGGTAGCCCACGTCCGCAGGATTGCCAACGATCCTGTGAGCGATCCGGTCCGACGTCCGCGCGGGTCCTCCGCGGGCCAGCGTCAGCCCTCCGGGGACTCCGCGGCGAGGGCGTCGATGCCGCTCTGCACGTGCGCCCGGGCGGCCCGGTCGGCGTCCGCGGGGCGGCCGCCGGCGACGGCGTCGACGACGTCGGCCAGCTCCGCGAGGGCCTGCTGCGCCCGCCCCGGGCGCAGCAGGAGCTGGAACTGCGAGCGCGCCACCCGCCCCTGCAGGCGGGCGACGAGCGAGGAGGCGAGGGGCTGGCGGGCCGCGTCGGCGACCAGCCGGTGGTGCTCCTGGAGGAGGTCCCAGCACTCCAGCAGCTCGTGGTCGGCGACGGCCCGCCGCAACCGCTCGAGCGTCGCGCGCAGGCGCTCCGCCTGGGCACCGGTGGCGTGCTCGGCGGCCTTCGCCGCGAGCAGCCCGTCGAGGACCTGGCGGCACTCCAGCACGGCGACCGCCTCGGCGCCGGACATCACCCGGACCCGCGCCCCGCGGTTGGGGATGCGCTCCACCAGGCCCTCGGCGATGAGGGCGTCGAGCGCCAGCCGGGCGCTGTTGCGGGTGACGCCGTAGCGCTCCCCCAGCTCGGGCTCGACCAGCCGCTGCCCGGGGACGACGACCCCCCGGGTGATCTCCTCGCGCAGGCGCCGCTCGGCGGTGCGCCGGGCCTGCACGCCGGTCAGCAGGCGCGCACCCTCACCGGTCCCCTGGGGCATCCGGTCACCGTAGGCAGCGGCCGGAGCCCGGGTCGAGCGGCCCGGGGGTCCCGGGCGCCGGGATCCCCCGGGAGGGTCACGCCGGGCCCCCGACGCGCGCGGGGGCGGCCCGGGTCGACCCGGACCGCCCCCGCTCGTCATGCCGGGCTCAGCCGAAGGACTCGACGGTGTCGTAGCCCCGGCCGTTGTACTTCTGCACCACGACGCTGGACACCGCGGGCTGCCCGTCCTGCGTGGTGTCGACCGACGTGCCCGGCAGCATCAGCGGCGCCTCGTAGCCCTGGATGCCGCGCAGCGCCTCCATGAAGCTGTCCCGGGTCGGCTCCTCCATCTGCGTGAAGGCCTGCTCGAGGGTGGCGCCGACCATCCAGCTCCACTGGCAGTGCGGGAACGCCGGGGGCTCCGGGTAGTCGCCGTACTCCGCGAGGGCCGACAGGTAGGTCTGCACGTCCTCGTCCTCGGCGAAGGCCGGGCTGGCCGGCGCCTTGGCGAAGGACACCGAGTAGATGCCGGGGAACGCGCCGCCGCCGCCGGGCTCGAGGACCGCGCCGGGGCTGGAGGTGTTCGAGGGCAGGAACCAGCTCGGCGTCCAGCCGAGCTGCTGCGCCTTCTGCAGCGCGCCGACCACGAGCGGCACGAGCGACATGGCGTTGAAGATGACGTCCGCGCCGCTGTTGGCCAGCTCGGTGATCTGCGCGTCGACCGAGGTGTCGGTCGCCTCGTAGGTGAGCTCGTCGACGATCTCGATGTTGTCCGCGCCCTCGACGGCGGCCTTGAAGCCCTCGACGTAGCCCTCGCCGTAGTCGTCGTTCTGGGACAGGATCGCGACCCGGTGCTGCTGCCCGGAGGCGGCCAGCAGCTCGCCGAACGCCTCGCCCTCGTTCTGGTAGATCGGCACGAAGCCCAGCTGCCAGGGGCTCTGCTCGGTGTCGCTGAAGATCGGGTCGCCGGTCATGATCAGCGCCTGCGGCACCTCGTCGGCGATCGCCGCGTCGCGCCAGGCGCGGTTGGTCGGCGTGCCCAGCCCCGCGGTCATCGCGAAGACCTCGTTCTTGAGCTGGTCGTAGTTCGCCGCCGCCTGCTGCGGGTCGTAGGTGTCGTCGAGCGCCTCGATCTCGACCGTGCGGGTCTGCCCGTCACCGAACTCGATCCCGCCCTCGGCGTTGCGCATGCCGAAGTAGGCCCGCACGCCGGCGACCGTGCAGGTGCCCGGGCCGGCCGTCGAGCCGCTGAGCGGGGTGGTGATGCCGAGCGTCACCGAGTCGTCGGTGATCCCCGGGCTGGGCGCCCCCTCGGCGGTGTCGCCACCGCGACCGGCGTCGGTGGCACCGCCACAGGCGCTGAGCGTGACCGCGAGCGCCGACGCCACGGCGATGCCGAGCGTCCTCCGCGACCGGACGTGTCCGTTCATGCGTGCCCTTGCCTCTCTGTCTGGGGTCGCTCCGCCGCGGTGGCCGACCCGGGGGTCGACGACGGAGGGGTCGGTGGCGCGGCGGAGCCGCGGCCGGCGGGAGAGCGCCGCAGCCGGCGCGCGAGCGCACGGGGCAGCGACACGAGGCCACCGGGGAGCAGGAACAGCACCAGCAGCAGGAGCGCGCCCTGCAGCAGCGACGTCAGGCTGGGGTCGACGGCGTTGGTGAGGTCCGGGACGACGACGTAGAACACGCCGCCGAGCAGCGACCCGGCGATGCTGCCGGCGCCGCCGATGACCATCGCGACGAGCAGCTCGATCGAGTGCCCGAAGCTCATGGTCTCCGGCGACGTGTACTGGACGACGACCATGTACAGGAAGCCGCTGACCCCGCCGATGAGCGACGCGATGGTGAACGCGAGCACCTTGTACCGGTAGGGCGAGATCCCCATGGACGACGCCACGTTCTCGTTGTCCTTGACGATGGCGAAGGCCCGGCCGTACTTGCCGCGGACCAGGTAGGCGGTCAGCAGGAACACCACGCCGCCGATGCCGAGCACCAGGTACAGCTGGAACTGGTCGTCGTAGAGGCCGCTGCCCTCGGGCGCGTCGGTGAAGCGCGCGGACAGGCCCTGGGAGCCGCCGGTGAACTCGCTGAGCCGCTTGGCCAGGGGCACGCCGACGATGGGCAGGGCGATCGTGACCATCGCGATGGCCAGGCCGCCCAGGCGGGCGGCGGCCAGCGCCACGAGCAGGCCGGCGACCGCGGGGAGCAGGCAGGCGAGCACGAAGACGAGGACGACGTTCCAGCCCTGCTGGACCCCGTAGGCGGTGACGTAGGCGCCGAGGCCGAGGAAGAAGATCTGCCCCAGCGAGACCTGGCCGGTGTAGCCCATGACCACGTTGAGCCCGAGCACGGCCACGGCGAAGACCCCGATGCGCGCCAGCGTGTCGTTGAACGACTCCGTGCCCACCAGGGGCAGCACGACGAGCGCGGCGAGCAGCAGCAGCGGTGCTCCCCAGCGCACCCACGGCGTCTGCCGGAGGGACCGCGCCGGCGGGGGCGGGGTGGAGGGGGTCGGGGTGTCCAGGACTCGGGCCATCACACACGCACCACGGTCTTCCGGCCGAACAGGCCCTGGGGTCGGACGAGGAGGACGACGAAGATCAGGATGAACGGCACGGCGACCTTGAGGTCGAAGCCGATGAAGCCGACGTAGACCGCGGCGAGGTTCTCGAGGACACCGATGATCCACGCCGCGACGACGACGCCGACCGGGCTCGTGAGACCGCCCAGGATGACGGCGGCCAGCGCGTAGACCAGGGCGTTGTCGAGCATGCCGGGCGTCAGCGTGAGCTGGGGCGCCACGAGGGTTCCGGCGACCGCGCCGAGCGCCGCCGCGAGCCCCCAGCCGACCATGAGCAGGCGGCCGACCGGGAGGCCGCTGAAGGCCGCCGACTGCGGGTTGATCGCGACCGCCCGCAGCGCGAGGCCGATCTTCGTGCGGACGAAGAGGACCTGCAGCAGCACCATCGCCACGACGATCACCGCGGTCGTGCCGAGCGAGCGGATGCTCACCGAGACGCCCAGCAGCGACACCGTGTCGAGGGGGAACAGCGAGGGGAACTGCTGGTTGTTGTAACCCCAGATCCAGCCGGCCACGCCGGTGACCAGGGTGAGCAGGCCGATCGTGACGACCACGGCGGTGTCGGGGTCACCGCGCTCGAAGCGCCGGATGAGGTAGCGCTCCACCACCGCGCCGAGCACGAAGGAGACCAGGATCGCCGCGACGATCGCGAGGCCCACCGGGAGCCCCTGGTTGGTGAGCACCCAGGCCACGTACGCGGCCAGGACGGCCAGGCCGCCCTGCGCGAAGTTGATCAGGCCGGTCGCGGAGTGGACGAGCACGATGGCCAGCGCGAGCGCGGCGTACACCGAGCCGGTCGACAGGCCGTCGACGACGAGCTGGACGAACTTCTCCATGTCAGCCTCCCAGGTAGGCGCGACGGATCTCGTCCATGCCCTTGAGCTCGGCGGACGTGCCCGTGAGGACGGTCCGCCCGGTCTCGAGCACCGCGGCGGTGTCGACGAGGGTGAAGGCGAGGTTGGCGTTCTGCTCGACCACGAGCATCGCGATGCCGGACTCCACGCGCAGGCGCCGGATCGCGTCGTAGACGGTCTTCGCGGTGCTGGGTGCCAGCCCCAGGGACGCCTCGTCGAGCAGCATCAGCCGCGGCTTGGACATGATCGCCCGGCCGACGGCCAGCATCTGCTGCTCGCCGCCGGACAGGGCGGAGGCGTTCGACCGGATCCGCGCCTGCAGGTTGGGGAACAGGTCGAGGCAGTAGTCGATGTCGCGCTCGACGCCCTTGGCGTCCTTGCGCAGGTAGGCGCCGACCCGGAGGTTCTCCCGGACCGTGAGGTCGCCGAGCGTGCCGCGCCCCTCGGGCACGTGCGCGATGCCGAGGGCGGCGACCTGGTCGGGGCGCAGGCCGCGGACGTCGCGGCCGTCGAAGACGATCCGCCCGCCGGCGCGGACGGTGCCGCTGATCGCGCGCAGCGTGGTGGTCTTGCCGGCGCCGTTGGCGCCGAGGATGCCCACGGCGCCGCCGTCCGGGACGGTCAGCGAGACGTCCTCGAGCACCTGCACCGGGCCGTAGGCCGCGGTGACCCCCTCGAGCTCAAGCAGCGTCATCGGCGGCGGCGTCCTTCCCGATGTAGGCCTCGATCACGCGGGGGTCGGACTGCGCCTCGGCGGCCGTGCCCTCCATGAGCTTCGCGCCGTGGTCGAGGACGACGACGCGGTCGGTGAGCGCGGCGATGAGGCCCATGTGGTGCTCGACGACCACGACGGTGATGTCGTCGTCGGTGCGCAGCCGCCGGACGGTGGTGATGAGCTGCTCGACCTCGCCGTGCGAGAGGCCGGCGGCCGGCTCGTCGAGGAGCAGCAGGCTCGGCCGCATCAGCAGCGCCCGGCAGAGCTCCACGCCCTTGTGCAGGCCGTGCGAGAGCTCGTCGGCCGGCAGGTGCGCCGCCCAGCCGAGGCCATTGCGCTCGAGCAGCGCGAGGGCCTCCGCGCGCAGCTCCCGCTCGGCCCGCCGGGTGCGCGGCGTGCGGAAGGCCCACTCCAGCGCCCCGCCGGGCAGCCGCGTGTGCGCCCCCAGCAGCACGTTCTCCAGCACCGTCGCGCGCAGCTGCAGTGCGGGGTGCTGGAACGTGCGGGCCAGGCCGTGCTTGGCCAGCGTGGCCGGGCGCGCGCCCTGCACCTCGGCGCCGTCGATGAGCACCCGCCCCGACGTCGGCCGGTAGTGCCCGCTGATGCAGTTGAACAGCGACGTCTTGCCCGCGCCGTTGGGCCCGACGAGCCCGAGGATCTGGCCCGGCTCGACCGCGAAGCCCACGTCCTGGAGCACCGTGACACCGCCGAACCGCAGGCTCACGTCCTGCAGCGTCAGCCCACCCGCCATACCCGCATCTCCCGCCATTGGGTGTTGCTCCGGTGCGTGCGCCGCAACGTACGGACGGCCTCGGGGGATTGTCAACGATCTGATCTGAAGGTCGTGTCCACGGTCGTGTCGCGCCGGCCCGGCCCCTCCCGCGGGCGCGCGCGGCCCCGCGCGACCCCGCGCTCAGGTCGCGCGCGGGCCCCGCGGCAGCAGGGACGCGCCGGTCGCGACCAGGCCGGACACGCCCACGAGCACCGCCGCCTGGGGCGCGCCGGAGCCCAGGCCCGCCCCCACCGCGACCACCAGCGGCGGCCCCAGCAGCTGCCCCACCGCGGACCCCTGGGTCACCAGGCCGATGGCGGCGCCGGCGGACCGGGTGCCCCCCGACACCGCCGCGAGCCCGGCGAACAGCGCGGCCGGGACCACCCCGGAGACCCCGGAGAAGGCGACCGCCGCGGCGATCCGCACGCCCACCGGCAGCCCCGGGTCGAGCACCCCCCACACGGCCAGCGCCATGCCCGCGCACCCGCCGGCGACCACCCACCGCAGCGGCACGCCCCGGTGCAGCAGGTAGGCGCCGAGGACGTTGGCCGGCGCGTTCACGAGGAAGACCAGCGCCCCCACCCACCCGGCGTCGGCGACCGAGAACCCGGCGTCGGCGACGAGCGCGGCCGGGAACAGCCCGACCACGGCGAGGTACTGGGCGGCGTAGAGGGCGAAAACCGCCGCGATGAGCACCACGGTCGGCGAGCGCAGGGCACCGAGCAGCCCCGCGGACGACGGCCGCCGGCGCTCGCCGACCGACGGCACCCAGCGGGCGACCACCGCGAGCGCGACCGCCGCGACGCACCCGTCGGCCACCGAGGCCCCCCGCCAGCCGACCAGCCCGATCGCGACGGGCACGAGCAGGGCGGCCAGGCCCGACCCGACGGGCATGTACGCGCCCCACGTGCCGGCCACGAGGCGCCGCTGCCCCGGCGCGGAGACCTCCGCGAGCAGCGGCGGCGCGGCCAGGATGACCAGGACCAGCCCGAGGCCCTCCCCCACCCGGGCCACCATCAGCCCCGCCAGCGAGTCGGCCAGCGCGCCGCCGAGGTCGGCGGCGACGATCGCCGCGAGCCCGAGCCGGACCTGCCGGCCGAAGCCCAGGCCCTGGCCGAGCCACCCGAGCAGCGCCCCGCCCGCGGCCCCGAGCGCGCTGACCGTCGACAGGTACCAGGCCGCGGTGCCGGGCCCGAGCCCGAAGGAGTCCGTGAGCACCGGCAGCGCGGCCGCCGCCCCGCCGATCTGGGCGGCGGCGACCACCCCGGCCCCGAGCAGGGCCGCCACGGCGGCCCAGGAGGTCCGGCCGGGACCGGGAGCGGCTCCCGGCGGCTCCCGGCGGCCGAGCGGCCGACGCGTCACGGGCTGCTCCCTCCACGGGCCGGTCCCCTCCGGTCCGGTCCCGCTGCGGTCCGGACCCGCGCCAGCCTCACCCACCACCCGCGCCCGTGCCGGGCCGGGGGCACCGACGCGCGGGCGGGTACGTCAAATGACGCGGCCCCCCGGCCATCCGACGCACGACGCTCCCGCCGGATCGGCCGGGGCCGGGTGACGGATGACTGTGTGCTGGGCCACAGCAGGCGGCCTAGGCTCGACCCGCGACGGTGCCGGGACCGCGGTCCCGCGCGTCCAGGGGCGCCCGCGGGGACACCGGGCACGGCCCGGCCCTCCGCCGGCCCGCGGCAGGAACAACCGACGAGAACGGACCGAGATGACTGCGAAGAACCTCCAGGAGCTCCTGGACCAGAGCGGCGACACCGTGGGCCTGCTGCGCAACTCCCAGCTGGGGGCCTACATCTACCCGGTCGTCCCCTCCGAGTTCACCAACTGGCGGCGGGAGCAGAAGGCGTGGCAGGAGACCGCCGTGCTCTTCGACCAGTCGCACCACATGTTCAACCTGTTCATGCGCGGCCCGGACGCGCTCAAGCTGATCTCCGACAGCGGCATCAACAGCGTGGCCAACTTCCCGGTGGACATGGCCAAGCAGTTCGTGCCCGTGACGCCCGCCGGCAACGTCATCGGCGACGGCATCCTCTTCCACCTGGCCGAGGAGGAGTTCGTCTACGTCGGCCGCGCGCCGGGCGCGAACTGGCTGCAGTTCCGCGGCGAGACCGGCGGCTACGACGTCGAGATCCGCAACGACCCGCGGTCGCCGTCGCGGCCCTACGGCAAGGCCGTCACCCGCGACCTCTGGCGCTTCCAGATCCAGGGGCCCAACGCCTGGCCGATCATCGAGAAGCTGAACGGCGGCACCGTCGAGCAGCTCAAGTTCTTCCGCATGAGCACCATGACGATCGCGGGCGAGACCGTGCGCACGCTGCGCCACGGCATGGCCGGCGCGCCGGGCCTGGAGATCTGGGGCCCGTACGAGAGCTACGACCGGGTCCGGGAGGCCATCCTCGAGGCCGGCCGCGAGTTCGGCATGGAGCCGGTGGGCTCGCGCGCCTACTCGACCAACACCCTCGAGTCGGGCTGGATCCCCTCGCCGCTCCCGGCGATCTACACCGGTGAGGAGCTGCGCCCCTACCGCGAGTGGCTCGGGGCCGACAGCTACGAGGCGACCAACGCCATCGCCGGCAGCTTCGTGTCCTCCGACATCGAGGACTACTACACCAACCCGTGGGAGCTCGGGTACGGCTCCTTCGTCAAGTTCGACCACGACTTCGTCGGCCGGGACGCCCTCGAGGCCCTGGACAAGGACGCGCAGCGCCGCAAGGTCACCCTCGAGTGGAACTCCGAGGACCTGGCCAAGCTGCTCGCCAACCAGGTGGAGGACGCCCGCTACCAGTTCTTCGACCTGCCCAACGCCAACTACGGGTCGTCGAACTTCGACTCCGTCCTCGACGCCGACGGCACCGTCCTCGGGGTCTCGATGTTCACCGGCATCTCGGCCAACGAGAAGAAGGGCCTGTCGCTGGCGACCGTCAGCCCGGACGTCCCGCACGGCGCCGAGGTCCGCGTGGTCTGGGGCGAGCCCGACGGCGGCAGCCGCAAGACCACCGTCGAGCCGCACGAGCAGTTCGAGGTGCGCGCCATCGTCAGCCCGGTCCCCTACGCGAAGATGGCCCGGGAGACCTACCAGGGCGGCTGGCGCACCAGCGGGCGCGCCTGACCCGCACCCCGCACCGACCGGCGTGGCCGGGTGACGATCCCGTCGTCACCCGGCCACGGCCGTCTCCGGACCCCGGCAGGGCGAGGCGGGGCAGGGCGGGGTGACGGCTACGTCACATGTCGCGGCGCGGACGGGCCGGGGTGGACGCCGGACACCGTCATCGGAGTGATCCGCTGCACACCCGCGCTCCCTAGCGTGGGCTGCGCCGCAGGAGGTGGGCCGCAGAGGCTCCGCGGCACCCACCGGGCAGGAGCACTCCTGCCGTCCCACGACGAGAGGGTCCCCCGTCATGTCCACCGAGAGTCTGGCCGCGGCGCTCGCCCGCGCCGGCAGCCCGGTCGAGCTGCTGCGCAACCTGGCCTTCCCGCCGAGCACCTTCCCGGTCCGGCCGGAGTTCACCAACTGGCGGTCCGAGCAGCGGTCCTGGCTGGAGACCTGCGCGCTGCTCGACCAGTCGCACCACATGACCGACCTGTTCATCGAGGGCCCCGACGCGCTGCGGCTGCTCAGCGACCTCGCCGTCAACACGTTCAGCAACTTCGGCGTCGGCCGGGCCAAGCAGTTCGTCGCCGTCGCCCCCGACGGCCACCTCGTCGGCGACGCCATCCTCTTCCACCTCGAGGAGGAGCTGTTCGACCTCGTGGGCCACCCGATGGTCATCGACTGGGTCACCTTCCACGTCGAGCGCGGCGGCTACGACGTGGAGGTCGAGCGCGACGACAACTCGATCGTGCGCCGGTCCGGTCCGCCGCGGTTCTACCGCTACGAGCTGCAGGGCCCGACCGCCCCCGCCCTGATGGAGGCGGTGCTCGGCACCGCGGTGCCGGAGGTGCGGTTCTTCTCGATGACCGAGTTCACCGTCGCCGGCCGGCGCGTCCACGGCCTGCGGCACGGCATGGCCGGCCAGCCCGGCTTCGAGCTCTTCGGCCCCTGGGAGGACGGCGAGGCGGTCCTCGACGCCCTGCTGCGGGCCGGGGAGGACCACGGGCTCGTCCGGGTCGGGTCGAAGGCCTACTCGACCGCCAACCTCGGCTCGGGGTGGGTCCCCGCCCCGCTGCCGGCCGTCTTCGGCGACGACCCGCTGCTCGCCGAGTACCGCGAGTGGCTCCCCGTCACGAGCGTGGGCTCCCTCGGGGGCAGCCTCGACTCCCCCGACATCGCCGACTACTACCTCACGCCCTACGACGTCGGCTACGGCAAGACCGTCAAGTTCGACCACGACTTCGTCGGCCGCGAGGCCCTCGAGCGCCTGGCGGAGGCGGCCCCGCCGCGCACGAAGGTGACGCTGGTCTGGGACGCCGAGGACGTCACCGCGGCGGTCGGCTCGCTCTACCGGCCCGGGCCGGGCGCCAAGTACATCGAGATGCCCAAGGCCCGCTACGCCACCCACCACGAGGACGTGGTGCTCAAGGACGGGCGGCCGGTGGGCATCTCGCTGGACTGCGGCTACCTCGCCAACGAGCGCGAGATGGTCTCCCTGGCCACCGTCGACACCGCGCTCGCCGAGCCGGGCACCGAGGTCGTCGTCGTCTGGGGCGAGCGGCCGGTGTCGGCGAAGCCCGCGGTCGAGGACCACGTGCAGGTCGAGATCCGCGCGACGGTCGCCCCGTGCCCGTACGACGCGCGGGACACCTACCGGTCGCGCTGACCGGGACATGACGGACGGCCCCCGTCCAGGGGCCCGCCGCGAGCGTGCGAGCGGTGGGGAGGACGGGGGTCCTTCGTCAGGCCGGCCGCGGCGCCCGGTTCTCGAACAGCGCGATGCCGGCCGCGGTGTTGGACGCCGGCACGAAGTAGTCCGAGTGGACCTTCGTGATCTGCTCGTCCATCGCCCCGCGCATGACCAGCCACATGATCAGCTCGATGCCCTCGGAGCCCGCCTGCCGGATGAGCTCCTCCCGGGACATGGCCGCCAGCCGCGCCGGGTCGGTCTCGATCGCCTGCATCCACAGCGCGTCGAACTCGGGGTTGATGAACCCCGCCCGGGCGCCGGCCAGCTGGTGGGACATGCCGCCGGTGCCGAGGACGCCGACCGTGAGGTCCTCGGGGAACCTGCGGATGGCCCGCCCGAGCGCCTGGCCGAGCGCGTAGCAGCGGGCCGCCGTCGGCTGCGGGTACTGGATGACGTTGACCAGCAGCGGCACCACCGGGCAGGGCCAGGCGTCGCCCGGGTCGGGGGTCCACACCGACAGCGGCACGGTGAAGCCGTGGTCGACCTGCAGCTCCTGGAAGACGGTGAGGTCGAACTCCTCGTCGACCAGGCTCTCCACCAGGTGCAGCGAGAGCTCGGGGTGCCCGACCACGTCGGGGACCGGGCGC
Source organism: Geodermatophilus sp. FMUSA9-8 (assembly GCF_037034165.1). Taxonomy (NCBI): domain Bacteria; kingdom Bacillati; phylum Actinomycetota; class Actinomycetes; order Geodermatophilales; family Geodermatophilaceae; genus Geodermatophilus; species Geodermatophilus sp. FMUSA9-8. The sequence goes on along the minus strand of NZ_JBAGKE010000001.1, from coordinate 60,422 downwards.
CGGCCGAAGCCCTCGTCGGCGACCTCGTAGCGCTCGGCGGTGCCCAGCCCGAACGTCGGCACGAAGTCGAGGTCGATGCCGTTGGCGTGGTCGTTGTAGACGACGATCGCGACGTCGGGCCGGTGCTCGGCCAGCCACGCCCGCGCCGGGGCGTACCCGTCGAAGAGCGCCTTCCAGTTCGGGTCGTCGGTCTTCCCGCGGTCCATCGCCGCGCCGATCGAGGGCACGTGCGAGGTCGCCAGGCCCCAGATCACCTCAGCCATCGCGGCGGCCTCCCGCGCGCATCGCGGCGAGGAAGTCCTCCTCGCCCATGCCGGTGAACACCCCACCCAGGTACTGCATCGACCGGCCGTCGATCATCGCCAGCTTGTAGACGTAGAAGATGCTGCCGCCGAGGTCGATCATCGCCTGCCAGTCGCGGTCGAGCACGGCCCGCTCCTGCTCGGCGCTCAGACCGAACTCCCGGCAGTAGGCGGCCTCGTCGGCGGCGAACCGCTCCCGCGCCTCGGCGTGGCGCAGGCTCATGAACAGCCGGTTCATGCGCAGTCCCCGCCGGCTGCTGTCGCCGTCGAAGACCGGCGTCCCCGGCAGGTCCCGGCGTCCCGGGCCGGCGGTGGTGCCCATGGCCGTCGTTCCTCTCTCCCGTACCGGTGCCCGCGTCGCGGGCGCCTGCGTCACGTCCGCTCCTGGGGGTGGGTGGCGAGCGCCTCGACGTGCACGTCGAGCCACGGGGCCATCGGCAGCGACATGAGCGCGTCGTGCAGGGCCGCCGGGTCCTCGGCCTCGTACAGGCCGATCGTCGCGTTGCGCCCGGGGACCCGCCACAGCCGCTTGAGGACGCCGGCGGCGCGCAGCTCCATCGCGCGGGCGCGCTCCCCCGCCCGCAGCTCCTCCCGCCGCTGCGCCGGGGTGTCGGCCGGCAGCCGGTTCTCCGACCGGACCAGGAACTCCACGTCAGCCTCCTCCGCTGCCGCCCGGCACGCTGCCGGCGATCTCCGTGAGCACCGCCGCCAGCTCGCCGGGCGCGGTCACCATCGCCTCGTGGCCGGTCGCGATCTCGTGCACCGGCCACCCGAGCGCGCGGGCGCGGTCGGCCTGGGCGGCGAACACGCGCATCCAGTCGGTGCACTCGACGAAGGCCGCGGGCACGGCGTCGGCCGCGCCGGTGAGCCGCAGCGGGTCGGTGTAGGTCTTCCACGGGTGCGGGGTGAGCCGGGGGGTGAGCCAGTCGACGTCGGCCTGCTCGGTCACGCCGAGCACCGACAGCTTCCGGACCGGCACCAGCCAGCCGAAGCCCTGCTCGGCGGCCGACTGCGCCCAGTGGTGCTCGACCGTCTCCGGGAGCAGGTCGCGGGCGGCCTCGCCGTCGGCGCCCACGAAGGCGTCGAGGTGGACGCGCCGCGCGACGGCGTCCGGGCGGCGGTCGGCGACGGCGGTGACGACCTGGCCGGCGTAGCTGTGCCCGACGAGGACGACGTCGGTCAGCCCGAGCACGTCGATCAGCCGGACGACGTCCTCCACGTGCGTCTCCAGCCCCACGAGCGGGGAGAGCAGGTGCGCCCGCTCCGACAGCCCGGTCAGCGTGGGGGCGTGCACCTCGTGGCCGGCCGCGCGCAGCGGGCGGGCCACCCGGTCCCAGCACCAGCCGCCGTGCCAGGCGCCGTGGACGAGCACGAACGTGGCCACGCTGCCCCTCCTCGTCGAGGTCGTCCGGGGGCCGGATGTCCCCTGCCGCGTTCCGGCGGCACCCCACGCTAGGCACCCGGGGGCCGGGACGGATCCGTCCGATGTCACGGCCGCGCCACCGCCGCGGCGGGTGCGCGCTACGTCATCCGTCCCGGTGCTCCCCGACCGGGCCGCGGGTCAGCGCGGCTGGACGAGGCCCTCCTTCACCGCGAGCAGCGCGGCCTGGGTGCGGGAGGTGAGGCCCATCTTGGTGAGCAGGTGGCTGACGTGCGTGCGCGCGGTCCGCTCGCTGATCACCAGGTGCCGGGCGATGTCCTTGTTGGACCGGCCCTCGGCCACGAGGACGAGCACCTCCTTCTCCCGCGAGGTGAGCGCCCCGAGGCCGCTGCGGGGCGCCCGCATCTCCTGGGTGAGCCGGCGGGTGACCGCGGCGTCGAGGAACACCTCGTCGCGGACGGCCGCGCGCAGCGCCGCGTCGACCTCCGCCGGCCCGGCGTCCTTGAGCAGGTAGCCCGAGGCGCCGCTCTCCAGGGCCGCGTGCACGCGCTCGGTCTCCCCGAAGCTGGTCAGGATCACGACCTTGAGCTCGGGGAACCGGCGCAGCACCTCGCCGGTCGCGGTCACGCCGTCCATGCCCGGCATCTGCAGGTCCATGAGGACGACGTGCGGCAGCTCGCCGTGCGCCGCGGCGCGCGCCAGCTGGTCGAGCGCCTCCTGGCCGTCGCCGGCCTCGGCGGCGACCTCGACGTCCTCGAGCGCCTCGAGGTAGGCCACCACGCCGCGGCGCACGACGGCGTGGTCGTCGACGACGAGGACGCGGATGGGGTGCGGCGCGGTCACGGGGCGACCGTACGGTCGCCGGCCGGCGACGCGGGCAGCGAGGTCCGCAGGGGCAGGGTCAGCCGCACGGTCGTGCCCCCGGCCGCGGGGCGGCGCACCCGGACGGCGCCGCCCCACCGGTCCGCGCGCTCGCGCATGACCGTCATGCCGTAGCCGCTCGACGCGGAGTCGCCCGCGCCGGTCGGCACGGCGGCGCCGCCGGCGGCGTCCGCGTCGGTCATCCCCCGGCCGTCGTCGGTCACGTCGGCGACCAGCCGCCGCCGGCGGCCGCGGGGGCCGACGACCAGCCGGACGGTGATCGTCGAGGCGTCGGCGTGCTTGACGCTGTTGTGCAGCGCCTCGGCGAGCACCCGGTAGACGTCCTCCAGGAGGTCGCCGTCCTGCGCGGACAGCTCGTCGTCGGGGTCGTGCACGTCGAGCGCCACGGCCACCCCGGTGCGGGCGGTCGTGGTGTCGACCAGCGACTGCAGCGCCGAGTGCAGGCCGTCGCCGGTGGTGGCCGCCGGCCGCAGCTCCACGACCATGCCCCGGAGGTCGGCCAGCACGGCCTCGGCGCTCGTGCTGAGGTCGTCGGCCACCTGGGCCACCCGGTCCGGCGTGGGCGGCAGCCCCCGCTCCACGAGCACCCCGAGCGAGCGGGCCTGCATCATCATCGAGAAGACCTGCTGCACGACCGAGTCGTGCAGGTCGCGGGCGAGCTTCTGGCGCTCCTCCCGGCGGGCGACGTCGCGCTCGCGCTGGCGCTGCGCGGCGTGGTCGACGGCCATCGCCGCCTGCTCGGCCATCGCCAGCAGGAACTCCAGCTCGGTGTCGCCGACCACCTGCCCCGGCGCGTAGAAGGCGTTGAGGATGCCCACCGGCTCCCCGCGGGCGAGCAGCGGCACGCTGACGAACCAGTCCCAGCGCGGGTGGCGCAGCAGCTCGTGCAGGGGCGCCCAGGCCGGGTCCCGCATCGTCTGCTCGTACCGGTCGGGCACCACGAGCGGCTCGCGCCGGCGCAGCGCCTCGAGCATCTTGAGCTCGGCGCCCAGGGCGTGGCACTCCATGAGCCGGTCGAAGAAGTCGGCCGCCCGCCCGAAGCCCGCGGCGCCCATGACGTGCAGCCGGTCGCCCGAGGAGTTGACGGTGAGCACCTGGACGCCGGCGAGCGCGTCGGTGCCCGCCACCTCCTGCGCGAGCGCCTCGAGGGTGCCCACCAGCGAGCGCTTGGACGCCACGCTCGACGCCGCCTTGGCGATGGCCGCGAGGCGCCGCTCCCGCAGCCGGCTCAGGGTCACGTCCCGGAAGGAGACGACCCAGCGGTCCTCCCCGGGGACCGGGGCGAGCACGTAGGCGAACTCGCGCCGCTGCCCGGGACCGGGCTCCCAGGCCACGGTCAGCTCCCCCGGCCGGGCGGCGGCGGGGTCGTCCGGCACCGGGAACGGCGACGGGGAACCGGCGACGGCGTCGGGGTCGAGGCCGCACAGCAGCACCGCCGCGGGGTTGGCCTCCACGAAGCGGGCCCGGCCGTCGACCACCGCGAGGCCGTCGGGGGCGCGCCGCACCACCTCCTCCGCGGAGGTGACCGTCCCGGGCGCGGCGGGTCCACCTCGTCGCACGTGTCGCTCCTCCCCGGCCGCACCTCCCGGGCCGTCCGTGACGCGGCTCACCACGGGGGAATGCTGACACGCCGGCACCCGGCCGTCGCCGCCCGCGGCGCGGCGTCCCCGCACCGCCACCCGTCCGGGCCCGCCGACCGCGACGATTGACCCATCCGCTGCTGCCGATCCGGCCCCTGCGGTGCCGTCATGGCACCGTGCCCGGAGGGGCGTGGCGCAGGTCACGATGGACGACGGCAGGTTCCGCCCCACCGTCGGAGGAGAGACCACGTGAAGCGCTCGCTGGCCGTCCGGGACACGACCACCCGGGCCACGCTGCGGCACGCCTTCCAGGGCCTCGGCTACGAGGTGATCCCGTTCAAGAAGACCGAGCAGTCGGTCCTCGCGCACGTGCCGAAGGACGTCCGCCTGACCGTGACGGCCTCGCCGGCCAAGGGCCAGGACGCCACGATCGACCTCGCTGTCGCGCTCGCCGCGCACGGCTACTCGGTGGCCCCGCACCTGTCGGCGCGCCAGGTCCGCGACCGCGCGCACCTCGCCGACGTCGTCGACCGCTGCCGGGAGGCCGGCATCACCGACGTCTTCGTGGTCGGCGGGGACCCCACCGAGGACCCCACGGAGTTCCGGCACGCCCACGACCTGCTGGTCGCCCTGCACGAGCTCGACCACGGCTTCACCGACATCGGGATCGGCGGGCACCCCGAGGGCCACCCGAGCGCGGCCGAGGACGTCATGTTCCAGGCGCTCGTGGACAAGGCGCCGCTGGCCACGCACATCGTCACCCAGATCGTGTTCGACCCGGCGGCCATCCTGCGCTGGGCGCGGGAGCTCAGGACCCGCGGCATCGACCTGCCCGTGCACGTCGGCGTCCCCGGCGCGGTGCACCGGCAGAAGCTGATCCGCGTCTCCGGCGGCCTGGGCATCGGCGAGTCGGCCAAGTTCCTCAAGAAGCAGCAGAACCTGCTCTGGCGCTTCTTCGTCCCCGGCGGCTACCGCCCGGACAAGATCATCAAGGGGCTGGCCCCGCACATCGGGAAGCCGGACAACGCCATCGAGGGCTTCCACGTCTTCACCTTCAACGACCTCGAGCCGACCGAGGCGTGGCGCCGGCGGACGCTGGCCGACCTCGCCTGACGGCGGTCCACGACGCACGCGCCGGCGCGTCCCGCGCGGCCGACCCCCAGGAGGACAGCACGGTGACCGCACGGGTGATCGACGGCAAGGCGGTGGCGCGGCGGGTCCGCGAGGAGGTCGCGGCCGGGGTGGCGGAGCTGGTCGCCGCGGGCGGCACCGCCCCGGGCCTGGCGACCGTGCTGGTCGGGGACGACCCCGCCTCGGAGGTCTACGTCCGCAACAAGCGCCGGCTGTCGGTCGAGGCGGGCATGCGCGACCTCCACCGGCACCTGCCCGCCGACGCCGGCCAGGAGACCGTGGCCGCGCTCGTCGACGAGGTGGCCGCCGACCCGGCGGTGTCCGGGATCCTCCTGCAGCTGCCGCTGCCGGCCCACCTCGACGCCGACGCCCTCGTCGCCCGCATCCCCGCGGCGAAGGACGTCGACGGGCTGACGACGGACAACGCCGGCCTGCTCGCCCGGGGCCGGCCGGGGCTGCGCCCGTGCACGCCGGCCGGGGTGATGGCGCTGCTCGACGAGTACGAGGTCCCCCTCGCGGGCGCCGAGGCCGTCGTCGTCGGCCGGTCGGTGCTGGTCGGCCGGCCGATGGCGCAGCTGCTGCTGGCCCGCAACGCGACCGTGACGATCTGCCACTCGCGCACCCGCGACCTGGCCGAGGTGTGCCGGCGCGCGGACGTGCTCGTCGTCGCGGCGGGCATCCCCGGGCTCGTGGGCGCCGACGCCGTCAAGCCCGGGGCGGTCGTCGTCGACGTGGGCATCCACCGGGGCGAGGACGGGCTGCGCGGCGACGTCGACCACGACCCGGTCGCGGAGGTGGCGGGCGCGCTCACGCCGGTGCCCGGCGGGGTCGGGCCGATGACGATCGCGATGCTGCTCGCCAACACGCTGGCCGCGGCACGGGCGCAGCAGGGCATCGAGCAGGGCGTCGAGCAGGAGGTCCCGCGGGAGGTCCCGGCCTGATGGCCGCCCCCTGGGCACGGTTCGACGACCTGCGCGCCGCGGAGGCGCTGCTGTGCCCGCCGCCGTCCCGGGTGCTCACCGCGGTGCACCCCGACGAGGTCGCCGGGGTGCTGCGGGAGGTGCACGACGCCACCGAGGCCGGCAGCTGGGCCTACGGGTACGTCGCCTACGAGGCCGCCTCCGGCCTGGACCCCCGGCTGCCGGGCGGCCCGACACCGCCGGGGCAGCCGCCGCTGGTGTGGTTCGGCCTGTGCGGCGAGCCCACCCGGGTCGAGCCGGTGCGGCCGCCCGCGGCCGCCGCTGCCCCGGGCCCGGGGTGGCAGCCCGACCGGACCGACGCCGAGCACGCGCACGCGGTCGCGGTCGTCCGCGAGCGGATCGCCGCGGGCGAGACCTACCAGTGCAACCTCACCGACCGGCTCCGCTCCCCCGCCGCCGGCGACCCCGGCGCCCTCTACGCCCGCCTCGCCCTCGCCCAGCGCGGCGCGCACAACGCCTACCTCGACCTCGGCCGCCACGTGGTCGCCGGCGCCAGCCCGGAGCTGTTCTTCGAGTGGGCGGGCGACGTCGTCCGGACCCGCCCGATGAAGGGCACCGCCCCCCGCGGCCGCACCACCGCCGAGGACGCCGAGCGCAGCCGCGCCCTGCTCGCGAGCGCCAAGGAGCGGGCCGAGAACCTGATGATCGTCGACCTGCTGCGCAACGACCTGGGCCGGGTGGCCGAGGTGGGCAGCGTGGTGGTCGACGAGCTGTTCGCCCTCGAGCGCTACCCGACCGTCTGGCAGCTGACCTCGCAGGTGAGCGCCCGGGTGCCCGCCGGGACCACGCTGCTGGACCTGTTCACCGCGCTGTTCCCGTGCGGCTCGGTCACCGGCGCCCCGAAGCGGGCCACCATGCGGCTCATCGGGGAGCTGGAGCCGGCGCCGCGCGGGGTGTACTGCGGCGCCGTCGGCCTGGTCGGGCCGCCGTCGGCCCCGGTCCGGGCGCGCTTCTCCGTCGCGATCCGCACCGCCGTCGTCGACCGCGCCACCGGCGGGGCCGTCTACGGTGCGGGCGGCGGCATCACCTGGGACTCCGACCCCGCCCGCGAGCGGGCCGAGCTGCACGCGAAGGCCGCCGTCCTCACGCACGACGTCACCGAGCACCGGCTGCTCGAGACCCTGGCCCTCACCGCCGGCGGGGAGCTCCGCCACGCCGCCCGGCACCTCGCCCGGATGGGCGACTCGGCCGACTGGGCCGGCTTCCGCTTCGACCCGGCGGCGGCCCTCGCGGCGCTGCACCGGGCGGTCGCGGGGCACGCCGGGCCGGCGCGGGTCCGGCTCCTGCTGTCCCGCGACGGCGACCTCGACGTCGAGGTCGGGCCCGCGCCCCCTCCGCCGGCCGGGCCCGTGCGGCTCGCGCTCAGCGACGACCCCGTGGACGACGCCGACCCGTGGCTGCAGCACAAGAGCACCCGCCGCGACGTCTACCTGACCCGGGCGCTGGCCCACCCGGAGGCCGACGACGTCGTGCTGGTCAACCGCCGCGGCGAGCTCACCGAGACCACCACGGCGAACGTGGCCCTGCGGCTCGGCGGCCGGTGGTGGACCCCGCCGACCTCCTCCGGCTGCCTGCCCGGCGTCGAGCGGGCGCGGCTGCTGGAGCAGGGGCTGCTGGCCGAGCGGGTGCTCACCGTCGCCGACCTGCGCGCCGCCGAGGAGGTCGCGGTGCTCAACTCGCTGCGCGGCCGGCGCCCGGCGCACCTCGTCCCCGCCCGCGAGCCGGCGGTGGCGGCGTCCCCGGGCGGCGGCCCGTGACCGCCGGCCGCTGCGTCGTCATGGGGGTCCTCAACGTCACGCCGGACTCGTTCTCCGACGGCGGCCGCCACGCCACCGCCGAGGCCGCGGTCGCGCACGGACTCGCGCTGACCGCCGACGGCGCCGACTGGGTGGACGTCGGCGGGGAGTCCACGCGGCCCGGCGCCGGGCGGGTGGACGCCGGGGAGGAGTGCCGCCGCGTCCTGCCGGTGGTCGCCGCCCTCGCGCGGGCGGGCGTCGCGGTCAGCGTCGACACGACCCGCGCCGCGGTGGCGACGGCGGCCCTCGGGGCGGGCGCGGCGATGGTCAACGACGTCAGCGGGGGCCTCGCGGACCCGGACATGGCCCGCGTGGTCGCCGACGCCGGCGTGCCCTGGGTGCTCATGCACCGGCGGGGCGAGAGCCGCGACATGTACGCCGGGGCGGCCTACGGGGACGTGGTGGCCGACGTGCGGCGGGAGCTGTGCCGGCGCGTCGACGCGGCCATGGCGGCGGGCGTGGCGGCCGACCGGATCGTCGTCGACCCCGGGCTCGGGTTCGCGAAGCTGCCCGGGCACGACCTCGCGCTGCTGGCCGGGCTGGACCGGATCGCCGACCTCGGCTTCCCCGTCCTCGTCGGCGCCTCCCGCAAGCGCTTCCTCGGCGCCGTGCTGGCGCCACCCGGCGGGCCTCCCCCGCCGCCCGCCCGGCGCGACGCCGCGACCCTGGCCACCACCGTGCTGGCCGCCCGCGCCGGCGCCTGGGGCGTGCGGGTGCACGACGTCGCCGGCAGCGCGGACGCGGTCCGCCTCCTCGCGGCCGTGGACATGGGGCGCCCGCTTCCCGATGCTCGACCGCACAGCACCCACCACGCAGGAGAAGGAAGGGATCGATCCGCATGACGAGCACGATCGACACGGCGGCCCCGGTCACCACGGGGCTCTACATCGGTGGCGAGGCACGGACCACGGCGGAGGTGCTCGAGGTCGTCGACCCGGCCCGGCCGGGCGTCGTCGTCGGCACCGCGGCGGCGGCCACCGCCGACGACGTCGCCGACGCCGTCGCGGCCGCCCGGTCGGCCTACCCCGCCTGGTCGCAGATGCCCGCGACCGAGCGCGCCGCCGCCATGGCCGCCGCGATCGAGGGCCTGGCCGACGAGCGCGACGAGGACGCCCGCGTCCTCTCGCTGGAGAACGGCAAGATCGTCCACGAGGCCTGGGTGGACGCCCTGGTCTTCGAGATCCGGTGGCAGCTCGCGCTCTCCCTCGCCGACGAGGTGGAGGCCACCAAGGTGCTGCCGCCTGCGCCGGGGATCCCCGTGCAGACCACCGTCGCCCACCAGCCGCTCGGCGTGGTGACGATCATCGTGCCGTTCAACTGGCCGATCGCCATCCTCGCCGCGTCGCTCCCGCACGCGCTGCTGGCCGGCAACACCGTCATCGTCAAGCCGCCGCCGTCGACGCCGCTGGCCACCACCCGGCTGGTGCAGCGCGTGGCGGAGAAGCTGCCGCCCGGCGTGGTCAACGTGGTCACCGGCCGGGACAGCGAGATGGCCGGGCTCATCGAGAACCCCGCCGTCGCCAAGGTCTGCTTCACCGGCAGCGTCAACGGCGGCAAGAAGATCATGGAGATGGCCTCGCGGAGCCTCACCCGGGTCACCCTCGAGCTCGGCGGCAACGACCCGGCGATCGTCCGGGCCGACGCCGTCCTCGACGACGAGCACCTGGACCGGCTGTTCAGCGCCGTCTACGACACCACCGGCCAGATCTGCATGAACGCCAAGCGGATCTACGTGCACCGGTCCCGGATGGACGAGCTGGTGGCCGGCCTGTCGGCCCGGCTCGAGCGGACCGTGCTGGGCCACGGGCTGGCCGAGGGCACCACGATGGGCCCGCTGCACCAGCCGGCGCAGAAGGCCTTCGTCGCGGAGATCATCGAGGAGGCGAAGGACTCGGGGGCGACCGTGCTGGAGTTCGGCGAGCTCCCCGGCGGTGAGTTCGCCGAGGGCAACTTCCTGCGCCCGGCCGTCGTCGTCGACCCCGACCCGTCGCTGCGCGTCGTCACCCAGGAGCAGTTCGGCCCGGTCATCCCGGTGCTGCCCTTCGACGACGACGACGAGGCGGTCCGGCTCGCCAACGACACCTGGGCGGGCCTGTGCGCCTCGGTCTGGACCGCGGACGCCGACGCCGCCAACCGGCTGGGCGGGCGGCTCGAGTGCGGCTACGTCTGGGTCAACGACCACGGCGCGGCGCGGCTGGACCTGCGGGCGCCGTTCGGCGGCATGAAGTCCTCGGGCATGGGCCGGGAGCAGGGCATCGAGGGCGTCCGGGCGTTCCAGGACACCCGGTCGATCGCCCACGGCGCGGACGAGACCCGCGAGGCGGGGGCCGCGCACTGAGTCCCGCCGGGCCGGCGGTGCGCATGCCCGCCGGCCCGGCGTCGACACCCGGGCGCACGGACAGGACGGTGCCGGGCGCCGGCAGCGGTACGGTCCCGCCTCGGGCGCCGCGGGACCCGACGCCCTCTCCCCCTGGTCGCCCGAGGAGCTCCCGTGAACCGGACCGGCACGGTCGCTATCACCACCGGCAGCGGGCGCTGCCCTGGCGGCGCCACCCGGCCCACCCGCCGGCCGTCCTCCTCCGTCCCACCGGAGGACGACGCCGGGCGGCAGCTACCGGAGCCCCCGACGTGAGCACCCCGACCGGACTCGACCTCGACGCGCTGGTCGCGATCGACGTCCACGTGCACGTCGAGCAGGACCTGCACGGGCACCGGTCGATGGACGACGAGCTGCTCGACGCCGCCTCGAAGTACTTCAAGGGCGACCCGTACCACCCGACGGTGCCGCAGATCGCCGAGGACTACCGCTCCCGGCAGATGGCCGCGGTGGTCTTCACGGTCGACAGCGAGCTGGCCACGGGGCACCCGACGCTGTCCAACGAGGAGATCGCGGCCGCGGCTGCCGAGCACCCCGACGTGCTCGTCCCGTTCGGGTCGATCGACCCGGCCCGCGGGGTCGCCGGCGTCCGGGCCGCCCGCCGCCTGGTGGAGGACCACGGGATCCGCGGGTTCAAGTTCCACCCCTCGATCCAGGCGTTCGAGCCCAACGACCGGCGGCACTACCCGCTGTACGCCGAGCTGGAGTCCCTGGGCGTCCCGGCGCTCTTCCACACCGGCCAGACGGGTATCGGCTCCGGCCTGCCCGGCGGGCGCGGGATCAAGCTGCGCTACTCCGACCCGATGCTGCTCGACGACGTCGCCGCCGACTTCCCCGGCCTGACGATCATCATGGCCCACCCCTCCGTGCCCTGGCAGGACGCGGCGATCGCCGTCGCCCAGCACAAGGCCAACGTCTACATCGACCTGTCCGGCTGGTCGCCGAAGTACTTCCCGCCGCAGCTGGTCCGCGCCGCCAACAGCCTCCTCAGGAGCAAGGTGCTGTTCGGCTCGGACTACCCGCTCATCCGCCCCGAGCGGTGGATCCGCGACTTCGAGGCCCTGGAGATCAAGGACGAGGTCCGGCCGCTGATCATGAAGGAGAACGCGATCCGCGCCCTGGACCTCGCCCCGGCCGCCCAACGGTGAGGAACGCGGGCCTGGGCTCCTGGCCGGAGCGCCGGCTGCGCATCTCCCCCGAGCGGGACGCGGTCTGGTTCGAGGGGACGACGACGTCGCACGGGCGCTTCGCCGAGCGCGTGCGCCGGGCCGCGGGCGCCCTGGCCGCGCTCGGCGTCGGCCGCGGTGACCGGGTGGCCTGGGTCAGCGGCAACCACCCGTCGGCGCTGGAGACGCTCTACGCCTGCGGGCAGCTCGGCGCGATCTGGGTGCCGGTCAACGCCCGGCTCACCGCGCCGGAGGCCGAGTACGTACTCGGCCACTCCGGCGCCTCCGTCGTCGTCCACGGCCGGGAGCACGGCGGGCTGGCCGACGCGCTCCGCGACCGGCTGCCCGCCGTCCGGGCGTGGGTGGCGGCGGAGCCCCCGCTCTCCGGCGGTGCGGACTCGGCGCCCTACGAGCAGCTGCTCGCCGCCGCCGACCCCGAGACACGTGACGAGCCGGTGTCCCTCGAGGACCCCTGCCTGGTCATGTACACCTCCGGCACCACCGGGCGGCCCAAGGGTGCAGTGCTCACCCACGGCAACATGACGTGGAACGCGGTGAACCAGTCGCTGGGGTTCGACTTCTCCGCCGCCGAGCGCACCCTGGCGCTCGCGCCGCTGTTCCACATCGGCGGGCTCAACGGCACCGTCAACCCGACGCTGCTGCACGGCGGCTGCGCCGTCGTCGTCCGCCGGTTCGACCCGGCCGGGACGCTGGAGGTCGTCGAGCAGCAGCGGGTCACGTCGTTCTTCGCCGTCCCGACGATGCTCGACGCGATGGCCCGCGAGCCCGGGTTCCGGACGCGCGATCTCTCCGCGCTGCGCACCGTCGGGGCGGCCGGCGCATCGGTACCGCTACCCACGCTGCGCACCTGGCTCGACCGCGGGATCACCATGCAGCAGGCCTACGGCATGACCGAGGCCGCGCCCGGCTGCACCGTGCTCGATTCCGCCGACGCCGTGCGCAAGGTCGGCTCGGCCGGGCGGCCGGTGTTCTTCACCGACGTGCGCGTCGTGCGGCCCGACGGCAGCCCGGCCGGCGTCGACGAGGTCGGCGAGGTGGTGGTCTCCGGCCCGAACGTCATGGCCGGCTACTGGGACGACCCCGAGCGCACCGCCGAGGTGCTCGTCGACGGCTGGTACCGCACCGGCGACGCCGGCTCGCTCGACGACGAGGGCTTCCTGTACATCCGCGACCGGTACAAGGACATGATCATCTCCGGCGGGGAGAACGTGTACCCCGCCGAGGTCGAGTCCGCGCTCCTCGAGCTGCCCGGCGTCCTCGAGGCCGCGGTCATCGGCGTGCCGGACGAGACCTGGGGCGAGGTGGGCCTCGCCGTCCTCGTCGTGGCGGAGTCCGCCGACCGCGATCCCGACGCCGTCCGCGCCGCCCTCCGCGAGCGCCTGGCCGCCTTCAAGGTGCCCCGCCACGTCGTCGTCACCGACGACCTCCCCAAGACCGCCACGGGCAAGGTGCGCAAGCCCGTCCTCCGGGCCCGGTTCGCCGCGGGGACCCCCGCCTGACCGCCGCGACCCGAGCCCGTCGCGCACTGACAGGATCGGGCGGTGACCGAGTACGACCTGCCCGGCATGCGGGTGCGCGAGCACACGGTGCCCGTGCCGCTGCACTGGGACGCCGACGACGGCGCGACGATCGACGTCTTCGTGCGGGAGCTCGTCCGCCCGTCCCGGGACGCCGACGACGTGCCGCTGCTGCTGTTCCTGCAGGGCGGGCCCGGCGGCAAGGGACCGCGGCCGGTCGGGCGCGGCGACTGGGTCGACCGGGCGCTGCGGGACTTCCGGGTGGTGCTGCTCGACCAGCGGGGCACCGGCCGCAGCACCCCGGTGACCGCCCGGCGGATCGGCGCCCTCGCCGACCCGGCGGCGGCCGCCCGCTACCTCATGGCCTTCCGGGGCGACTCGATCGTCGCCGACGCCGAGCACGTGCGGGCGACGCTCTACGGCGGCCGCCGCTGGACGACGCTCGGCCAGAGCTACGGCGGCTTCCTCACGCTCACCTACCTCTCGCGCGCCCCGCAGGCCCTCGACCGCTGCCTCGTCACCGGCGGGCTGCCGGGCCTGACGGCGGACGCGCGCGAGGTGTACCGGCGCACCGGCCCGCGGGTGGCCGCGAAGACCCGCCGCTTCTACGAGCGGTTCCCCGGCGACGTCGACCGGGTGGCCGCGGTCGCCGACCTGCTGGCCGCCGGGGACGTCCGGCTCCCCGACGGCGACCGGCTCACCGTGCGCCGGCTGCAGACCCTCGGTCACGCGCTGGGCACCGGGACCGGCGCCGAGCAGCTCCACTGGCTGTTCGACGAGGCGCTGGTCGACGGCGCGCCGTCCGCCGGCTTCCTCGACGACGTCGCGCGCCGGACGTCGTACTGGGACAACCCGCTCTACGCGGTGCTGCACGAGAGCATCTACGGCAGCGGGCCGGGCGCGACCGGCTGGGCCGCCGAGGCCGAGCGCGGGCCCGACCTCTCCCCCGACCTGCGCCCCCTGCCGTTCACCGGCGAGATGGTCTACCCCTGGATGTTCGACGAGATCGCCTCGCTGCGGCCCTTCCGGGACGCCGCGCACGCCCTGGCCGCGCTGCCGGAGCACCCGCCGCTGTACGACCCGGCGCGGCTGGCCGCCAACGAGGTGCCGGTCGACGCCGTCGTCTACTTCGACGACATGTACGTCGACGCGGACCTGTCGCTGCAGACGGCGGACGCCGTCGGCAACGTGCGCACCTGGGTCACCAACGAGTTCGAGCACGACGGCCTGCGCGCCGGCGACGTGCTCGACCGCCTGCTCGGCCTCCGCGACCGCTGACCGACCGACCGGCACGGGCCCGCGCCCGCGCTCAGGTCTGGCAGCGGGGGCACCACCAGGTGTGCCGGCCCTCCGGGTCCTCGCTCCCCTGCTCGCTGAACAGCAGCGCCGTCCCGCACCGCAGGCACGGCTGGTGGGTGCGGCCGTACACCCAGTACCGGCGGCCGGGCCGGGTGTCGCCGGTGGTCACGCGCCCGGGCCCGCCGGGAGCGATCGCGAACCGCATCGCCCGGATCGCCAGCCGCACGAGCGGCTCGGGATCGACCTCGCCGACGGGCGTGCGCGGCAGGTGCCCCCGCAGGAAGCACAGCTCGTTGACCCAGACGTTGCCCAGGCCGGCCACGGTGCGCTGGTCGAGCAGCGCCGTCACGAGGGGCCGGTCCGGCTGCGCCGCCAGCCGGCCGACGGCGTCCGCGACCAGGTCGTCGGCGGAGCGCCCGGGGTCGAGGAGATCGGGGCCCAGGTGCCCGACGACGGACTCCTCCGCGTCGGTGGGCAGCAGCTCGACCACGGGCATGCGCAGCGCGGCCGCCGTGGGCCCGGTCGTCGTCAGCACCACCCGTGCGTCGGCCTGCACGCGGCGGGGCAGGGAGCGCCCGGCCGCGAGGACCGTCCACTCGCCGTCCATCCGCAGGTGCGTGTGCAGCGTCAGCGCCTGGCCCGCGTGGTCGAAGCGGGTGAGCAGGTGCTTGCCCCGGGCGGTCGTCCCGAGCACCGCCGCGCCGGTCAGGTCGGCGGTGGCGTGCCGCGGGACGCGGAAGTCGCTGCCGCGGACGGTGGTGCCCGTCAGGACCCCGAGACGCCGGGCGAGGCGGTGGACGGTGTCGCCCTCGGGCATCGCTCCCCCTCGCGTCGCGGGCGGCAGGACCGGCCGGACCCGCCCCCGGAAGGCCGTCGAGGGCCGCCCCGGATCGCTCCGGAACGGCCCTCGACCTGCTCTGTCGGGCTGACAGGATTTGAACCTGCGACCCCTTGACCCCCAGTCAAGTGCGCTACCAAGCTGCGCTACAGCCCGAGCGCCGGGCGGCTCGCACCGCCCGATCGCTGCGCCGACGAGGTTACCGCACGCCGTCGGCCGCCCTCCGCGGTGGTCGGGGCGGGAATGCGCGGCACCCCGGAGGTGTCACAGTTGCTCGTGACAACCGGTACCCGCGCCGCGGTGGGACTCCGATCCGAGCGCGGGCCCGTGCTCGGGGCGGTCATGCTCAGCACCGCCCTCATCGCGCTCGACAGCACGATCATCGCCACCGCCGTCCCGGCCGTCGTCGACGACCTCGGCGGGTTCAGCCAGTTCCCCTGGCTGTTCAGCGTCTACCTGCTCACGCAGGCGGTGACGGTGCCGGTCTACGGCAAGCTCGCCGACGTGCACGGCCGCAAGCCGGTGCTCCTGTTCGGCATCGCGGTCTTCGTCGCCGCGTCCCTGTTCTGCGGGCTGGCGTGGTCGATGCCCGCGCTGATCGTCGGCCGGGCGCTGCAGGGCATCGGCGCCGGCGCCGTCCAGCCGATGGGCATCACCGTCATCGGCGACATCTACACCGTCGAGGAGCGCGCCCGCGTCCAGGGCTACCTCGCCTCGGTGTGGGGCATCTCCTCGGTGCTCGGCCCCACCCTCGGCGGCCTGTTCAGCGACGCCCTCTCCTGGCGCTGGATCTTCCTGATCAACCTGCCGCTGGGCGCCCTCGCGTTCTGGGCCCTGTCCCGCCGGTGGACGGAGAAGGTCGAGCGCAGCGCCCACCGCCTCGACGTCGCCGGCGCCGTCCTGCTGTCCGCCGGCGCCGCGCTGCTGGTCCTCGGCCTGCTCGAGGGCGGCAACGCCTGGGCGTGGGCGTCCGCGCCCGGCATCGCGGTCCTCGCGACGGCGGTCGCGCTCCTGGCCGCGTTCGCGCTCGTCGAGCGGCGGGCCGCGGAGCCCGTGCTGCCGCTGTGGGTGCTGCGCCGCCGCATCCTGGCCAGCGGCAACGTCGCCGCCCTCGGCCTGGGCGCGCTGCTCATCGGCCTGAGCTCCTACCTGCCCACCTGGGCGCAGGGCGTGCTCGGCGCGAGCGCGCTGGAGGCCGGCTTCGCCCTCGCCGCCCTCACCCTCGGCTGGCCCGTCGCGGCGAGCCTCGCCGGCCGCGTCTACCTGCGGCTGGGGTTCCGCACCACCGCGCTGCTCGGCGTCGCCCTCGTGCTGGTCGGCACGGCCGGGACGGCGTTCCTCGGCCCGGACGCCTCCCTGTGGGAGGTCGGCGCCTGGATGTTCGTCACCGGCCTGGGCCTCGGCCTGTCGTCGTCGCCGCTGATCGTCGCGGTGCAGTCGGTGGTCGGCTGGGACCGCCGCGGCGTCGTCACCGCCACCAACATGTTCTCCCGCTCGATGGGCTCGGCCCTCGGCGCGGCGGTGTTCGGCGCCATCGCCAACACCACCCTCGCCGCGCGCTTCGCCGCCCCGCCGGCCGGGCTCGACGGCGAGGTGCCCACCGACGTCGACAGCACGACGGCGGCGCTCGGGCAGGGCGGGGCCGTCGCCGACTTCGCCCGGGAGAGCCTGCACGCCGCCTCGCACGGGGTGTTCGTCGCGACCGCCGTCACCGCCGTCGTCATCGCGCTGGCGGTGCTGGCCATGCCCCGCCGGACCGAGCCGCTGCGCTTCGACGACGACCCGGCGGACGACCCGGCGGACGACGCGGCGGACGACGCGCAGGACCCGGCCCCGGCGGGCTGACCTCAGCCGCGCTTGTCGTTCCCCCGGCCCTCGCGGACCTTCACCGAGATGTCGATCGGCGTGCCGTGGAAGCCGAAGCGCTCGCGCAGCTTGCGCTCCAGGAACCGGCGGTAGCCGGCCTCGAGGAAGCCGGTGGAGAAGACGACGAACCGCGGCGGCCGGACGTCGGCCTGTGTCACGTACTTGATCTTCGGGGCGCGCCCGCCACGGGCCGGCGGCGGGGTCTCCATGACCAGCTGGCGCACGTAGGCGTTGAGCTCCGCCGTCGGCACTCGGGTCTCCCACGAGGCGAGCGCGGCGCGCAGGTGGTCGGCGAGCTTGCCGACGCCGCGGCCGCTGAGCGCCGAGATGTTCACCCGGCTGGCCCACCTGATGCGGGACAGGTCGCGCTCGATCTCGCGCTCGAGCTGGGCGTGCCGGTCCTCGTCGAGGGTGTCCCACTTGTTGAACGCGATGACCAGCGCGCGCCCGGCCTCGATCACCTGGGTGATCACCCGCTGGTCCTGCTCGCTGATGACCTCGTCGGCGGCCAGCAGGACGACGGCGACCTCGGCGGCCTGGATCGCGGCCTCGGTGCGCAGGCTCGCGTAGTACTCCATGCCGCTGGCGGTGTTCACCTTGCGGCGCAGGCCGGCGGTGTCGACGAACCGCCACTCCTCGCCGCCGAGGGTGATGAGCGAGTCGACCGGGTCGACGGTCGTGCCAGCGACGGAGTCGACGACCGAGCGCTCCTCCTTGGCCAGCCGGTTCAGCAGGCTGGACTTGCCGACGTTGGGCCGCCCGACCAGCGCCACCCGCCGCGGGCCGCCCTCCTCGGGCTGCTCGCGCGGCGCCTCGGGCAGCGCGTCGAGCACCAGGTCGAGCAGGTCACCGCTCCCCCGCCCGTGCAGCGCGCTCACCGGCTGCGGCTCGCCCAGGCCCAGCGACCACAGCTCGGCGGCGTTGGCCTCGCTGCGCTCGTCGTCGACCTTGTTGGCGACGACGATCACCGGCCGGTCGCTGCGGCGCAGGATGCGCGCGGCGGCCAGGTCGGTGTCGGTGGCGCCCACCTGGCTGTCGACGACGAACACGATGACGTCGGCGGTGCGCATCGCGAACTCCGCCTGCCGGCTGATCGACGCGCCCAGCCCCTCGGCCTTGGGGTCCCAGCCGCCGGTGTCGGTGACGGTGAACCGCCGCCCGTTCCACAGCGCCTCGTAGGAGATGCGGTCGCGGGTCACGCCCGGCACGTCCTGCACCACCGCCGCGCGCCGGCCCAGCACGCGGTTCACCAGCGTCGACTTGCCCACGTTCGGCCGGCCGACGATCGCCACCACCGGCAGCGGACCGCCGGTGCCCTCCTCGCTCATGCGTCCACTCCTCGTGCCCCGGCCGCCGCGAGAGCGAGGTCGACCACCCGGTCGACGACGGCCTCGCGGTCGAGGTCGGTGCTGTCCACGACCACCGCGTCCGCGGCGGGCCGCAGCGGGCTGTCCGCGCGGCTGCTGTCGTACTCGTCCCGGCGGCGCAGGTCGGCCGCGAGCGCGGCGACCTCCTCCGGGGTGGTCAGGCCGAGCTGGGCCGCGCGCCGCTGGGCGCGCGCCTCCGGCGCGGCGGTCAGGTAGATCTTCACGGTCGCCCCGGGAAGCACCACGGTGCCGATGTCGCGTCCCTCGACGACGACGGCGTCGGCCGCGGCCACCAGGTCGCGCTGCTGGTCGACCAGCTGACGGCGCACCGCGGGCACCGCCGACACCGCCGACACGGTGCGGGTGACCTCGGCGCCGCGGATGCGCTCGGCGACGTCCGTGCCGTCGACCTCCACGCGCTCGGTCGCAGCCGTCGTCCCCACCTCGATGCGGGCCGCGGCGACCACGCGGGCCACCGCCTCGGCGTCCTCGGGGTCGACCCCGGCGTCGAGCACGGCCACCGTGGCGGCGCGGTACATGGCACCGGTGTCGAGGTAGGCGGCACCGAGCCGGGTGGCCGCGGCGCGCGCGACGCTGCTCTTGCCCGTGCCCGAGGGGCCGTCGAGGGTGACCTGGCCGGCGAAGCGTGCGGCGCTCACTGGGCTCCCGTTCACTGGGCGATGTCCCGTCGCAGCGCCACGGCACCCCGCAGGTACACGTGCTGGATGTCCGCGCGCTCCTTCGGCGTCTCCACGTGCGCCATGAGGCGCAGCACCCGCGGCAGCGCGTGCGGCACGGCGATCTCGGTGGCGCACATCAGCGGGACGTCGCCCATGCCGAGCTCGCGCGCGGCCAGCGCCGGGAACTCCGACACCAGGTCCGGGGTCGCGGTGAACAGGATGCTGATGATGTCGGCGTGGTCGAGGCCGTTGCGCCCGACCACCTCGCTCACCAGCTCCCGGGTGGCCTCGAGCACCTGGTCGCGGTCGTCGGCGTCCACCTGTGTCGCGCCCCGGATGGCCCGTACGGCCACGTGCACCCTCCTCGATCGGTACCGGCTCCCGGATCTGGGGTGCCCGGTCGAGTCTAGGTGCGGCGCGCCACCCGCCTCCCCGCCGTCCGCCGGCCCGTACGGGCCAATAGCGCTACACAGGCCCCTCTCGCCACCTTCGCGCGCGGAGGACCGACCTCGGTGGGGCGGCCACGTGGGGGATAACGGCTCATGGGGCGACGTGCGGCACCACGAGCAGTGCCGTGCGGGTCAGAGCGGGCGGATGCCCCACGTGCCGGTGACCGACTCCCCCGGCGCCAGCCGGCGGACCGCCCCGGTGCGCAGCGCGTCGGGCGCGCAGGTCATCGGCTCGACGGCCAGGCCGTACCGGCGCCGCGACGGCGGCTCGACGACGTCGCCGGTGAACACCTGCACGTGCGTGTAGGAGGCGTCCATCCAGACGGCGGCCCCGTGCCCGTCGGGGCCGGTGAACCGCACCTCGGCGGTGCCGTCGGCGTCGCGGTCGAGGTCGGTGAAGCAGTCGTCGATCCGCAGGTCGCCGAGCACCCGGCCGGCGCGCAGGTCGAACGGCGTCTCGTGCACCGACTCGGTGCCCACGGGCAGCAGCCGGTCGTCGGTGAGCACGCGCGTGGCGGCCGGGAGCACCAGCGTGCAGTCGTCGACCCGCAGGCCGGGTGGCGCGGCGAGGTAGGGGTGGTGGCCCTCGCCGTAGGGGGCGTCGGCGTCGCCCTCGTTGGTGGCCGTCGTCGTCACCCGCAGCCCGCCGGCGGACAGCTCGTAGCCCACCCGCAGGCGCAGCGCGAACGGGTAGCCCGGCTGCGGGTGCAGCAGGTGCTCGAGCACCACGGCGTCCGCCGAGCGGGCGAGCACCCGCCAGGGCACGAAGCGCACCAGCCCGTGGATGGCCGTGCCGAGCGCGCGCTCGGTGACCGGGGTGACGTGCTCGGCGCCGTCCCAGGTGTAGACGCCGTCGCGCAGCCGGTTGGGCCAGGGCGCGAGCACGTGCCCGCGCACGTCCGGCGCCATCTCCCCCTCGGACCACCCGTCGAGGACGTCCCGGTCGCCGGCGGTGTAGGTGCGCAGGCCGCCGCCGACCTCGACGACGACGGCCTCGGCGTCCCCGCTGCGCAGGACGTGCTGCTCGCCGCTGGGGAGCACGCTCACCCGAGGCGCTCGCCGTCCACCGTGGAGAACAGGTGCACGTGGCCGACCCGCGGGGTGACGGCGATCCGGTCGCCCTTCAGAGGCGGACGGCGGCCGTCGACGCGCACGGTGACCGGGTGGCGGTCGTCGCCGACCAGCGCGGTGCCGTAGACGTAGGCGTCGGCGCCGAGCTCCTCGACCACCTCGACCTCCACCGGCAGGCCCGACCCGGTGACCTCGAGGTCCTCCGGCCGGACGCCGAGCACCACCGACGGCGCGTGCGCCTCGCCGAGGACCGAGCGCTCCACCGGGTGCACCTCGCCGCCGAGGCGCACGCCGCCGTCGGCGACCGGCAGGGTCAGCAGGTTCATGGCCGGCGAGCCGATGAACCCGGCGACGAAGACGTTGCGCGGCCGGTCGTAGAGCTCGCGGGGCCGACCCACCTGCATGAGCAGGCCGTCCTTGAGCACCGCCACGCGGTCGCCCATCGTCATCGCCTCGGTCTGGTCGTGGGTGACGTAGACCGTGGTGATGCCCAGGCGGCGCTGCAGGGAGGCGATCTGGGTGCGGGTCTGCACCCGGAGCTTGGCGTCGAGGTTCGACAGCGGCTCGTCCATGAGGAAGACCTGCGGCTGGCGGACGATCGCCCGGCCCATGGCCACGCGCTGCCGCTGACCGCCGGACAGGGCCTTGGGGCGCCGGTCGAGGTACTGCTCGAGGTCGAGCAGGCGGGCGGCCTCGCGCACCCGCTCGGCCGCCTCGGCCCTGCCGACGCGCGCCATCTTGAGCGCGAAGCCCATGTTCTCCGCGACGGTCATGTGCGGGTAGAGCGCGTAGTTCTGGAACACCATGGCGATGTCGCGGTCCTTGGCGGCGACGCCGGTGACGTCGCGGTCGCCGATGAGGATGCGCCCGCCGTCGACGTCCTCGAGGCCGGCGAGCATGCGCAGCGACGTGGACTTGCCGCAGCCCGAGGGCCCGACCAGGACGAGGAACTCGCCGTCGGCGACCTCGAGGTCGAGCGCGTCGACCGCCGGGCGGTCCGCGCCGGCGTAGACCCGGGTCGCCGCGTCGTAGGTGACGGTGGCCAAGACGGTTCCTCTCTACTTGCCGAAACCGGCGGTGAGTCCGCTGAGCAGGTAGCGGCGGCCCACGAGGTACAGGACGAAGATGGGGACGACGGACAGTGTGACCGCCGCCAGCAGGCCCGGGACGTTGGTGCCGAACTGGCCCTGGAAGTCCCAGAGGCCGAGGGTGAGCACCCGGGTGTCGCGGGACTGGGTGAGGACCAGCGGGAAGAGGAAGCCGTTCCACGCGTTGAGCGCGGTGAACACCGCGACCGTGGTGATCGCGGGCTTGGCCAGCGGCAGCACCAGGTGGCGCAGCACCGCCAGCGGCCCGGCGCCGTCGAGGGTCTGGGCCTCGTAGAGCTCCGCCGGGATGTCGCGGAGGCTGTTGGTCATCACCAGCAGCGCGACCGGCAGGGCGAACGCCGCCGTCGGCAGGATGATCGCCAGCAGGGTGTCGTACAGGCGCATCTGGGTGATGAGCAGGTAGACCGGGATGATCGTCGCCTGCGCCGGGATGGCCAGCCCGATGAGCATGACCGAGAAGATCCGCTGCACGGTCCGGCCGGCGTTGCGGGCCACGGTGTAGGCCGCCGGCACGGTCACCGCGACCACGATCGCGACCGTCGCGACCGTGACGATCACGTTGTTGAGCAGGTACTGGGCGAACCCGCCCGAGAGCACGGTGGAGTAGTTCTCCCCCGTGGGCTCACCGGTCGGGGTGAGCGGGCTGGTGCTCAGGTAGTCCTGCCGCGTGCGCAGGCTCGCCGAGACCAGGTAGTACAGCGGGACGGCGACGATGACCAGCCAGATGGTCGCCAGGACGCCGGCCAGCCAGTTCGGCTTCTCCCGCCGGCCGGCGGGGCGGCCGCGCCGGACCCGCCGCGGGGCGGCCGGGGGCACGGCGCCCGGCTCGGCCAGGGCTGCGGTGGTGGCCACGGTCAGGCCCCTTCCTGCTGGCTCTGCATGCTGCGGAAGCCGGTCGCCCGGGTGACGACGAGCGAGAGGCCGGCGCCCAGGACGAGCAGCAGCGTGGCGATCGCGCTGGCGTAGCCGAACTCGAAGCCGCTGAACCCGCGGATGTACATGTACAGCGGCGCGATGCGGGTGGCGTCCCCGGGACCGCCGCCGGTGAGGATGAGGATCGTGTCGAAGGTCGTGAACGACCCGACCAGCTGCAGCACCGTCGAGGTGACGACCGTGTACTTGAGCAGCGGCAGCGTGATGGTGAAGAACTGCCGGTAGCGGCCGGCGCCGTCGATGGTGGCCGCCTCGTAGAGGCTGGCCGGGATCCCGCGGGCCGCGGCCTGGAACAGCAGCGTGTGGAACGGGATGTACTGCCAGGCGATCACGAAGACGACCGTGTAGACGACGACGTCGGTGTCACCGAGGAAGTTGAACCGGTCCAGCAGCGGCAGCGACTGGGTGACGCCGAAGTTCGGGTCGAGCACCGAGCGCCACAGCAGCGCGATGGCCGCCGTCGACAGCAGGAGCGGCAGGAAGAACAGCGAGCTGAGGACGGCGCGGTTGCGCTGCCGCCCGGCCGCCCAGACCCCGATCAGGATGGCGATCGGGGTCTGGACGACCCAGGACAGGACCATGAACAGGAGGGTCAGCCCCAGTGCGTCACGCGCCTCGGTGTCCTCCACCAGGCGGCTCCAGTTGCCCGCCCCGGACAGCTCGGGGAACCCGAAGCCCGACCAGTCGGTGAAGCTGAGGAAGACGACCAGCACCATCGGCACCACGGCGAACAGCCCGAAGAAGGCGACTGCCGGCACCGCGTACCACGCGGACGGACGCTGCTGCGCCGCCGGCGCGGAGGTCCGCTGCTGTGTCGTCGGTGCGGACGGACGCTTCTGCGTCGACACCGCGGACGACCCTCGGATGGCCACGATCCGTCGTACTCCGTTCGGTCAGGCAGCCAGGGCGTCGACGAAGCCCTGGGCGTCGATCTCGCCGAGGAAGAAGCGCGACAGCTGCTCGAGCATGACGGTGGCCTCGTCCGCGCTCAGGTCCTGGTCCCAGGAGAGCTGGAAGTTGGCCGCCTCGACCGTCTGGTCGTAGATGAAGGTCGAGTACTCGGCGTTGTCGGTCTCCTGCAGCTGCTCACGGACACCCTGCACCGGCGGGACGTCACCGGCCTCGATGAGGTCGGAGATGTACTCCTCGTCGGTCAGCGCGGTGGTGAGGAACTCCTCGGCCGCCTCGCGGTTCGGGGAGTCGGCGGTGAGCGAGTAGAAGTTCGACACGTTGCCGACCAGGTTCGTCGGGTCGCCCGCGCCGCCGGTCACGGCCGGGAACGGCGCCCAGCCGAGGCCGCCGCCGGTGACGAAGTCGGGGCTCTGGCCGAGCTGGTTGGTGAACTCCCACGAGCCCATCAGGTGGAACCCGGCGTCGCCCTGGGCGAGGATCGTCGAGGCGCCGCCGACGTCGTAGCCGACGGAGGCGAAGTCCTCGCCGAACGCGCCGCGCTCGATGAGGTCCTGCAGCAGACCCATGGCCTCGAGCACCTCGGGCTGCTGCCAGCCGCCGTTCTCGCCGTCGCGGATGTTCTGGAAGACCTCCGGGCCGCCGACGCGGTCGAGCAGGTACTCGGCCCACATGAGCTCGGTCCAGGCCTGGCTGCCGGCCAGGGCGATCGGGGTGACGCCCGAGGCCTTGAGGCCGTCGACGGCGGCCAGCATCTCGTCCCAGGTGGTGGGGACGGCGACGCCCGCGGCGTCCAGGACGTCCTTGTTGTAGAAGAGGACGACCGGCTGCATGCCGCGCATGGGCAGCCCGTAGACGCTGCCGTCGAGCTCGGCGCCGGCGAGCACGCTGGGCAGGAAGGCGTCGCGCAGCTCGGGGTTCTCGTCGAGCAGCGGGGTCAGGTCCTCGATCCGGCCCGCGTCGACGTACTCCTTGAGGTTGCCGCCGCCCCAGTTGAAGAACAGGTCGGGGGCCTGCGGGGAGTTGATCGCGGTGCGCAGCCGCTGCTTGTACGGGTCGTTGCCGAACGTCGCCAGCTCGAAGTCGCCGGCCTCGGAGGACTCGTTGAAGCGGTCGATCGACGCCTGCTCGATCGGGTTGAGGACCGTGTCCTGCAGGGCCCACACCTGGGCGGCGTCGCCGCCGCCACCGCCGCCGCCGGCAGGGCCGGAGGAGCCGCAGGCGACCAGGCTCGCTGCGAGGAGGAGAGCGCCGGCAGTCGCGGTGCCTCGGGTCAGACGCCGGGATGTCATCCCATGGCCGCCTTTCTGTTTCGACGTTGAAGACCGAAAGTTTCGGGGTGGTGCGAGAACGTAAGGCAGGTCACCGGACGTGTCAACGCCGGGGTCCCGATGCGGACGGCGTGTCGCGGGTCACGATCCGGCCTCGTCGCGCGGGCGCGCGGACCGACCAGCGCGGATGGGTCGGGGCTAGCGGTTTCGGAGATGTTTCGATAGCTTCTCGGACCACGATCGTCCGGCACCGACGCCGGTGGGCGGTGTGCCGCTCCCCGTCGCAGGCCGGACCCCGGCGAACCGACGGAGGACGGACAGTGACCGAGCAGACGGCCGGCCGCCCCACCCTCGCGAGCATCGCAGCCGCGGCCGGCGTCTCGCTGCCCACCGTCTCCAAGGTCGTCAACGGCAAGACCGACGTCGCCCCTGCCACCCGGCAGCGCGTCCTGGCCCTGCTCGACCAGTACGACTACGTGCCGCAGGCCCGCCGCGCGGTCGCCGAGCCCGAGAGCCCGCTGGTCGACGTCGTCTTCACCGCCCTGGACAGCCCGTGGGCGGTGGAGCTGCTGCGCGGCATCACCGAGAGCGGGCTGGAGATCGTCCTCGACTCCCTCGCCGCACGGCCGCAGGGCGGGGACTGGGTGCGCTCGCTCATCGCCGGCGGCCGCCGCGGCGCCATCGTCGTCGCCTCCCGGATCACCGCCGCCGACCAGCGCCGGCTGGGCCGCTCGCACCTGCCCGTCGTGGTCATCGACCCGGCCGACATGCCCGGCCCCGACGTGCCCAGCGTCGGCGCCACCAACTGGTCGGGCGGGATGGCCGCCACCGAGCACCTGATCGAGCTGGGCCACCGGCGGATCGCGGTGATCGGCGGGCCCGAGGACTACCTGTGCAGCCGGGCGCGCATCGACGGCTACCGGGCCGCCCTCGACCGCGCCGGCATCCCCGCCGACCCGGCGCTGGTCCGGCACGGGAACTTCCACCACGACGGCGGCTACGAGCGGGCCCGCGAGCTGCTCGAGCTGCCCGACCGCCCGACGGCGGTGTTCGCCGGCAGCGACGAGCAGGCCTTCGGGGTCCTCGAGGCCGCGCGGCAGGCCGGCCTGTCGGTGCCCGACGACCTCTCGGTGGTCGGCTTCGACGACCTGCCGATGGCCCGCTGGTCCTCCCCTCCCCTGACCACCGTCCGCCAGCCGCTGGTCGACATGGGCCGCATGGCCGGCCGGATGCTGCTCGAGCTGATCCACGGCCAGGAGCTCGCCAGCCAGCGCGTCGAGCTGGCCACCGCCCTGGTGCCGCGCGCCTCCACGGCCCGGCGTCCCTGACCTCCCTCCCCCGGCCGGGCGGCACCAGCCCCGGCCGTCCTCCCCGCACGTCTGGAGTCCCCGCGTGACCGACCGTTCCCTGCTCGACGCACCCCCCGCCGGCGACTGGCGGGACCCGGCCCGGCCACTGGCCGAGCGGGTGCGCGAGCTGATGGCGCAGATGACCCTCGAGGAGAAGGTCGCCCAGCTCTACGGCGTCTGGACGACGATCGACCAGGGCTCCGACGGCGGCGCCGACGTCGCGCCGAACCAGCACGAGTTCTCCGAGCCGCTGCCGCCGTGGGAGGAGCTCACCCGGCCGGGCCTGGGCCAGCTGACCCGCGTGTTCGGCACCGTGCCGGTCGAGCCGCTCACCGGCGCGAGGGTGCTCGCCGCCACCCAGCGCGGCATCGTCGAGGGCTCGCGGCTGGGCATCCCGGCGCTCGCCCACGAGGAGTGCCTCACCGGCCTGGCCGCCTGGCAGGCCACCGTCTTCCCGACCCCGCTGGCCTGGGGCGCCACCTTCGACCCGGCCACCGTGCAGCGGATGGCCGCCGGCATCGGCGAGCTCATGCGCTCCATCGGCGTCCACCAGGGCCTCGCGCCGGTCCTCGACGTCACCATGGACGCCCGCTGGGGCCGCACCGAGGAGACCATCGGCGAGGACCCGTACCTGGTCGCGGCGCTCGGCACCGCCTACGTGCGCGGCCTCGAGGGCGCCGGGATCGTCTCCACCCTCAAGCACTTCGCCGGTTACGCAGCCTCCGGGGCCGGGCGCAACCACGCCCCGGTGCGGATGGGCGCCCGCGAGCTCGCCGACGTCGTCCTGCCGCCGTTCGAGACGGCGCTGCGCGAGGGCGGCGCCCGCTCGGTCATGCACTCCTACGCCGCCGTCGACGGCGTCCCGCCCGCCGCCGACCCGGGCCTGCTCACCGACCTGCTGCGCGGCACGCTCGGCTTCGACGGCGTCGTGGTGGCCGACTACTTCGGCGTCTCGTTCCTCGAGACCACCCAGTCCGTGGCCGGCTCCCCCGGCGAGGCCGCGGAGCTCGCGCTGACCGCCGGCGTCGACGTCGAGCTGCCCACCGTGCGCTGCTATGGCGAGCCGCTGCTGGAGCGGCTGCGCTCGGGCGCGGTGCCCGTGGAGCTCGTGGACCGGGCCGTGGAGCGCGTGCTGCTGCAGAAGGGCGAGCTCGGCCTGCTCGACGCCGGGTGGGACCCCGAGCCGCCGGTGCTGCGCGACGGCGGCGCGCTGGACCTCGACCCGCCGCACCTGCGCGAGCTGGCCCGGGTCCTCGCCGAGCGCTCGGTCGTGCTGCTCGACAACCCCGGGGGCGTGCTGCCGCTGGCCGCGCCCGGCCGCCTCGCCGTCGTCGGCCCGTGCGCCGACGAGGTGCTCTCGCTGATGGGCTGCTACGCCTTCCCCAACCACGTGGGCGTCCAGCACCCCGACGTGCCGCTGGGCCTGGAGGTGCCGACCCTGCTCGACGCCCTGCGGGCCGAGTTCCCCGGCGCGACGGTCGACACCGCGCGGGGCTGCCCGGTCCAGGAGATCGACCGCAGCGGGATCGCCGACGCCGTGCGCGCCGCCCGGGAGGCCGACGTCTGCGTCGCCGTCGTCGGCGACAGCTCCGGCCTGTTCGGCCGCGGCACCTCCGGCGAGGGCTGCGACGCCGCGGACCTGGCGCTGCCCGGCGTGCAGCAGGAGTTGCTCGACGCGCTGCTGGAGACCGGCACCCCGGTCGTCGTCGTGCTGCTCACCGGCCGGCCCTACGCGCTCGGCGCGGTCGCCGGCCGAGCCGCGGCGGTCGTGCAGGCCTTCTTCCCGGGCGAGGAGGGCGCCGGCGCGGTCGCGGGCGTGCTCAGCGGCCGGGTGTCGCCCTCGGGGCGGCTGCCGGTGTCGGTGCCGCGCGGCCCGGGCGGGTCGCCGGCCACGTACCTCGCCCCGACGCTGGGCCGCGCCGGCGGGATCAGCTCGGCCGACCCGACGCCGCTGTGGCCCTTCGGGCACGGCCTGGGCTACACCACCGTCGAGTACTCCGGGCTGGAGCTCTCCGGTGACGCCTGGGCCACCGACGGCGAGGTCACCGTCTCCTGCACGGTCCGCAACACCGGCGCCCGCGACGGCGCCGAGGTGGTGCAGCTGTACCTGTCCGACCCGGTGGCGAGCACCGTGCAGCCGCTGCGCCGGCTGGTCGGGTTCGCCCGGGTGGAGCTGCCGGCCGGGGCGTCGGCGCGGGTGTCGTTCCGCCTGCACGCCGACCGGGCGTCCTTCACCGGCCGCGACCTGCGCCGCGTGGTGGAGGCCGGCGACGTCGTCCTGGCCGTCGGCGCGTCGAGCGAGGACCTGCGGCTGCGGGCGACCGTGCCGCTGACCGGCCCGGACCGCGTCGTCGGCGCCGACCGCGTGCTCAGCACCCCGGTGACGGTGGAGACGACGGCCGCGCCGCTGCGGGAGTCCCTGCCCCGCTGAGCGGGCCCCTGCTCCCCCGCCCCGGCCGCGCTCCGGCCGGGGCGGGGTGCCCTCCCGGGCCTCCTAGAGGCCGACGAGCTCCTCGAGCGCCCCGACCTCGGCGCGGCTGAGCCGGCGGATCGAGCCGGTGCGCATGCGCTGCAGCGAGATGGGGCCGACGGCGGTGCGGGTCAGCCGCGAGACCGGCAGGCCGACGGCGGCCAGCAGCCGGCGCACGATGTGCTTGCGGCCCTCGTGCAGCACGACCTCGACGACCGACTGGCCGGCGTGGGTGTCGACCACGCGGAACGAGTCGACCTTGACCGGGCCGTCGTCGAGCTCGATGCCGCCGCGCAGCCGGCGGTGCAGGTCGCGGCCGACCGAGCCCGACACCTGCGCGAGGTAGGTCTTCTTCACGCCGTAGCTCGGGTGGGCCAGCCGGTGGGCGAGCTCGCCGTCGTTGGTGACGATCAGCAGGCCCTCGGTGTCCTGGTCGAGCCGGCCGACGTGCACCAGGCCCGGCGCCAGGTCGCCGATCATGTCGCCGATGGTCGGCCGGTCGCGGTCGTCGCTCATCGCGGTGATCACGCCGAAGGGCTTGTTCAGGGCGTAGGTGACGCGGTCGTCGCGCAGCTCGATGCGCTGCCCGTCGACGGCGATCTTGTCGGTGGCCGGGTCGACGCGCATGCCCTGCACGCGCACGACCGAGCCGTTCACGCTGATCCGGCCGGCGTCGATCATGTCCTCGCAGACGCGGCGGGAGCCGACGCCGGCGCGGGCGAGCACCTTCTGCAGGCGCTCCCCCTCGCGCTCGTCGGGTGCGGCGGCGGGCTCGCGGTCGCCGGGGTGGGCGGGGGCGAGCTCCATGTCCTCCGACCAGCCCTCACCGCCGGGGGTGGCGGGGAGGTCGTCGGGATGCGGTGCGGTGTCCATCCCCCCCATCCTCCCACCCCGGCGCACCCCGGCCGCCTCCGGCGGCGGGCGCCGGAGGGGTCAGCAGTTCTCCTGGCCGAAGGTGTCGACGGCCTCACCGGCGGACACGAGGTCGCCCTGCAGCCGGGTGGCCTCCTCGGCGAGGTCGGTGTTGGCCGACGGGTCGCTCAGGTCGGCCGACTCGATGAGGTCGGTGAAGGCCCGCCAGGAGCTCACCAGGTCGCCCCAGACCTCCTCGGCGTCGGCCGGGGGCTGCACCTCCTCCAGCTTCCCGACGGCCTCGTTCAGCACGTCGGGCGCGCTCTGCGGGTCGGAGTAGACGGCGTTGACGTCGTCGGTGATGTCCGACAGCAGGTCGGGCACCTGCTCGCAGAACGCCTCCAGGCGCTGCTCGTCCGCCGAGGCGCCGCAGCCGGTCAGCAGCAGGGCCGGGACGGCGAGCGAGGCGGCGAGCGTGCGGGCGGCGGTCGTCCGGGCGGTGCGGCGCGAGGTCATGAGCCGACCGTAGCCACGGCGGCACCCGGTGCCACCGGCGGCCTCAGCCCTCCTGCTGCTCCCGGGCGAGCGCGGTCGCGTCGGGCAGCAGCGGGGCCAGCGGCGGCAGCTCGTGCAGCCCGGTGAGCCCCATGCGCTCGAGGAACAGCGGCGTCGTGCCGTAGAGCCCGCCGCCGCTGTCGGGGTCGGTGCCCACCTCGACGACCAGGCCGCGGGTGAGCAGGGTGCGCATGACGCCGTCGACGCCGACGCCGCGGATCGCCGAGATGCGCGCCCGGGTGACCGGCTGCCGGTAGGCGATGACGGCGAGGGTCTCCAGCGCGGCCTGGGTGAGCCGGCTGCGCCCGCCGCCGGTCAGCGAGCGCTCGACGACCGGCGCGAACTCCTCGCGGGTGTAGAGCCGCCAGCCCTCCCCCGCCCGGCGCAGCGCGATGCCGGCCCGCCGGGCGTCGTAGCCCTCGGAGAGCTCGGCCAGCGCCGCCCGCACGCGGGGCACGCCGACCCGCAGCGTGGCCGCCAGCGTCTCCTCGCCGGCCGGGCCCTCGGCGACGAACAGCAGCGCCTCGACCCCGCCGCGCACCTCGTCGTCGTCGAGGTCGTCGTCGAGGTCGTTGTCGAGGCCGGCCTCCGGCTCGGGCGCGGGCGGCTCCGGCATGCCGGGCAGCACCAGCGGCTCGTCGGGGACGGCCGGGACGTCGTCGGCCGGCGGGGCGGGCCGGTCGGCCACCCGTGCGGCGAGCCGCGCGGCGACGGCGTCCCAGACGGCCGGGTCGGCGCCGGCGGCCTCCTCGTCGTCGTCGCGCGTGGCCTCCAGCTCGGCGGCCAGCGCCTCCCAGGAGATCGGCCCGCGCTCGTCCTCCCGCTCGCTCACGAGGCGACCCGCTCGTCGGCGCGGTCGTCCCCCGCTCCCCCGAGGTCGGAGACGGCGGAGACGGTGGCCGGGCCGGTCCACTGCACCTGCAGCTCGCCGAGGGGGGTGGGCTGGTCGAACACGACCCGCTGCTGGCGGTAGAGCTCGAGCAGGGCGAGGAAGCGGGCCACGACCTCCAGCGTGGAGGAGCAGTCGACGGTGAGCGCCCGGAAGCTGACCGCCCCGGCGCCGAGCAGGGCCGCGCGGACGGCGAGAAGCTGCTCGGCCACGCTGACCGGCGGCGCGTGCAGGTGGGTCACGCCGACGGTCGGCGGCTCCTTGGGCGCGAGCGCCCGCGCGGCCAGGGCGGCGAAGCGCTCGGGGGTGATGCCGAGCAGCACCTCGGGCAGCAGGCCGGCGAACCGGGGCTCCAGCGGCGCCGAGCGCGGGAAGCGCCGGACGCCCTCGGCCTCCCGCTCGCGCAGCACCCCCGCGGCCTCCTTGTAGGCGCGGTACTGCAGCAGCCGGGCGAACAGCAGGTCGCGGGCCTCGAGCAGCTCGAGGTCCTCCTCGTCCTCCACCTCGGCGGCGGGCAGCAGCCGGGCGGCCTTGAGGTCGAGCAGGGTGGCCGCGACGACGAGGAACTCGCTGGCCTGGTCGAGGTCGAGCTCGTCGCCGAGCGCCCGCAGGTGGGCGATGAAGTCGTCGGTGACGACCGACAGCGCGATCTCGGTGACGTCGAGCTGGTGGCGGCCGATCAGCTGCAGCAGCAGGTCGAACGGGCCCTCGAAGTTGGTGAGCCGCACGGTGAACCGGCCGGGGTCGGCGACCTCCGGCGCGGCTGCGACCGCGTGCGTTCCCGTGCTCACGGAACGCAAGGCTATCCGCTCCCACCGACAGTTCCGGTCACCCGCGCGGGAGGCGGACTCCGCCGGCCTCCGGACGGCGGCCGGGCGGGGCCTGTGTAGCGCTGATGGCCCCTGGGTCGCCTCCCGCATGCGGGAGGCGGGCCCGGACGTCAGCCCTTCAGGCGGCGGACGAGGACGGAGTCCTCGCCGTTGTCGGCGAGGTCGGCCAGCAGCACCGAGATCGCCTCGCGGACGATCCGGCCGCGGTCGGCGGCGACGCCGTGCTCGGCGCGCAGCGACAGCCGGGCGCTCTCCAGCGCCAGGAGGTCCTCGGCCGAGATGTAGACGGTGATCTTCTCGTCGTGCCGGGTGCGGCCGGCGCCGGCGGCGCGGGCGGCCTTGCCGCGGGTGCGCGCGCCCGGGGCGGGCAGCGTCGCGGGCGCGCGGTAGGCGGCCAGCGGGTCGGCGGGCGCGCCGCCGGGGACGAGGGTGAGCGGGGTCGCGGGCTGCTCGACCTCCGCCTCGGGCTCGGGCTCCGGACGGCGGCGCGGCGAGCGCAGCGCCGGGGAGGCCGTGGCCGACGACAGGTTGGGCAGCTCGGTGACCTCCGCCGCGGGCGGGGTGTCGGTGCGCCGGAACAGCTCCGCAGCGCCCGGGAGCACGGGACGGCGGGTCACGCGACCTCCTCGCTGGCGCTCGTCGGACGCGCTCCGCGACGTCCGCTTGTCATCGGTGAGCTCGCGAGCTCGCTCACAGTGAGATGACCTCCTTCGCCAGGTCGCGGTAGGCGGCCGCACCCGAGGAGGTGGGCGCCCAGGTGGTGATCGGCTGGCCGGCGACGGTGGTCTCCGGGAACCGCACGGTGCGCTGGATGACGGTCCGGAAGACGGTGTCGCCGAAGGCCTCGACCACCCGGCTGAAGACCTCGCGGCAGTGCACGGTCCGCGAGTCGTACATCGTGGCGAGGATGCCGTCGATCTCCAGCGACGGGTTGAGCCGCTCCTTGACCTTGTCGATCGTGTCCACGAGCAGGGCCACGCCGCGCAGGGAGAAGAACTCGCACTCCAGCGGGATCACCACGCCGTGCGCCGCGGTCAGGGCGTTGACCGTGAGCAGGCCGAGCGAGGGCTGGCAGTCGATGAGGATGTAGTCGTACTCGTCGCGCACGGAGTCCAGGGCGCGCAGCAGGGTCTGCTCGCGGGCGACCTCGCTGACCAGCTGGACCTCGGCGGCGGACAGGTCGATGTTGCTGGGCACCAGGTCCAGGCCGGGCACGTCGGTGCCCACGCGGACGTCGGCCAGCGTGGTGCGCCGCTCCATGAGGGCGTTGTAGATCGTGCGGTCGAGCTGCTGCGCGGGGACGCCGAGGCCGACCGACAGCGCGCCCTGCGGGTCGAGGTCGACCAGCAGCACGCGGCGGCCGTACTCCACCAGCGAGGCGCCCAGGTTGATCGTCGACGTCGTCTTGCCGACGCCGCCCTTCTGGTTGCACATCGCGATGACGCGCGCCGGGCCGTGCTGCTTCAGCGGCGGGGGCTCCGGCAGCTTGCGCTGACGCGCGCGGGCCGGGTCCAGCCGCGAGGCGGCCGCACCCATCTCGCCGCCGTCGGCCGGGAGTGCGAGAGCCTGACCGGCCACGTCCCCTCGGATCGCCATGAGTCGCCCTTCCTCCGTGCTCCCCGGCGGTGCCGGCCGCGGTCGGCCGGCCCGGTCCGCTCGGGTCCGGGCACGACGGTAGGGAGATCACCTGCCCCGATCCACGGGACACGCCGGTCGCTGGCGGATCTCGCCCAGGTTCCCGCGTACCGGCGAGTAGCCGTGGGCAGGACCTGCCGAACAGGGCGCCCCGCCGTCGTCAGGACAGGGCCCGCGGGTGGCTGCCCGCGTAGACCTCGCGCAGCTTGTCGACCGTGACGAGCGTGTAGACCTGCGTCGTCGTCACCGACGCGTGGCCGAGCAGCTCCTGCACCACGCGCACGTCGGCGCCGCCGTCGAGCAGGTGGGTGGCGAACGAGTGGCGCAGCGTGTGCGGGGAGACGTGCTCGGCCAGGGACGCGTCGCCGGTGCGCTCCGCCGCCGAGCGCAGGATCGCCCAGGCGCTCTGCCGCGACAGCGGTCCGCCGCGGGCGTTGAGGAACAGCCGCCCGCCCCGGACGCCGCCCCTCCCGGCGGCGGCCAGGGCCGGGCGGGCGCGCACCAGGTACTCCTCGACGGCGCGCAGCGCGAAGCTGCCCACCGGGACGATCCGCTCCTTGCCGCCCTTGCCCGCCAGCCGCACCACCGCCTGGCCGCGGTCGAGGTCGTCGACGGCCAGCCCCACCGCCTCGGAGATGCGCGCCCCGGTGCCGTACAGCACCTCCAGCAGCGCCCGGTCGCGCAGCCCGCGCGGCCCCTCGACCGACCCCGCCGCCTCGATGAGCGCCACCACCGCCTCCACCGGCACCGCCTTGGGCAGCCGCCGCGCCGGGGCCGGCGGACGGACTTCGGCGGCGACGTCGCCGGTGACCAGCCCGTCGAGCAGCGCGAACCGGTGCAGCCCGCGGACGGCGACGACGGCGCGCGCCGCCGAGGTGGCCGACAGCGGCGGGTGCTCGTCGTCCCCGGCGCGCAGAGCGGCGAGGAACCCGGCGACGTCGCTCTCGGCCACCTCCCCCAGCCCGCGCACGCCGGCGCCGGTGAGGAACTGCGTGTACCGCCGCAGGTCGCGGCGGTAGGAGGCGATGGTGTTGGCGGCCAGGCCGCGCTCGACGGTGAGGTGGTCGAGGTAGCCGGACACCACCCGCTCGACGGCGGGACCGGGCGACAGGACGGCGGTCAGGACAGCAGCTCCTCCCACGGCACGGCGGTCATGCCGTGCGCCTCCGCGACCTCCGGCAGCACCACCTCGCCGGCCACGACGTTGACCCCGTGGGCCAGCGCCGGGTCGTCGGCGACCGCCGCCCGCGTGCCCTTCCCGGCCAGGGCCATGACGTAGGGCAGCGTCACGTTGGTCAGTGCGTAGGTGGAGGTGTTGGGGACCGCGCCCGGCATGTTCGCCACGCAGTAGAACACCGACCCGTGCACGCGGAAGGTCGGCTCGTCGTGTGTCGTGGGCCGGCTGTCCTCGAAGCAGCCGCCCTGGTCGACGGCGATGTCCACGAGCACCGAGCCCGGCTTCATCCGCGAGACCAGCTCGTTGCTCACCAGCGTCGGCGCCTTGGCGCCGGGGACGAGCACGGCGCCGATCACCAGGTCGGCGTCGAGGACGGCCCGCTCCACCTCGTAGGAGTTGGAGGTGACCGTCTGCAGGTGCCCGCGGTAGATGGCGTCGGCGGCGCGCAGCTTGTCGACGTCGCGGTCGAGGACGACGACCTCGGCCTGCATGCCCAGCGCGATGGTGGCGGCGTTCATCCCCGACACCCCGGCGCCGATGACGACGACCTTCGCCGCGTAGACGCCCGACACCCCGCCGAGCAGCACGCCGCGGCCGCCGTGCGCCCGCTCCAGGCTGTGCGCCCCGACCTGCGGCGCCATCCGGCCGGCGACCTCGCTCATCGGCGCGAGCAGCGGCAGGGCGCCGTTCGCCGTCTGCACCGTCTCGTAGGCGATGGCGGTGGTGCCCGAGGCCACGAGCGCGTCGGTGCACGCCTTCGACGCCGCCAGGTGCAGATAGGTGAACAGCGTCTGCCCCGCGCGGAGCCGGCCGTACTCCTCCTCGACCGGCTCCTTGACCTTGAGCAGCAGGTCGGCGTCGGCCCAGACGTCGTCGGCGCTGCCGACGATCCGCGCGCCGGCGGCGGTGAAGTCGGCGTCCGGGATGGAGCTCCCCTCGCCGGCGCCCCGCTCGACGAGCACCGTGTGCCCGGCCCGGGTCAGCTCGGTGACCCCGGCGGGGGTCAGCGCGACCCGGTACTCCCTGTTCTTGACCTCGCGAGGCACCCCGACGTGCATGCGATCCGCTCCCGTTCTGCGACGGCCGGGCCGAGGTCGTCGGTCCCGCGCCTGTGACGTGGCTCCCGGTGGGGAACCAGATCGGACCCTAGCCAGCGCCCGCGCTGCCGCCAGTCCGCGCAGCGCCGACGATGGCCCGAGTCCCCGTGCGTCCACCCGGAAGGCTGATCCATGCGCCTGTACGCCGCCCGACCCGACCACCGGCTGCGCCAGCTGCTCGCCGACGCGGGCCTGCTGGCCTGGGTCGTGCTGTGGGTGGTCGTGGCGCGCACGGTGCACGGGGCGGTGCTGGTGCTCGCCGAGCCCGGCCGCGCGGTGGAGGACCTCGGCTCCTCGGTGGCCGACAGCATGGGCTCGGCGGCCGACGCGGCG
The DNA here is from genome assembly GCF_037034165.1 of Geodermatophilus sp. FMUSA9-8. Classification (NCBI taxonomy): domain Bacteria; kingdom Bacillati; phylum Actinomycetota; class Actinomycetes; order Geodermatophilales; family Geodermatophilaceae; genus Geodermatophilus; species Geodermatophilus sp. FMUSA9-8. Next base: position 24,310 of record NZ_JBAGKE010000001.1, on the reverse strand, counting down.
CAGGACGTGCCGGTGGTCGGCGACGAGCTGTCGTCGCCGTTCGACGCGCTCGGCGACGCCGCGGGCTCGGTGCGCGGCGCGGGGCAGGCCGCGCAGGACGCCGTCGGCACGCTGGCGTTCGTGCTCGCCGTCGTGCTCGTGGTGCTGCCGGTCGGCTGGGCGCTGCTGCGCTGGCTGCCGTGGCGGCTGGGCTGGATCCGCGAGGCGACGGCGGTGACCCGGCTGGCCGGCGGCCGGCACCCGGACCTGCACCTGCTGGCCGCCCGCGCCGTCGCCACCGCTCCCCTGCCCCGGCTGGCCGCCCTTCCGCCGGGCACCGGGGAGGCGTGGCGGGCCGGCGACCCGGCCGCCGTGCGCGCCCTGGCGGCGCTGGAGGCCGGGCGGCTGGGCCTGCGGCTGCCCGCCCCGGACGGCCCCGGGTCGGGCGCCACCACCCCTGGTCCCGGCGCCACCGCTCCCCCGTTCTCGGGTTGACATCGCTCCCGCCGGTGCCGATGTCCCGGGCGGATCGGGAGGTGTCGGTGGGACGAGCGGGACGCACGCGGGGACGACGGCGGGGCCGCCGGGGCGCGTCGGCCGCCGGGATCGCCGGGCGCGTGACCGCCGCCGCGGCCGTCGGGCTGGTGGCGCTGTCGGCGCCCGCCACCGAGATCGCCGCGGAGGTCAGCGCGTCCTGGGCGCCGTTCCGCAACGCCGGCACCGCCGACGGCCCGGAACCCGCGCCGGTGCTCACCCCGCAGGCGGTCACGGCCCTGCCGGAGCCCGCCGTCGACACGCCCGTGCTCGCCCTGCCGGTGCCGCGCCGGATGGACGTCCAGCTGCCCGCGCCGATGGTCCCCCGCGGCGAGCCGCTGGAGGTCACGCCGCCGCCCGCGCAGTGCGGCGGCTACGGCAGCCTGCGGCAGATGCCGCCGGGCGTCGTCCCGGGCCCGGGCTCCGCCACCGTCACCTGGCAGGCCGACGGCCGCGAGACCGTGCAGGGCTACCGCGTGACCGCGGTCAGCCAGCGGCTGGTGGCCGGCGAGCAGCCGGCGCCCCCGCGGGTGGACGCGGCGCAGCGCGCCGACTGCGGCGAGGTGAGCGCGGTGCTCACCGGGCTGACGCCGGGCACGCCGTACGTGTTCTGGCTCGAGGAGGCCGTCCTCGACCTCGACACCCAGGTGGTCGAGTACGTGCAGGTCGGCTGGTCGAGCCCGGTCGTCGTCGGCTGAGCGGCGCCCGCTCACGCGCCGGGCCCCGCCGGCCGGCAGGTCCTCACGCCGACGCTCGTGCCCTGCACACGGTGGTGTGCAGAGCACGAGCGTCAGAGGGAGGAGACCTCAGGTGGCGTCGAGGGGACGCAGCCGCGGCCGCGCGGCGCGGTGCTGGGCGGCGGCCAGCAGGCCGATGACGGCCGCCGAGTTGCGGATCGCGCCGTCGAACACCCGCTGCACCGCGTCGGCCAGCGGCACCCGCTCGATCGTCATGTCGAGCTCCTCGTGCTCGACGGTGAAGCCCTCGGGCCGGCCGACGTCGGACAGGCCCTCGGCGAGGTAGACCAGCACCTGCTCGTCGCAGAAGCCGGGCGTGCTGAAGGTCGTCGTCAGCAGTGACCAGCGCTCCGCCGACAGCAGCGCCTCCTCGGCGAGCTCGCGCTGCCCGGTGAGCAGCGGGGCCTCGCCGTCGGCGTCGCGCAGCCCGGCCGGCAGCTCCCACAGGTAGCCGCCCACCGGGTGCCGGTACTGCCGGACCAGGACGACGTTGTCGTCGTCGTCGAGCGCGACGACGGCGACCGCGCCGGGGTGGCGGACCACCTCGCGCACGCTGTCCCCGCCGCCGGGCATCGCGACGGTGTCCTTGACCAGCCGGATCACCCGGCCCTCGTAGACGGTCTCGGTGCCGAGGACGCGGTAGTCGCCCTCGGCGGCCGGCTCCGTCATCAGATGCCCACCTTCTCGGCCTCGTCGAGCGGCACGGGGAGCCGCGCGGACTCCTGGCGCTCGATCGCCGCGGCCACGAACGCGGCGAACAGCGGGTGCGGGCGGGTCGGGCGGCTCTTGAGCTCCGGGTGGGCCTGGGTGCCGACGAAGAACGGGTGCACCTCGCGCGGCAGCTCGGCGAACTCGACCAGCAGGCCGTCGGGCGAGGTGCCGCTGAACACCAGGCCGGCCTCGGAGAGCCGGTCGCGGTAGGCGTTGGCCACCTCGTAGCGGTGCCGGTGCCGCTCGGTGATCTCCGTGGCGCCGTAGGCGGCCGCGGCCTGCGAGCCCTTGAGCAGCGCCGCCGGGTAGCTGCCCAGCCGCATCGTGCCGCCGAGGCCGCGCTCGCCGGCGATGACGTCGACCTGGCTGGCCATGGTCGCGATCACCGCGTCCGGGGTGTCGGGGTCGAACTCGGCGGAGTTCGCCTGCTCGAGGCCGGCGACGTCGCGGGCGTACTCGATGACCATGCACTGCAGGCCCAGGCACAGGCCCAGCGTCGGGATGCCGTTGGTGCGGCTGTAGCGGATGGCGCCGAGCTTGCCCTCGATGCCGCGTACGCCGAACCCGCCGGGGATGCAGACGCCGTCGACGTCGCCGAGCGCGGCCGCCGCGCCCTCGGGGGTCTGGCACTCGTCCGACGGCACCCAGCGGATCTGCACCCGGCTGCGGTGGGCGAACCCGCCGGCCCGCAGCGCCTCGCTGACCGACAGGTAGGCGTCGGGCAGGTCGACGTACTTGCCGACCAGCGCGATGGTCACCGTCTGCTTCGGCCGGTGGACGCGGTCGAGCAGGTCGCCCCACACCGTCCAGTCGACGTCGCGGAACGGCAGGCCCAGGCGGCGCACGACGTAGGCGTCGAGGCCCTCGCGGTGCAGCACCTTCGGGATGTCGTAGATCGACGGCGCGTCGGGGCAGGCGATGACGCCCTCGGTGTCGACGTCGCACATCAGGCTGATCTTGCGCTTGAGCGCGGTGCCGATCTCGCGGTCGGCGCGGCAGACCAGCGCGTCGGGCTGGATGCCGATGTTGCGCAGCGCGGCCACCGAGTGCTGCGTCGGCTTGGTCTTCAGCTCGCCGGAGGGCGCGATGTAGGGCACCAGCGAGATGTGCAGGAAGAAGCAGTTGTCGCGGCCGATCTCGTGGCGCACCTGCCGGGCGGCCTCGAGGAAGGGCAGCGACTCGATGTCGCCGACGGTGCCGCCGATCTCGGTGATGACGACGTCCACGCCGCCGTCGTCGCCGTCACCGTCGCCGTCCCCTGCCGCGCCGGTCTCGGCGGCGGCGAGGATGCGCGCCTTGATCTCGTTGGTGATGTGCGGGATCACCTGCACGGTGTCCCCGAGGTACTCCCCGCGCCGCTCCTTGGCGATGACGTCGGAGTACACCTGCCCGGTGGTGACGTTCGAGCGCGCGCCGAGGTCGGTGTCGAGGAACCGCTCGTAGTGACCGACGTCGAGGTCGGTCTCGGCGCCGTCCTCGGTGACGAAGACCTCGCCGTGCTGGAACGGGTTCATCGTCCCGGGATCGACGTTCAGGTACGGGTCCAGCTTCTGCATGGTCACCCGCAGGCCTCGGGCGGACAGCAGCGCGCCGAGCGAGCTGGCCGTCAGGCCCTTGCCGAGAGAGGAGACAACTCCACCGGTGACGAAGACGAACTTCGTCGGCTGGGAGTTGTGGAGGAGCCCGCGATCACGTGTTCCAGGTCGACCCACGGGAGGCAACCGTAACACCACCGTCGTCCTCGCCCGCGGTGCCGTCGGCCACGTCCCCCCGGGCGGGGGACGTCGCCGCCAGCGCCACCAGCAGCGGCACCAGCAGCGCCGCGGCGGTGGCCGGCAGCGCCACCCCGGAGTCGTTGACGGCGGCCCCCAGGGCGAGGCTCAGGGCGGTGGCGACCAGCCCCGCGCGCAGCACCGCGGCGTCGGCACGGGCCAGCCCCGAGCCGCCGTCGCGCAGCAGCCCCGGTCCCCGCAGCGGCCCGCGGCCCAGCCGGCCGCGGACCAGCCCGCTGCGGACCAGCCACAGCGCGGCCACCAGCGCCACGGGCAGCAGCCAGGACAGTGCGCTGCCGAGCAGGATGTCGACGTTGGCCTGCGCCTTGCGGCTGACCACCGTCCACGCCTCGCCGGTGAGCAGCTGCTCGACGAACCGGCCGAGGTGGCTGCGCTCGTCGGCCGGGCGCGTCCAGTCGAGGACGGCGAGCGCGCCGACGGCGACCACCCCGGCGGCGAGCACCGCGCCGAGCCGGACGAGGGTCACCCGCACGCCGGTGAGCAGCATCGCCAGCAGCAGGAAGCCGGGCAGCGCCGCGAGCACGCCGCCGAAGTCGCGGCCCAGCGACGGCGTGCCGACGAGCACGGTGGCGAGCGCCCCGGCGCCGAGGACGACCGCCCCGGTGATCCGCCGCTGCCGCCGCCCGCCGTCGTCCCGCCCGCCGTCGTCGCGGCCCCGGCCGGCGCGGCGGCCGGCGGCGGTGGCGAGCACCGCGGTGGACAGCAGCGCGGCGGCGGCGAGCAGGCCGGAGCTCAGGTTGCCGTAGCCGGTGAACCGCCCGGCGACGATCGCGTCGTACCCGAGCAGGCCGTCGAGCTCCAGCGGCGAGCCGGCGAGCACGTCGCCGACGAGGGTGGCCAGGGTGATGCCGAGGACGACCAGCGGCGGGCCGAGCCGGCGGCGCCGCCACGGGCCGAGGAGCGCGAGCGCGGCCACGACGGCGGTGGCCAGCAGCACCGACCCGGCCAGCGCCCACCGCGGCGCGCCGGTGCGCTCCCAGGGCAGCAGCCCGGCGAGGTAGGTGGCCACCGGCAGCGACGCGGCGGCCAGCGCGGCGGCCTCCAGGAGCGGCCGCAGCCGGGGCCGCGCCCGCCCGCGCAGGCCCAGCACGAGCAGGCCGAGGGCGACGACGGCGGCGTCGACGGCGACCAGCCCGACGAAGAAGGTGCCGGTGCTGCGGTGGTGGGTGACGGCGGCGGTGTTGGCCCGCTCGAGCGCGGCGACGGCCTCGGCGGTGCCCGGCCGGCCCTCGGCGACGGCCAGCGGCTGCCCGTTGACCGACGCCGGCCGCTCGGCGTCGAGGGCCCGCAGCACGGTGGGCGCGACGTCGATGAGCTGGGTGAACGGCGCCCGGCCGGTGCTCGCGGAGGTCAGCCAGCCCGGCTCGGTGAACCCCGGCCCGGACGCGATGGCCACGTGCAGCTGCGGGCGGCCGTCGTTGACCTCCGACACGCCGTGGAGGAGCAGCAGCGTCTCGCCGGGCAGGGCGGCGACGGCGGCCCGCAGCCGCGCGACGGCGTCGTCGATGCCGGCCAGCGCCGCCTCGCGGGAGGCGGGCTCGGTGCCGGTCTCGCTGCCCTCGGGGGCGGGGACGCCGGCGTCGACCAGCCCGTCCAGGGACACCAGCGTGAGCGGGCAGGGCTCGAGCAGCGCGGCGACGGCGGCCGGGTCCTCCGGCAGCGCCTCCTCGCGGGTCAGCCCCACCCCCGGCGCGGCCACGGCCAGCGTGGCGGCCCGCCCGACGGCGGTGGCGCAGCCGACGGCGGTGCCCAGGGCGCCGGGTTCGGCGCCGAAGCGGGTCGTGGCCGGGTCCTCGGCGACGGCCCGCACGGCGGTCAGCGGGTCGGCCAGGCCCACCTGCGCGAGCCGCTCCTGCAGGCCGCAGTGCGACAGCTCGGGGCTGGCCGGCGGGCCGGCGGGCACCGGCTCGGGCGACGGCGTGGCGTCGGGCCCGGCCCCCGGCGTCTCCCCGGGCAGCGGCACGGTGGGCAGCGGGACCGGCGGCGCGGCCTCGTCGGGCGCGGGGAAGCGGGCGCGGTTGCCGGCGCCGAGGGTGGCCCAGCCGTCGAGCAGGCAGGTCGTGGAGCGCGCCGCCCGCACCGACCCGGCGCCGATCGGCGAGGTGTCGGCCAGCTCCCAGAGCGCGGGGGTCGCCCCGGGGTCGACGTCGTCCCAGACGAGCCCCGGCACGCCGACGACGAGCACCCGGTCGGCCGAGGGGTCGCCGGCCGCCGCCGCGGAGCCGGCGCCCGGCAGCGCGAGCGCCAGCACCCCCAGCACCGCGAGCAGCAGGACGGCGGCCCGCCTCATGCCGCGCCGCTCTCCGGCGGGCCCAGCAGCTCGCGGTAGACGGCGGCCAGCGTGCGGGCGGTGGCCGCCTCGTCGGGCCAGCCGGCGGCCCGCTCGCGCCCGGCGGCGGCCAGGTCGGCGGCGCGGGCCGGGTCGGCGAGCAGGTCGCGGACCGCGGACGCGAGCGCCGCGGCGTCGCCGGGCGGGACGAGCACCGCGGCGTCGCCGAGCAGCCCGGGCAGCCCGCCGGCGCGGGTGGCCACCAGCGGCGTGCCGGCCCGCAGCGCCTCCTGGGCGGTGAGCGAGCGGGCCTCCCAGCGGGAGGGCAGCACCACGAGGTCGGCGGCGGCGAGCAGGTCGGCGACGTCGTCGCGCCGGCCGAGCAGCGCCACCGGCAGGGACTCGTGGGCGATCCGTGCCGACAGCTCCGCCTCCAGCGGCCCGTCGCCGGCGATCGCGACCAGCGGCCGCGGCTCCCCCGTCCAGGTCGCCGCGGCGTCGAGCAGGACGTCGTAGCCCTTCTGCGGGTGCAGCCGGCCGACGGCGAGGACCAGCGGGCGGCCGTCGGCGAGGCCGAGGCCGGCGCGGACCTCCTCGCGGGTGCGGGTGGGCGGGGGCAGCGCGGGCGCCGACACGGGCGCCACCCGGACGTCGCGGGCGCCGAGGCGGTGCGCGTTCTCCGCGAGGTCGGCCGAGGCCGCCAGCACGACGTCGGCGGCGCGGACGGTGGCCCGCTCGGCCCGCGCGAGCACGCGGCGCAGCGGGCCGGCGCGGTCGGGCAGGGCGTTGTGCAGGGTGACGACGAGCCGGCGCGGCGGCCCGGTGCGCACCGCGGCGGAGGCCACCAGCCCCGCGCGCAGGCCGTGGGCGTGCACCAGGTCGGCGCCGCCCAGCGCGCGGCGCAGGGCCCGCACGGCGCGGGCGTCGGCGAGCGGGTCGAGGCCGGCGGAGATCTCGACCGGGGTGAAGCGGGCGGCGGCGGAGAAGCCGAACAGGGCGTCGGTGGCGGCGGGCCCGCAGACGGTGACCGCGGCCCCCGCTCCGGCGAGCGCGGGCAGCACCGAGCGCAGGTGGGTGCCCACGCCGCCGGTGCTCGTGGCCAGCACCTCGGCGACACGGCGGCCGGCGAGCGGTGCCGGTGCGCCTCCCGCGTCAGTCACCGTGCACCTCCGTCCCCCCGGGCGTCCGCAGCCCGCGCACCGCCGCCAGCAGGGGCCGGCGCGCCGTCCCCATCATGACCGCCGCCGCCACGGCGGTCACGGCCGCGGCGGCGAGCACCCCGGCCCCGACCGCACCGGGCAGCGACCCGCCGGGCACGGGGTCGGCGTCCAGCGCGCGGGCGGTGAGCAGCCCGGCGGCGGCGCCGGCCAGCGCCGCGAGCAGGGCGGGCAGGCCGGTGCGGGCGACGCCGGCCAGCCCGCCGGGCGCCACCCGGGCGGTGACGGCGAGCAGTGCGAGCCCCGCCACGGTGACGCCGGTGCTGTGCCCGGCGGCCAGCGCCAGCGCCCGGTCGGCGGGCGGCAGCAGCGCGGAGAGGACGACGTCGGCGGCGACGGCGAGCAGCCACCCGCCGAGCACGCACGCGGTGGGCGCCTTCCACAGCCCCCGGGCGTACAGCGCGCGGGTGAGCACGGCGACCAGCCCGTAGCCCGCCAGGCCCGGGGCGAAGCCGAGGATCGTGTCGCGCAGCGCGGCGACGTCGGCGTCGGGCCCGCCGACGAGGAACACCCGCGCCATGGGCCCGGCGACGGCGGCGAGCACCGCGGCGGTGCCGAGCGAGGCGACGAGCACCAGCGTGGTCACCGGCGCCAGCGCGCGGCGGTAGCCGGCCTCGTCGCCGGTGCCGGCCCGCTCGGCCAGCAGCGGGTAGGCCGACGTGGCCAGCGGGACCGCGACCGCGGCCCACGGCACCAGGAACAGCGTCAGGCCGGCGGTGTAGGCCACCTGGGTGCCGTCGGGGGCGCCGCTGGCCAGCCGGATCGCCACGGCGGCCACCAGCTGCTGCCCGGCCAGGGTGAGCACCCCGGCCAGCGCCAGCCGGCGCACGCGCGGCGCCGCGCCGACCGGGAAGCGCAGCGACGGGCGCAGGCCCAGCCGCAGCCGGCGCAGCGGCAGCAGCAGCGGCAGGGTCAGCGCGACCACGCCGAGCGTCGTCCCCACCCCGAGGACCAGCTCCGCCGGCGTCGAGAGCCCCTCGACGTCCCGGGAGCCGCCCAGCCACGCGAACAGCGCGTACGCCCCGGCGACGACGACGCTCGACACCAGCGGCGCGACGGCGGGGGCGGCGAACCGGCGGTGCGCCTGCAGCACGCCGGTGAGCACGACGGCGAGCCCGTAGAGCACCACCTGCGGGGCGAAGACGAGTAGGAAGCGGGCGGCCAGCGCCACCTCGGCGTCGGTGCCGGCGCCGAGCAGCAGCCGGGCGATCGGCTCGGCGAGCAGCGCGAGCAGCGCGGCCAGCGGCACGAGCACCAGCAGCGTCCAGCCGAGCAGCGCGCTCGCCGTGCGGCGGACCTGCTCGCGGTCGCCGGTGGCGATGCCGCCGGCGAGCATGGGCACCACGAGGGAGGCCAGCGCTCCCCCGGCCACCACCTCGAAGACGATGTTCGGGACGGTGTTGGCGGCGGTGTAGGTGTCGCCGGTGCTGTCCAGCCCGACGGCGTTGGTGAAGACCAGCGTGCGGCCGAACCCGGCCAGCCGGGCGAGCACGGTGAGGACGGCGATGAGGAGCGCCGCGCCGGCCACGCCCTGGGCGACCCGGCGTCCGGTCGTCGCCGGCCCCGCGGTGCTCACGCCGGCCCCGCGGTGCTCACGCCGGGCGGCGGCCGAGCCGGTCCAGCTCGCGCAGCCCGGGGGTGGCCTCGATGACCCGGGTGAAGCTGACCCGCTCGCTCGCGAGCGTGAGGGCGGTGACGACGGCGAGCGCGCCCGCCCGCGCGGGCCGCGAGGGCACCTGCGACAGCCGCAGGCCCAGCAGCGCGCCGAGCGCGTTGGCACCGGCGTCGCCGAGCATCACCCTCTCGCCGAGGTCGTCGGGCAGCACGGCGAGCGCGGCCCCGAGCGGGCCGGCCACCAGCCCGCCCGCGGGACCGCCGAGGCCGGCCGCGGCGGCGATCGCCCCGGCCTTGGCCGCGCGGCCGGGGCGAAGGTCGAGCAGGTTGACGAGGTTGGCGGTCCCGGCCACCAGGCCGGTGGTGAGGACGGCGTCGGCGAGCCCCCGCTCGCGGCGGGTCAGCAGCGCGGTCACGGCGGCCGCCGCGCCGATGCCGGCGACCTTGACCGCCCCGGCCGACACCCGCCCGGCGCGCAGCGCCCGCAGGTGCCCGGCCAGGCCCTTGTCCCGGGCCTGCTCGGGCCGGGCACCGGCGAGGTCGTCGTAGCCGCCGACCAGACCCGACACAGCGCCCGCCACGACGGCGGCGACGCGGGTGCCGGCCGGCGCGCCGAGGGCGGCACCGGCGGTCGCGGCGGCGGCCAGTGCCGGCCCGCCGAGCAGGGTCACCGGGCGGCCGGCGTAGTTGGTGCGCCGCCAGGGCGCGCCGGCAGGGCGGGCGTCCAGCGCGCGGCCCGCGGCCAGGCCGGCCCGGGCGGCGGCCGCCCCGGCCAGCGCCGCCAGGACCGGGCGGGCGGTCACGGGGTCGTGTCCGGCACCGGCGGCACCGGCTGGGCGTCCTCCCCGGTGCCGTAGGCGCCGGAGGTGCCCTCGCTCTCGCTGCCCAGCGCCAGCACGGTGCTGACCTGGCCCGAGGGGCTGGTCACGTTGTCCACGGTGGAGACGGCCGCGGCGGTCTCGGGGTCGGCGCGCACCACGCCGACCAGACCGTCCTCGCCCGCCGACGCGGCGTCGCCGGCCACCACGGCGCCCGAGCCCGCGGCGTCGAGGGCGGTGACCAGGTCGAGCAGCACGCCGTTGCGGTCGGCGGCGTCGTCGCCGGAGACCGTGCCGGAGGTGAGCACCACGGCGAAGTCGGCCGGGGTGAGCGAGGCGGAGTCCTGGGTGAGGACGTCGAGCGCCTGCAGCCCGGCGACCACCGTGGACACCCCCGCGGCGTCGGGCGCGGGCCCGCCGGCCGGGACCATGAGCACCTCGGCGAGCAGCGCGCCGACCAGGCGGCCGGTGTCGTCGGTCTCGGGCAGCTCGACGCCGGCGGGGCGGCCGGCGGGCGTGGTCACGTAGCTCTGCAGCGCCGGCTCGCTGGCGGGGTCGCTGTACTCCGGCGCCAGGGTGAGCTGGCCGGCCACCGTGCCGCCGGCCTCGGTCACCAGCGCGGTGACCTCCTCGACGGTGTCGGTGGTGACGTCCTCGGAGGCCACGACGAACAGGACGCTGCGGCCGGCCAGGGCGCCCTGCACGAGGGCGGGGGCGACGGCGGACTCGAACGCCTGGCTGCCGTCGACCTGGGCCTGCAGGCCCTGGGTGGTGTCCTCGAGCTCGCGCTTGTCCTCCTGCAGCGAGGTGACCTGGCCCTGGAGGTTGTCCAGCAGCGGGCCCGACAGCTGGGTCGCGCCGATCACCAGCCCCAGGGCGATCGCGAGGAACACCGCGATCAGGGAGACCAGGTGGTAGCGGAAGTCGATCACGAGAAGAGGTTCTCCAACCAGAACACGAAGCTGTCCCACTGGTCGACCAGCAGGTCGAGGTAGATGCGCCCGGCGGTGGTGACGGCCACGGCGGCGACGATGGCGACCAGCGCGGCGAGCACGAGCACGACGAGCGCGGCGGTCGAGATGCGGCTGCGGTACAGGCGGCTCACGCCCTTGGCGTCGACGAGCTTGCCGCCCAGGCGCAGCCGGGTGAGGAACGTCGAGGCCATGCCGCCGCGGCCCTTGTCGAGGAACTCCACGAGGGTGGCGTGCGTGCCGACGGCGACGATCAGCTTGGCGCCCTTCTCGTCGGCCAGCAGCATCGCGATGTCCTCGCTGGTGGCCGCGGCCGGGAACGTGATCGCGTCGACGCCGAGGTCCTGCACGCGCTGCAGGCCGGGGGCGCGGCCGTCGGCGTAGGCGTGCACGACCACCTCGGCGCCGCTGCGCAGGACGTGGTCGCTGACCGAGTCCATGTCGCCGATGATCATGTCCGGCTGGTAGCCGGCCTCGACCAGCGCGTCCGCGCCGCCGTCGACGCCGACCAGCACCGGCCGGTAGTCGCGGATGTAGGACCGCAGCGCCTGCAGGTCCTCCTTGTAGTCGTACCCGCGGACGACGACGAGGACGTGCCGGCCCTCGATCGCCGTCCTGACGTCGGGGACGCCGACGCCGTCGAGCAGCAGCGCGCGCTCGCGCTTCATGTACTCCATCGTGTTGGTGGCGAACGCCTCCAACTGCGTGGACAGCCCGGCCTTCGCCTCGGCCATGGCGGCGGCGACGGTGTCCGGGGTCTGCTCGGTGCCGGTGGCCGCCTGCTGGCCGTCGGGGCCGTAGAGGACGTTGCCCTCGACGCGGACCTGCGCGCCCTCCTTGAGCGCGGCGAAGACCTCCTTGCCGACGCCGTCGACGAGCGGGATCCCCGCGGCGGTGAGGATCTCCGGGCCGAGGTTCGGATAGCGGCCGGAGATGCTCGGCGCGGCGTTGACCACGGCACCGACCCGGGCGGCGACGAGGGAGTCGGCGCTCACGCGGTCGATGTCGACGTGGTCGATGACGGCGATGTCGCCGGGCCGCAGGCGCTTGGTGAGGTTCTTCGTGCGACGGTCCAGCCGGACGGTGCCGCTCACCCCGGGTTCCGTCTCCTGGGCCCGGCTCCGTCGCAGGGTGCCGATGCGCATTGACCGATGCTCCCACGCACGCCTGGAGGGGCCGACCTCCGACGCGCATCGGCGACGACCTGCTCACGGAGGGTGTCCGACACCACGGACAGCGCGACACGCCCGGCGCGTACGCCCCACCCGCACCGCCGACACCGCCCCGATCGCTGTCTAGCGTTCGTCGCTGTGACTCGTGGGGCTCCAGCCGTCAGCGTCCCGGCGACCCGACCCGGGGCCGCGGACGGGGGCGCGGGCGGGAGCTCGGGCGGGGGCGTGGGCGGGAGCTCGGGCGGGGGCACGGAGGGGACCGCAGGCGGGGGCGTGGGCAGCGGCTCGGCGCTCGTCCGCGCGGTGCCGGGTGCCCGCCCGGCGCCGGCCCCGGCCACGTCCCCGGCCACGTCCCCGGCCACGTCCCCGGCCGCGTCCCCGCGGGGCCCGGCCGCTCCCCCGGTGGACCGGACCCCGCCCGCCGTCGAGGCGCCCGCGCCGGCCCCGCCGCCCGCCGTCGACGCCCCCGCGCCCTCCCCGCTGGCCGCGCCGCCGGGCGGCCGGCCCGCCCCGGAGCCCGCGGACGGCGGCCGCGCGGCCCGGCGTCGTGAGCGGCGGGAGCGGCGCGGCCCCGGCGTCCGGGAGCGGCGCCGGCTGGAGACCCACGACCGGATCGTCGAGGCCGCCGCGGCGCTGTTCGCCGAGCGCGGCTTCGACGCGGTCAGCGTCGTCGAGATCGCTCAGCGGGCCGGCGTCGTCGAGAAGACGGTGTTCAACCACTTCCCGGTCAAGGAGGGGCTGGTGCTGGCCACCGACCCGCCGATGCGCCGGGCGCTGCTGGCCGCCGTGGCCGGCCGTCCGGCGGGCGAGTCGGCGGCCGCCGCGGCCGGCACGTTCGTCGTCACGGCGATGACCTCGCTGGGCGATCCCGAGGCCGCCGCCGGGGTGGCCGCGATGGCGCGCATCGTGCGCGGCTCGCGGACCCTGCAGGCGCGCGAGCGGGAGATCCTCGGGGAGATCACCGCGGCGCTGGCCGCGCAGCTCCGGGAGGAGACGGGGTCCGACGACGGCTCGGTCGAGCCGGAGCTCACCGCGGCGGCGGTCACCGCGCTGTACGGGCGGCTCCTGGAGCTGGCGCGCGACCGGGTGCTGGCCGGGGTGACCGGGCCGGAGCTCGGCGCGGAGCTGCGGGCCGCCGGCCGCCGCGGGCTGTCCCTGCTGCAGTTCGGCCTGGCCGGGTACGCGAAACGCCGCTGACGGGGAGTTCCGGAACGGGGCCGCGTCTGCCAGGGTGCGCGGCGTGCGCCTGCGCCGGTCTGCCCTGCTCGTGCCCTGCGCGGTGCTGGCCACCTCCGGCTGCGCGCTGCTGACCGCCGTCGCCACCCCGGACGAGGAGCCCCCGGTGGCCGTGCCGGCGCCGACGCCGTCGGTCCACGCCCCGCCGCCCGGGCCGGTCGAGGTGGGCGCGGCGCGGCTGTCCGACCGCTCCGGCGACCTGCTGTTCACCGCGTCGGTGCGGGCGACCCGCTCGCCGGTGTCGGTCGGCCTCCCGCCGCTGCCGGGGTCCTTCGCCGCCGACTGCGCGCTGCCCGACGACGGCTCGGTGCGCTCCCTCGTCGTCGAGGTCGGGTTCGCGAGCGACTCCCCCGCCATGGCCGGGCTGGCGGCGACCGTCGAGCTCACCGCGGCCGACGGCGGTGCCGCACGGGCGGGCACGGCGGTGTTCGTCGCCTCCTCGGCGCCGGGCACCCGCTGGTGCCAGGACGGGACGACGTCGCCCAGCCGCGACGGCTTCGGCCTGTCCGCCGGGGCCGGGGGCGACGCCTCGGCGAGCGTCCACGTCGTCGCGCGCGACGCGGCGCCGACCAGCGACCTGGTGCTGCGGATCTCCGGCCTGCGCAACGAGGCGGGCTCGAACGCCACCGGGCCGTGGGACCGGGTGACCGTGGCCGCCGGGGCCTGCGCCGACGACCCGGCGGCGCTCTGCGTGCCCCTGGGCTGAGCCGTCAGGTCCCGAGCCGTCAGGTCCCGGAGCCGTCGGGCCCCGGAGCCGTCGGGCCCCGGAGCCGTCAGGCCGGCAGCTGCAGGGCGTGCAGCAGCTGCTCGCCGCGGTCACCGGGGAGGTCGGGGTCCCGGGTGAACAGGGCGACGGCGACCATGTACTCGTCGTCGCCGGCCCAGCCGCGGCCCTCGGCGACGATCCGGCGGATCTGCTCGCGCACCTTCGGCTCGCTGCTGTAGGGGCCGTAGTCCAGGCCCATCGCGAGGAAGTTGACCACCCGGTAGCCGAGGTCCGCGGCGGTGCCCACGGTGGTGACCGGGTCGGCGTAGCTCGCGACCGCGGTGACCACGTGGTCGTAGCCGGCCTTGAGCAGCTGCAGCGTCAGGTCGTTGCCGCGCTCCCCGCCCCACAGCTCGGGCATGAGGATGTCGCGGTCGGGCGCCGGGATGTACGGCGGGTTGGAGATCGCCGTGGTCACCGGCTCCCCGCCGGCCGCGTCGGCCTGGTCGAAGAAGTCGCCCAGCTCGACGGTGTAGCGGTCGGCGACGCCGCGCTCGGCCACGTTGGCCCGCGCCTTGCGCACCGAGTCCTCGCTGATGTCGTAGCTGCGGATGCGCAGGCCGGGCAGGCCCGCGACGACGTCGGCGATCGCCGAGGCGTCACCGGTGCCGAGCTCCACCACCGGCGCGGACTCCCAGCCCAGCTGCTCCCGGTACTGCTGCAGCAGCATGCAGACCGAGAAGCCGTAGTGCGCCGACTCGTCGGCCGAGCTGAAGCAGCTCATCGGGCGCCGCCGGCGGGACGTCGGGAGGCGGTTCGGGACGGGGCATCGGTGCGCACACCTCAGGCCTACCCGGCGACCGCGATCGACACTCCTGCGTTCCGTCACCCGATCGCCCACGACCGAGCGGCGCGGCAACTACTCCGCTCGGGCGGTGGCGGCGACGGCGAGCAACTCCCGGGCGTGCGCCTGGCCGGTGTCGCTGTCGGCGAGGCCGGACAGCATCCGGGCCAGCTCGCGCACCCGGTCCTCGCCGTCGACGGCGCGGATGTCGGTGGCGGTGACGCCGGCGGCGGTGTCCGGGGACTTGTCGACGACCAGGTGGGTGTCGGCGAAGGCGGCCACCTGCGCGAGGTGGGTGACGACGACGACCTGGTGGTCGCGCGCCAGCCGCGCCAGCCGCCGCCCGATCTCGCCGGCCGCCTGCCCGCCGACGCCCGCATCGACCTCGTCGAACACCATCACCGGCACCGGGTCGGCGCCGGCGAAGACCACCTCGATGGCCAGCATCACCCGCGAGAGCTCACCGCCGGACGCCCCGCGGTGCACCGGCCGCGGCGGAGCGCCGGGGTGGGCGGCCATGAGCAGCGCGACCTCGTCGATGCCGTCGGCGCCGGGCTCGCCGGGGTGACTGTCGATCGAGAAGGACACCCGGGCGCTCTTCATCGCGAGGCCCGCCAGCTCGCGGCCCACCTCGGCGGCGAACCCGTCGGCGGCGGCGCGGCGGCCGGCGGAGATCCGGCCGGCGAGGTCGTCGACCTCGGCGCGGGCGGTGTCGCGGGCGGCCTCCAGCGCCTCGAGCGCCTCGTCGGAGACGTCGAGCGTGGACAGCTTGGCCCGGGCGTCGTCGGCCCAGGCGAGCACCCCGGCGAGCCCCTCGCCCGGGTCGGCGTACTTGCGCACCAGAGCGGTGAGCGCGGCCCGCCGGTCGAGGACCTCGGCCAGCCGCGCCGGGTCGGCGTCGAGGTCGGCGACGTAGCCCGCGAGCTGGACGCTGACGTCGGACACGACCGCGACGGCGTCGGCGAGGTCGCGGGCCAGGAGCACCAGCGCGGGGTCGTCGGTGGAGGACAGCGCCCGCTCGGCGGCGGCCAGGGCGGCGGTGGCGTCCTGCGGCAGGCCCTCGCCGCCGAGGTCGCCGGTGACGTCGCCGACCAGCGCCGTGCGCGCCTCGTCGACGGCGGCCCGCAGCGCGTCGGCGTCGCCGAGCCGCTTGGCCTGCGCGTCGAGGGCCTCGTCCTCGCCGGGCTCGGGCGCCAGGCCCTCGATCTCCTCCAGGCCGTGGCGCAGCACCTCGGCGGCCTGGGCGAGCTCGCGGGCCTGGCCGCGGCGGCGGTCGAGGTCGGCCGACAGCTCGCGCCAGCCGGCGTAGGCGGCGCGGTAGGTCTCCAGCAGCTGCAGGTGCGCGGGCCCGGCGTAGCGGTCGAGGGCGTGCCGCTGCTCGGCGGGGCGCGACAGCCGCAGCTGGTCGCTCTGCCCGTGCACGGCGAGCAGGCCCTCGGCGAGCTCGGCCACGACGCCGACCGGCACGCTGCGCCCGCCCAGGTGCGCCCGGGACCGGCCCTCGGCACTGACGGTGCGGGCGAGGATGAGCGACCCGTCGTCGTCGGGCTCGGCCCCGGCCTCGGCGGCGCGCTCCCACACCGGGGAGCCCTCCGGCAGCTCCAGGCGGCCCTCGACGCCGGCCCGCCCGGTGGCGCGCACGCGGCCGGGGTCGGCGCGGCCGCCGAACAGCAGGGTCAGCCCGGTGACCACCATCGTCTTGCCCGCGCCCGTCTCGCCGGTGACCACGGTCAGGCCGCGGCCGAGCTCGAGGGTGACGTCGTCGATGGCGCCCAGGCCGCGGATGCGCAGCTCGGTCAGGCGGCCCCGGCCGTGCGGCGCGCGGGGCGCCGAGGTCCGGCCGTCGCCGGCGGGCGCGTCCCGCCCGGCCGGCGTCGCGCCCTGGGCGGGGCGGGTGTCCGCGGCCGGCGCGGTGCCGGCCGGGGCCGCGCCGTCGGGGGCGTTGTCCGCGGGCGCCGAGGTGCGCCTGGCGCGGGGGCCGCGCTCACGCGTCGGGGTCCGCGGAGCCACCGCGCACCTCCTCCCGTGCCGGGCCGCGGCCGGGAGCCGGCGGCAGCGACACCACGTCGCGGGCCAGCACGTTGCGGGACGGCGTGAGCTCGTGACCCGGGTCGTGCCGGCGCACCTCGCGGAAGCCGCGCACGGGCAGTCCGAACTTGGCCACCAGCCGGTCGCCGAAGGTGGCGGGGTGCACGCGGGCGATGCGCACGGGCCGGGCGGCGCGCCGCACGTCGACGCGGCCGCCCTCGGGCACGTCGAAGGCGCGGCGGCCGTCGGCGGACACGCGGGCACGGTTGCCGTCGGGCGGGATCGAGACCGACAGGACGGCGTCCGGCGAGGTCACCAGCGGCCGGGCGAACAGGGCGTGCGCGTTCGTGGGCACGACCAGCATCGCCTCGACGTCGGGCCACACGACCGGACCGCCGGCGGAGAAGGCGTAGGCGGTCGAGCCGGTGGGCGTGGCGAACAGGACGCCGTCGCAGCCGAAGCTGGTCAGCGGCCGGCCGTCGACGGAGATGATGACGTCGAGGACGCGCGAGCGCTGCGCCTTCTCCACCGACACCTCGTTGAGCCCCCAGGTGCCGCCCACGACCGCGCCGGTGGCGTCGATGACGTCGACCTCCACCGCCAGCCGCTTCTCCACCGAGTACTCGCAGCGCTCGATGGCCGTGAGGGTCTCCTCGACGGCCTCGGGCTCGGTCTCGGCGAGGAAGCCGACCCGGCCGAGGTTGACGCCCATGAGCGCGGCGTGGCTGTAGCGGGCGAGCTCGGCGGCGCGCAGGAAGGTGCCGTCGCCGCCGAAGACCATGACGATCTCCGCACCGCGGGCGGCCTCGGCGTCGGGGGCCACCACCTCGGCACCCTCGATGCCCAGGTCCTTCGCCTCGTCCTCGAGGACGCGCACCGTGATGCCGGCGCGCGCCAGCCGCGCGGCGGAGCTGCGGGCCAGCTCGACGATGTCCTCCCGCCCGGTGTGCACGGCGAGCAGCACGTGCCGCGTACCCCCGGGACGCCATCCGCCCTGCCCGGCCTCGCTCATCGGTCCTCCCTGCTCGTCGCTGTCCTCCGGCGGCTGCTGCGGCCGCGTCCCGTCCCAGCGTCCCCCGGGATCGCCGCCCGCGCCCGGCCCGGTCACCGCGGCCCCTCCTCGACGGCGCGGACGACGTCGGCCTCCTCCGGCGGCGGCGCGTCGCGGCGCAGCCACAGGAAGAACTCGACGTTGCCCGACGGCCCTGGCAGCGGGCTGGCCACCACCCCGGCGGTGCCCCAGCCCAGCTCCGCGGCCGCGCGGGCGACGGTGAGCACGGCGTCGGCGCGGTGCGCCGGGTCCCGCACGACCCCGCCGGCGCCGAGCCGCTCGCGCCCGACCTCGAACTGGGGCTTGACCATGGGCAGCAGGTCGGCCTCCGCCGTCGCGCAGGCGGTGAGCGCCGGCAGCACCAGGCGCAGCGAGATGAACGACAGGTCGGCGACGACCAGCTCGGCCGGCCCGCCGACGTCCTCCGGCGTGAGCGTGCGGACGTTGGTGCGCTCGTGCACCCGCACCCGCTCGTCGGTGCGCAGCGACCAGGCGAGCTCGCCGTAGCCGACGTCGACGGCGACCACCTCGCGCGCGCCGCGGGACAGCAGCACCTCGGTGAAACCGCCGGTGGACGCGCCGGCGTCCAGCGCGCGGCGGCCGGCGACCTGCACCGGGAACGCCTCGAGGGCGCCGAGCAGCTTGTGCGCGCCCCGGGACACCCAGCGCTGCTCGTCGGGGTCGGTGCGCACGACCACCGGGGTGGCGGGGTCGACGCCGGTGGCCGGCTTGGTGGCGGCCTGCCCGGCCACGGCGACCCGCCCCTCGCTGATCAGCGCGACGGCGTGCTCGCGGGAGCGGGCCAGGCCCCGCCGCACGAGCTCGGCGTCGAGTCGGCTGCGGCGCGGCATCAGAGCTGGTCGATCGTGGCGAGCTCGCGGGCCAGACGGTCGTGCTCGGCCTCGAAGACGGCCACGTGCTCGGCGACCGGCCGCTCGTCCAGGCCCCCGAGCAGGCCCCCGAGCAGGCCCTCGAGCACCGACGCGGACGCGCGGGCCGGGTCCGCGGCCGGACCGGGCCGCGGCGGGCCCGGGACCGGTCGCGGTCGGCTCGGCTCGGTCATCGCGGAGACCTTCCGGGAGAGAGGGAGGAGGCCGGGCGGGCGTCCCGGAGAGCGGGGGCCTCGGCGGAGGGGACGCGGTGTCCCCGGGCCGCGAGACTACCGGCCGGGGACGACACCGCCGCCCACCCGCGGGAGCCGGCCGGTGCTCCCGGGGCCGCCCCGCAGGACGCCCTCCCGACCCTCCTCACCGCGGCTCCAGGTCCCAGCCGGCCAGCGCTGCCCGGGCGCGCTCGTCCCCCGCCCGCACCCGGACGCCGTCGGCTCCGCTCTCCCGCGACCAGGCCGCCACGCACAGCGCCCGCAGCCCGTCGAGCCCGTCGCCGTCCCGGTCGTCCCCGTCCGGCTCGGCGCTGTCCGGCTCGGCGCTGTCCGGCTCGGCGCTGTCCGCTGTGCGCAGGACCAGCGTGCCGTCGCCGTCGGCGGCCGCCACCCAGCCGCCACAGCGCCAGCCGCCGTCCGCGGCCGTGACCGGCGGATGCGCGACCAGCACGCCCCGGGCGTCGGGTGCGAGCAGGTCGGGCCGGTGGTCCGGGCGGGCGGCCAGCAGCGTCGCCGGCCCGGTGACGCCGCTGAGCACCAGCAGGCTCGCGGCGCCCGCGCGGTGGCTGCCCTCGATGTCGGTGTCCAGGCGGTCGCCGACCACGAGGGGCCGCTGTGCCCCGGTGCGGCGCACGCACTCGGCGTGCATCGCCGGGTCGGGCTTGCCGGTGACCAGCGGCTCGACGCCCGTGACGTCCCGCACCACCCCGACCATCGCCCCGTTGCCCGGCAGCGGCCCGCGCGGTGAGGGGATGGTCGCGTCGGCGTTGGTGGCCACGTGCCGGGCACCGCGCCGGACGGCCACGACCGCCTCGGCGACCTGCAGCCACCCGACCTCGCGGCCGTAGCCCTGCACGACGGCCACCGGCTCGTCCTCGGCCCGCTCGACCACCGTCAGCCCGGCCGCGCGCAGGGCCGCCGCCACCCCGGGGCCACCGACCGGGAGCACGCGCGCGCCGGCGCCGAACGTCTCGGCGACCACCGTGGCCGCGGCCTGCGAGCTGGTGATCACCTCGTCGGGGACGGCCGGCACGCCGAGCTCGCTGAGGTGCGCGGCCACCTCCTCGGGCGGGCGGGCCGCGTTGTTGGTGACGAACCCGAGGCGCATGCCGGCCGCGCGGGCGGCCGCCAGCCCCTCCGGGACCCCGGGCACCGCATCGGGGCCGACGTAGACGACCCCGTCGAGGTCGAGGAGCGCCACGTCGAAGAGCTCGGCCGGCGGGCGGGTGCTGCCGGCGGCCAGCGCCGGCGGGCGTCCGGTGCTCACGCCGCCCCCGGCCCGGAACCGCGGCGGGCGCGCACGCCGCGCAGTGCACGGGCGTAGTGCGGCAGGTCCGGCCGCATGGCGACCGCCAGGGCCAGGTGCTCGGCCGCCGTCTCCAGGTCGCCGGCCCGGCTCGCGGCCAGGCCGAGGCCGAACTGGGCGTAGTCGTCGGTGGGGTTCACGGCGGCCAGCTCCCCGAAGCTGTCGACGGCCTCCCGGTAGCGGCCGGCGTCGTACTGCGCGCGGGCGAGGGCCTCGAGCACGCTCCGCGAGCCGGGCTCGGCCTCGGCGGCGCGGCTGAGCAGCGTGGCCGCGGCGGCCGGGTCCCCGCTGCCCAGCAGGTCCAGCCCCCGGCGGTACCACTCGTAGACCCCGCCCTCGGGCCCGGTGCGGCCGGCCGCCCCCTCGGGCGTGGTCTCCGCCCCGGCGTCCTCCGGCGGTCCTGCTGTCGACACCGATGCCCTCCCGATCTCCCGCGGTCGCCCTCGCCCGCCCCCGGTGACCGGTCGCGTCGGCGGGCCGGGGACGGCGGCTCCTACGATCCGGTGGTGCAGTCGTCGCCGGCGGGTCCCCCGCTCCCCGTCGCGACGGGGCTCGACGTCCGGCCCTTCCGGGCTCTCACCTACCGGGAGCAGGACCCCGGGCACCTGGCCCGGGTGAGCTCGCCAGCCTACGACCTGGTGACGCCCGACGGCGCCGAGCGGCTGGCGGCCGCCGACCCGCACAACATCGTGCGCCTGATCCTGCCCGGGGGCACGTCCGGTCCGGGGACCGCCGGCGCCGGTGGCCCGGTCGCGGCCGGGGACGTCGCCGCCCGCGCCGCCGCCACCCTGCGCGACTGGGAGCGCGATGGCGTCCTGGTCCGGGACGGCGAGCCGGCCCTGTGGCGCTACGAGATGCGGCCGGCGGCGGGGACGCCGACGGTCGGCTGGCTCGGCGCCGTCGCGGTGTCCGCCGCGGGCGGCCGGGCGGTGCTGCCGCACGAGGACACCTTCCCCGCCGCCGTCGAGGGTCGCCGCGCGCTGCTCGCGGCGACCGCCACCGACCTCGAGCCCATCGTGCTGGCGCACGACCCCGAGCCGCAGGTCGCGGCCCTCACGGCCGCCGTGGCGGGCGCCGCCCCGGACCTGCAGGTCGTCGACGACGACGGTGTCGCGCACCTGCTCTGGCGCGTCGCCGATCCGGACGTGCTGCGGGAGCTGACCGGCGCACTGGGCCGCACCGGCGCGGTGATCGCCGACGGGCACCACCGCTTCGCCGCCGCGCAGGCCCTGCACCGCACCCATCCCGACGGCGACTGCCGCGTCCTGGCCCTGCTCACCCCCATGGGCACCGGCGGGCTGCGCGTCGAGTCCATCCACCGGGTCGTGCCCGACCTGGAGCTGCGGGAGGCCGCCGACGCCGCCGCGCGCGGGTTCACGGTCGCCGAGGTGCCCGTCCCCGGCGGACCCGGCGCCGTGTCCGCCCACGTGGCGTCGCTGCTGCCCGACCTCGACGGGTTCCTCGTCACCGACGGGGAGCGCCTCCTGCACCTGACCGGCCCCAGCGCAGAGGTGCGCGCCACGGTGCCGGCGGAGGCCCCGCCGGCCTGGCGCGGGCTCGACGTCGTGCTGGCCACCACGGGCCTGGTCGGCGCCATGTGGGGCCGCAGCGACGAGCCGGGGTCGCTGCTCGTGGCCCACAGCGTCCCGGAGGCGCTCCGCCTGGCCGGGGCGCGGTCGGGGGTGGCCGTGCTGCTGCGCCCGCCCTCCCCCGCCGACGTGGCGGCCGTGGCCCGCGCGGGCGCCCGCATGCCGCGCAAGTCGACGCTGTTCGTGCCCAAGCCGCGCACCGGCCTGGTGCTCCGCCCGCACGGCGGCTGACCCGCGGGCGATCACGCCGTCCGGGCGCCGCTGCCGGCCGACGACCGCGGCACCTTCCGCCCCCGGCGGCAGTTGACCTCGCACACGGAGGCGGTGCCGGCGCCCGTGCGCCAGAAGCGCCGCTGCAGCGCCCCCTCCACCTCCACGACGTCACCGGCCTCCCAGGCGGCGACGCGGCGCTGCAGCGCCCGGTCGTAGGTGATGCAGGTGAGGACGTCGACCGAGGACCCGCGCGCCCGCGGCTCGGGCCGGCGGACGACGAGCCGGAAGGTCACCAGCGGGTCGCCGCTCGGCAGGGTGCGGAGCTCCGCGGGAGCCGAGAGGCGCCCGCGGAGCACGACGTCGTTGCGGTCGATCACAGCCACGCTCATGACGGCAGCGTGCGGCCGCCTCCTCCCCGGCGGTGGGCCGACAGGGTGGCTGTGGACGGGAGACGCCGGTGTGGACGGCGCCGCGGTGACTGTCGGCGGTCAGTGCCCGGGCTGGTCCCCCGCCGGCGGGTCGACCTCACCGAGCAGCTCGGCCACCTCGCGCTCGACATCGGACTCGAAGTCGAGCTCGTCGCCCGCGTCTTCCGCGTCGTCTGCGTCGTCGCCGAGAGCCGCGTCGCCGTCCGAGTCGTCCTCGTCGTCCGCGTCCGCGTCCTCGTCGCCGTCCGACACCGCTGCCTGAGCGGTCGGGGCCGGCTCCGGCTCGTCGTCCACCGCCAGCTCGGCGAGCGGGACCTCCTCCTCGCCGAAGGCGATGTCCTCGGCCTCCGGCTCGGCGGCGGTGACGACCTCGCGCCACGCGTCCGCGGACGGGTCCCCGGACGCCGCGAGCAGGTCGGCGTAGGCGGAGGCGAGGCGCAGGGTGCCCTCGTCGCGCAGGTCCACCCGGCCCGGGGCCGGGCGGCCGCCCAGGGCGCCCTCGAGCACCAGCCGCGCCGCGGCGACCTCGCCGAGGTCCTGGCGCGCCCCGGCCTCGACGAGCTGCAGCTCGACGGTCTCCTGGCGGTCCGGACGGTCGGCGAGTGCCTCGCGCACCAGCCGCAGCGCGACCTCGGGCCGGCCCAGGGCCCGCTCGCAGTCGGCGAGGACGGCGCGGTAGCCCTCCTCGCCGCTCATCCGCCGGTAGGCCCGCAGCTCGCGGGACGCCTCGGCGTAGTCCCCGGCGTGGTACGCGGCGACGCCCACGGCCTCCCGGACGACGGCGAGACGCGACGCGCGGTCACGGGCGGCACAGGCGTGCGCCAGCGCGAGCTCGGGGTCCTCGTCGACGAGCGTCCCGGCGACGACCAGGTGCTTGGCGACCTTCTCCGCGTTGCGCGAGTCGAGCCCCCGTAGGGCGGTACGCACGGACGGGTCGAGCTCGCGCGGGTCGGCCCAGTCGGGCAGGTCGGGACCGGGCGTGGCCGGCGGGGTGCGGTCGCGGTCCGGGCGGGGACGGCGGTCGTCGGTGGGCCGGCGGTCGCGCCAGTCACGGCCCCCGGCGCGGTCGGGCCGCCCGCCGGCACCGCGCGGCTCCGGACGGCCCCTGCCGCCCTCGTAGCCACCGGCGCGTGCGGGACGCTCCCCCTGCGGACGCCGGTCCCGCCACTCGGGGCGCGCGTCGCCGTCCTGGCGCCGCGGACGGTCCTCGTACGGCCGGGCGCCGCGCGCGGCGTCGTCGCGGCGGGCCGGACGTCCGCCCTCGACGCGGTCGCCGCCCGGGCGACGGTCCCTCCAGCCACCGGCGGACCGGTCCCGGCCCGGGCCCACGTCGCTGCGACGGTCCTGCCACGAACCCGACGACCGCTCGCCCTCCGGACGCCGGTCGCGCCAGCCTCCCCCTCCCCCGCCGGTGGGGCGGCGGTCCTGCCGGTCGCCCGCCGGGCGGTCGCCGCCGGGCCGACGGTCGCGCCAGTCCCCGGAGGACCGGGCCGGACGGCGGTCCTGACGGTCGTCCCCGCTGCGGTCGCTGTCGGGGCGCCGGTCCCGCCAGTTGCCGCCGGCGCGGTCGGTCCCCGGACGGCGGTCGCGCCAGTCCCCGGCGCCGCGGCTCCCGGCGACCGGGCGACCGGCGCGGTCACCCTGGGGACGGTCCCCGCGGGCACCCTGAGCGCCGCGGGCGGACCCGCCCTCGCGGCCACCGCTGGTTTCGTCACGTCGGGAGCCGTCGCCGCCCGATCCGCGTCCCGCAGCCGAGGGGCGCCCACCCGATCGCGGACCCTGGCGGTCGTCGCGGCCGGATCGGCCCTGCCCGCGACCGTCCTGGCCGTCGGGCCGGCCACGGCCGGCGGAGCCTCGTCGGGGAGATGTCATGGAGTCCTGAGTACCTCGTACGGCGGGGAGCACTCCCGTGAGCGCTCCGTGGGATGGGATCTGCGGACAACGCACGAAAACGGGGGCCGGAGCCAATGGCTCCGACCCCCGTCTCGAATG